>CAZICS010000034.1:0-1700 GCA_964537835.1 uncultured archaeon | reverse complement strand
TATGAAGCAAGATTTCTTAACTTCTTATCCATCCTTTTTCTGTATGCTTCACATATCCTTTTTCTTTTAGCTTTGATAAGGCTCCTAGAACAGTTTTGTATCTTAATCCAGTTTTTTCAACAATTTGCTTTGGAGTCAATGGTTTATCGCTTAAATGAGAAAGAACTATCTCTTGGAATTGAACAGGTCTGCCGAATCTCATATCTTCTCTATGTTTGGAAGCAGCAAAAGTTCCAACCTCTAACCTTAAAGAAGAATCATGAAGCATTCTTTCATAAACCTCTCTGTATTCTTCTGCTCTTCCCAAATCTCGAATCAGTTCAACTGTAGGTAGACCTATTCCTTCCGGATCCTCAAAATACTTTTTTCCTTTCTCAGTTATCCACACTCCAGTTTTTTCAAACTCTACAGAAAAAAGTTTTTCATTCATTAAAACAGGTAGTTCCCATTTAACCGTTGGTGCCTCATCTTTTCCTTCAACTCCTATTAAACCTTCTCTTCTCAAATCTTGGATAGCGAATTCCACTATGGAAGGAGAAAGCAATTTAATTCTTGCCAACTCAGACTTTCTTAAATCACTTCTTTCTCTTTCTAAGTAAGCTTTGTACAGGATGAGAAATTTGTGCATGGGGGAGACTGCTCCAGAATGAGAATAGCCTAAAGCAAAAACGTGCGAAACATCGTACTTATAGGCTGCCATCAATTCTCTCGCAGCAAAAGCAACTCCGTACTTATCGCCGTCAGGCTTTCTTTTCCAAACGATTTTAGCAGTAAAAGGTTCCCAAGGCTCTGGCTTATACTTGACAATCATTTGATGAGGGAAGAGCGAATGCTCTAAGTATCCTCTAATTGTATTCTCGTTCGGTCTTTTTACCACATTTTCGTCAAACCATATTCCTAGATATTCTGCTATTTCTGAAACCGAAGCATAATCTTCTTCGTGGCTTGGGGTTGCTAAGAGAGTTATGGCTTTGAACTCTGGAGATATGGAAACCAATCTCCTTAGCCTTTCTATTTCTGAAACTTTCTCAAAACTCATAGCTTTCACTCGTTTAATAAATGGAATTCGAATAAAAGATTAAAAATTAAAAGTTAAAAAATTAATTCATGAAATATTGCAACAAATGCAACCGGACTTATTCGAACAAGCTTAAGAAATGTCCTGTTTGTGGTAAGAAGCTAGTAAAAGTTGCTTACTGAAAATTTTTAAAAAGTTGGGAAAAATTAAATAATAAGTTCTGAGGTGGTGGGATGAGGAAAGCAAGAAAGAAAAAGAATTTGTTGGAATTGGAAAGAAGATTAGAAGAATGGGCATTGAAGCAATTCGAGAAATATGTAAGGATTCATAAGCGAAACGAAAAGGAGCTAAGGTACATTGCCTAAAATGAGCTTCTTCAATTCTATCCTAAAGAAATTGGGTAGGAGCTTCCAGCATTCGATAGGATAGGTTAGCTTTCTAATCCTTGGATTCCTCTTATCGAATTTAAACTTAACCAAACCTTTTTGTTCAAGTCTTTTCAAAACATGTCTCACTCTTCCGCCACTCATGTTTAATTTTTTAGAAATTTGGTAGGTGTTTAAACCTGGGTTTGAGCAAACGAAGCTGTAGATCACTTGCTCGCTGTTGGATTTCCTTGGCATTCGGCTCACTTTTAAAAGCTAATTATAATATCGTGAAAGGATTTAAAAAGTTATCGAAA
>CAZICS010000033.1:0-1833 GCA_964537835.1 uncultured archaeon | reverse complement strand
ATGTTTTAAGGAAGTTTGCCGACAAATCCTTAAGGTATAAGATAGAAGAGGAAGATCCTAGAGTTAAAACGCTATTAGAAAGGAGGAATTTTTGGAACTTTAAAGACCTTCTTAAAAATTATAAGGATTATAGAAAGGAATGGTATCCCTACCACAATCTTTTGATGAAAGACCACTTGGAAAGACTAGTTTATGGATTCATTCTGGGTAGCTATTTTGAAGCCAATTGTCCTGAAGCTTTATTCCAATTTTACCTAGATTTTTACGAGGGAGTTAACCTAGACTTGGAAAAAAGCAGTATAGAGGAAATTATAAAAAATTCTTTTGCCAGCGAAGAGTTGAAAAAAGAAGCGCTCAAAAGAGTTGAAGCCAGCTTAGAAAATTATAAGGAAATTCTTGAACTTTTAAGATCCCTTTCCCATGGTTTAAAAGATGTTAAAAGCTGGATTGAACAAGGAAAAATAGAAAATTTAAGGAGCTGGTATTGGGAATGGAGAAAAAAGTTACTTCTTGATTGTCATCTTCAAGCAGTTTTTTTCTACCTTCTTCCTACTCTATTTAAAAGATACAGCATTTATAAGAGTAAAGAAAAGGGCAACGAAATGAAAGATAAAATCCTCTTTTTATTTTCCTATGTACAGAATTATACGGAAAAGGCTCTTCAGAATCTAAAAGATTATTCGAAAATTACGGTTGAAGCAGAAGAAATCAAAAAAATTGAAGAGAAAAAAGTAAGAAGGAAGGTAAGGAAAAGGAAAATAGAAAAAGTTGAAGAGCCAGAAAGGATAAAGGAAAGGATTTTAGAGTTGCTCGAAGAACCCAGGTATGCTCACGAGCTTAGAGAAATTTTGAACTTGAGCAAAGATGAGCTCGGCGTTTATATAACCGAACTCAGCAGGAATGGGAAGATAGAACTAGAAGCTTTAAAATGGAAGAAAGTAAAGAAATAAATTATTATGCTATTAAAATCAGCTAAAGAAAGCTTGGATTTATTGCTTACCCATCCTCTAGTAATCCTTCCAGGAATTCTATCAGCTTGCATTACTTCGATTCTCATTTCATACATTTCCCTGCAAATAGTTGATTTGGAAATTTTTGAAATTGTGAAAAAGCTGGTTGACTTTTTACCTTTCTTCTTCCTCTACTTTTTAGCCAACACATTTTTTACAAGCTTGATAATTAGGATGGTCTATGAAATCAAGACAAAAAAATTCAAACTAAAAAATTGTTTAAGGGTTGTTTCAAGAGAGTATTTGAATGCTTTCTTCGGCTTTTTACTCTATGTTTTAATCGCATGCTTAGGCTTTCTAGCTTTGATAGTACCTGGTATAATTCTCATAACCAAACTCTTCTTTTACCAGTGTATAATCCTTATAGAAGAAAAGGGAATCCTCCAATCCTTTAAGAAAAGCTGGAAACTTACAAGAGTATATTGGTATAGGGTTTTGCTACTTCTCTTTTCTTACTATTTAATTTGGCTTTTGCTTAAAGGAGTTCTCTTTTATCCTTTTTATCTCTCTTTCTTCCTTTGGTTCTTCCTGACCCTACTCTTCATACCTTTTTACTTTACCCTGGTGACCTTAACTTTTTTAAAAGCAAGAAAATCATTCGTACCTTAAAGCTTCGACAGGATCTAGCTTTGCAGCCTTCCTAGCTGGTAAAAATCCTGCTATTATACCAACCAAAAAACCGAAGAAGCAACCTAGCAGAATTACATGAGGCTCTATTATTATGCTTATTCCTATTCTTTCTCCAATGGCAAAAGCTCTAGAAACTATGAAGCTCATTACATGAGAAAAAATTATCCCTCCTATACTTCCGATTACTCCTCCT
>CAZICS010000032.1:0-2017 GCA_964537835.1 uncultured archaeon | reverse complement strand
AGTTTATTTATTTACTGATTTTCTCCTCTATCCTAATCAGTTCATTTATCTTAACCGTTCTTTCTCCTCCTATTCCAAGCTTGATGTATTCGCAACCCAAACCAACCGCTAAATGGCAAATCAGCGTATCTTCAGTCTCCCCTGAACGGTGGGAAACTATGCATTTAATCTTATTCTTTTTCGCCTCCTCGACAACTTTTATCACATCGCTAAGAGTTCCGACCTGATTCGGCTTAACTATTATTCCATTTATCGATTTATGCTCGATTGCTTTCTTTAATCTTTTTAAATTGGTTACGGTCAAGTCATCTCCTACTATAAGCTTTTGCTGCAACCTATGCAACAAAACGCTGAAAGCCATAAAATCGTCTTCATGGAAAGGATCTTCTATGTAAACTATCGGATACCTTCTTGCCAAATCTTCTACAAAACTTATTTGCTGGGTTCGGTTAAGCTTAAAACCAGAATTTTTGTAAACGTAGAAGTTTCCGTCCCAAAGCTCGGAAGCCGCCATATCTAAGCCTATTTTCAACAAATTCTCCTCTGCAACTTTTTTTACCAAGCTTAAGATTTGCTCAATGTTTAGGCTTGTTACCCAGGCCGACTCTAAATTTCTCGCAAACCTGAAGTTGGGATCTTTCTCTATCAAAAGCTTTGCAATCTCCTTGTAGCAAAAAGCGATTTTTTCTATCGAGTTTTTAAAGGAGGTTTGATGAATCGGCAGAAGCAAAAACTCTTGAATGTCGCACTGCCCCTTCCATCCGCCTACTACATTAGAAACTGGCTTTGGCATGAAAGGCCTTTCTTTTAGCAAATATTCGAAAATTTCCTTTCCTTCGTTCAAAGCAAAAGCTTTTAGAAAAGCTGAAGAAATGGCTAGAGCTAGGTTAGCGCCTATGTACCTAAAATTATCAGTCTTATCTATTTCTTTCAAAGTAGTGTCAATCTCTTCCAAGCTAGAAAAATCTTGAGCAGTAAAATATCTTTTGATTATGAAAAACTTGTTTATCACTTCGCTGCTAGGCAAAGAAATTGCTTCGTAGCTACCGGTACTCGTTCCCATCGGAACCGAGCTTCTCACCAAACCTTTCTCAGTCTCTAGCTCAACCTCGATCGTTTTTTTGGCATTGGTTGCTAGAATTTCCCTTATCGTTAGATTCTTAACTCTCACTTTCTTTTCACCTTCTCATAAGTAGAGACTATTAAGCATGAAATAAAATACCAGAAGATTGTATCCAAAATTAAATTCAAGGGATAAAACTTTGAAGAACACTCTAAAATTTCTCCTGGCATTGCAAAAAGACAGATTAGATCTTGTTCATAGTAAGGTAAGGGTATACCAACTTTTATCGGACTTTCTGAAGATTGTGGGATAGAAGCCATTACCATTATCCCAACAAAGAGAACTACTTTTTTCCAATCGGGTTTCAAAGATGTTTTAATTAACTCTCTAATTTTTTCTTGCCTCATCCTTTCACTTTCAAACTATTTTCACTAATTTTCTTTTTAGAAAATTTAGCAAATAAAATTAGCTATTCGATTTCTATACCTTCCTTTAAGGCTTCGCTAACCAAAGAAACTTTCTTCTTCAACCTTTCAAATTCCTCTGGGCTATAACAAATGAAATCTACAGGATATCTTAGCTTCTGTTCTACATGCCATTTTATCCATAAACCTTTTCCTCTTTCAAAGACATTTTTACTAGAAAATCTTTTGTCTACCAGTATTAGATCAACATCGCTTTCTTTCTTAAAATCTCCTCTAGCAAAAGAACCAAAAAGAATTACTCTCTTAAACCCATAAGCTGACTTTATATCTTCCAAAAGTTTTTTTATTCTTTTACTGATCTTTTTACCCATCTTACCACCCTTTCAGCAATCCTTACTGCTTTAGCAGCTATTCCTTTTCTAAATTAACCTTTGCTGTAATCAAATCTTCTTCAGCTTTTTCTAACCAAGCCTTAACTTCTTCCATCTAAATTAATTTTGGTTTTAGTTTAAATTATTAAGAGCTTGGG
>CAZICS010000031.1:0-3154 GCA_964537835.1 uncultured archaeon | reverse complement strand
GAAGCTCATTACATGAGAAAAAATTATCCCTCCTATACTTCCGATTACTCCTCCTGCTAAACCAATCAACCCAGCCTCAAGCAAGAAAAGCAAAAGGATTGAATTGTTAGTTGCACCTATCGCTTTCATTATCCCAATTTCTCTAGTTCTTTCCATTACTGAAACGTACATTATGTTTGCTATTCCAATTCCACCAACTATTAGCGAAATTCCTGCGATTCCAGAAAGAAATAGTGTCTCAAGATTCATGATATTTCCTATAGTTTCCTGGAAGAACCTCGGGCTTATCACCGTAAAAGTTTGTGAATCTTCATCTTCCCTCCTCACTTTCAACAACTCTTCCTCTATCTCATCAGCAACTTCGTTTACATCATAATCTTTTGCAACTTTTGCTGAAATTGCGGAAAATTCATCCTCAGAAAACTTTCCCTCAAAAATTTCTCTTGCAGGTTTTATTGGTATGTAAATTGCTTGATCCATGCTTGCCAAAATTCCTCCAACCTTCTTTAAAATACCTATTACCTTGAATTTAACTCCTTCTATTTCGATTTCCTTCCCTATACCTATCTCCTTAGAAAAAATTTCATGAGCAACCGAATACCCCAATATAGCAGCATATTTATCGTTATCTGTTAAAAATCTTCCAGCTTCCAATCCAAGCCTTTCTCCCTCTATCTTTCCCCATTCTTCAGTATTTTCTATACCAGTTATAGTTAAACTAACTTCTTCTTTCCCATACTTTACTCTACCTCCACTTCTTATGAATGCATAAGTTTTTTCTACACCATTAACTCTTGAAACAGTTTTCAAATCTTTTTCAGTAAGCTTAATTGCACCCAAAGCAGAAAGAGGAACTCTCCCAGGCTTAATATTTCCTGGAATTACGTTTATCACATCACTACTTATCCTCTCTAATTGCTTATACACATTGATTTGCAAGCTCGAGCCCAGGGAAATTATGCTAACTATAGAAGTAACTCCTATTATTATTCCTAGCAAAGTTAAAAAAGTTCTGAGCTTTCTTTGCGAAAGATTTCTTAGGGCTATAAGAGTTAATTCCTTTAACATTATCTTTTCCTTCTCTTGAAAAAGTAATAAAGGATTATGGCTATGAACAAGACTAGGATAGCTAGGTTAAAAGGCGTGAGCAAAGTTGGCTTGGGCAATTCTTCAAAAGATGAAACTTTCACATAAATTGCATGCTCTTCCTCATACTCTTTTCCATAAGCATCCCTGTAGCTTAGTCTAACTTTTAGAGGATAAGTGTTAGGTAGAGTATTCTTGCTAATTTTAACGCTAACTTTTTCTGTGTCATAATCATCTGCCTCCAAATTACCTACGTAGACTTTTTGAGGAAATACTTCAGCAAAAGGATATTCAGAAGAAATATCTAGAGTTAGGTACTTGGCTTCTTGATTCCCTGCATTAATCACTTTAATCTCAAGGCTTCCCTTGGAGCCAGGAACTAGCATTTCCTGATCTTCTAGAGTAACTATAAACTCGTAGCTTCCAGAGACGATTAAATCTAAATACTTGGTAGCAGAATAATTCTCACTTCTAGTCTCATCCTTGTAAGCTAAAGAAATAGGAATGGAATATATTCCTGCTTCGACCGAAGGTTGAATTATTAGATCGAAGGAAAGGTTTGCAAACTCGCTTGGCTTAATCTCATCTACAAACTTCTCGCTAGCTCCAACCACGCCAAAAACATCTGATTGGATTATCCTAATAGTTAAATCTTTCGCACTCCCCTTACCAAAATTAAAAATAGAAAAAGTGAGCTTAACTTTTTTTCCTGGCTCTGGCGGAGAGCTAAAGTTGACGTTAGCTAATTGGAGCAAAGGCTCTGCTCTAATGGTAATTGGAATGTTGGTAGTAACTTCTCTTTTTAAAGATTCTACCGTATATTCTACTCTAGCTTTGATGTAGGAGATTTGAGGAGATGCGGGGGAAGAAACTTTTACGTTGAATGAAATTTGTTGGGAGGACCCTGAGCTTAAACCGCTTAGCTCAAAATAGTTTGAAGTTAGGGTTAAGTAAGGTCCAGGCGTAAGATAAACTTTTATATTCCCTACATCTCTCAAGCTAGGGTTTGTTAGGGTTAGAAAAACTGTTGTTTCGGCTCCAGGAGCAACTCTTGAATCTAAAACTTGGTAGGAAAGCGTAATATAAGCTTCTGCTGCACAGGCAAGAGTAATCAAAGCAAGAAATGGTAAAACTAAAAAAATTTTTTTCATGGTCTTTCCTCTTTAATTATTCGTCCATCTTTTAAATAAATTTTCCTTTCAAAAAATTTAATGATGCTTAAATCATGAGTGACTACTACTAAAGTTACATTTTTCTCCTTATTCAACCTAACTAAGTACTTTATAACTTCCTTTCCTGACTTAGAATCAAGGTTACCGGTAGGTTCATCAGCCAAAATTATCTCTGGACTATTTGCTAGAGCTCTTGCTATTGCTACTCTTTGAATCTCTCCGCCTGAAAGCTCGCTTCTCTTATGATGCATCCTCTTTTCTAATCCAACTAGCTTAAGCAATTCTTTTGCCCTTTTCTCTTTTTCTTTTGAAGGAACTCCAGCAAAGGTCATCGGAAGCATAACATTTTCTAAAGCAGTTAAAGTTGGAATTAGATAAAAAAACTGGAAGATGAAACCAATCTTTTCTCTCCTTATCTTGGCTAACTCATTATCGCTAAGCTTTGAAATGTCTCTCCCATCTATGAGAACTTTTCCTCTGGTTGGTCTATCTAAGCAGCCCATCAAATGGAGTAAAGTTGATTTACCACAACCAGAAGGTCCGATTATTACTACATTCTCTCCTTTTTCGAGTTTCAGGTTTATGTTCTTTAAAGCTTGAACCTTAGTTTCACCCATTCGATATACTTTGCTGACATTCTCTAGCTTTATAAGAGGCATATTAGAAAATTTCAAATCTTAGCTTAAATTTTTAATCTAGGATTAGCTAAACCTCTGCTTCTCCTTTTTTCTTCTTCATTTCTTCTGGCTTCTTTCGCTTCCTTCTAGCTTGAACTATGCTAAGAATGTTGTAGATTATGATTACTATTAGAACTATTATTATTCCTTTCACATAATTAGGCAAAGCTTTTACGGATTCTACAAAAGCCTGAAAGCCTGTCGGCATTTTAACCTCTG
>CAZICS010000030.1:0-3506 GCA_964537835.1 uncultured archaeon | reverse complement strand
AAAATTACTAAATCAGGCTTGGGTAACTCAAAAATTTCAACAAATTTCAAACCTTTTTCCAAGGGAAATTCCTTTGCCATGCATTGGTAAGCAAGGGTTGAGTGAATATATCTATCAGCTAAAACTATCTTTCCTCTTTTTAAACTCTCTAAAATTTTTTCTTTATCCTTAACCATGTCGAGAGCGTACAATCCAAATTGAGTTTCAGGAGAAAAATCGAATTTTTTGTTTAAAAATTCATTAATCAACTTGCCAATCGGATTGGAATAATCAGGATACTTAATCAGCTCAACCTCAAAGTTTTTTTCCTCCAAGAATTTTTTCAACAGATTAGTTTGAGTATTCCCCCCTGCACCATCTATTCCCTCTATGACTATGAACATAATTTAGTTTTTTTCCTTCCTTGCTTTAAATTTTTTGCTACTTCTTTTTTTTCTTCTCGATTTTTGCAAGCTTAAGGATTAGGTAAACTAAAGCTGTCATGGCTATTGCAACTAGGTAATATTCTAAGGCTATAGCCATCCCTATTGCTGCCGTCGTCCATAGAGAAGCTGCAGTGGTTAAGCCGATAACCTTTTCCCTCATTTGCAAGACTGTCCCAGCGCCTATAAAACCAATTCCCATTACCACATAGGAAGCTACCCTAGCAGGATCCTGAGGAAATGCTAGGAATGAGAGCATGGTAAATAGAGCTGAGCCCAAGCAAACTAGCATATGAGTTCTTAGGCCAGCGGGCTTGTACAATCTTTCCCTCTCATACCCGATTAGTCCTCCAAAAAAGGCTGCTAACAAAAGCTTTCCTACCATCAAAGCTTGCAGCTGAAAATCCATAATTGAATTTTAAATTTCCCTATTTATATTTTCCAATATTTTTTAGTTCTTAGATAAAGCCTCTCAGCCTTGAGTATATCTTTGAGCAAATCTTCCTCGCTTCTATGAAACCTAGCCAGAATCCTTATCGCAGTATCCGGGCCAACTCCTTTGGCCGCTAAGCAATAAGCAGCTTTCTTTCCGTAAGTCAAGAAAAGGTCAGCAGTTTTCCTAACCCTTTCAAACTTTTTCTCTTCTTCCTTGCTTACAGCCAAATTCCTTAACTTTTTCTTAACTATTTTTACAATCTCCCGATTCCTAGGATTGACTATCCCCAAAAGTCTCGCCTCGCACAACTTACATTTTAAGTCAGTCGGAATCTCTTTAACCTTAAAAGTTCTGCTCCACTTGCCGCAATTCAAGCAAATTAGCTTGACTCTTGTATCCAGCAACCTTCTTTTAAAAATTCTAAAGATCTCTTTTTCTGGTTTTTCTGGACCAACAACCTCTAAAAACTTATGGATTATCCCAAGCTTTCCTAGAGGAGATAGGCCTTGGGTAAAAACCAACTTAATCTCTCCTCTTTGAATAAGCTTGAGGATTTCCTCAGCCTTTTCTACATCTATCTTTTCTGTTTCTATTTCCTTCAAAGTTTCCTTGAATATAGGACTTTTGCTATATTCTTCTATTATTTTTTTCAAAGTCACCCTACCATACTCGGCATCCTTGGCTATTGCCCCAAACCTTTTTGCCACATGCACAAACTTCCATTCGAACAAATTAGTTTTGGTCAAGCTTAGCTCCAAATAAGTTCTTAGAAGCTTTGGGTTTGTTTTGAGTAAAATCTCTCTCAATAGTTCGTCTATTTTTCCTGGAGCCTTGATTATAATCCTGTAAGGGTCTGTTCTCAAAGCTACAGAGCCAATCCTAGCTGTTAATAAAGCAGAAATAAACCTTCCTAGAGCTCCATTAGCCAAAGAACCAAAGCAGGCATGAATTATAGTCAAATCCTCGTAATTTTCGATCAAAATGGTTTTATCGTCCGGTATTCCATACTTAACCTGCTTCTTAACTATTTCAACCATCTTCCTAGCACAACTTTCGTCTATGGGGTATAAACTTCTCAACCTTTCAACGATTTCTTCCTCGCTCAAATTAGCTAAAAGTTTTGCAATAGTTTTTCTAATCTTTCCAACTTCCTGAGCAACTTCAAAAGGAACAGGGATTAGCTCTCCTTCCCAGGCTGGAACGGAAGCTTCTAAATCTATGGTAGGCTCAACCAAAACCTTATCCTCGCTTATGTCTAAAATCCTCCAGGCTTCCCCCTTGACTATGAAGCTCGAGCCTATTTCTCCATGCAAGGCGACAAACTCTTCATCGAGCACACCAACGAAGCTATTATCCAAGATGTTAAAAATCTTGAATTGCTTTAAGCTCGGGATGGTTGAAAGTTGGGAAAAATAATATTCAAAACCTCTTCTCTTCTTTTTAATGTAGGAATTCAAGAAGACCAAGCCAAGCTGCCTCAACTGCTCGCAAACTTCTAGAAATTCTTTATAGCTCAAATTCCGATAGAAGTAAGCCCTTCTAAAGATTTCATAAGCTTTTTTCAAATCTATTTTTCCATACTCTAGAGCTAAGCCAACTATTTGATGAGCTAAAACATCCAAAGAATTTTCATGAAACCTAAGCTCTTCTAGCTCTTCATTCAAAGCTTTTCTTGCAATTACTGCAGACTCAAAAATGTCGTCTTCATCGCTTGTTATAATTATCCCTTTGCTTATCCTTTTAACACCATGCCCACTTCTTCCAACCCTTTGGATTAGTTGAGTTACTTGCCTTGGACTCATGTATTGTAAGACCAAATCAACCCTACCTATATCTATTCCGAGCTGCAAGCTACTAGTGCAAATTATTGCCTTTATCTTCCCTTCCTTCAACTCTTTTTCAGCTCTAATCCTAACTTGCTTGCTCAAGCTTGAATGATGGATTGCCGCAGGAAATCTTTTGTCTAAAGTTTTAATCCTTGAAGCTAAAATTTCAGCAAATTCTCTTGTATTAGTAAAGACAAGCGCAGAATTGGATTTTTTAACCAATTCCATAATAGCTCTTAGCCTCGCTGCAGTTTCCTTAGAGGAAAAAATTTCTTCGGCAATTCTTCTATCCTTTGAAACAGGCTCAGGATGGATAACTTTAATTTCAATCTGTTTTGGAGAAACGGCCTTAACTATTTCTATTGGCTTGTTAGGACAAATAAACCTTGCAACCCTTTCTGGAGAACCGATGGTTGCACTCAACCCAATAACCTGAAAATCCTTGCACAATTCTTTTAGTCTTTCTAGAGCTAAGCTTAGCTGAACCCCACGCTTAGAATCAGCTATCTCATGAACCTCGTCTATTATAACCCATCTTACATTCCTTAAGTGCTCTCTTATTCTTTTGCCAGGCAAAATAGCTTGCAAAGTTTCTGGCGTAGTTATTAGAAGCTGAGGTGGAAATTCAGTTTGCAACCTTCTTTCGTAAGAGCTTGTATCCCCATGCCTTACAGAAATTTCTATGCCTAGCTCATTACACCACCATATTAAACGCTCGAGCATATCCCTGTTTAAAGCTCTTAAAGGAGTAATGTAAAGCAAGCTTATTGGCTTTGGTTTTTGCTCTAGGATAAAATGGAGTAATGGTAAGATGGCTGCCTC
>CAZICS010000029.1:0-3525 GCA_964537835.1 uncultured archaeon | reverse complement strand
GGAAGAGAGGCTATGAGTGTTTTGAATGCTTGTAAGGAAGTGATTTTTGTTACCACACCTTTCATGAATGCTGTTTCGGACATAATCAAGTGCAATAGAGTTGCTAAATATTTGGACTTAGAAACTTTGGGAATAGTCTTAAACATGTGGAGGAAGGATTTTCATGAGTTAGATGAAAAGGACGTAGAAGATTTAACTGAATTACCAGTAATAGCAAAGATTCCTTTTGATTTAAACGTTCAGAAGAGCTTAGCTCATCGAATACCAACGGTTTTGTTCGCTCCTTATTCGCCAGCGAGCATAGAAATTAATAAGCTTGCTGCTTGGCTCATTGGGGAAGCTTATTCTCCACCAAAAAGAAGATTTTTCTTCAAACTCTTTCAAATTTTCAAAAAATAATCAAATTTCTCTTGTAGAAAATATTTTTTCTTTCACAAAAATCAGGTTTAATTTGTTTTTACCATAAAATAAGTTAGATGAGAGGTTGGGATGGAAATTTTTATATTGATGAAGCGATTCGCTTTCTCAAAATTCCTGACGATGAGCGACAAAGAAAAATAACCTTAATAGGAGCAGGGATTGGTATAAAGAATGAAACAGTTGAATTGATCGACTGGTGCGGAATAGGGTTTTATCGTGCAAAAAAGAATGAAAATAAGAACAAGAGTGGGAATGATTATTGGAACTATCTAGGAAAACAGTGTCTTAACCTAATTCTTGAGCAAGAGTACAGGCCAGAAAAGATCTATATTTGTAATCAAATCGCTTTTTATGTAATGAGAGCAATTCTTTCGTCAAGACCGAGGAAAGAATTAAAGTGTTTAGCGAAAAAGTTAATGCCGGTAAGCCATAGAGCCTACAAAGGTGAAAATGGGATATACCAGGCAAAGCAAAAAGTTGGAAAGCGATTGAGGGAAAAACTTAAGGTAAAAATTTCTCCAGAAGATATGGGAAAAATACTTCAGGGAAGACTCTATGATCTTAAGAAGAGAGAAATAATTCAAAAACTCAAATTTTAATTTTTTTCTTATTCTCCTATTATAGTTACAAAAATCCTTCTATGCCTAGGACCATCAAGCTCTAAAAGCAAAGCTCTCTGCCAAGTCCCTCTAACTATTTCTCCATCTTTAACAGGATAAATTCTTGATTGTCCTATAAAACCGCTAGCTAGATGAGAATCTGCATTATCATCTATTCTATCATGCTCATAGCCAGCTCCTTCAGGAAATAACTTTTCTATTTGATTTTCTATATCGCTTTTCAAACCAGCTTCATTTTCCTCTAAAACTAAAGCAGCGGTTGCATGGGGCAAGAATATCAAGCAAACACCATTTTTGATCTTACTTTTCTCGGCTATCTTTTCAACCTTGTCAGTTATATCAATTACTTCTCTTCTTCTAGAAGTTTTTATCTCAAACTCAGCCTGATAAACTTTCATAATCATTTATTTTTTTACTTTCTTAATAAATTTGATGAGGTTAGCAGCTTTATTCTCAGGAGGAAAGGATTCAACCTATGCTTTATTCCTAGCTTCAAAAACACATGAAATTAAATATTTGGTTACAATTTTCCCTGAATCTAAAGAATCGTGGATGTTCCATCATCCTTGCATAGAATTAACAAGCCTGCAAGCTAAAGCTATGGGAATTGAGCAAATAATTCAAAAAACAAGGGGAGAGAAAGAGAAGGAATTAGAAGATTTAAAGAAAGCACTAGAAAGAATTAAAAATGAAATTGATGGTGTGGTTAGCGGTGCTATTCAAAGCGAATACCAAAAGACAAGAATCGATAGAATTTGTGAAGAACTGAAGCTCAAGAGCTTAACTCCTTTATGGCATAAAGATGCTGAACAATTGCTTAGAGAAGAAATCAAGGAAGGATTTGAAATTATAATGACTGGAGTTTTTGCTGAAGGTTTGGATGAAAGCTGGCTTGGAAGGAAAATTGATTTAAAAGCTGTTGAAGAATTGAAAGAGTTGAGAAAGAAGTATGGAATTAATTTAGCAGGGGAGGGTGGAGAATTTGAAACTCTAGTTTTAGATTGTCCTTTATTCAAGAAGAAAATAGAAATTCTTGAAGCAAAAAAAAATTGGGATGAAGGAACGAATAGCGGTTATTTAATAGTTAAAAATGCAAGGCTTATTTCTAAATAAACCAAAATTTAATTGATGGTAAAATCACCGATAATAATAATAATTGAAATAATTTTGGGCTTGCTGGCAACGACTCTTCAAACGATTTTATTTCTAATGGGAAAATTAGCTGAACTTTTTGTTTCCCTAGCTTATTTAGCAGCCGTAAATCCTTTGGGCTTTATACTTGCAACCTTTATAGGAGCAGTATGCCTTTACTTTATTCTAAAAGTAATCTTTAAACAGTCAAAATTTTTGTTTTTAATTTTAGGAATTTTTATTCTTTTTCTCGTTTCAATTTTAGTCATAGCTTTTCTGATTGGATAAAATTTTTAAATTAGAAGCTATTTAATAATTAGGCCGGGGTGGCGGAACCAGGTAACGCGGTAGGCTCGAGCGATGAAGAGCCCTGAGGTATCTGATGAATGATGATTGCTCTTGATTCGGAGAAACCTACTGGGGCTTTGCCCCTTCTGGGTTCAAATCCCAGCCCCGGCGTGGAGATTTAAAAATAGTAAATCTGAAAGGTAAACAATGAAATTTATTTTTATTTCAAAATTTTAAAAAAAATAGTAGTAGCTTATGAGAGCTATAGCTAAACTAAGCATTTTCGGCATTTTTGTTTTAATTTTTATTACTCCTATAATTTCATTTACACAAGCCCTTGACCCTGGCTATTACTACTACTTGTGCAACTGTTCAGAAACTCAAAACTATACAAAATCAGCAATTCTTGCTCCGCTAAAAGTAAACGAAGGATTAATAAGTATAGTTCTTTCCGATGAACTTGTAAGAGGAATATTCTTCACGAATGAAACAGGATCTCAGACCAATACTCAGTATAATGTAAGAATAGGCTGGTACAATAACGCTACATGGAATTACAATGCTTCCGACAATAAAACAGAATATTGGATTACTAATAATGGAACTGCTCCTATAGATATATGCCAAAAAGCCAATGCAAACATGGTTTGCACACCAGGAGAAACTTGTGGAAATTATGAAATTTATATTGGTAATGTAACCTGGAGCAATTCAACTTACAACAACTTGATCCATCCAGCTTTTAGTACTGTTAATAATTTGACCTTAAGTTATTCCACTGGTAATAGAGTCGCATACAGTTTACCAGTCGATCAAATCATTTACATAAGGTATTGGTTCTACGCACCTCCTGGAGTACCTTCTGGAAAGTACAACTCTACTGTAGTCTTTAAAGCCGTGGGAGAGGAAGAACCTTGCTAAAGGATAAAATGAATGAAACAGAAGAAAAGATAATTAGAGTACTTTCTAAGCATCCAGAAGGTTTAACTATAATGGAGATTTCTCGAAAGACAAACCTGCATAGAAACACAGTTTCCAAATATATTTTGGGCTTGGAAAGAAGTGG
>CAZICS010000028.1:0-4044 GCA_964537835.1 uncultured archaeon | reverse complement strand
TAATCAAAGAAATCAAGTGTAAATCCCTGCTCAATAAAAGCCAGCTAGCCGATTATTGCGTTAACCCTTTTGTTGGCTGTCAGCATGCTTGCAAGTATTGCTACGCAGAATATTATACTAGAAAGTATACGGGACATGAAGAACCTTGGGGGAGTTTTGTTGATGTAAAAATAAACGCTCCTGAAATTTTGAGAAGAGAAATTCTAAGGAAGAAAAAGGGTACGGTTTTTCTTTCCTCGCTAACAGACCCCTATCAGCCTTTGGAAGAAAAATACAAGCTAACAAGGAAGATTCTAGAACTCTTGCTGAGGAATAACTTTTCTGTTTGCATTCAAACTAAGTCTGCTTTAGTTCTGAGAGATTTGGATTTGTTCAAGAAGTTTAAAAAGCAGTGCGAAATAAATTTCACGATTACAACCTTAGACGAAAGTATAAGAAAAGTTTTTGAACCTTTTTCCTCTTCGGTGAAAGAAAAATTGAGAGCAATCAAGATTTTAAAAGCCAATGGAATTGAAGTTTATGCGTTTTTTGGACCAGTATTACCCTTTCTTTCGGATAGAAATTTAGAAGAATATTTTGAAACCATGGCAAGGCTAAGAATTGATGAAGTTTGGGTTGATAAGCTAAGGTTAAAACCAGGAGTTTGGGATAGATTGCAAAAGGTTCTTGAAGAAAATTATCCTGGGCTTGTAGGAAAATGGAAGAAGATATTTTTCGAGAAAAGCGATTATTACAGGAAGTTGAAAAAGAAAATAAAGGAAATTTGCGAAAGGAAGAATTTGAAGTATGTTTTTTGTTACTAGGTAGAGGTATCGCTTTTCTAAAAAACCAAAAAATTTATAAGGAATTAGCTTTTAAACAGCTATAAGGTGTGACAATGGGTTTAGAAACTGTTGGCAGATACTCCTTTATAGTAGGAGTGCTTCTAGCAATAGTCACAGCATTCTTGGGAGCAGAATACTCAGAGGCTGTAGCTATTATATTAGTAATCCTTGGAATAATCATAGGCTTTCTAAACATTACAGAAAAAGAAGTTTACAATTTTCTGATAGCAGCCATCGCTTTGCTATTGACAGGAGCAGCAGGCTTGGATAAATTGCCAGCCGTTGGTCAGTACATAGGTCCAATATTAACTAATATTTCAACCTTGGTAGCGCCGGCAGCAGTAATAGTTGCATTGAAAGCTGTCTATGCTCTAGGAAAGGAAAGATAAACTTTTTTTCTTTTTCTACTTTTTAAAAAGGTCTTTGTTCTCTCCTCTGCAAGAATAAAGCAGCCAAATTCCCAGCTTTTGCTAATAGATCATGATAGAATAGCTCCAAATCCTTCTCGCTCAATTTTGCTCTTTGATCAGCTTCGATAAGCACCGAAGGCATTCCATAGCTTGAATGGCCAGCTAATGCTAATAGAATCGAGGAAATAAAATTAGCAAGTTTGATAAACTCTTTTTCGGCAAAGAAATCTACTCTCAAAGGTCTATCAAACTCTGCAGTTTTTAAGTAAAAAGAGAAGATTGAGTTTGCAATCTTCCCTCCGAATTCTTTTAGGATGGGGTGCTGCTCAGGAAAAGAAGAATACCTAAAAACAAAAGTTCTTTCCCCGAGCTTCAAAGCATAGGTTAACAAGTTTGTATCCCTTGTTCTGTTCAAAAGCAATTTGATTTCGGTTGCAATTTCATCCTTAACTCTTGCTAATATTCTTTGGTTGACTATTTCGCAAAACCTTGTTCCCCTCGAATCCTCTATTATTCCGGCTAAAGCAGTTCCGCTTTCTCTAACTTTATAGAAAAGCTCGGTATAAGCTTCGATTAATTTTCGATAAGTAGGAAATAGCAAGGAATGCTCAGCAGGCCTTTCTGTGTAATGAGGTATTATTGAGCCATCTAAGAATAGAATGTCTGGCTTGAACTTTTCTACAAGCTCTATAGCATTTTTAACTTCAACAAGCTGTCTCTCAAAGTTTGAGTTTACTTCGAGCTCCACATCAGTAAAAGGGTCGAAGATGACTTTTGGGATAGGAGCAGGTAAGGCTTCAGGCCAGTAATCGACTTTTTCGAGCTTGTTATTTTTAAAATAAAAGATAACGCCAACCGCTCTTAAAAGCATTAAATCTATGCCGTGCAAGGAATGCTTTACTATTCCTCCATCCACCCCAGCAATTTTCAAATTTTCTAAATCTCCTCTTTCTATAGGAATTATAATTTTCTCTTCTAGAATCTCTCTATCCAAGGATAAGCTTGCCTTGCTTAACTCCCTCAAAAAATTTCCAACTTTTTTCCTAAGATTCTCTATCTCGATAATTTTTTTGGCAAACTCTTCTGTTAGCTCAAAAAATTCTTTCACAACTTTTATTTGAAGATATTTATATTTAAAACCTACCAGCTCAAATTAAAATTATGGTAAATTTCAAAAAATTCAAGACATTCATTTTTGACTTGGATGGAACCCTATGGAACATGGAAAAAATCTTTCCAGGAGTTATAGAAACTATCGAGAAGTTGAGGAAAGAAGGAAAGCAAGTTCTTTTCGTAACCAACAATACTTTTTTCTCGAGAAAAACTCTGATTAGAAAATTTAAAGGTTTTGGGCTTGAGATTAAGGAGAATGAATTGATAAGCTCCTCTCAAGTGGTTGCGGAATACATTAAGCTAAAGAATGGAAATGCTTTTGCAATAGGAAAAGGTTTGGAAGAGGATTTGATGGATGCGGGAGTCAAGATCGAGAAGAGCAATCCAGATTTTTTAGCTGTAGGCTATGATGAGGATTTCAACTTAGGAAAATTGAGAAAAGCTTACGAGATTTTGGAAAAAGGTGCAAGGCTCTTGGCCAGCGCGAACGGAAGGATTTTTCTAAAAGGGAATGAAATTTATCCTGGGACCGGAGCAATAGTTAAGGCGATAGAGCATATGAGCAATAGAAGAGCCTTAGTTTTGGGTAAGCCTTCGGTTTACATGCTTTCTTTTTTAAACATGTTTGTTTGTTCTCCGATGAAAGAGACTGTTTTGATTGGAGATGAACTAGAATCCGATATTTTGCTGGGCAAAAAAGCTGGCTATTATACGGTTTTGGTTAGAACAGGAATTGATAAAGAAGTTAAAGGAAAGATCAGACCTCATGCAGTAATAGAATCTGTTACTGACATAAAACTCTGAACATACTTCTTGATATTAGGTATTTATAAGCAATCTTCTGTACCATTTTTCAGCAGGTGAAATGCTCTTCATTTTCCTTAGCATACTTTCTAACTCTCTTGAAATAAACGAGAAGATAAGCCTTCCTCTTTTAGTTAACTCATAAACCCTTCTAAGTCTTCCATTAACTTCGATTCTTTCTGAAGTTATATAGCCCTTTCTTTCAAGCTGCCAGAGGGTAGGATAAACTCTGGAAGTTCCTGGATTGTAGCCGAATTTCCTCTTTATATTCTTCATGAGCGCATACCCGTGCATTTTTCCTCTGTATAGCTCGCTAAGGATAATAAAGTCTAAAAGCTCGTTCACCAATCTTCTTTCTTCCTCTCTAGAGATCCCCCTTTCTAGGGGAAAAATTGTTCCATACATTTCCCTTTGCATAATGCTCACAAAATTATAAGAAAGTTAACTTTTTATCCTTTTTGACTAAGAGTCTCTTTTATCTCCTATTTTTCATATAGGCAAACCAAACCAAGAGAAGGTGCCAATCATTTTTAGTCCCATATAAACCATAACAACGATAAAAATCCATTTTAATGATTTAGGATGTATTTTATGCGCCAGGTGAACGCCTAACTGTGCCGTTGGAATGCTCGTGCTAGCTAGCAAAATCCATTGGAAAAGATTGACGTATCCAATGGAATAAGGAGGTAAGCCAGGAACATTCAGTCCGTAGAGCATATAAGCTATTGCTCCACCTAGGCTTGTAAAAATCATAACTCCAGTTGAAGTTCCGACTGCTTCATGCATATGGAAATTTAGAAAAATTACCATCAGAGGAACCATTAAAACTCCGCCACCAATACCTATTAGTCCAGTAACAAATCCAAAGATGATTCCTAAGAAAATATAAGTTA
>CAZICS010000027.1:0-4191 GCA_964537835.1 uncultured archaeon | reverse complement strand
GGTATTGCGCTTACTATTTCATAAACTCCTTTAACTATTTTCTTAAAATTTTCAAGGGTAATTTCCTCGATATTCCTCATACATAAGGTTAAGAAAGAAAAAGATTTATTTCTTAGAATAATTTTCTCCTCTTCTTTTCTCTCACTTTCTCTCTAATCAAAACTTTCTTAGCCAATTTCTCAGCTTCCTCAGCCTCTTTCTTACTATTTCCTACTCCGCAAGAATTGCCCACACCTACAACAATTATTCTACCTTTTTCTTTGGTTTCAACTATATCTTTTTCTACCAAGCTAATAACCCTTGGTATAGAAGCTAAAATTTCTTTTTTAATTGGTTGGATAGCTTCTTCCTGGCTCATCTTAATAACAATGGAATCTAAAGGTATATCTCTCTTGACAGCTAGATTTTCAATATAAGCTCTATCAACCCCTATTCCACCAATAGCTACTCCTACACCTTCAGCTATACTTCCAGTTTTTTCGCCTTCTAGCTTTAAAGCAGCATCTATCGTTATTATCTTTGCAATCTTTTCTTTTTTCACAATTTTTTCAACAGCCCTTCCTATCTTTCCTAACCTTCCTCCAGGCCCTTTAGCTTTTATTATATAAACCTCCCTTCCCTTAATCTTTCTTTTAGCAAGAACCGTATCCTCTTCTATCTCCCTAACCTTCTCTTTCCCGATTAAATGAGCAGCTACAAAAGCTCCTACGGAATCGCCTACAGGCCATCCGTTGATTAAGGCTTCCGTTCCTTTCAACAAAGCTTTTGAAATCCTTTCGATTAGAGGGAGTTGCATTTGTAAGAGTAAAGCAAGCTGTAAGTTCTTTGTTTTCCTTATTAGCTCAACGTAATGCCTAACTGCTTTTGCAAGCTGATTCAAAGAAATGGCTCCAGATAGCCCCATTACCAAATTGGCTTTCTCTTCAGAGTTTAAATGAGGTGCTATTCTCGAGACAAAATACTTAAATCTTTTCTCAGAAAGGTTAACTATATGCTCTATTTTTTTAACGATACCAAAAGGGTCTAAGCTTACTGGCTGAATCATGAAAAATTCAAGGAAATGGGTTATGGCTTGCTTGAGGTCTTTTTTTGGCCTTTTGCTTATCTTTTTTAAAATTATTCCTTTTGCTTTTAGGGTAAAACCCTCGAGCATTTGAGCTATTTGCTCAAGCCTGAAGAGCATTTGAGCGATCATTATTCTTGGGTAGAGAAAAGCTATGAGAATGAAGAGTATAAACCAGATTATGTTGGTTAGCCCATCTCCAAAAAATTGAGAACTAATCATGCTCATAAATATATTCTTGTATGCTTATAAATTTTTTAGAGAGGATGCGCTGGAAATTGTGGCTAGCAGTCTTCATAATCTTAGGAATAGCTTATTTGCTTTTCTTTAGCGAGGCTACGAGCAAGTATACGGAATTCTTCAGGGGAAGGCTTGGGGAATTCATTTCTATTTTTAAGCCAAAACCTCAGGGAAGCTTTTTTGAGATAAGCTTAAGCATCAACAGAGAAGCTCTAGAAGATCAAAGCTTTAACCTGCCTAACTCTACCCTAATTGTTTCTGGAAATTTCCTTACCGCAAAAATTTCTGAGCAAAAAGTTTTGGCAAAGGAAGGAAAGATAGGAAGAATAGCTTTGAAAGATTTTGTAGGGAAGGTTGAGAAAAGGGGGAATAGCTTTAAAATCAGCGGAAATTGCAAAGGTTTTGAAGTTAACGATTTAATCTTTTCAGCTGAAAAAAGCTCGAGTGTTGAAATAGAAGTAATTCCAGATGAGATTTCACTATTCTACCTTACGAATGATAGATTGCTTTTCTCGAATGCTAACGGCGAGCTTAAGAGAACTGTAGATGAAAAAACTGACCAGATATCTTTAAAGGGTAGCACCCTAGAAATAGATAACTTCGTTGGAAGCATAATAATCTCAGAAAAAACTTTAAAGCTTAGCGGAATGTCAAACTTTGTCAAGGGAGATGGCTTTATTTTCAGTGGGTCTGTATGAAGCTTAATCCATTCAAGAAAGAAGCTAGGGTAGCTTTGTTTGTAGATGGTCCTAACTTGCTTAGGAAAGAGTTTTCCATAGATTTGAGAGAATTGAAAAGAAGAGCAAAAAAGTATGGAAGAATAGCCATTGCAAAAGTTTTTATAAACCAGTTTGCTCCTGAGAAGCTAATAGAAGCGATAATAAATGAAGGGTTTGAGTGTGTGATGGTTTTGGCTGAGAAGGAGGAGAGTGATGTGGATGTAAGTTTAGCAGTAGCTGCTGTAGAAGCTATTTTTACTAAGGATGTAGATGTAATCGCTTTAGCTACAAGGGATGCTGATTTCTTGCCTGTAATTCAAAAAGCCAAGGAATATGGGAAGAAAGCAATAGTAATTGCTCCTGAACCAGGTTTTTCTTCTGGGTTGAAAAATACTGCTGATAAAGTTGAAAAGTTGTAGTTTAATTTTAAAAATGTTACACATATAACATTCTATGACAGCTTTAAATTTATTAAATTATAAAATATTTACAGGTGCTGGAATGGGTATTTTTGACTTGCTCAAGAAAAAAGAGGAGGAAGAAGCGATAGAGGTTACTCCTGAGGAAGAGGAAGAAAAGAGATATGTTACAATAAGAGTAGAAACCTTAGGCGGTTTCGTAGATGTTGAAAGGATTGCAAGACTTTTGAAAGAAGGAAATATAGTTTTTCTTAAAACAAAGGAATTGCAAAAGAAAGATTTGGGAGAATTCCAGAATTCGGTTAAAAAGCTTAAGCGCTTATGCAATCAGTACAACTGGGATATAGTCGGGACAGAAGACGGTTATATCATTATAACACCAAATTTCGCAAAGATAGTTAGATAAATTTTTTTCCTAAAAAACAAAAAATAAAATATGTTTGATTTGATTTATCTAATAGTTGCTTTTTCTGGTTCTATTTTAGCAAGTGCATGGGATTTAAAAACTACTGAAATACCCGATGAAATTCCTTATCTAATGATTTTAATTGCTTTGACTTTACATTTGATAGAAGCTTTGATCGCTTGGGATTATCAGCCACTCCTTAACAGCTTATTGGTTGGCTTAGGCTTCTTAGGCTTTGGGTTTTTGATGTATTATGCGGGCCAATGGGGAGGAGGGGATGCAAAACTTTTGGCTGCGATAGGATTTTTATTACCAAGCTTGTCAAAAAATTTTTCTCCAAAATTAATCTTACCATTCCCCTTAAGTTACCTTTTTAATGTTTTTCTTATAGGCGCTGCATACATGCTTCTCTATGCATTCATTCTTGCTCTGATAAAAAGAAAAATTTTAAAAAGATTTTTTGAAGATGTAAAAGCAAACTCTAGGCTTTTAACTTTTGGTTCAATTTTTCTCTTTACTCTTTTTCTTCTTTTAAATTGGTTTCTTTCAGTTTATTTTAAAGTAAAATTCGAACTTTTATTCAGCTTAAAGTACTCTTTCTTACCCATGATTTTAACCTTAGCTGTTTTCTTGCTTTGGAAGTTTGCAAAGGCTGTTGAAGAAGTTGGGTTTAAGAAGAGAATTCCAGTTTCTAAGCTAAAAGTTGGGGATGTTCTGGAGGAAAGCAAGCTGTGGGAGGGTATTACAGAAAAAGAATTGAGAAAGATTAAAAAATCTGGAAGAAAATATGTTGTGATAAAAGAGGGTGTAAGATTCGCTCCAGCTTTTCCTCTCGCCTTAATTTTCACTCTTTGGTTTGGGGATTATTTACTTATTTTTTTAAACTTAATGTGATTCTATGAGAGATGTTTCAAAAATAAAGGCAATAATTTTTGATTTGGATAACACGCTAATAGATTTCATGAAAATGAAAACTCAAGCAACAGAAGCTGCTATAGAAGCTATGATAGACGCTGGTCTGAAAATAGAAAAGAAAAAAGCTTTAAAAATAATCAACAAACTCTACAAAAAATTTGGAATCGAGTACCAGAAAGTTTTTGATGAGTTTTTAGAAGAAGTTTTGGGAGAGGTAGACCAAAAAATTTTAGCTGCTGGAGTGGTAGCTTATAGGAGAATAAAGGAAGGTTATGTTGAACCTTACCCGCATGTAATTCCAACCTTAATAGAACTAATAAAAAGAGGTTACATACTTTGCATAATCTCAGATGCTCCAGCATTCCAAGCTTGGTCCAGGCTAGCGGGAATGAAGCTCCATCATTTCTTCGATTTTGTAATAGCCTTTGA
>CAZICS010000026.1:0-4684 GCA_964537835.1 uncultured archaeon | reverse complement strand
AATATATTCTTAAATAATTATGTCGTCAAATATAAATAGGATTTGTTTTAATATTATAATTAAAGTGAGGGAATGGTAAAGGAAAAACCAGGATTCAAATTGTTCTTGAGGGCGAAACCAGTCAAGCTTATGATTAGTTTAAAGAGAGGGCCTAAATATGCCACAGTCCTTTCAAAAGAAGTTGACTGCACTTATTCCCATACAGTAAAGCTTTTAGAGCAATTTAGAAGGCTTGGCTTAGTTGAGTTTGAAAGAAAAGGAAGGATTAAAATTATAAGATTAACTGAGCTTGGGGAAGAGTTGGCTCATGCCATAGAAGGAGTTTTGATCAAACTTTCCAAAATTAAATAATCCTATCTAGAGGATTTTTAATCTTCTTCAATTCTTCTCTTGAAACATGCGCATATATTTGAGTTGTACTTAGGTTTGCATGTCCCAAAAGTTCTTGAATTCTTCTTATATCTATTCCATCTTCGAGTAAATGAGTAGCAAAACTATGTCTTAGAGTATGCGGAGATACTTTTTTCTCTATTCCAGCTTTCTTGGAAGCAAGTTTTACGATCTTTTGAACGGCTCTGGCTGAAATTTTTCCGTTCCTTCCAGCGAATAAATAGTCATCCCTTTTCTTCCGATTCTTTTCTATGTATTTTTTCAAGATTTTTGCAAGTTTCTCTGAAATCAGAAAAATTCTATCCTTTTTTCCCTTACCTCCTCTCACCCATCCTATTCTTTCATCCAACTCCAAATCGCCAACTTTAAGGTTGATTAACTCGCTTAATCTTAAGCCGGAGGAATAGAGCAGCATTAGGATGAGCTTATGCTTTCTATTCTTGCAAGATTTTATCAAAGCCTTAATTTCTTCTTTGGTTAAAACAGTAGGTAGTTTTCTTGGAACTTTGGGTGTTTTAAGCTTTACTATATCTTTTCCCAAAACTTCATCATAAAAAAATTTCAAGGCAGCTTTGATTAGAACAAGAGATTTGGGAGAAACATTCGAAGAAATTTTGGCCGCAAGATAACTCTTTATGTCATCCTCGCTCACTTCTTCCGGTCTTTTCTTCGCAAATTTTAAAAATTCCTTATTCCAATAAACATAAGAGTTAATTGTATGCTGAGAGAAACCTCTCAGCCTTAGCTCATTTTCCAACCTCTTAAGCTCTTCCATATTTAAATATTAGGAGTTCGTATAATTACTTTCTTTCCTTAGCGTTAGATCCTTGAGAATTTTTTGAATTATCCAGGAAGGGAGATAGTATATAGAAGTCGGCTTCTTCATCTTCCATCCTCTTCGGAGCTTTATCCTTGTATTTCAACGGCCTTTGAACGACTAGAAAGTTGTTTTTCAAGAAATAATTCCCAAGACTCTTTGCAAGCTTTTCCATATATTCTTCGACTTCGCTTACCTCCTCTTTCAAGAATTTCTTCGTGACCATCCTTTGGTACAAATACTTTTCCGTTTCAATTCTCAAGCAAGGAAGCCAATACCTCTCTTCCATTCCTACTATATAAGGAGAAATTATAACCTTCTCCAGCTTTGACTTCCTAGATTTTTCCATCAATTCTTCGATGCTACTAACTTCTTCTTTAGCCTTGCATAAATTCATGAAAGAAAATGAAACGAAAAACTATTTAAATTTTTCTCCAGCAAATTACTTTTATGAGCATTCGAGTAAGAGGAGAAGATAGGAAGAGCCATGGAATTTTTATCCTAACCGAAGAGGATGAGATACTTCTTGAATATGTTAATCTGAGCCTGTACGAGGATAGGATTTGGAAAATGGAAGCTTGTAGTGAAAGCGAGGAAGAAGTTGAAGTATTGGGTAATGTGAGGTACAGCAGAAAAATGAAAGACGGAACGCTCAGAGAAATGACTACAGTCGGTTATGCCCAACTAAAGGAAGGATTTCCGGGAGGGAGAAAAAGCTGGGCATACGACAAACACAAAACTTTTGACTTGCAAAGGAGGAAAAGAGAATTGTACGAAAGGTTAAACACCCCTCCTACTATTCTTTCACCATCCATCTCAAAGAAGAAAGACAAGTACCTAATCCTCATACCCTTCGAGAGATTGGGAAAGAGGAGATACCTTGAAATAGAAACGCCTTCCTTGGATGCGGATTTAGTCAATAAAATAGTCGATGAAAATATTTCGAATGCTTTGGCTTCCATACCCCAGAGTGAAGTGATAGAAGAAAGTTTAAAAAATTATTGCAAGAAAGAGCTTAAATCCTTCCTGGAAAAGTTTAAATAGGTTTTTGGTTTAAACTTACTTATGTCATTCCAAAACTGGCTTAAGATGAAGTGGAGAATTTATTTTTGTCATAAGTGCAAGCGAAGATTTTTGAATTTCTATGAGTACAGAAGACATATTATCTTGCACGAGCTGGAATAAAAATAAATTTCTTAAGCTCTAATTTTAATTGTGCCTTGTAGGGTGCATGAAATACCATTGATGTATTTCGGTAAGATGGTATTGGAAAATCTTGAAAAAGAAGGGATAGAAATAACTAGAGCAATTATTTCTTCAATCTACGACTTTTTAAGAAAGTATAAAGTAGAGATAGGCGAAAGGTTTGACGATGAGAATTTCTTTTCAAAAGTTTATTCACGAATAAAAGATGAATTAGGAATTTAAATGTTATACGTATAACGAATGTGGGGATAGGAGTCGTATGCATTATTTTTCCTGTTTCATATTCCCCATGATATACTCCATGAAAGCTTACCATACAACGGCGATTCCATTACCAAAGAGAGCCCAAGCTATTCCTCCTTCTCCTGAGAAGATGTTATCATACCGCCAGTAACAGCTAAAATTAACCCAATTATCCGAATGCTACATACACTTTATTTTCAACCATCTATACTTCCACGACTCCTATAACACCGAGTATTGCCACGATCAATCCAACCACACCAAGCAAACCCAAATATTTGAGCTCTTCTTTGAGATACTTGAAATGGACAAGGAATGCAAAGAAACAGAAGTAAAACAAGTACCAAGGGTTGTGCAATTTGAGAGCTTCGAATCCAAGGAAGCCTAAGAATCCCAAAAAACCGTTCATCCAAAGTTTATCTTTAGCTCTCCTTTTCATGTCTAATAGTATGTTCCTCATAAATTTTAAACATTTTCCTTATTAAGTGATTAAGTACTTAAAGTTTCTGAAGTTTTTTATTGTTTGAAAAAAAGGTTTAGCAGTTTTATCAAAAACACACTCTATTTGCTCTAAAGCATCTACTCTTGTTTCCAATTCATTTGCTCGGTTCTGTAAGTCTGAAATATCTTGTAACATAGTATTTATTGTGTTTTATACTTGCTTCCATGAATTTCCTTTTGCTGAGATAGTAGTTGTAGTTCCAAAAAACTGCTAGCATTGCCTCTAGAAAGATTCTTTTCATGAGATTACCTCCCTTTAGCCTGAGATAATCGAGTATAAAAGTAAATCGGTTTTTTATAGAGAGATTGCTATAGTTAGGTAGTAGTGTATTAGTCTTACTTTGGCAAAAACTTAGAACACTTTCCTATGAATTCCTCAACTTCTTTCAGATTTTTAACTGTTATCTCACCTTCATCCCATTTCCTTTGAATGTAGTACCAACATTCTTCAACTCTTTTAGAATTTTTTGATAATTCCTCGATAGCATCCTTTCTTGGTAAAAGGCCTGATCCATCTTTAAATATCCAATAGGTACAAATACTGCCCAGATATTTGAAGAGATCGTGGAGTGTTATACCATACCCATTATTATATTTAACAAAAAGATTACCATGAGTATACTCAACTGCTTTCATAAGATTGAATAAATTTATTCGTTTGATAGACATTCTAGTAGACTCATTCAAAAATTTCCCTGATAATTCTTCGTAAGTTCCAAACGGATGCAAATGACTTTCCAAGTTTCTGCTAGTAATTTCAGCCATTCTTCTCGCTTCTTTGTTTACTCTATCAAGAGGAGTTAAATAATAGGATATTCTTTTATCCAAGGAATAAGCTGCTGCAGGTATGGAAAGAATTTGGTCGTAAGAGTTCAACCATATATCTATTACTCCTTTGATATTTATGCTTCCGCTCACTCTAGGATGGGTAACTGACAAGTCTAAATCTCCAACTCCCTTTTTGAATATGTAAGTTCCAAACAATTCTGGCTTGTAAATACCTGCGGCACTCCCAGAAACCGTAATTACAGGAAGACCTAAATCCTTTTCTTTATACAATTCTTGAATGTGCAATGAAAATCTTTCCAAAGTTTTCTTTAAATTTTTCATAAAAGTTTTCTAAGGGGTTAAAAATAAAAAACTTTTTATAAGATGTGCTGCTTTTGAAACTGCTAGCTTAATTTCAAAAGTTAAAAATAGATTCAAGAAAGACTAAGCTTAAGATGTTGATTTTCATTCTACTAAAACTTAAGACTTGCTTCAAATTCCTCATCATACTTTCCATAAAATACATCTTTGATAACACCTTTCCCATATTTCTTCTCTAGCTCAATCATCTTATAGAATCCTTCTGAATGATCTAAGCCACTAGTCTTTCGTCGCAAAAATTTATCGATTGGGTTCTTTGTCTTCCTTAGCTCCTTTAGGAAAGAATAACATTCAGCAAATAGCTCAAGATACTCTGCCTTCCCAGAGCCACCCAACATCATAAACTCGAACAAACTTTTATCGAATGGTTCATTGCAT
>CAZICS010000025.1:0-5402 GCA_964537835.1 uncultured archaeon | reverse complement strand
TTCTTCATAATTTTAAACTCTATCTTGAGCGTTTCAGAAGCTGATATAGAAGAGCTTACCCAAGGAGAATGCAATTTGTCAGAATTTGCTTGCAGGCTTGGAGAAGCTTTAGGCTTGCCAAGGGCTTGGATAAACTCAAAAGTTTTTTTGAAATATGTGGTTATTCCTTTCCTAGGAATTTGTTCAATAGTTTACGGCTTTTTAGATAATATTAAAATCTTTCCTCAACACAGGATAAACGTAGTTCTAGCTGTTTTAATTGCTTTATCAACCATTTACTCAGGAGCTTTTACTTTCTTGGTTGCTGCTCTTTTCGCAACCCTAGGAATTTTTTCTGTAATAGTTTTCTTTTTCCTCTTCTTCTTCGGTTTGTATAGTTTGCTAAAACTTGCTTTCAGATTATAGAAAAGTATTTTTTACCCAGCCTCTATAGTAAGCAAACTAGGTTTCATCCAACCATATGGAATCTCTGGAACCCAAATATCAACGTTTACTAGAAACGAATTGGAAGGGAAAAGTATTGCGCTAGAATTTAATGATTGCTCTATAGCTGTTAAGTCGCAAGCAGCAAAGTTTGGGTCAGTTCTGCTATCATACCTATAGATATAAATCTTTGAACAATTCCAGTAAGCTGCTACACAATGCCCTGCTAATGGGCCAGAGGAAAAGTTGTAGACAGCCCAATCTTTGAATGCTTGGGTAAAACTTCCTCCTATATCAGGGTCTCTTGTGCTAGCGCTTCCATCGTCAGCATCATTCTCTATATAAATTTCTGCTGAAGTACTATTACAAGTTCCATCGCTCGCATTAACCAAGCACCATAGGTAATCTCCTGTAACATTTCTATAATAACCCCATGCCTTCGCATTAGCACATTTTGTAGTTCCTGCATTCGTTGGCTTGCTTATATTCCATTCAATCCTTCCTGCATAGTAAAATTTCTCGCCGCTTACATTCTTTTTGATAACAAGTACTCCTCCTGCTGAATACATCTGAGCAACTCCTGTTCCTATTGGGTTTTGAGTTTCTGTTTCCAGAGTATCTACGTATGCATATATGTAAGTAAGGTTAGTTGACCCGCTATTCTTAATTTCAATGAATTTCATTCCTCCCTCTTGTTTTGGTAAAACTGTCCAAGAGAGAGAAGAAGGAAGAACAGTTATTTGAGTTATTTGTAAGATTTGAACGCTAACATTGGTTTGATTGCTTGAAATTGCAAAACTTTCTTCTTTTGAAAGCGAGAGGAGACTTAAAAAAAGTAAGCAGAGTAAAATATTAAATTTGTTAACTTTATTCATATTATTCTATTTATTAATTATATTCAAAAAAATAAAAATATTATTTCGAAAAACCAAATTTTAATTAGTGGCAAGGGGACATTTAGTGGCATCTATAGATAAGAATGTTCTTAAGAAGTGGAAAGAGTATTGTAGAGAGAGGTGTATAAACAGTTCTAGACTTGTGGAGAAGCTTATAAGAGAATTCTTAAAGAAGGAGAAGGTTCTATAATTCTTGATTTCTTCTAGGGTTTTATTATATATCCGCAAACCTTTTTAAAGTTTGTTATTTTAAAAAAACTATCTCACTTCTAACAACCATTTCCATAGAGGAAAGCATTTGACTTTTTTCCTCCCTAGCTTTAACTCATCCTCTAAGTCCCAAGTAATCAATACCAAATCCTTACATTTTAATACTTCGCTACCCTTAACCAAACCTTTAATTTCCCTTCTTTCAATCTCATCCTTTCCTGAGACATAGCTAACTTGAATTAGCTGCCTAACTTTTAAGCCTTCTTTCAAAACAAAGTCCACCTCCCTTTGCTGATAATCTTTCCAATAAAAAACATCTATTAGAGGATTCGAGCTCTTAACCTTGAAAAGTTTAATTGCAACTAAGTTTTCCATGAGTTTCCCTAAATCTTCGGAAAATTTGGGTAAGAGATTATAAAAAATGTTATCTATGGAGTAAAGCTTCCTAGGTTGCCCCACTCTTTCTCTTGTTTTAGGAGACATTTTCTCAAAAGCAAAGCAAAAGAATGCAGATTCAAAATACTTAAGATAATTCGAAACAGTTTTTTTGCTTATCCTTATTCCCTTACTTCTAAAATATTTTTCTACTTTTGAAATCGAAAAATGAGAGGAAAAGTTACTTATTAAAAGTTTTGAGAATATGTCAGCAATGCCTAAATCTCTTATCTTAAACCTTTCTATAACATCTCGATAGAAAATAGTTTCAAAAAGAGTTCTTGCATACTCTATTTTTTCTTTTTCCTCTTCTTTCTTAATTATTTCTGGAAACCCACCGAACTTTAAGTATTCCCTCAAATTTCTTAGCAGTTCTCCTTTTCTCATTTCTGACATTTTTTCCTCTGTCTTAAATCCTTTGAACGCTAAAAATTCTTCGAAAGAAAAGGGAAAAATAAAAACATTTTTATATCTTCCTCGCAACTGAGTCGCTATCTCCCTTGCTAGAAGTTTTGAAGAGGAGCCTGAAATTATAACCCGAAATCCTTTATCATGTAAAGTTCTTACGAAAGAACTCCAATCTCTCAGATTTTGAATTTCATCCAGGAAAAAATACTTTGGCTTAAAAATTTCGTTTGCAAGTTTTAAGAACAGAGTTAAATCTATTTCTCTTCCCTTAATTCTATAATCTTCAAAGTTAACATAAACTAAATTTTTCTTTTTCAATTTTCTAATCAAGCTAAACATAAAATAGGTTTTTCCAGCCCTTCTTGGCCCTACTATGGCTAGAATTTGATCAGAAATTTTGGCTTTAACTTTTCTTTCTATAATTTCGGGTAGCTCAAATTCTTTCCATTCCAAGAATATTTCTCTTAACTCTCGCTCCATAATAATCTATAGGAAACGAATTTATTTAAATTTGTTTCTTATAGGAAACAAATTTTTAAGAAAAAGCTACACCAGCAAGCTTATATTTCTTAGAAAAAGAATAACTTTTCAACATATCACCTTCTTCCAATTCGAATTTTCTTGATGAAAAAATTTAGTTTAGACTATCGCAGCTAAGAATAAGGGCAAATTTTCTGAATCAAGGATCAACACATCCTTGGATTTTCTATGTGGTTTTCCAATTTTTACTTCAATTTTTAAATTACCTGCTATGCAATCTATCTCATACCTGTTCCTAAAATAGAAAACAGATTTAAACCTCCTCAGAAGATGCGATTGGACTAGCCGTTCATAGAATGCAGGATTAGAATTTTAATTTCTAATTGCTTACAAACCTTTAGAATTTTTATTCCTAATATTTAAAGAGTAATAGCTTAGCTTTATAAGAGATTCAGCTCATCGAGTTTTATAAGTTTTTAAAAAGAACAAACTTGTAGAGTGGTACCACTTCTATTCCATCTATTTTCTTTTCTTCATCCTTGCTTACTACTATCCCCCTCTTCAACTTAAACTTTTTGCAAAATTTCGTTATACTCTTAATATCCCTCCTTTCAACCCTACTCTTGTATTTCACCTCAATGGGTAAAATTGTTCTATCCTTAATCACAAAATCAACTTCCTTATTCCTTTCCTTCCAATAGTATTTAGCGTTCAACTCACTTCCTATTAAACACTCTACTAGCTTAGGCTCATCCCTCGTCAAAGAAAGAGAAGGATGAAAAGGATATCCCTTTCTGTTTTTTCTGCTTGTTGCAAGAAAAGATCCCCTGAGGTTGCTCAACCTTCTTATTAAAAAGCTTAGCTCTAAATACTCCAACATGTTTGCGATAGTTTTCTTCGACCTTCCCAAATCCCTGCTTAACGAATCTATATTCAAGATAACTCCGGGATTTGAAAATATGTATTCGGCAAGAAGCTTGAGCAGGTCTAAATCTTTTATCCTAAAACTTTCAGGTATGTCGCGAAAAATTATTCTTTCTATTATCAGCTCCTTTATGTACCTTCTAGCTTCTTTTTCGCTCGCGTCTATAATCTCTGGAAACCCCTTATTTAAGAAATCAAAGATTTCGATTTCAACCTTTCTTCTTAAAACTTCAACCTTCTTTTTTGGAATCTTCTCACCCTTAAGCCACAAGAATTCTTTGAAGGAAAGGGGGTCGAGTTGATGGAATACACATCTTCCAGCCAAGCTTTCTCTCGCAGATTTCATTAGGTTCAAGCTTGCTGAGCCTGAAGCTACTATCTTTAGCTTAGGGTTTAAATCGAAGAGGATTTTTATTTTATCGGCCCAATCCTCGAGCTTGTGAACTTCGTCCAAAAAAAGGAAAATTTTTTTTTCTCTTAGTCTTCCTCTTAAAACTCTCTTTTCATATTCGCTTACAAGTTCTTTTAATTCCTTTTTCCTTTCGTCGAAAGAAAAGTAAAGGATTTGATTTGGTTTAACTCCCTTCTTGAGGAGCCAATCTATGAGCTGGTACATCAGCGTAGTTTTACCTGTTCTTCTTAATCCTATTATTAAATCTATGTACTTCTTCTTCATGCCTTCCTTTAAAGAACTAAGGATAAATCTCCCTCTCCTTGGAAGAAATTCCTTTGGGACTTCTTCAGTCTCCCACCAAGGGTTAAATTCAAACATATTAGTAACTTATACTTTACTAATATTTAAATTTTTAGTAACCTATAGGTTACTAATCTTTCAGGTTAAAAAGTTGGCAAGTAAAGCAAATGATAGAAAATTTTTGAGCAATAGACGGCTTGGAAAAACAGTTTAATTAATTTTAAATTCATAGAACTTCAAAATCATTTTATGGAAAGAGTTCCGACTGGCATAGAAGGTTTAGACCAAGCTTTGAATGGAGGAATTCCAAAGGGCAATGTCATTCTAGTATCAGGTTCTGCAGGTACAGGCAAAACCTTGCTCGCATTAAGCTTTATTTATTACGGAGCAACTAAGTTTAACGAGCCAGGGATTTTCATAAGTACAGACCAAACTCCTGAAGAAATTAAAATGCAGGCAAAGAATTTTGGCTGGGATTTGGAAGAATTGGAAAAGAAAAACATGCTAAGGCTTTATCACATAGATGTGACAAGCGAGAAGGATATGGCTTACTTGAAAAAGCTTGATAAGCTTGCAAAGGAAATAGATGCAAAAAGAATAGTTTTGGACTCTTTGACTACAGTAACAGAATTTTTGACTCCAATGGAAATCAAAAAAGGAACAAAACTTTTTGAAACTTTAGAAGCAATAGTTCCTGTTCCAATGAGCGAGGCAATAGTTGCAAAGAATGTTTTGATGAAGATTATAAAACATTTAAAATCTACTGGTTGCACTTGCATAGTAACTTCTGAATTGCCAGAAGAGGGGAATTGGTTAAGCAGGGATACTTGCAGTGAGTTTTTAGCTGATGGAGTAATAATTCTCAAACCGTTCAAGTATGCAAGGGGGGATGTTGATTTAATAGTTGTGAAGCTTAGATACGGAAATCATTC
>CAZICS010000024.1:0-5405 GCA_964537835.1 uncultured archaeon | reverse complement strand
GCGCCCGGGCTGGGATTCGAACCCAGAAGGGGCGATGCCCCACTAGCTTAGCAGGCTTACGCTTGTTTAGCGCCTTACCATTCGGCCACCCGGGCATCTATATAATATAGGTAATTTAAATTTAAAATTAAGCTAAGCCATGCAAAGGAAAAATAACTTCTTTAATTTTCTCCACACTCTCTTTCACAATCTCAAAAACTTTTTCATCCTTTTCTATTCTAACTCTATCGTGTAACTTTCCATATTCTTCTTTTTCTATCTCAACTTCCGAAACTGTTAAGAACATCAAGGCCCAGCATTTAACCACATTATCTATATTATAACCTCCTCCACCCAAGATCAAGTATTTTCCTTCACAAATCTTATGAGCTAATTCATGCAACTTTCTAGCTATTTCCTCATAAGCTCGAGTAGTTAGAGCTAAGCCAACTAGAGGATCTTGAAAATGAGCATCCACGCCAAACTGATTAACTATTATTTCTGGGTTATACTTTTCGATCAAAGGAATTGCAACCTCATTAAAAGCATAGAGATAGACTTCATCAAAAGTTTTTGCAGGTAGTGGAACATTTACAGAATATCCTTTACCTTTTCCCCTCCCAATTTCTTCTATGTAGCCAGTCCCTGGAAAGATTCCAATTCTGTGAAAAGAAATTTTAAGAATGGGTTCGGAATAGAAAATCTTTTGAGTACCATCTCCGTGATGCCCGTCTATATCTATTACTGCAATTCTTTCAAGCTTGTACTTCCTTTGCAAATACCTTATTGCTATTGCCACATCGTTGAAAACGCAAAAGCCAGAAGCTGAGCTTGACAAAGCATGGTGCAAGCCTCCACCAGGATTAAAGGCGTGCAAAGCTTTAGCCTGCATTATCAAATCGCAAGCCGTTAGAGTGCCGCCCACTCTGGAGCAAGCTCCCTCAAAAATTCCTTTGGTTGCAGGAGTATCCCCATAATCTAAAAAACCAGACCCTTTTTCGCTCATTTCCTTAACAAAATCTATGTAAACTCTTGAGTGAACCAATTGCAATTCCTCTTCGCTAGCCATCCTTGCCTCAAAAACTTTTGCCTTTGAATCAAAGACTTTAAGCTTTTTCAAAAGCTCAAGGGCTAGTTTTGACCTAATTGGCTGAAAGGGATGAGTTTCTCCAAAGAAATATTTTAAGTAATTCTTGCTATAAACAAAAGCTGTAAGACCAGACATAACCTCACTAACTATTTAAGCTAAAACTTTCAAATTTATATTAAATTGCAAAGATAATTAATAAAAAGGAGGAAGAAAAATGCCCATAACAGTTAAAGATATCCATGATATGTTTGGCAAGGATGTTTTTACTTCAAAGGGCTTCTATTGCGGAAAAGTTTCAGACATAGAGTTAGACCTCTCTCGCTTCAAGATTCGCTCGCTAGTAATCCAAGCAGCAAAAGATACTTTCCTGGGAAAGCTAGTAAAGGGAAAGAAAGGGATCATCATTCCTTATCCCATGGTAATGGCGATCGGGGATATAGTTATAATAAAGCATATAGCAGGCCCACCAGAAGAGGAAGAGGAAGTTGCTGAATAGGGAAAAGATGAAGGAGAAAAAACCTAAGAGAGTTAAGGAATTGCAATGGACCAGGTCAGGAAATTTTTACCTATTGATTGACCAGGAAACGAACAAAACCTATACGCTTGACCCTATTTCTTTTTTGGTTTGGATTCAGTGCGATGGGAAAACTGATTTGGAGCAAATAGTTGATGTTTTTTCTGTTAACGGGAATAGAGATATAGTTAAAGCAGCCATAGTTGGAATTCTAGAAAAGCTTGAAAAGTCTGGTTTAATCAAATGGGTTTAGGATGAAAGTTCCTAGAAAAAGAAAATGGATTGATAGGGGAAACTATTCTAAGCTTATTCTCTTTAATCAAAAAGAGCTTGGCTTAAAGGCATTGGTTCAGCTGGTTAAGATAAAGCCAAAATCTAGGGTTGAGCCTCATTATCATAAACAAACCAAAGAAATTTTTTACATTTTGGAAGGAAATGCATTCCTTTATTTTAATGGAAGAAAGATTAAGGCCAAACCTGGAAAAGTCTTCCTTTGCGAACCTGGAGATGTGCATGGTGTAATAAATCCGAGCAAGAGAGAGCTTTCGCTCCTAGTTTTCAAGATAAACCCAAAAGAAAAAGATTTTTACAAAAATTAAAAAAGAAAAAAAGAGTTGCTAGAACTCTTCGAACTCCTCATCATCATAGCTTAGCGGGTCGTAAATATCCTCTTCTTCCCTCACTCTACCCACCTCTTGGAAAAAATGAAAAGGTTGCTGGAATCGCTTACCTTATTATGTCAATTCCTAGAGTTTGACTAACTTCCTTTGTAACAGGCTTTTCAAAGCTTACTGGCCCTAGGATGTAAGGAGATTTGACTCCTGTTATTATCGCAATAACCTGAACCTTTCCTTCAAACTCCGGCAAGATTCTAGCTCCCCAGAAGACTGTTGCACTCGGGTCCAAATGCTGAGCTACCGTCTCGCCAATCAAGTTAACTTCTTCCAATCTTAGGTCAGGCCCTCCAGTAATGTGGATCAATGCTCCTGTTGCTCCCGTATAATCGACTTCGAGCAATGGATTCATCAAAGCTTTGGTAATAGCATCCTTTGCTCTGTCTGAGCTGTTAGATTCGCCTACACCAATAGCTGCTACTCCTCCAGAATGCATCACAGCCTTTACGTCAGCGTAATCCAGGTTTACTAAGCTTGGTAGAGTGATCGTTTCAGTTATTCCCTTAACCATGCTTGCTATAAGCTCGTCTGCAACAGCAAAAGCTTGTTGAATGCTTAAATTGCCTGCATATTTAAGCAAGCGATCGTTTTCTATTACAATGGCTGTATCGCAAACCTGTCTTAATCTGGCTAAACCTTCTTCAGCTTTTGCAATTCTCGCTCCTTCCAGCTTGAAAGGCATGGTAACTACAGCTATTACAATCGCTCCCATCGACTTAGCAATTTCACAGACAACTGGAATTGATCCAGTACCCGTACCTTTTCCTAGACCTGCAATGGCAAAAACTAAGTCAGCCCCTTCCAAAACTTCTTTAATCTCATTCCTCGATTCTTCTGCAGCTTTTCTTCCAACTTCTGGATAACCACCGCATCCTAAACCTTTTGTTAATTCTTTTCCAATCAAAATTTTTCTATCAGCTTTTGCAACAGCCAAGTGCTTGGCATCGGAGTTTAAAGCTATGGTGGTTGCTCCTTCAATTCCCATTTCAGTCAATCTAGTAACTGCATTCTGTCCTGCTCCTCCGCATCCAACCACAACTATCTTAGCTTTCTTAACACTAAACCCAAACTCTTGCTCTGCTAGCTTGTAGTAGTCGACGTTTGAAAAGGTTGCGCCCGAAGTTGGCTGAAGTTTAAATCTTGTCAAGGGAGAATCTTCTTCTCCAACGCTTCTTTTCAAAGCACTTTTAATTATAGATTCCATCTTTTTTTCCTCCTATTTTTTCAAACCTATATTTTCAAGCATCGAAATGCTTTATATATTAGTTTAACTAAACATTTCTTAGAATTAGCCCGAATTTAGATTAGCCCGAGTTAATTTAGCCCGAAAATAAACCCGTAAAATTCTTTTGATTTAACTAATTTAAATCAATTACTGTAGAGTTTTCTATAGTTTTCTGTAAATAGTTAAAAGAATTGAAGCGCTTTGAGCGATAAAAAAATTTTAATTTCTGGAAAAATTTCCCACATAACTTTAAATATTTTTTAAGCTAAATTTTATGAGAGTGAGAGAGATGGGTGTTCGAGAAAACTTGGAGAAGAGAAAGGTTTGAAAGAGTTCTAGATTCTTTTAGCTTTCTTGCTATTCTCGATGACCGAGGAAGGATTTTAATCCCTGCTCCTATAAGAAAAAGGATGGGATTAAAGTTTGGTTCTTTAGTTTTTGTATGCATTAAAACAAAGATTTTGGAAGATTACTTAAAAGAGGAAAGTAAAATTAAATTAAGGAGGTTTGCATGACTTTTGCTCAAATTTCAGAAATTCTAGAAGGAAAGGAAGGAGAAGTTTCGATTAGAGGCTGGTTGCATCACAAGCGAAGCTCTGGAGGAATTTTATTCTTGCTGGTTAGGGATGGAACGGGAATAATTCAGTGCACTTTAAGGAAAGATGAAGTTGGCGAAGAGAAGTTAAAAGAGATTGACAAGCTGTCAGTAGAATCGACTTTAGAAATAAAGGGTATAGCTAAAAAAGATAGAAGAGCTCCTGGAGGTTATGAGATTGAGGTTAAAGAGATTAAAGTTCTTTCAAGAGCTGAAGAAGGATTTCCCATAGCTAAAAAATACCATGGGCCAGATTTTCTCTTGAATTACAGGCATCTATGGATAAGAAGCGAAAAGATGCAAACTATTCTAAGGTTTAGGGCTAAGCTATTGAAATTTGCAAGAGAATGGTTTGAAGCCAATGGCTTTACCGAATTTCATTCACCAATCTTTACAGCTGCAGCTTGCGAAGGAGGAGCTACTCTCTTTCCGGTAAAGTATTTTGATAGAGAGGTCTATCTAACCCAATCCTGGCAATTGTATGCAGAAGCAGGAATAGCTAGCCTGGGAAAAATTTATACTATAGCTCCTTCTTTTAGAGCTGAAAAATCGAGAACGAGAAGGCATTTAACCGAATACTGGCATTTAGAGGCTGAAATGCCTTTCTGCGATTTTGAATGTTTGATTAAAACTATAGAAGATTTTATTACTTATGTCTGCCATAAGCTTGCGAAAGAAGCTAAAAAAGAGCTGGAAAGATTCGGGAGAGATCCTAAGGATTTGCTTAAAATTAAAAAGCCCTTTCCTAGGATAACTTATTCAGAAGCAATCGAGATTTTGAAGAAGGATGGGGTTAAAATCGAATGGGGAGAAGATTTTGGAGCCGATGAGGAAAGAGTTTTAACCAAACATTTTGATGTTCCTTTCTTCGTTACCCATTATCCAAAAGGCGTGAAAGCATTTTATCATAAGCCAGACCCAAAAGACCCGAAAGTTACCCTAAGCGTTGATTTGCTTGCTCCAGAGGGTTATGGTGAAATTATAGGAGCTGGAGAGAGGATAGAAGATCTGGAAACTTTGTTAAAGAGAATAAAAGAAGAAAAGTTAGACCCAAAAGATTATGAATGGTATATTGACTTGAGAAGGTATGGTAGCGTAAAGCATTCAGGCTTTGGTTTAGGAGTCGAGAGAATGATAATGTGGATTTTAAAGCTAGAGCACATAAGGGATGCGATTCCATTCCCAAGGTTGATAAACAGAGTATATCCTTAAATTTAAGTTTCGAGAGTTAAATTTTATAAGAGCCCCCGTAGCTCAGCGGTAGAGCGCCCGGCTGTTAGGGTTGTAGAGACCGGTAGGTCGTGGGTTCGAATCCCACCGGGGGCGCT
>CAZICS010000023.1:0-5809 GCA_964537835.1 uncultured archaeon | reverse complement strand
GCTCTCAGAATCCCTGTTATCTCCTCTCCATTTTTTAGCTTTACCAAAACTTTCTTTCCCTTTGCTTTGTCTAAAGCATCGATCGGTCTTTCACTCATATTTTCACTTGATAATTGGATTTATAAAAATTTATATTTAAATCTTTTAAAAATCTTGCGTGAAAAAAGAAAAAGCTTTGTTGCTAGGAAGGTTTCAGCCCCCGCACTTGCAACATTATGAAATAATCAAGCTAAGTAAAGCAAGACCAGTAGTTTTTACTTATGCTTTGAATGGAAAAGAAATTTTAGCTAAAGACCTTCCTTTTTCCTTTAAGGAAATTTCAAGAATGTTTGAGTTGGTGGGAATAAAAACTTACAAGCTTGAAATCGAATTAGAAGAGATTAGAAAAAATCCTTTGAATGTGTTTTACTCCAAAAGAAAGGAAATTTTATCCTTGGGAAATAGGGTTGTTACAAGAGATTACTCAGAACTCTTTCCCATGATAATGCTAGGCCTAAATCCAGTTTATTATCCTTTAGGTCAAAGGGTCATCAGAAGTTCTGAAATTAGAAAGCTTTTGTATGAAGGAAAGATAGAGGAAGCTTCCCTTTATTTGCCGAAGGAATCGAGAAAAGTTTTTAAAGATATAGTTAGAAATAAAAATTTTAAGGAATTGGAAAGGAGAGGGAATTTAAAAATATTGAACTTTAAATTGCCCCTAATTTATATATAAAGTGGTAGCATGGCAATCTGGCATGGAGAAAAAGGAAAAAAGCCGACTGGAGGAGAAATAAAACTTGCTAGGAAGAAGAGGAAGTATGAATTGGGAAGATATCCTGTTCATACTAAGGTAGGAAAAGAAAAAAGAAGAATAGAGAGAGTGAAAGGGGGTGGAATTAAGGTTAAGGCTCTTTCTGTAGAATTTGCTAATGTTTTGGATAAGAAAACTAACAAGGTTAAGAAAGTTAAAATACTTGGAGTAGAAAAAAATCCTGCAAATCCACATTTCGTAAGACACGGGATAATTACTAAAGGTTGTATAATTAGAACTGAAATTGGATTGGCGAAGGTAACTTCTAGGCCTTCTCAAAATGGAGTAGTAAATGCTGTTTTAGTTGAAGAAAAGTAAAAAGCCTAAAATAGCATTCAAGTTTTTTCCATCCTCTTCGAATCTAATTTCTCTGTTAGCTCATACTTTTTATGGCTAAAAATTCCTTCATCCTGAAGAGCTTTACATATTACTCTTTCAAATTCATTAGCAGGATAAACAACTCCAGCATTGCATGCTCTTAAAACGATTTCTTTGGCTCTCTTCAAAAAATATTTACCAAGGATTTCATTGAGTTCCTCACTCATATACTTATTGTTTACTCAAAAAATTTAGGTTTTAAAGTTCTTATGTTATATGTATAACATAAAATTTCTTAAACTTTAATTCCTTAATCATAAACGATGTATATTTCCAAAAAGCTGGAAGAAATGTTAAACAAAGAACTTAGAAAAATGAAAATTGGTGGAAGAATATCGGTTCGTTCTTTAAAAGGAGGATTAGGCTTGATTTACATTAAAAATGGTATTCAATACTCCTTCTTCTTTCCTTGGAAAGTTGAGGAAGCATATGAAAACTGGGTGGCATGTGTTATTGACCCTAAAGAAATAATTGATTACATAAGCAAACAAATCGACAAAATTAATACTTACACAGGTTAAAAATTTTTAAATCTGAAAACTTCAATTTTTATTTTTAGCTAGAATGAGGGATTGGCATGCCTGAGAAGCTTCCTGAGCCCGAAGGTATTTGCCCTTATTGCGGAAAGAAAATTTATTCAAACTTTCATGATCATGTTCTGATTTGTAAGTTTGAAAAAGAGAGTAGGTATTAGACTAATAAACTCCTGACCAAATCTTCCCTTGCAATTATCCCAACTAGCTTACCTTCTTTATCTATTACTGGCAACCTGTTAACATCATTCTTAGCCATTAGAGTAGCAGCTTCTATTAAGCTTGCATCAGGGTCTATAGAAATAACTTTTTTTGACATAACATCCTTAACCTTAGTCGAGGAAATCTTTTCAAGCTCTTTCTTAAAGCTTAAGTAATCTTTTCCCAGCTTTATCAGGTTTAGGATTGCCATGCTTAGAGAAAGCGGATTATCTATTATAGACTTTGAATGATCCAGCTTTAAGCCCATGAACTTAACTATGTCTGAAATGCTTATTATCCCAACAACTTTGTTATCCTCTACTACCGGCGCTCCAGAAATATCCTTTTCTGAAAAAACCTTTGCAACTTCGAATATAGAGTCTTCAGGAGAAAAGTAAATTACTTTAGGGTTCATGAAATCTCTAACTTTTTTCATAATTACTAATTACTTTTTCAAATTTAACTAACTTTACTCCCCTCTTCTACATCTTTCTCCGGTTTAATTAAAACAACATTTCCTTTACTATCTTCAGCAGCTAGGATCATGCATTGACTCTCCACCCCAAAAAATTTTCTTTTCTCCAAGTTAAGGATAAAAACATACTTTTTCCCAATTAAATCTTCTGGCTTGTACCATCTAGCTATTCCTGAAACTGCCTGCCTTTTTTCGCTACCAAAGTTAACCACTAGCTTAATTAAATTTTCTGTTCCTTCTATTCTTTCAGCCTCTATAACCTTGCCAACTCTCAAGTCAAGTTTTTTAAAATCTTCGAAGCTTATTTCCATTAGCTCACCTCCAGTTTTTTGAATAAAGGCTCAATTTCACCGATTTTATGCCCAGGCTTAATTTCAAATTTATTCAAATTATCAAAAATTTGTTCATGAACTAAACCCGGCAGATTCAACTGTTTCCAAAGTTTCTCGCACGCAAAAGGAATGAAGGGAGCGAAGAGTATTGCCAAAGCCCTAAGTAAATTTATTGAAATATACAAAGCTGTTCTACAATCAGCCGGATCTTGCTTTAAAGTTTCCCACGGCTTTTTTGCTTGGAAATACTGATTCCCTGCTTTGCTTAATTCTAAAATCCTCTTTAAAGTTTCTCTGAACTTAAGCTCAAGAATTGAGTTTTTAACTGAATCCTTTGTTTCAGTTATTTTCTTTATGAGTTCTTTTTCTTTTTTACCATAATTTTCTGGTTCTGGGACAATAGAGTTAAAATTGGATTTTATGAAACTTAAAACCCTTAAGGCAAAATTACCAAAATTTCCTATCAGTTCAGCATTAACCCTATCTTCAAAATCTTTTAAGATAAAATTCGAATCTTTTGTTTCAGGTAAGATAAAAGCCAAATAAAACCTTAGAAAATCTGGATTGATATCAACAACTTTTTCTCCAATCCTAACTATTACCCTATCGTCTTCTACATCCAAAAAAACTCCCCAGTTTTTACTTTTTGAAATTTTTCTACCTTCGTAGTTCAAAAACTCTAATCCAACAACTTGGTAAGGCAAATTATATTCTTCTGTACCCATTAACACTGCAGGCCAGATTATTGTGTGGAATGGAATGTTATCCTTCCCTATAAAATGATAAATTTTTGAATTTTCATCCTGCCAAAACTCTTTCCATTTCTCTGGTCTTCCTATTTTCCTTGCCCATTCTATGGTAGAAGAAATATAACCAATAGGGGCATCAAACCAACAATAGAAAACCTTGTTTTCAAAACCTTCTAAAGGAACTTTTATCCCCCACTTTAAATCTCGAGTTATGCATCTCTCCTTCAAACCTTCTTTAATCCACGCAAGAGCAAAATTTCTAACATTTGCTTTCCAGTGTTTATTGGCTTCAATCCATTTTTTAAGCTTTTTCTCAAACTTTTTTAAGTTCAAGAACAAGTGCTCAACTTCCTTGAATACCGGCTTATTCTTGCAAATTATGCAGTAAGGATTTTTAAGCTGAGAAGGTTCTAGCAAGCGAGCACAAGCTTCGCATTGGTCTCCTCTCGCAGTTTCATAACCGCAAAAGGGGCAGGTTCCTTCTACCCAGCGGTCAGGCAAGAATCTCTTATCGATCTCGCAATAGGGCAAAAGAATTTTTTTCTTGGTTATATAGCCCTTTCTAAAAAGCTTGAGAAAAATTTGAGTAGTTAGTTCATGGTTTGTTTGATTGGAAGTTCGTGAAAAATTGTCATAGCTTATTCCAAGCCACTCATAGATTTTTTTATGAACCTTAAAGAGCTTATCGCATAGCTCTTTTGGGCTTAGACCTGCTTTAAAAGCCGCAACTTCTGTAGGAGAGCCGTGCTCATCAGTGCCACCAACAAAGACCACTTTTTTTCCAAATAGTCTTAAGAAGCGAGCGAAAATATCGGCGGGTAAGTGAGAGCCCGCTATATTACCTACATGCGGAATGTTGTTTACGTAAGGCAAAGCTGCACTAACAAGCCATCTTTCCTCGAAATCCACCACCTATAGATTATTTTATCTTGACTTAAAAAATTAAATCTTATCTCGTTAACTTATGTTGGCGGGATAAAAAATTATCGAGTTTTATCTCGCTTCATGCTTTCCCAATGAATGAGTGATAGCCAAAACTTTGTATCAGCCTCAATTTTGGAAAAAATATTAAACTTTCAAAACAATACTTGATTATGAGAAAAGATGGAATTATCAAATTCCTGAAAATCTACGCACTTTTCTTTTTGTTTGCTTTATCGATAAATCTATCGTTGGAAATAGTTTTAAGACTGATCCTATGGATACCCGAAGCATTAGACATTAGAGGAATAATAATTTTTTTCTCGATTTTCAGCTTCTTCGGTACTCTTATATTTTTTTATAAAAGCTATAGACCGAGAAAAATGGGCCTGTTATCGCTAGTATTCGGACAGATTTGTGAATTTACTTTTATGAGACCTGAATGGGTTCAAAACTTTTATGCACTCGAAATCAGCATGGATGCTATCATGCCGTTTATTCTATCATCGATAATTTACTGGTTTCCAGCATGGTTTGTACCTTCGTATATAATTCATAAATATTGTCATAAGTTAGGTTTGTGAAATCTTGCATAGCACTCCTAAGCTGATAGGTTATTATGCCAACAATAAGTTAACAAAATCATAAACCATAAACTATATATTATATTGACACCTATCAATATGTAAATATGAAAGAATCACTAAAAATATTCAAGGCATTATCCGACGAAACTCGCTTAAAGATAGTTGAACTTCTCCTCAATGGAGAAAAATGCGTTTGCGAAATAGCAAGCCATGTTAATAGGACGCAACCGACGATCTCAATCCAACTAGCCAAACTCGAAAGTTTAGGAATCGTTGAATCAAGAAGAGAAGGAAAAAGCGTTTATTATAAAATTAAAGATAAGAAAGTCGTGAAAATATTGAAAATAATTAAAGGTGATGAAGAATGATGCCCTTAATCTACATCTTGGCTTTATTAACTACTGGAGCTTTAGTTGGATTGGTTTCTGGCTTGCTAGGTGTGGGTGGCTGTTTTATAATGGTTCCTATTCAATTTTGGATTCTAACAGCGATGGGGATAGATTCTACCATTGCGATGAGGGTTGCTTTTGGAACAAATTTATTAGTAGTTTTCCCTACCGCTATTAGTGGTTCTTTCAGGCATCATAAGAAAGGAGTAGTCCTTTGGAAACAAGCAATAATTCTCGGCTTAACGAGTATCATATTTACATTTGGAGGAGCTTATTTGGCAAGTATTTTGAGTGGTAGCATTCTTAAAATTATTTTCGGTTTAGCAATCTTTTTAGGCGCATTGAGAATGACAACTGCCCATCCCATAAGAGTGAAAGGAGAAGCCCATGCAAATCCAATAACTTATATTTTCTTAGGAATCATCTTTGGATTTGTTACTGGACTAATAGGTAT
>CAZICS010000022.1:2536-6690 GCA_964537835.1 uncultured archaeon | reverse complement strand
CAGAGCATGTAATTTGTGGGCAAGACTGGTGTGTATGGTCACCAGGAGATGCTCCTGATAATCTAAGAATTAAGCCAGGATGGGGTTATTGGGTTCTAACCAAGGGAGACGATTTGCTTATTATAGGAGGTAGCTTGATGAGCCCCGCAACAACCCCTCCAAGCAGAAATTTAACTAAAGGATGGAATTTAATTGGCTATTATGGAGTAAGCTGGGAATTGTATCCATATATGGAAGATTACGATTACATGTGTGGAGATTATTTCAGAGAACCAATTCAAAGATATGTTTATGGAGATAAGAGCTACTGCGCACTCTTCTCCCTAATAGACACACAAACAGGCTATCCAAGATGGAGCGCTCTATGGAGTTATTTGAATTGTGGTGGTCATATAGACTTCTGGATAGGATTGAATGCTTGCCCAGATAGTAAGGATCATCCAATCCTAAGCAAATTCAGCAGGATGTATGCAGGCAGAGGCTATTGGATAGAGATGGATGTTCCAGACATATATGCTCCATCAACAACTTGCATTTGGAACGAAGATTATCAATGCGTTTGGACAGGTGGAGGAATAGTACCATAAAAAGCTTTTATCTTTTACTATTCAATCTTTAGGTAGATAAAAATGAAAATATTTCAAACGATTGCACTTGCTCTATTTTGTTCTCTTCTATTCACAAATCCAGTTTTTGCAATTCCGGGAGTTCCTCATCAGTTTTATGGAAGTGTAACCATAAATGGAAAACCTGCTCCTGATGGTACTCTTGTAATTGCTAAGATAAATGGAGTTGAAGTAGCAAGAACCTATACAAAAGATGGAAAATATGGCTATGAACCGATATTTTATGTAGATGATCCAAATAACGATAGAAGTGGCTCTGTAATAACTTTTTTTGTTAATGGAATAGCTAGCAAAACAGTAATCTTTTGTAATGGTTGCGTTACTCGCTTAGACATTTCTGTTCAAGCTAAGGAAGAAGGAGGTGCTCCAGTTACTGGAGGTGGGGGAGGAGGTGGTCTAATTTTGCCTTCAGAAGAAGAGAATGAAACTCAAAAAAATGAAACTGTTAAAGAAACTCAGGCTTGTATAGAAAGATGGTTATGTACAGAGTGGAGTGAATGTAAAAATGGTATACAAACAAGAGAATGCGAGGATGTGAACGAATGCGGAACTGAAGAGAATAAACCCTTGCTTGTTCAACCTTGCTCACTCAAAGAGGAGAATGAAACTGAAATCAAAAAAGAAATTACTCAACCTTCTGGAGTAACAGGAATGTTTATCTTAATTCAAAATCCTGCTTATCTTCTAATCTTAATTCTCGCGATAATAGCTGTGGTACTTACTATTTTTAGGCTTAAACCTTTGGGTAAAAAGAAGTGATTAAACAAGCTGTCTAGCTTTTTCAACTATCTTCTTAAGCTTACTCTTGGAAATTCCCGTTTCTCTATGTAACTCTTCCAAGCTTTTTTCCACCAATTGTTTAATCAAAACTATACCTGCACTACTAAACTTTTCTCTAGTTTTTTCGTCCAAACCTTTGAGAAAAGTTATCGGATAAAGCTTTTTTTCTTCTATTAGCCTTTCCAAACCTCTTTCCTCAGGATACCTCCATCCAATTAATTTGATTCCCTTACATTTAGCGTATCTGATTGCATGCTCAGAAAATTTTGTGTTGCATACTATCAAAGCTTGAGTAAAATTTATGCTATTCTTTCCATTTCTAAAACCTTTCTTCAAATCCTCGAATATCGAGTTAACTTCTAGCGGTATATCTAAACCTGTATAAACATGATGGTTAAAATGATGCTTTACCTCAAGATAAATTGTTTCGCCATCTTTTCTCAAAATACCATCTATCTCATGCTCTACACAATTTCCAGGTATTATCCTATTCCCCTCAACCTCATACCCATATTCTTTTAAAATTAACTGAACAAACTTTTCAAAATCAGGTTTTGGTTTTAATAAAGCGATTGCCTCTCTCAAATCAATCTGATGCCTGATTTCAGGCTTGAACTCTTTCAAATGTTTGAAAATTAGCTTAAGAATTTTTTTAGTAGGAATTCCTTCATAAGCTTCTGCTTCAATTCTATCAGCTATGAGTTTAGCTTGCTCCAAGCTAGCATGCATTCTTAAACATGTTCTAATGATTTTTTCTTTCAGAAAAGGTTCTTTCCTTCCATCGAATTTAGTTACATAAATCATAATTTTCTTTTTGTTTTTCTAATTATTATCAGTTGTTCATGAAGAAAAGATGTCCGATTTGTAAAAGTGAAGATTTGAATTACATGCCCTGGCTAGGGCAAATTTACAAGTGTAGAAAGTGTGGTTATATAGGTCCTTTGGTTATAAGAAAAAAGTCTAAAAAAATAATCAATAAATGAAATTCTAAATTTAGAAAAAATATCTGTCTTTATTTCTTCAGAGGAAAAATCTTCGACAAACAGTTAACTTTATTTGCTTAAGTTTTAAAATAAAATCTTAATGGAAGAAAAAGAGGTCTCTAAAAGGATTAGCAAGGATGAATATTATCTTGACATTGCCTTTGCTATTTCTAAAAGATCTCCTTGCTTAAGAAGAAGGGTTGGAGCTATTTTAGTTAAGAATGATGTTATTTTAAGCACTGGATACAATGGACCGCCAAGAAAAACTATTAATTGTGATGAGATTGGTTGTTTAAAAGAACTAGCTAACGCTCCTCATGGCGAAGCATGGGAGTTTTGTCCTGCTGTTCATGCTGAGGAAAATTGTATTATTAATGCCGCTAGAGAAGGGACAAGCGTATTAGGTGCGACTTTATACATAGCTGGAGAATACTTGGTTGAATCACCAATAGATGCTGCTCAAGTTTGCGATAGATGTAGAAGAGCCTTGATAAACGCTGGAATTAAAGAAGTTGTGATGAGAAAGAAAGACGGTTCTATAGTTAGGTTTGATGTTAGAAATTGGATTGAAGAAGAAAAAGAAAAATATTTGAAAAAGTTTGAAGAGCTAAAAGAAAAATCGAAAGAAAATAAATAATTAATCATGAGAAAAATCTTTTTGGTTTAAACTTTATCCTTACTTCTCTTATCGTTCTTTTATACATCTTTTGCTTCTACTGAGGAATCAGAAGAAGAAAATCTTGTGATAAAGAAATTAAGCAAGAGATTGCTCGAAAGAATAAACTCTAATCCAGAGAAAAAGATTAGAATTTTAATAAAAGTAGATAAAAAAAGTTTAAGAAAAGATTCAAATTTAATAGCTTCACTAGAAAGTTAAATATCAGTATAACATAATACCCGCTATTGCGATGGAAATAGAAGCAAAAAAGGTTAAAGAGTTAGCTAAGTTTAAAAGTATACTAAAATTGTTCAAGACAAAAAATTAAGGTATTTTTAACTTGAGCTATAATAAATTCTACTTTATCTTTCCAATTCTTATGCAGAAGATAGTGGAACTTCGATGGCCACTCCTCATGTAGCTGGAGCTTTAAAAGCATTTACAGTTAAAGCTCTTAGTGGAGCCTCTTCTACTTCATTTTGCCAAAAGGAATTGACGTTAAAATCATTTTCATAGGAATGGGAGGGGCTGATGGAGCTATTGGTGGAATCTTAATCTATCTCAAGCTCTTCAGGAAAGCAAGCGAATGGGAAATTCTATACAGAAAGTGGAAATCTAAGTAGCTATTCTTTTACCTTTTCCTCAATCATCCGCTTAATCTCATCAACACTCTTTCCAAAATATTTCTCGAACTCGCTAGTAGTTCTCAAAATTTTTGTTCTTCTAAACTTTTCGCTTTTTATCAAGCCTTTAGCTTCAAGCATTCTTATATATCCATAAGCTTTATTCCCTTGAATTTTAACAATAGTTGACTGCTTTATTGGCTGTTTAACAGCTATTATCGCTAAGCTCCTTAGCATTCCATCGCTCAAATCAGCTAGAGGAGCAAGTTTTGCAACCTTTTCTCTATACTCTTTTTTAATCCTTAATTCATATCCCTCTGGAGTTTCAACCAGCTCAATTCCTCTTTCCTCATTCTCCAAATCCTTTTTCATTTCTTCTATTAGTTGCTTAACCTCTTCTACAGAACCAATCCCAACTATTTTAGAAAGTCTTTCTAAGCTTAGGGGCTTATCAGAAACAAAGAGAGCAGCTTCTAGCAAGGCT
>CAZICS010000022.1:0-2436 GCA_964537835.1 uncultured archaeon | reverse complement strand
CAGATAGAAGTACCTAGGTATGAGCCTTTTGGAAATTTAACTTTAGAGCAAGCAAGCTTAAACGCTATTTCACTTTTAATTCCAGTAATTATATTTACCCTAGGCTTTATTCTAATCCTTAAAATCTTTGGAATAAGCTTTTTCAAGATATTCGCAATCCTTACTTCAATTCTCCTTCTCTTCTTGCTTAATCCTGTTTTTGTTTATGCTATTCTGATAAATTATCTCCCAGAAATTTTAAGCGTAATTTTATCCTATGCTTTAACTTTTGTGCTAATCGGCTTTGTCATTTATTCTTTCATCAAACAAAAAATCTGGCTTTCAAATATAGCAAGCTTTTTTGCCTGCTCAGAGCTTGGTTGTTTGTTTGCCTTAATGTTCTCTCCACCTACGCTTTACTTAATACCCTTATTCTTTTTATTGTATGACCTATTTGCAGTATTTTTTGGTCCTCTAAAAATTTTGATAAAAGAGCTGAAAAAAGGAATAAAGGTTAAAAAGAAGAGGAAGGTTAAGGCAAAAAAGGGTATAAGCTTAGGAATTTTCATAGCAAACGTTGGTGGTTTTTCGATTGGTTCAGGAGATTTAGTTTTTTATTCTCTGTTTGCTTCGGCCGCATTTCTCTTAGGAAATCTTCCAGGGCTAATTTCTATGCTCTTGGTTTTAAACGCGGGAATTTTGCTCAACTTAATTCTTCTAGCAAGGTATAAGAAACCTTTACCCGGCTTGCCCATCCCTTTAGCTCTAGGTTTAATAGTCCTTTTGGTTCTTTAGAGTCTAAACCGAATTTTCCTAGTCTTTAAAAGTGATTTTCTTTCTTTACACTCTTTTTAATATTTTTTATAAAAATTTAGCATCAGCTAATCAATTAGAAAATTATTAATTAAACTTCACCTGGTTGAATAGGTGCTTTTTTCCAAAATTCCATTCCTTCTTTAGCTGTATGACACCCTCTACCGAAACCATCATAGTTCAATCCAAGAAATACGCATATACTTTTCCAACATGCTACAGCACCTGCTTTGTGACCAAAATAGAGGAGATTGTATCTGTGACCTCTGCTTTCTAACCATGAATCGATAGCTTCCTTTGGACTTCTTTTCTCGACCCTTGTACAAATTCCTTCCTCAAATTTCGAATATCCATAGACATTCTCAGCGACGAATTCATAAGAGCTTATATTAAATTTTTGTTTCATATTATCTGGGCATTCTCCTGTGTAGGGATTTGTATGATCTTGATATTGATAATCTATCATGTCCTTTGCTCGAGCTAATGCTAATTCGTAGACTCTCTTATCCCATTTGAGTGGAGCTCTTTCATATTGGGCTCTTATTTGATTTAAATAGTTAATAGCCTCTTTGGAAGACTTCTCAGATGTCGTATAATCGTAGTGGATAGTAACTACAGGACATAAGGTCGTTCTACCAATTTCGGTAGTAACTTCTTTAATTAAAACTCCTCCGACACCTATAGTCGATTTAGTTAAATTAACTGCAATAGGTAAGGAACTATTGAAGTATATAAAAATCCTTTCTGAGAAACTTTCGATACCTGTAAGTTTACATAAGAAATTATCTAACATACTATAATCTTTTGTTGAATATAATGTGAGAGCGGAAATTAGGAAAAGCGCAAAGATAACCCATTTCCAGGGGACTATGTACTTTGTTTTGTCATAAATAAAAGAAATAATGTAGGCTATGAAAACTAAACTAACAGATCTTAGTAATATAAAAAAAATATTAAATTTACCGGTTAGTATGAAGTGGAGTACGGTCAAAATTATTAGAGTTATTAGGGTATGTTTGATGAATCTATAGGGACTAAACTGAATTCTCCGAGAAATTCCTCCTAAAAATTCTTTTATTTTATCGATATGTTTAGGCATAGAAGATTTAACAGGCAGAGATTCTTTGATTTTTGAAGATCTTGACTTAAGTGGAGCTTTAATTTGAGCCTTAAACTTAGGGAGTTTAGGTTTAATTATTATTTGCGGTCTTTTCACTTCTTTCTTTTTTAATACATCCAAAGCTTTAAAAATTTTCCTCCTTCTTTCCTCCTCCTTTAGTTTTAATTCTTCAAAATATTTTCTAGTCCAAAACCAATCAGGATGTCCATTTGGCTTTCTCCATTCTTTATAAACTTTATCCTTGAGAATGGGGTCTTTTATTTCTTCAATTATTTCTCTCATTACCGCTAATTTTGGTTCCAAATGTTTTTTACAAAACCATTCTCCACAATATTTACACTTGAAAAGCTTTTTCCTTGAAGAATCATTTTCTCTTACTTTGCACTCAGGACAAATACCTATTTTAAACTTCCTGGTGCTCACAAATTACTAAATAACTTTACAGTTTAAATAAGTAACGATTAACAAACTTGCTTACTTTCAATCCTTCGTAATAAACGCCAAACGGAAGGGAGTCTAACTCC
>CAZICS010000021.1:0-7839 GCA_964537835.1 uncultured archaeon | reverse complement strand
TAGGAAGGTAATCTTCCTTTAAATTCCAGTTACACTCATCTAGTATTTCGAGTATGATGCTTACAGTAGGAATGCATTCGTTTTTCTCAATAGATGAGATGATTCGATAGCTTATCATCAAAAGAAGTAACGAAAGATAAATTTAAAACTTTTTATAAATCCATTTTAAAAGTTAATTGAAGGGCCCGTAGCTCAACTTGGATAGAGCACCTGGCTTCGGACCAGGAGGTTGCGGGTTCAAATCCCGTCGGGCCCATGCAGCAAATCTTTATAAGCTTTTCGGTCGTTAGCCTTCTAAAGGAAACTTTCTCGAAAATAAAGGAAAGTCTAGTTCTTGCAATCCATCCCTCTGAGACAAAAAGCTCATGATAAAGTTTAATATTTTTAATTTCAAGAAATAACTTTTATGCAAAGCGTTTTAAAATTTTTAAATTCGTTTTTTGAAATACTCGAAGAAAAGAGAATAATACTGTTTATAGTTGATGGTTTAGGAATAGAAAAATTAAAACTAAAAAAATTTAAGAAGAATGTTTACAAAACTGTTTTTCCTTCCTCTACCCCAACTTTTTTCTATTCTTTTCATTCTTTACTTCCTCCTAAAGACCATGGATTTCTTGAATGGTATATGCGATTCAAAAACACAATAGTTACAATTCCACAATGGAAAACTATAGATGGAAAATTCCTGGAGTTAGAAAAGGATGTTAAGAAAAAAGAAATTTTTCCGTTTAAATCCCTCTCAGAAATTTTGCACAAAAAAGGATTTACTTCTGTTTATTATACTCCATACAGCGATTCTATTTTCACCAAACTGACTAGTAGAAAATCTGAAGTCGTTAAGATAGATTTTCTATCTCAGGTATTTCCTCTTAGAGAGGCTGATTTTACATTTATCTATTGGCCATCAATTGATACAATTCTTCATGAAAGGTTTAAAGACGAAGCTTTTTCTGTGGAAAAGAAGATGATTAACTTCTTTATCGAAATTTTGAAGAAGAAACTACCTTCACATTCTGTTTTATTTGTTTTGGGTGATCATGGATTAACAAAATGTGAAAAAAGATTTTTGCTTCCCTCAATTGAAACTGTTTATCCGGTTGGTGGAGGGAGAGTTGCTTTTTATAAAGGATTAGAAAAAACGATTGTTGAAAAGGTAATCAAGAAAAGAAAAATACCAGCAACCGTATTGGAATTAAATGAAATAGAAGATTTCCAAGGAAAAATTAACAAAAGGTGCTACGAAAATTTTGGTGAAGCAGTAGTTATAACGAAAAGGTCATTTGGATTTAAGTATCCTTTTGAAGTCCAAAAAGGTAAAAGGAAATGGGACGTGGGATCCCACGGAGGCCTCACCAAAGAAGAAAATCAAATAAACATTTGGGTATACGAAAAATGATCTAGATTTTTTAGATGTAAAACCATGTGACCAAAATGCCGAACCTTTCTAATAATTAAGATTTCAAAATATCCAGCTTAACAATGTGAAGATTCTCAGGAAAGGCGTAGAAATGCTAACAACAAAATGGTTCGTTCAGAGGTTCACTTCCTTCCGGGCCCATTTTAGCAATTTAAATCTTGAGGAAATAAATAATTATATGGAAAACTTTTCTCGACTTCAAACCTATCTCTTCAAAGAAACTGTTCCTGTAATTCATCAAGGTGGATTGGGAAAAAGAATGACATCAGTTACTCAAGGAAAGTTCCCAAAGACTTTGCTCGAAGTCGGTTATCCAAAAAGAAGGCCCATAATGGAATGGATTTTATTGCCTTATGTAAGAGCTGGCTTTGAAGAAATTTATGTCACACTCTGGTTTAAGCCAGATTCTATTAAAAGGAGATGTAAAGAAATAGAAAAGTATGCAAGGGAGGCTGGAAGAAAGCTTGAGTTTACCTTCATCGAAGAACCTCAAGACGGAAGGTTGGGGAGGGCGGGAGCAATAAGGTACGGATTGGAAAAAGGAATAATACCAGAAGGAAAGAACATACTTTCTCTAAATGGTTCGGATATAGTTAAGTATGATATAGAAGATTTTGGAAGATTTCATCTTGAAGGTCTGGAAAAAGGATTTTTTGTAAGCGTCGTTGGATCGCCCTATGATAAAAGTAAATTTGGTAGGATTTATTGCGAAGAGGATGGAAGGGTAAAGGAATTTGAAGAAAAACCTTTGATAAGATTGCCTAAAGGGGTTTATTCGAACGTAGGGATTTTTCTTTTCGATAAGAAAGCTATCGAGTATTTTTATGAGCTCGAAGAGTTTCCAGTAGACATAGAAACTTCTCCAAACCTCTCAAAGCTCAACCAAATAATGAGATGCTATTCTGGAAAAAAAGAGATAGTTCCAGGTAAGAGTTGGGTATGGTTTAAGGATCGAAAGGATTATGAAAGATGGGAAAACGTGGATTATGAAAAGTTTTTGGGGATTTCTCCTGTTGAAAAATATCTAGGACCTTATGAGCCTAGAAATCTAGGAAATTTTTAAATACAAATTCTATAAATTAATTGAGCCCCCATCGTCTAGTCCGGTCAAGGATACGAGCCTCTCGAGCTCGGGACGCGGGTTCAAATCCCGCTGGGGGCATTTTTTGATTTTTTCCAAACAAAGCACTTTTTTACGAGAAAAAAATAATTTCTAAATATGAATCAAACAAAATTTCTTCTGCTAATTATCCTTTTATTAACCCCCATAACAACCCTTGCCGCCTATTACCTCTTTTTTGTAAATTTTGGCCTTCCTCTATTTCCTTCCTTTCCCAAAGGAAATGAAGCGATAAAGATTAGAGGTCTAGGCTCTCATCCCCCTTCCGGCCTATTGCAAACTCCTGAGCTTGCTCGTTCTACGGGAGCAAATTGGTACCATATTAAGATGTGTGCCATGTTTACCGAAGATGGTAAGTGCATGAATTTTCCTACCCAAGAAACTTGGGTTAGGAATCAAATTAGGAGAGCACATAGGGTTGGCTTAAAAGTCTTGCTTGTTCCGTTTGTTGCTTCGGGATCTAAACCATCGATGCCAGGAAACATAACCCTGCCAAAGTCTTTATGGGACGAATATTTCGACTGTATAACAAATTTTACTCTTAAGCTAGCTAGAATAGCTGAAGAAGAAGGGGTTGAAATGCTTGCAACAGCCAACGAAGTATGGTCTTTCACGAACGAGGAAGAAGCTTCAAGATGGTATCAGTTCATTCTCCCTAAGATAAAGAAAATTTATGGCGGAAAGCTTATGATTTGCTTCTACCCTCAGTTGCACAACCTAGTTCAAGCGATAGAAAATGGAAGAAAAACTGAAAAAGATTTTGAAAAGGTTCTTGCGATTAACGTAAGCGGTTATGATTACATAGGGCTTGCCGGTACGCCAGGAGTCGATTCAATCGAGGAGATGCACGAACTGAACAAGAAAGTTGTTAAAAGGCTTGAGAAAATCCATAACAAATGGAAGGTTAGGGTCATCTTCTTGGAAGTCAATTCTCCAGAAACTGTCGAAAAGGAAAAATTCTGGAAGAAGTATTTGGACAAAGGGATGAGTAGGTCGCAAATAAGGGCTATGGTGTTCAGAGAATGGGTTAAGGATTTTAGCAACGTTAGCTTTGTCGATGGATGGTTCTTCATAGAATGGACGCCCAACAGCTTTTTAACGTTTTTTGGCAGGGAAGAGAATGAAAAATACATATTTGGATGGCAAACCGACGAAGTTTATAGAACAATAAAAGAAATTTATGGTGGTTAAATGTTGACATTACCCACTCTAATTGGCTTGGTTTGGATTTTGCTTTCATTCATTTGTTTATTAGCCCTACCTTTTGTTATCTTGGCTTACATGATAAGAAGAAAACATAACTGGATTGAAATAATTTTAGTTCAAGTTTTAAGCTGGATTTTATTGTTTACTTTTATTCATTTAGTATTTGGTGGTTTTTGGTTCTTCTTTGGTATTATTGGCCCGACCTTAAGCATGGGATAAAAATGCAGGGCAAAATAATCTTTGAATTAATCCTTTGGATGATTTTCATAGCCGGTATACTCAAGGCCTATCTGCTACCAGCCATTGCCTTACTAATAGGAATAGAATTTATTTGGATACCCGATTGGATAAGTACACCAGGGATAGGACATGGAATGACAATTTGTATGGGTATTCTACCAACAATCGGAATTCTCTGCTTTTATCTTCGCGGTGGAAAGCTCGAACGAAGGAATCCAAGAGCTATTCACTGGGTTTGGTTAATCTTAATGCTCTTTGGAGCATTTTTCGCTCCTCTGGAGAGAATTTTTGGAAGAGGAGATCCTGCTTCACAGGTTCTTTGGGTCCTTTCAGATACCTTACCTTCTGGCTTAGCTTTTGCTTTCTTGATTCCTTTTTACAGATTAGAAAGAGAGAAGAGATTGTTATTATTCTTGCTTCCCTTTGCATTTTTTTATTTGGGTGTTCCTTTTGCAGCAACCGCAAAAATCCTAAACCCATCGCTCTCTGGCTTTCCCCACTATGAAACTCCTTTTTACTTGGATGCATGGTTTTGGAGCGACATGATAGTGAATATAGGAATTGGTGTATTCATATTTTGGGCTGTTCTTAGAAAAACTTAAAGTTACTACTTCTTAGACTTGTAAAAGAAAAGGATGCATAAAGCCAGTAACACAAAAAATGAAAGGATTATCGACCAAGTCGAAATTTGAGAAAGCGTGAAAAAAGCCGTTCTATCCAAGCTTGGAGCAAACCAAACGAATTTTCCTTTTAAGGAGGAGAAGTAAATTAAGCTAACGAATACTAGAATTATTGCTAAAGAGCTAACTATATCCTTCTTGTATATCTTCCAAATTTTTTTAAACAAACAACCACCTTGGTTCAATATCCATCATCAAATGAGCTATGAACACTATTCCTATCACTAATGAATAGGATGGAAAGAAACTTAAGCTTATTAGATAGATTAAAAGCATAGTTACACAATGCAAGATCATTCTTCTCCTTACATGTAAGGTTAACTCCTTTCTTTTTCTGAATTCTTCCATTAAACCCTTTGGGTCGAACAATCCTTTTTCGACATACTCCCAAGCTCTTTCTCTAAAAGTTAAGAATGTATAGAGCAAATGGTCTAAATCTATTAGAGTTCCAGCTATACAACCAACTATTATTAGTTCTAGACCATGATAGAATTCTAATCCAAGAGAAGCGACTAAAGCATAAGAAATTATTAGGCTTGCGGTCAAATGCCACCAGGGCATCATATATAAGATTTTTAATTTTCAAAAGTATAAGTAGAGCAATAGGGCCGGTAGATCAACGGTAGATCGCCGCCCTTGCAAGGCGGAGGCTCCGGGTTCGAATCCCGGCCGGTCCATTCTGGATTGGAAAGCAAATATTTAAAAAATCCTAATTATTCATCATGGAACTTTTTATCTTGCTTGCTTTAACCTATATCTTTTCTTTCGCTTTTGGCTATGTTTTAGAAAGAATAGGAATTCCCTGGCTTTTTGCTTCCTTATTCCTAGGTCTTATCCTCTCTTCAATAAATTTGCAACTCTTTTCTCAACCTCTGACTTCTCCATCTTTTAATTTTCTTGCAAATCTTGGAATGCTTTTTCTTCTATTTATGATAGGCTTTGAACTAGATTTAAAGGAAATTTTCTCGCTTAAAAAATTCATCTTCCTTGCAACTTTTTTCATCATACTTTTCGATGCAACCATAGGAGGAATTCTAATTCACTCTTTTGGTTTTCCATTGCTCATTTCAATAATTTGCGCTCTTTCTTTTGCCACAGTTGGTGAAGCAATCTTGCTTCCAATTTTAGACGAATTCAAGCTAATTAAAACTAAGCTTGGAACTACAATAATTGGAATTGGTACCTTAGATGATATAATTGAGGTTATTACAATCGTTTTAGCAACTTCTTTAATAGGAGTTAGGATGAAAGGCTTTGACCCATTCATAACTGCTCTCTCTCTTGTATTCCTCATTTTCCTTACCTTTGCTCTAATTAAACTCAAGAAAGTAGGGAGAACTTTAAGAAAGACTCCGAGCATGGAAGACTTGTTCCTTTTCTCCCTCTTCATCCTATTCTTTTTCATAGCAGTAGGAAGGTATGCTGAATCCGAAGCAATAGGAGCTTTGCTCGCTGGCATTGGTTTAAGGAATTTTTTGCCCAAGAAAACTTTTAGATGGACTGAAGAAGGAATTAGATTATCCACCTATGGAATTTTTGCACCCATCTTCTTCTTATGGGTTGGATATTCGGTCAGCTTAACCTCAATCTACCTTTTCCCTTTGCTAACTTTTGCAATTTTTTCAGTAAGCATATTGTCAAAAATTTTTGCAAGTGTAGTAGCAGGCTTAAAGACATTTGGATTTAAAACATCTTTTCTCTTAGGAGTTGGTTTATCAGTTAGGTTTTCTACAGGTTTAGTAATCGCTCAACTCTTACTAATAAAAGGTTTAATTACTCAGCAATTGTTTAGCGCATTAATTGCTGCATCAACTCTATCAACAATCTTTGTTCCCATTGTCTTTTCATTCTTGCTTAAGAGATGGGGAAAAAAGCTTAAGTAGACTCTTTAAATCTTAAGTTAAAATTAAAATTATGAAATTCTTGCTCACAACCAACATAGGAATTGAGGATATAGTTGAAGAGGAAATTAAGGAAAATTTTAAAGCAAAAGTTTTCCCAAAATTCCTAGGATTGCAAGGAAGAGTTTTAATCGAAACTAGTGAGAAAAATTTGGAGAAAATCTTAAAGCTAAGGTCAATTTATCATGTTATCAAGTACATTGGAAATTTTGAAATTGAAACTAGTTTAAAAGGTTTGCAAGACATTTATGAGAAAATTAAAAGAATAGAGATTGAGGATTTGGAAAAAGCTGAAACTTTTAGGGTAACAAGCGAAAGAATTGGCGAGCATGCTTTTACTTCTGTTCAAATTCAAAAGTTTGCTGGACAAGCTTTGGTTGAAAAGTATGAGCGAAAAGTTGATTTAAAAAATTTTGATGTGAATGTTATAGTTGATGTTATTGGCTCTAAATGTTGGGTAGGTGTTCAGCTTACTAGGGAATCTTTGCATAAAAGGTTTGAGAGACCCTTCAATCATCCGGCTGCAATAAAAGCTCCTTTAGCTTATGCTATGCTCAGATTAGCTGAATTAAGAGAAGGTGAAATTTTGCTAGATCCCTTTTGCGGGGGAGCTACCTTGCCAATAGAAGCTGCTCAAGTTTGGGATGGAAAGATTAAAATTTTTGCAAGCGATGTAAGCAAGAAATATTTGAAAGGCGCAGAAGCAAATGCTAAAGCAGGAAAAGTAAAAAAATACATAAAGTTTAAACTTGCTGATGCAGGAAAGTTGGATGAATTCTACAATTTTGAAATTGATAAAATTGTTACAAATCCTCCTTATGGAGTTAGAATGCTTAAGAGAAAAAATTTAAAACCCTTATATAAAAAGTTTCTAATTTCTGCTTCTAGAGTTTTAAGCAAAGAAGGAAGAATTGTGATAATAAATTTAAAAGCAAACTCTTTCAGACACTTAATATTCGAAACAAAAAAGTTTAGTGTTTTACATGAAAGAGTAGTTGAAACAGGTGGCTTATATCCACATATTTTTGTTTTAGAAAAAATGTAAATTTTTTGAACTAGATAATAAAAAAATAGTGAAGCAGAAAAATTTACGCAAATGGAATTATAAAGTATTTCTCATATCAAGTTCCCTTGGTTACTTTACAGGTGGATTAATGCCCTTTTTAGGTAAATATTCAGATAAACTTGGAAGAAAACCATTTTTGATAGATTATGAAGTGAGTTAGCTCTTTTGCCTACTAAAAGCTATACTTCCAATAAACAACATAACTATTG
>CAZICS010000020.1:0-8761 GCA_964537835.1 uncultured archaeon | reverse complement strand
TTATCGATGAGAGAATAGAAAGGATGAACGATAAGGCAGGTCATTATGCCTTCTGGATAACTGTTTTATCTTTATCTATCATTTTCTGGATTGATTTTTATGGGATACTTGAGGCGAATTTTAGAGAGATTTATGAGATTCCTATCCTTGTTGGGATTTACTCATGGTTCTTGTTGAGATTTTATTTCTCCAGAAAGGGATTGAAATGAAAACAAGAATCAAAGAATTTAGAGCAAGATACAGTATGACACAGTAGGAGTTAGCAAAAAAAGTAGGGGTTAGAAGAGAGACTATGCTTCACCCAAATTGCCTTCGGCAACTTCTTTTATCCGTAATCCATTATACGTAATCGCTTCGAGATGCCTGAAATAAAAATATAAAGCAAGGAAATATAATTAATTCATGAAAGGAAGTAATAAAATGGGCATGGGTAATAAAACAGAGGCTATAATTGCCACCTTAGCAGCTTTCTTCGTGTTGCTTTCAGCAATGCTTAACCCAAAAATTTCTGCAGGATTGGCTATTGTTTTTCTTATCATATTGGCTGCGTACAAATTATATCAAAGTAAAACAAAATGAGGTAACAAAATGGAGGAAGATAAACTGCGAAGAATTGTTGTTGCTGTACTCTCGGTAATAGTAACAATAAGTGTGATAGCATGTCTCAACACGCTACCAAAACCAGTTTTTGAAAAGCCATACTGGATTAGTATTATCGCATTGCTGTTCCTGTATTGGATAATTTTCATCAACTGGTATGCAAAACGTAAAAGAAAATAAGCATGGTATCACTTCGCCGACTCTTTGGGAGGAATGAAAATTATGCGTAGGAAAAGTGTTAGTCACTTAATTGGTCACATAGCATATATTGCTTTGTATGGAATATTGATAATCTCTACTATTTTTCTTTACAATTCTGCTGATTTAACGAAATTGCTATATGCAGGATGGATAATCTTGACATTTGGAATTATTTTTCTGTTGTGGTCGAGCAAATCGCGAAAGAAAGGGTATGTAGAAGATATTGACAAGGAAGCTCTTGTTGAAAGTGGTTTGTATGCTTTTGTTCGTCATCCTGAATTCTTGGGCCATATGTTGATAATCTTTGCGCTGATTGTTATTTCACAACATTGGATAAGCTTGGTTGTTGGAGCAGTCTTAATTGTTTTACTGTGTCTTGCTATGATAGAAGAAGAAAAGAGAAACCTTAAAAAGTTTGGCAAGGCATACAGGGATTATATGGAGAGAGTTCCGAGAATAAATTTAATAGCCGGAATTATTAAGCAAATACGCAGCAAGAGAGAAAGATCAAAAATTTAGCGAGGTCAACTATCTTTTGAACAATTTCTTAAGCTTTTCAAGAATGGATTCCTTTTTTCTGTATTCGATTCCAATCAAATTTGCCGCAATTTCCATAAAATTTTCTGCTATTGGAGAATTTGGTTTGTAGAGCAGGAAAGGGATTCCTAGAGCTGTGCTATCCATTATTTCTTGGCTGAAAGGGATTTTTCCTAGAACGTAAGAATGGAAAAAGTTTTCCGCATTCTCGTAAGCCAACTCATAATCCCTTCCTCTAACCATGTTTAAGACTATGTAGAACCTTTTGTTTCCAAGCTTGTTAGCTAGCTCGGCGCACCTAGTTACATCAGCTACCGTAGGAATGGTTGGGGTTGTGACAAAAATTATTTCTTTTGCAGTTTGCAAAACAGACAAAGCTTCTCTTCCTAAGCCAGGGGCCGAATCTAGTAAAATATAATCATAATTCCCGAATTTATCAAGCTCCTCTATCATTTCTTTAAGCTTGTCCACATCAACCCTTATCAAATCTTTAAGTTCTTCCGAAGCAGGGATTAGCATTACCTCATTATAATAAATAGGGGCATAATGGATTGGGATTTCTCCCTTTAGTACATTATTTAAAGTGACTGAATAGCTCTTTACTCCTAAATAATAGGCTAGATGTGGAGTAGAAATGTTGCAATCTATTATAACTACTTTTTTGTTGAACTTGCTTAAAGCGATTCCTAGGTTTGCAGCAAAAGTTGTTTTTCCCACCCCTCCTTTCCCAGAAACAATTCCTATAACTCTGGCCATTATCCCTATAAAAATATTTAAAAATCATATTTAAAGCTTCTATTAAGGTACTCTCTTGAAGCTATTTTTAGCCTTTCCATAAAAACTCATATTTCATAGGCATGAAAGCTTCCAAATCACTTTCATACCCGCATTTAGTGCATCTATAACCAATAACTATATCCTTATTTAACAAATTCTTTACCTTTATTTCTTCTATCGGAGAATCGCAAATTGGGCAGCTACTAATCTTTTGTAATCTTACAGCCTTTTTAGTTTTTGCCTTAACTTCAACCTCAGGAATTAGCAAAGCAATTCTTTTCACTCGCATTGGAGAAAGAGTGTAATCTTTATTTTCTTTTTTCAATTTTCTTAAAACAAGCTTGCAAAGATCTTCTTGAGACTCAACTTTTAACCTTCTTCTCAAAACATCCTTTATAACTTCAATAACTTTTTCTTTACTCGGTATTTTCCTATCTTTCATAATTCAAATTAGAAGATTTGACTTAAAATTAACTTATTTCTACAACTTCAGCTTCTTTTATCGCTTTCTCAATTAGTTTTTTCAACTTCAATTTTTTCTCAAGCTTTTTAACAATTTCTAATTTTGCTCTGGTAGTTGGGTGTTTTGGTATGAATAGAGTACAGCAATCTTCTTGTGGCTTAATAGAAATTTCATAAGTTTTGAGCTTTTTAGCTAACTCAATGATTTCAGCCTTATCCATCCCAATCAAAGGTCTTAGAATGGGTAGCTTAGTAACTTCTTCTATTGCTAAAATATTATCCAAAGTCTGAGAACTAACTTGAGCTAAACTTTCTCCAGTAACCAAAGCTTTTGCATTTTCTTTCTTTGCTATAATTTCAGAAATTTTAAGCATTAGCCTGCGATAAAAAACTATTCGACATTTTGCTGGTATTAGAGTTTTTATCTTTGATTGAATTTCAGCAAAAGGAACAAAATAAACCTTGCTTTTTCCTTGATATTTGCTCAAAATTTTAACCAATTCTTTTGTCTTCTCCATGCTTGCTTTTGAGAGTAAAGGAAAACTATGGAAGTGAATGAAAACAACTCTGCAACCTCTTTTCATTGCCAGCCAAGCTGCTACCGGAGAATCTATCCCTCCGGAGATTAAAGCCAAAACCTTTCCTGAGCAGCTCACAGGCAATCCACCTAAGCCTTTAACCTTTTTTGTATAGATGTAAGTATCATTACCCCTTACCTCAACCCAAATTTTTACATTCGGCCTGGATAAATTAACCCTCCTTCTTATAACTTTTCCTATTTCGCTGGCCAATTCTTGGCTTGAATACTCATGCTTCCCCACTCTTTTAACTTCGACGGCAAAAGTTTGTTTTGGCTTCACAAAATTTTTGTAATTCTCCCTGAAAAACTCAGTTATTTTAGATTTTTCACTAGTTTTCAGATGAATGCAAGGAGAGACAGAAACTATTCCAAAGACTTGGGTTAATAGTTTGCACGCCTTTTGAATCTTATCAGTTCTGATAAAAATCCTTCCCCTATCCCTATAAACCTCGAATTCAATTCCAGCTTTTTTCAGGAGAAATTTTATATTCTGGATTAACTTCTTTTCGTAGATTCTCCTAACAAACTCTGATTTCAGAAAGATTTCTCCATATCTTACCAGGATTTCCTCGTACTTCATGCAATCACTCAATCAAAAATTTATCGAGAGAAAATTTAAAGAGTAAAGTTTAAAAAAAGTTTAGTGAAATTAGTATTTAAGCCCAGGTCGCCTAACCTGGCTATGGCGCCAGCCTGGAGAGCTGGTGGGGCTTCGTCCCCGTGTGGGTTCAAATCCCACCCTGGGCGCAAAAATTTATTTTCCTAGTCCTTGATGGGAAGTCAGTTTTTTTCTCAGTAAAAGATTTGAATCCTCCTGGCTTCGTTTGCTTGATGTCGGTAAGAATATAAATTTTTCTGTTAGAGATTATTTTGGTAATGAGATGTTCCCACTAAGTAAAACAGAAGCTAGAATCATCAATTATCTTTATGAGCATGATGAAAAGACTTTATATGCAATTGAAATCGCCAAAGCACTTGACTTAAATAAACGTACTGTCTATCGTTCCTTAGAATCCTTAAAAAGAAAAGGAATAGTAGAAGAAGAAATTAGAGGACGAATGAAATTCTATAGATTAAGTAAAAAATGGTTTGATGTGGTTAAAACAGCAAAAAACTCTACATGCTAGCTTATTTTCAATTAAAGAGCTTCGAAGTTTTATAGACAAGAAAATTGAAGTATAAATAACTTTACCACCTTTCGAGTTCTAAACCTATTTTTAAAACTCTATCTAACTTCTCTGCATGAAGAAGTTAACTTTGCTTCTTTTCTTTCTCCTTCTACCCATAGCTTCAGCCCTAACAACAGTAATAAATGAAGGAGAAATAGCCAACCTAGGAAATCAAGAAATTCTAACAAATTTTGGAATGATAACTGGTACAATAAACTTTAAGCTGGGTAACTACAAATGGCCTCCGAAAGAGATTTGGCTTCTGCCCGAGCAAACAAATCCAGAAATATTTTCAAAAGGTTTAACTCAAGAAACGATTCTAGAAATTCCTGAAAACATAACCTTCTCTACTTGCAGGACAGCAGTTTATTTCAATCAAACCCTAGGAAAATATGGATTTAAAATCTACAACACAGGAACTACTACTCAGATTTTGCCGAACGGTACTTTTTGCGGATTAGCTTATGGCGGAACTTATTGGGTGATAGCGAAATATGATTAGCGTCAAACTACTTTTAATCCTAGCCTTACTTTTCCTTTTTCTATTAATCTTTTCTGTATATTCGCCTGGCTACACAGGCTCTTCGATTAAGCTGAAGAAAGGTAGTTTTAATAAATGGTATGTAGTAGGTAAGATAGAAGTCCTTAATGGAAGAGTTTCAAGTATCGTTTATCCTAAATGAGGATTAATTTAGAAAAATGAAAGGGAAAAATCATCTTCTAAACGCTCTTCTGAGAGGTAGGATTTTTCCCTCTCTGCTTATGGTTATTGCAGCGCATTTCCTGGCTATCTCTACTTTAATCTTTCTCGCTCTTTCAAAATTTCTATCGTTCAACGCATTCTTTAAATCGTTTACCAAACTTCTGCATTCGTTCACTCTTGCTGGAAATACTTTTCTTATCTTGGTAACAAACTCCTCCCATCTGGCTTTCTCTCTTTCCCTTACTAGGCTTGCGCTTTCTTCTTCCTTTTCCAATTCTCTGTCGATCAAGCTTTTTGCAGTAGCTCTATTTTCCCAAATAAGCTTTCTGGTTTCATGCTTGATTTCGTTCAAGTATTTAATCGCTAGCAAAGTGCGGTTTTCTTCGACCGCATTTACGCATGAATTGTAGAGTTCCTCGATTAAAGCATACCTCGCTTCCGCCAAGCTCGTGTTTAGGGTTTCTATAGTTTCGTTTGCCTTAGAGAACCAATACTCGCACCTCTCTTTAATCTTCTCTCTAAGCTTAGCTAACTTCTCTTTTATTTCCTTCAACCTTTCCTGATACCTCTCTCTAATCTCTTTTATCCTTTCCTTAACTTTCTCGAAGATTTTCTTCGCTACTCGATAATGCTTTCCGCTGACCAAATAAACTGGAACGCTTTCGTTTATTCCTGCATCAATCAAAGCGTCGTATATCTTTCTAGCTAGTTCTGGCTTTCCCGTGACCAAAACTTTTGAAACATTTCTCGTTTGAATGGTCTCATTAACTTTTTCAACAGTATTGTTTATTTCTGACTCGCTAAAAACTAAGATGGAAACTCCATGAGGAGAAGCTCTTACAGCTACTCCTTCCTGCCAGTTTGCGACTGCAGCAACTATTATTGGCCTTGCTCCATACTTAAACCTCTCTCTAATACTTTCTCCAATTCTCTCTCTTATTTGACTAGGATCTCCTGGAATACTTTCGTAGCTTATTCCCAAAGCATTCAACTCATCGAAAACTTTACTCCCAACATTCCCGTAAACCTTTACCTTGCTCACGTTCAAAGTTTTTAGCGCATCTTCCACTTCATTGCTCAAATGGTTTTTTGGAATTAGAAGCAAAGGAATTTCCTCGCTTGCAGCTTCTTCTGCAGCTTTTACTATCATTAGCGAAACGTTCAAGTCAACTTCTCTTGAATCTGGCTTATCCCAGATTAAAATTGCTTCTTCGCTCCCTTCTGACCAGAAGTATTTAGCTACTTCGCTTGCCGTTCCGTACCTTGTCATTCCCCAAATCCTTACGACTTCATAGTCCTTGCTCAATTCATCCTCTATATTCTTAGAAACAACAGCTGGCCCTCCAATTATGTAAATTTTTTCTGGATTAATCGAATTAATTGCTTCCAAAGTTTCAGCTGGTATTTCATTTTCCGAAACGAAGAATAAAGCTGCTCCTATTTTTGAGGCTGCAACGCTTGCTACCGCAAAATCTGCATAGCTTATGTTGGTTGTTAGGATCACTTCTGTTATGTTTTCCTCAGTTTGAGCGAAAGCTAGTTTAGGGCTTAAAGTTGCTAGTATTGCTAAAAGAAAAACAATTGCGATTATTTTTCTCATAATTTAAATTTGAATTTTGGAGAAAATAAAAACTCTTCGAAAATTTAGGGTGAAAGCAATAAATTTTATAAAGATATCATTTATTTAAGGGTCCGTGGTCTAGCTGGTTAGGACGTCGCCCTGACGTGGCGAAGGTCGCCGGTTCGAATCCGGCCGGACCCATAGGACTTAAATCCTTTTTTCTATCTTTTAATTAGACGTGAAGACGAAATTTTATCGATAAGAAAATTCGAAAGATGAATTAAAGGAATTGATTGAGAAGCTTGGGATTTTTCTATCCTAGTTTAAAATAAAGGATTGCTAGGAGAAAAATAAAGTTAAAAATTAAGAAATAGTTTTCAGAAACTTTTCCTTTTATTCTCCTTCTCCATTTATGCGTAGCAGGAACAAAAATCCCAAAACCTTCAGGTTTTTCTAATTTTGAGAAGGGTGCTAAAGGGCGAGCTTTAAAAACACAAAGATAATCGAGCAAGATGTGGGAAGAAAAAGAAGCTAGGGTTAGATAGAAGAACGAAGGATTTAGAAATCTTAGCAAGAGAGCTATGGGCAATGCTATAAGAAATAGAGCAGGAGGTTCTTGAATCCAGGTTCTCCTTGCAAACCACGGCCTTTTAATCTTTTTATACCAATGGTCCAAATCGATCAAGACAGAAAAAACTAGCGAAAAAATGGCAGCCCAAAAAACATTTTGCAGGTTTGGCTCGAGCAAAAGCAAGCATAGGCTAAAGGAAAAAATGAAATGATTCAGCGAATGCATCGATTTAATTATGGTTTTAGAAAATCTAAAATTTTCTTCTGGTAGATTAAATTTTTTAGAAGCGTGCTCTTCTTAACCCAATTTCTCAGGGGAACCTCTAGCTTGCTTGAAATATAAGCCAAAGCCTTTTCCAAACTATCGAACTTCATCGGCTTCTTTTTTACAGCTTCTCTTATGCTTTCTCTAGTATGCCAAACACCTACCGGCATGATATACCCAGGATGGATTTCCCTAAAAGTTATTACTAAAGCTTGTCTTTTCTCTTCGACTAACTTTTCACAAACTGCAACCCTGGTCGAGTAATAACACCCACCTGTCTCTGCGTAAGTAGTTCTTCCATTAAATCCCTCCCAATCAGAATAAACGATTATTTCTTTTCCTGAAGGATTCCAGATTGTTTTGGGATACCAGGCTTCCATCTGCTCATAGCTCCAGTAAGCAGGGACCATTAAAACAATCCATTTATTGTCTAAAGCTTCGTGCTCATAAACCCTAAACTCGTTTATCAAAGGAAAAGTTTTTACTTCCTCCATTAGTTTTTGGGAAATTATCGAATCTACCGCAGTTATCGACCAGCGAGTAGGAACGAACTTTCTATTCTTCTTGATTCCAAACAAGCCTGCTGAAAAAGCTCTTTGAATTTTTGAGATCAATACACCCTTCTTGTAAAGCCAGAAAACAGCTTCGCTAGCTTTTAAATCAGTATCGGAATAAGCTTTTTCAATTTTTTGATCTGTTCTAACGCTTGAAACGAGCAAGCTTTTTAAGGGGGCAGAAGGTCCAAAAGGCTGAACCCGATCATCCAAAACTAATTTTCCAGTTGGCTTTTTGGTAAACTCAGCTTCCGTATCGGTCGGGCTTTTAGCCAGAGCCAATTCCTTTATGTATTCGACTATCTTACCTTTTCCCACATCCTTTACGTTAATTCGGTATTTTCCTCTTACTAGCTGAGACCTAAAATCTACTATTTCCTCTATGCTCTTTCCTTTCCAGAGTTCAGGAGTACCCAAAACTTTTGTATCTCCGCTAATGGGAGGGATTAAAGGGCCGATGAAAACTAGGGGATAGCCTATTCTTCCGACAAAAATGTCTGGAGGGCTCGAGCCTTCTATCACAGTAGAATCGATCAATTTTTTAACCTTGAGTTGAGCATAGAATCTAACCAAAATAGGGCATCTAGTTTTACCGCACAGCATTTTAGAACCTTTGCATAGAACGCATCTCTCATCTAAAGCAACAACTTTTATTTCCTTTGGTGATAATTCTTCCACTATATTTTGTTCTTCAATCAGCTTTGAAATCCAAGGGTTTCTCATAATTAAAAGTTAAGAATATAAAAATATACTTAGCTTTTGAGGGAGTAAAATTCCGGTAA
>CAZICS010000019.1:0-9446 GCA_964537835.1 uncultured archaeon | reverse complement strand
TACAAACATCAAAACCTGGCAAGTTTTTAACAGCCTTGCTTATTCCCTTATCCTCAGCTATTACAATCAACGGCCCAACTTTTTTCTTATACTTCCTTCCTCTTAGCTTCCCTTTTCCAGCTCTAACTTTTTTCTTTTTCACCCTCTTTAATTCTTCTTCCAAACCAATTTTTTTCAAAAATTCAACCAATTCTTTAGCTTTTGAAATCTCCTGAATTTTATCGTCGACAACTATAGGTAACTCTTCTAACTTTTCAGCCTTATGCCCTCTTTTTAAAACAAATTCTTTTATTGCTGTTGCAGCTAAAGCAGACCTTATAGCTTTCCTTCTCTCTTTTTTGTTTATTTTTTGTTCCCAAACTTTCTCTGGCTTCGGAGGATGGGCTCTTCTTCCTCCCTTAGCGCTTGGCACAAATCTTGCTTGCCAGAGCATGTGTAAGGGAGCACCTTTTCCGTGGATTCTAGGCAATCTAGCCATCTCTCTATTCATCATGGTCCATCTATCACTTCTTCTCCCATGGTAATGAGCAGAAGTTCTTTTTCCAGCTAGCTTATCAGTTCCGTAGGGCTGCCTTTTCTTGCTTTGAGTGGCTAAAAAAGCTCTTAAAATCAAATCTTCCCTAACAGGCTCTTTAAAAATTTTGGGTAGTTTTATCTTTCCGATTTTCTCTCCATTCAAGCTCAACAAACTAACTTCCATCTCACTCACTTACTATCTCTTTAATTTCCGGTGCTAAAAACTTAAGCTTTCCAGCTCTTATAGCTGGTCTTAGTAAGATTAACCTTTTCTTGGCCCCTGGAACCGAACCTTCAACAAGCAAGTAATTGCTTCTTATAACTCCATATCTTATAAAGCCAGATTTAGGGGTAATCTCTTCTCCATCTCCGATTTTTAAAATTCTTTTGTTTAGCTCAGTTCTTGTTTGAAAGCCAAGCTGACCAGCTTGAGGAACTGTCCATAAAACTTTGCCCGGCCTTTCAGAGCCGAGAGTTCCAACATGCCTTCTCTTTCCATGGGCTTTTCTTGGCTGAATTTTAACACCAAATCTTTTTACTGGTCCTGCTGTTCCCTTACCTTTGGTAACTGCAATCACATCAACAAATTCTCCTTCTCTAAAAACATCTTTTGCACTAATTTCTTTACCAAGCAAAGATTTAGCAAACTCAAACTTTTCTTTTATATCTTTACCTCCAACTTCAATCTCAAAAACTTCTGGCTTTTTCTTTCTTATTCCTGACAATCTTGGTTGAGTACAAACTATTAATCTAAGCTTTGAAATCTTATCCAAATTTTCCTCAATCTTTTTTAGATTAGCTTCACTTGGTTTAACCTTAACTTTTCTTTCCAAATCCTTCGGCAAATTTTGAGTCCAGGCCTCTGTAAAAACCTTAAAACCTTTTTTAGTTTCCTTATAAGCTCTTATAGCTAAAACTTTTAAAGGAGGGCAGTCTAAAACAGTAGCCGGAACAGCTATCTCCTGACCAAAAGTTGGGGAATTCTTTCTATTATCAACCAGAATAACAGAGACCATTCCAGCCTTATAACCAGCAAAAGCTAGAATTCTTGCTTTCTCGCTTTCAGGATAAGTTTTAATTCTTGGATAGATTCTTCTAGCTCTTTTTCTAGGATAAAATGCTAAGCTTCCTGCTCTTGGCTTGCTTCTCTTAACCATCTGCTACACCTTTTAATATTGAAATATTTTGCGTAGAATAAATAAAAGGTTTATTCAAAAACTTAAATCTTTCCTTTTTAAAAATTTAAGCATGGAAGAAGCTTGTATATTTTGCCAGATAGTTAAGGGAAATATAAAGTCAAAAATTGTGCATGAAGATGAAGTTTCTTTAGCTTTTCTAGATATTAATCCCAGAAGCAAAGGAATGACAATAGTTATTCCAAAGCAGCATTATCAATATTTTGATGAAAATTTTGAATTATCAGCAAGAGTTTTTCTTTCAGCCCTAATAGTTGCGAAAAAAATTAAGCAAGCTTTAAATCCAAGGCAAATATTTTTCTCCATCATACCTTCAGAGTTAGTGAAACATTTTCATATTCGTGTATATCCAGTTTACGAAGACCAAATTCCTTTGGCAGAGGCTCAACCTTTAAAAATGAGCGAAGCAGAGCTTGAAGCTATAGCCGAAAAAATTAGAAGTATAAGAATTGAACTTAAGCAAACAAAAGAAGAAGTTGAAAGAAAAGAAGAAGTTAAGGAAGAAGAGAAAAAAAGGAGCGAGGAGGAAATTTATTGGATAAAAAGAGATTTTGAGATTGCCTAAATGAAAATTAGTCTGAATTTATTTAAATCGAGAAAATTTAAATCTGTTAGTTTTCTAATTTCATACTCGCTAGCATTGGGAAACAGATTGTGAAGTATTTCGTGGTTTAAAACTTTTTCTTTTAAGTAACCATACAGTCTTCCAATCCAAATCTTTCCCTTGCAATTTGTCATTCCAAGAATGAAAGAAGGCAAATAATCAGTAACTACGACGTAAAATTTTCTATAGTATTCCATAAGCTTTTTTGGTTTACTTTCTTCTTTAGAATTTAACTCTTGCTTAAATCTGTAAAGTAGTTGGATGTAGTTAAGCATAAATTAATTTTCTAAGAAAAATTTTAAATTATGATGACTGTTAAGAAGGGAGATATAACCGAAGAAGCTTGCGATGCAATAGTTAATCCTGCTAATTCTCTTGGTATAATGGGGGGTGGGGTTGCTTTAGCGATTAAAAGAAAAGGTGGGGAAGAGATTGAAGCAGAAGCTAGAAGAAAAGCACCTATTCCTTTAGGAAAAGCTATTGCTACTCAAGCTGGAAAGCTTAAATGCAAATATATAATCCACTCGCCAACCATGGAAAGACCTGCACAAAAAATTCCTTTGGAGAATGTAAGATTAGCAACTAGAGCGGCTTTAGAGTTAGCCAAAAAATTAAAAATAAAATCAATAGCATTTCCTGGAATGGGCACAGGCGTGGGAGGGATAAAAGCTGAGGATGCAGCTAGAGTGATGATAGAAGAATGTAAAAAATTTGGAGATTTAGAAATTAGGTTGATCGCTTTTGATGAAGAATTGTATCGAGCTTTTGAGAAATTTCTCTCTTAATTTAAACGTTCATAAAAATTTATTTTTTTAAGCTTTAATTTTAAGCTATGAGTGAAGCTGTTAAGTTTGCTTTGAAACTAGCAGACTACTTGAAAAAGAAAGGATATAACCTTGGAACAATCTCTTATTTGATTAAATCCCTTGGAATAACTCAAGGAGATTATAGGATAGTTTTCTTCTCGAGCAAATTAATTGGTGCTGAAATAGGATGGAAGGATAAAATAAAAGGAAAAGAAATCGATATAGAAGGGATTGATCCAAAGGAAATAGAAAGATATATCGAGAAAAGACTTAAGGAAATTCTCTTTCCAAACTATTATGCTGAAAAAATTAATTTATTCGAAGAAATTAGAAAGAGTGTCAAAAATGCAGATATTCCTAAAGAATATTTTAAAAGTTTGGAAGAGAGGTTAGAAAATGTTTTCATTCCTTTTTACACAATAAGAAATTCCTTTACCAATAAACAAGTTTGTACTCTACTTTATAATGTAGTTAATGTAAATGGAAGTGAAGAGTCTCTTAAGCTCATGGAAAAAATAGGGAGAGGATTGTTTAATGCTAGAGAGGGTGAAATTAGCTTGGATATGACAGACAAATACTTTAAAAATTTCCTCAGAAAATTTAAAACTGATGAAGAAATGCCCTAATTGTGGGAATAAAAGTTTAGAATTTATTTTAGGCGAGTGGGTTTGTTCCGAGTGCGAATATCATTCGAAAGAATTGGAAAAAGAAGTTAAAAAATCATTCAGATAATCTAGCCTTTAACTACCCCAATAGGTACTAATCTTACTATTCTTTTGCTTATCCCTGCTCTTTCAGTTACCAAAGCCACTTCATCTATTTCTTTATAAACCTGCGGTGCTTCTTCAGCAACTACTTTCCAACTTGCAGCTCTTACTAATATTCCTCTGCTTGCAAGTTCGCTAGCAACTCTTTCTCCTCTATATAACTTCAAAGCTTTTGACCTAGATTTAACTCTTCCTGCTCCATGAGCAGTACTATAAAAAGTTTCTTTTGCAGTTTCGCTAGCAAGCAAAACATAACTTGCTGATCCCATGCTTCCAGGAAGCAAAACAGGCTGCCCTACATTTCTATACTCAGCTGGTATTTCTTTTGAGCCTGCAGGAAAAGCTCTTGTAGCTCCTTTCCTATGAACAAAGACCTTTTTTCTTTCCCCATCTATTTCATGTTCTTCAACTTTTCCGATGTTATGAGCAACATCATAAACAACCTCTAGCCCAATCTCTTCTTGCTTTAAACCCAAAACTTTCATTATACTTTCTCTAACCCAATGAGTAATCATCTGCCTATTACACCAAGCAAAGTTTGCTGCACAGCACATAGCTGCAAAATAATCTTCACATTCTCTAGTTCCAGCAGGAGCAAAAACTAGTTCTCTATCTGGCAGCTTTCTTAATTCATCCCTAAACCTTGATTCTAGCAAATGTAAATAATCAGTACAAACTTGATGTCCAAAGCCGCGAGAACCAGTATGAATCATAACACAAACTTGCTTTTCCTTTTCTATCCCAAAAACTTTTGCTATTTCTGGCAAGAAAATTTTATCAACTACTTGAATCTCAAGAAAATGATTTCCTGCTCCTAAGCTCCCAAGCTGAGGTGCTCCCCTTTTCAAAGCTTTAGAAGAAACTTTATCAGCATTTGCTTGCTCCATGCAACCTTTTTCTTCTAAATACTCCAAATCTCTTTCTGTTCCATAGCCATGCTCAACAGCCCATCTTGCTCCAGCTTCTAAAACTTCATTTTGTAACTGTGAAGGAGAAAGTCTAATTTTACCTCCTCTTCCTACTCCGCTTGGCACATTCCTGAAAATTTCGTCTAACAATTCTTTTAATTTCGGTCTTATTTGATCTAGAGTTAAGCTTGTTCTTAACAATCTGACTCCACAGTTGATATCGAAGCCTATTCCCCCAGGAGATAAACCACCATTCTCATAATCCAAAGCAGCAACCCCTCCAATAGGAAATCCATAGCCAGTATGCATGTCTGGCAAGGCTATTGAATGTTTGTAAATTCCTGGTAAGAAAGCAACATTTGCAATCTGCTCTACTGCACTCTCTTCAACCTCTTTCAAAAGCTTTTCTGAAAGGAAAAGTCTTGCCGGTACCCTCATCCCTGGCTTTGCTCCTTTAGGTAATTCCCAAGTACATTCTTTAATTTTTTTCAATCTTTCCTTTAAACTTATGCTTACCACCTCAATAAATTACTCTTTTCTTTAATATAAATTAAAGAGAATATTAAGCTTTTTTCTTTCTAACCCTAACCCTTTCTACAATTCGACTAAAAGCGATTCTCTCATAGATCGGTGCATAAACGAACAAAAGATATCCTGCTATCCAAAGGAAGTCTACATGGTCATAAGGGCTTCCAAGCTCATATAATCCATTCCAATCAAGATAGGAAAAAATGGTATCAGCAAACCCTGTAAAAAGAAATGCCAAAGAAATTATTAGCCATACTCTCGATAAAGCACCTCCTCTAAAAGCTTCCACCAAAAGCAAACCTCCAAAAATTAGGTAAACATCTAGGAAAGGATAGATAAATAGGAAAACTTTTTCTTTCAACCCGATATCTGAAATTATTATCGGATATAAAACAAAGAAGAAAGAAATTAACCCATAAGCTAAAGAAATTAGGGTAGCTAAGTAAATCTTTCTTTTTTTCAAAGGGACCTGAATATAAGAAAAATAATAAAGAGTTGCTAAGATTATGGGAAAATAACCAAGCGTATAGTATATATCTCCAGGTGATGGAAAAGGATAAATTCCTTCAATTAATTCATACCAAGCCCAGAAAAGTTCTCCAACTCCCCATAGAAAAAGTCCTGTGCCCAATAACATCCAGCATTTTCCTTCTAAGCTTTTTCCAAATTTAGCATAATTTGAAAAGGAGAGGAATGATGCAAGAAAAGCGGTTGAGAAAAAGAAAATGTCAGCAAATACTAGGGTATAATAATCTTCAACAGGTAAGAAATAAGAAGTTACGTAGAGAAAAAATACAAGGAGGATTATCAGGCCTACTAGCCTAGCCTTATCCATATAATTTTTTTCAACTTTTTACTTAAAATTGTTTAACCTTTGGTTTCTTAAGTGAAATAAAAGTAATTATAGAGCCGCTTGCAATTAAAAGACTTCCTCCTACCGCGCCTTGCAAAACCTCATTCCTTTTTTCAACCAACTCATTAACCCTACTTGGTTCTGAGGTTATGCTTAGAGTAAACTCGAGAAAGAACGTTACCAAAAAGCAAACTAAAAGCAAGCCAAAGATGGTTAGCATTGCTCCTACTATCCAAAGCTTCATGTTTTTAATTAGATTTTCTGGTTAATTATTCTTTGACCAAAGCAACCTTCATATGTGCCCTATATTCAACTATTTTATTCTCTTCAACTACTGCTTTAAAGCCTATCACATCTACCCCTGTAATCTTTCCCTCGCTCGCTACTTTCTCTATTCCTTGTTGAACTGCATCTTCCCAGCTCTTATCAGAAGTTCCGATTAATTCAATAATTTTGACTAAAGGCATAGCCCCACCTTAAATTTATTTTCCTAGCTTCAACTTAAAATTTTTGGAAGAAAATAAAATAATAGTGATCGCATGGTAAAGCCAGAGGATTACTTACTCCTAATGTTTTCTATGAAAGGTGAAGGGAAAAGAGTAAATTTTAGGCATGTGAAGGAAAAAATGAAAAGAGATTTAGGGATTTCTGATGAAACCCGAATAAAGAAGGTTTTGGAAAACTTGATTAAGAATGGTTTTTTAGAGGAAGTTGAAGGGTTGTATGGAGTTACTAAGAAAGGAAGAGAATTTTTCGCTAAAAGGATTAAATCTATAGAAGCTGAACTAAGAAAGGTTAACGAGGCATGGGTTATTGTTTACAAGGCTAAGCAATATTATCCTGTGGTTGCAGATACCATTCTAGAGTTCTGTAAGGATCGCTACGTTGGATTTTACTGCTTATTCACTGAAAAAAGGTTTTTCAGGAGAGATTTCAGAGGCAGGAAAATTACTGTAAATTCTTTAAAAGATTTGATGTTTTACGTTAACATGCATTACATCGATATAATTCCTTGCGTTCACAGGATTGGTAGTAATAGACCTGATTGGTTGGTTGTCGACATAGACGCTGGCCCAAAAGTTAGCTGGGAGCAAACTAAGGAAGTTACTGAAATAGTTTTTAAAATTTTTAAAAAGTTTGGTTTAAATCCTGCTCTAAAGTTTTCCGGGTCTCGCGGCTTCCAAGTCTGGAGTTTAATCGAAGAGTTTCTCTTACCAGAAAACTACAAGCCTTTAGAATTGAAGGGAAAGACTAAAAGGGAAAAAAATTATTTCTCTCTTTTCTCCGATTTTATAAGGATTATTCAAAGAGAAGTTGATGAAAAAATTCCAGGCTTAACTACTTGCGAAGTTTCAGCAAAGGAAAAAAGACTGGATAAGGTTTTGCTCGACCCTAGCTCGATGAAACCCTTAGGCTTGGTAAGAGCACCCTATGCCTTGCATTCAAAGACTGGCTTAATTTCCATGCCTTTAAGCTTGAAAGAACTTAAAAAGTTTGAGCCTGGGCAAGCAAAGGTTGAGCTTGTGGTAGAAAGATATAAACGAAAAGGAAATGAATTTGTACTTAAACCTTCAAATCCAACCAAGCTTATTCAAACATTAATTTGAAAAAACTTAATTATTATTAGGTGATTTTTTGCCAATAAGTACCGCACCCTATAAAAGAACTTATAAGCATACCAAAAGAAGAGGAAGAGAAAGTACTGTAACTTGCGGGATATGCGGAAGAGAGGTTCCTAGATACAAAACTTTTGTTATAACCAAGGGATTGAAAATAACAGACCCTCTAATAAGGCAGCAAGTAGACAAAAGGTTCATTCACTTGCTAAGAAAAAAAATAAGGATTTGTCCTGCTTGTGCAAGGTTTCATGGCGTAGTTAAGCCTGGAAAAAGTGTAAGGAAAAAGCACTTGAGAGCATGATACTAGAAAAGATTAAAAGTCTGAAAGGGGTTTTGTATAGGAAGTTAATTCAGGAAGAAGAATCCAAGTTTCCAAGGTTTGAAATAAGGGAAAGTGAGCAAAAGATTAAGCTTCCTGAGCTAAAGCAAGCAAGAAAGATAAATGTTACTTATCCTCTAATTGAACCTTATGCTTTCGCTAACATCAAATGGAACCCATCTAGCAAAGATTTAATTTATCTGGTCATAGAACCAAAGCTTAATGAAAAGGAGAAAGAAATCTATGAAAAAATTTCTCAAGGCCTGATAGAGCTGATGGAAGTTGGTCTTTCGGCATTTGGAGAATCTTCAAAAGCCTTAGAATATCTTGAAAGTATGGTTAAGAAGATAATAAAGGATTTTGGCTTAAAGATTACTCCAAACCAATATCTCAAGCTAATGTACTACATCTACAGAGATTTTATTGGGTATAATGAGATAGAACCTTTGCTTAAGGATGTTTACATAGAGGATATAAGCTGCGATGGAGTTAATACTCCAGTTTACGTAGTCCACAGAAAGTATGGGTCTTTAAAAACTAACATAGTTTTTAAGGATGAGAAAAAGCTTAAAGAATTTATAATAAAGCTTGCTGAAAGATGTAAGAGATATGTGAGCTATGCAGAACCAATTTTGGCAGGTACTTTACCTGATGGCTCAAGGGTTAGTGCGACCTTAGCTGGAGATGTTGCAACCAAAGGACCAACTTTCACTATCAGAAAATTCACCAAAAAACCTTTTTCACCCACAGAACAGATAGAACTGAAAACAGCTTCTCCAGAAATTCTCGCTTATCTTTGGTACCTAATCGAGAATAAAGCGTCTATGCTTATAATAGGAGGGACTGCTACGGGAAAAACATCTATGCTTAATACTTTATGTACTTTCATCTTACCCGAAGCAAAAATAGTTTCTATAGAGGATACGAGAGAGCTCAAGATTCCACATGAGCACTGGGTCCCTGGTTTGGCAAGAATTGGTTTTGGAATTCCTAAGCCTACTGGAGAAAAATATGGGGAAGTTTCTCTCTTCGATTTGCTGAGAGAAAGTTTTAGACAAAACCCAGATTATGTGATAGTTGGAGAAGTGAGAGGGAAGGAAGCTTATGTAATGTTCCAAGGCATGAGTTCTGGGCATCCAAGCTTGAGTACTTTCCATGCTGGCTCTGTAGATGCTGTTATCAAGAGATTAACCACTCCTCCTATAGAACTTTCTCCTACTTTGCTTGAGAGCTTGGATGTAATAATAGTAATGGTTCATGCAAAGGAAAAGGGAAAATCTGCCAGAAGGATTAGAGAAGTGGTTGAAATAGAATCTGTAGACCCAAGAAC
>CAZICS010000018.1:0-10386 GCA_964537835.1 uncultured archaeon | reverse complement strand
GAATTTCTTCAAATAGATTCGAGCAAGATAGTTAACGTTAAGTGCGAGTTAAATAAAAAGCTTAGAATGAATGGGTTTGATGTTATAGAGCTTGAGTTTGAAGAATTTCTTAAAGGTTTTGCTGGAGTAAAAAGCTTAGTTCTACCTTTGGATTATAAAATCTGAAATATAGAATCTGTAACAAAAATTTTTATAAAAACCAAAGGGCAAATTAAAGGTGGGTCTTCTTCTCCCCCTGGAGGAAAGAATGTTTCAAGGAAAAAGTAAACAAATGAGAATAAATTATAGAATAAAAGATCTGAATTCAATCTTCATGCAAGCAAGAGATGAGGAAATAATTTCAGTAGCTCAAGCCTTAATTTCTGGAAAAGATATTTACAATGGATTTTCGAGCGAAAAGCTAACTAAGTATCTAATCTTAAGAAATCAGTTAAAAAATTTGGAAGAATGTAAAACAGACAATGAAGAAATAGTAAGACTTTTAAAGAAATTACATCCAAAGGTAAAGATAGAAGAAAAGAATGGGATATACTTGCTAAGAAATCAGTAAGAAAAAGGCTATTAGCAATTCAAATAGCTTTTTTTATCAACTTTAAATTTTTAATCTGGATATTTTTTCTTGAATGAGAAAAGCAATAATCTTTGATTTAGATGGAACTTTAGTTTTTACTTTACCTTCTTTTAAATACGAAGTTATGGTGAAAACTCTTTCTGAGCTTGGAATGAATGTGTTTAGAAAAGAGGAAATCGATGAATTTTGGTATGGAACTGATAGAGATAGTATAATAAAGAAATATTTTAAGGTTGAACCTCAAAGATTCTGGGAAATTTTTAATAAGTATAACAAGCTGGAAAGAAGGATAAAGTATACAGAGATTTATGAGGATGTTCATGTCCTTAAGAGCTTGAAGGAGAAGTATAAGCTTAAGCTTGGAATAATAACAAGCAATCCTTATCCAATTGCTAAAAAGGAAATTGAATTGCTTGAAAGAGAAGGAATAGAATTTGATTCTATCGTTACTCCAAATTATCCAGAAGAAAAGCCAAAGCCTAATCCTGAATTGGTTGAAAGATGCTTAAAAGAGCTTGAAGTTAAGAAAGAGGATATTGTGTTAGTAGGAGATGCGGAAGAGGATTGGTTGATGGCAAAAAATGCAGGGATATCGTTTATCCTTATTGAAAGGGAGGAGCATAAGCTTGAAATAGAGGGGAATTACGAAAAAATTAAAAGTTTGAATGAATTGGAAAAAATTCTAGGAAACTTCGTCACTAAATAAGAGAAATAATATCTTTCCAGAAGTGAGCTAAAGAAGCCTTAAGTTCTTCGTTCCTTGCCATTCTTTTTACTTCTTCTGAAAGAGAGGGCCCACTAAAGTCTTTAGCAAACTCTGCTAAACTTTCAAAAACTTTCTCAGTTTTTTCTTTTCCACCCTCTTTTAACGCTTCAGAAGTTAGATATCCGACTAGAATTTTGACACCAGGAAAGGGTCGTTGACAAAATCCATAAAAGTGGATAATTGCTTCTGGTATTTTAGGTTCTAATTTCTTTAAAGTCTCGTCAAGCTTGGATCTTGTCTTTTCCTCGTTCAAAATTAAAGGAACACCAAAATAATCAATTTCATTGGAAATTTCGCTTATCATACTATTCGCTAGTTTATATGTAAAGAATTTTCTTGGTTCAGCATTCCAGGCATCAACTATATATCTAATGCCACCAATACTTTGAAAAATATCTCCATATTCAAAAAATTTCTTTTTTCTTGCTTTTTTTATGTACTCACTCAAAGGAACTGTATATCCTCCATCCTCTCTAACCCTACCTCCAGTTGTTACTACTTTCAAACAACCTTCTCTTACTTTCAATTCTCCTACATTTTCTTTAACTATCTTATCAACCCCTTCACTAAATCTAAAAAAAGAGGGAAGGTCTTCTAGAAGAATTATTAATTCATTGAATCGCTCTCCAAAAGTTATTTGAGAGTTATCAAATGGCTTTACAACTTCTTTTTTTCTCCTCTTTGTCGAAGCTCCAAGTAATTCTCTTCCAATAGTTTCAAGTAGCTTGCCAGCATTTTCGTACTTACAGTTTATTCCAACACCCTTATCATACACCCATCCAATAATTTTCCTTTTCTTATGAATTAAGAGATCTTCTTTATTTACTTCTAATCCGAATTTCTTTACAATATTTTCAAGCTTTTTAACGTTTTCAATGGAAGGTTTGAAACTTTGACCTCCATCTATATAAAACTTAATCACATTAGGATCGAGGGAGCTACAACCTATTACTTGATAATCTCCTTGTCTAAGCTTAGCCTTTTTGAGTTCTGCCGAAATAACATAAGGACCGTATCCTTCTTTTCTAACCCTTTCAACTATTTCTTTTGCCTTCTCTAGAGCTAATGCCATAAATTTTATAGAAATCGTAAAAAATTTAAAACTTTATTTTTCCTCAAATTTACCACCAGAGTGAAAAAGAGATTATTTAAACTATGAAGAAAAAGAGAATGGTGTGATAAGAATACCAAAGGAGCTAGAGTTAGATTGGAGCTATGTAGAAAAGAAAATAACTAATGAGTTAAGCAATTATGCCTTAAGCCATGGAATCGAAAATTTAATCGTTTGCTTATCAGGAGGTATAGATTCTAGCTTAACAGCTTATCTTACATCCAAAGCTGTGGGAAAGAAAAGAGTTATAGGTTTACTTTTGCCTGACAAGCACGTAACTCCAGAAGAGGACCTAAAGGATGCAAGATACATAGTTAAAAGTTTAGGGATAAAATCCATGGAAATGGAAATTTCTGACATAGTTGAAGAAGTGATTAAAAAATACCCGTTAGCAAGAAAGAATAAAAATGCCTTTGGGAATGTAAGAGCTAGGGTTAGGCCAATCCTTGCTTATGCAGTGGCTAATTGCTCGAATGGAATGGTAGTAGGAACTAGCAATAAAACAGAATTTTTGCTCGGATATTTTACTAAATATGGGGATGGAGCGGCAGATATTTTACCCATAGCAGATCTTTATAAGACTCAAGTAAGAAAGCTAGCTGAGTATTTAGGAATACCAAAGAGAATAATTCTTAAAAAATCTTCGCCAAGATTATTGCCAAATCAGTTTGCTGAGGAAGAGCTTGGAATAAATTTTGAGACTGCTGATCGAATTCTTTTCTGGTTTGAAAAAGGTCTTTCAAAAAAAGAAATTGAAAGAAAAACTGGTGCTAGCAAAAAGCTAATAGATTATATTTTAGAAAGGGTTGAAAGGAATGAGCATAAGAGAAAAATGCCTCCTATAATCAAGATAAGTTAGTATTTTTCTTCTTTTGTTCTCATTAATCAGGCGAAAAATTTATAAGGCAAACCTTCTAAAAGAAAGTTTAGATTATTTAAACCCTAAAAAGGTGATAGAATGGTAATATGGGAAGATCCTTTTGAAGAAATAGAAAGATTGCATAGAAGGATTCATAGGCTAATGAGAAGAATGTGGGAACCTATAAGCGAAGAGCTGATAGAACCAGTAACAGCCAAGTTCGAAAGTTTTCCAGTAGATATAAGCGAGACAGAGGATGAACTAATAGTAAGGGCTGACTTGCCAGGTTTTGAAAAGGATGAAATTTCGATAAGGGCTACAGAAAATACTTTGGAAATTGAAGCTCAGCATAAGGAGAAAAAGGTTGAGAAAGGGGAGAAATTCTTTAGGGCAGAAAGGAGATTAGGGGCGGTAAGAAGATTCATAACTTTGCCTGTGCCAATAGATTATGAGAATGCAAAAGCAGAAATGGACAAAGGAGTTTTAACCATTAGGTTGCCGAAGAAAGAGAAGAAGGGCAAGAAAATAAAAGTTGAATAAACTTTTTCTTTTTATTTTTTTGAGCGAACAAGAAAGATATTTAAATTTTACGAGAAAAATGAAAAAGCTTGATACCTCAGACCGGAGCATATTCTTCATTCGTCAGAAATCCTGTAAGTCATCATCGGTTCAGCGTGATGCCTGTTCATCATTTCTGTAGCCTCGCTAGCGCTCTTTATTCTCATCTTTTATCGAATAAAGCGGTTCAGCGAGGCAGAAGGAACTAAAAATTTTTATTACTTAGGAATTTAAAAAATTTTCTATGCTAAGACCAGTAGTTATACATAGAGGAAAGAAAAGGGAAGGAAAAGGATTTAGTCTAGCTGAGCTTAAAGCAGCTGGCTTGAATAAGCTTAAAGCCAAAAAGTTGGGTATAGCCATAGATAAAAGGAGAAAAACTTGCTTAGAAGAGAATATAAATATGCTCAAAGAATTTTTAAAAGGTAGAGAAAATGTTTAGAAGAAAAAAATTAAGATGTCCTGCATGCGGAAGGGAAGTGGATGCAAGCTGGAATTATTGCCCTTATTGCGGTGAAGAATTAGAAAGGAAGGTTGAAAGAATTGGGTTTAGGCCTTTGGATATTTTTGAAGAGATAGACAGAGAATTTGAGAGGATAGATAAGGAATTTTCAAGATTCTTCGAATTTCCGAAGATTAAATTTAAGCCTTTTGGAGGAGGGGTAAGCATAACTATCCATTCAGTAAGCGGTAAAGAGCCAAAAATTGAGGTCAAAACCTTTGGAGATTATAAAAAGCTTGAGCCTGAGATTAAAAAGAAGCTCGGAGTTAAAGTTCCCATAAGAGAAGTTGAAGAAGTTAAGGAGGAAGAAAAACCTGTGAAAATACCTAAAGTTACAGAAGAGCCGGAGGCTGAAATAAAAATGCTGGGAAATAAACAAATAATTTCGATTAAGTTACCAGACGTAAAAGCTGAGGATATAGAAGTTAAAAAGCTTGAACAAAGCATAGAAGTAAAGGCTTTCGCTGGAGACAAGGCTTATTTCAAGCTAATTCCCATACCAAGCAATGCTATTATAAGGAAAAAAGAATTTAAGGATGGGGTACTAACAATAGAAATCGAGAGGTGAGGGAATATGCCCATTAGGGAAGTTCCCGAATCTCTCCGTGAATGGGAAAGAATAGCTGCTCATTCTCATATTCAAGGTCTAGGCCTAGAAGGTTTGGAGCCAAAAGAAATTGCAGATGGGATGGTTGGCCAGTTGGAAGCTAGGAAAGCAGCTGGTTTAATCGTAAGATTAGTTAAAGAAGGAAAATTTGCGGGAAGAGCTGTTCTAATAGCTGGGCCTCCTGGAACTGGTAAAACTGCTTTAGCTATAGGAATAGCGAAAGAACTTGGAAAGGATGTCCCTTTTGTTCCGATTGCAGCAAGCGAAATCTTCTCCGCAGAAATTAAAAAAACAGAATTTTTAACCCAAGCCTTGAGAAAAGCTATAGGAGTGAGAATTCATGAATTAAGAAAAATTTATGAAGGCGAGATCAAGGAAATAAGCATAGAAAAGGAAGCACACCCTTACAACCCTTACATGCAAATTCCTGTTGGAGCTACGATCAAGCTAGCTACCAAGGACGAAAGCAAAAAGTTAACCATGGATCAAAGCTTTGCCATTCAACTAGTTCAGCAAGGTGTGGAAACAGGAGATATAATTCAAATAGACGTAGATGGAGGAAGGATAGTTAAGCTTGGAAAGAGCGAGGAAGCTGCTAAAGAAAAGAAAGTTGAGATTACAAAAGAAAAACCCTTGCCCATTCCTTCAGGAAAAGTTTTGAAAGAGAAAGAATTTGTCTATGTTTTAACCTTGCATCAACTAGATATGGCTCATTCAAGAAGTGGTATAGATATGTTTAGCTTGCTATTCGGAGGAAGAGAAAGAAAGGAGATAGATGCTGAAACCAGGAAAGAAGTTGATGAAATGGTTAGAGCGATGGTTCAAGAAAAAAGGGCTGAGATTATTCCAGGTGTGCTTTTTATAGATGAGTGCAGCATGCTAGACATAGAAACTTTTGCCTTTTTGAATAGAGCCATGGAGCAAGAATTAGCACCCATAATAATTTTCGCTACTAACAGAGGAATTGCTAAGATAAGAGGAACTGACCAAGTTTCTCCTCATTCCTTGCCTTTAGACTTGTTAGATAGGCTATTGATAATCAATACTCGTCCTTATACAACAAAAGAAATCAGGAAAATACTTGAAATAAGAGCTGAGGCAGAAAAGGTTGAATTGGAAAAGGAAGCTTTAGATTATTTAACTCAGATAGGGGAAAAAGCTAGTTTAAGATATGCAATTCAACTAATTGCCCCTGCTTTTGAGTTGGCTAAGGAGAGAAAAAGTAAGAAGATTAAGAAAGAGCATGTACAAGAGGTTGAAAAACTTTTTGTTGATGTGAAGAGGTCCGTAGAATATTTGAAAGAATTTGAAAAACAATTCTTGAACTAAGAAAAATCTAACTTGTAAAGATTTTTCTTAAGAAAAATTAGCTCTTCATCGGTGGAAACGTTGAAAGCTATTTCTAAAATCCTTTTTGATCCAACTTTTCTTTCTATCTCTTCGAAAATCCTGTAAGCTTTAAGGTATTCGCCACGAACAGAGCTACCTTCTATTAACTTTTTCTTAACCCACTCCGCAAAACCTTCTCTCAGCATAAAATCTTTTGTATCCTTAAGTTCACCATTAATCTTCCACTCATACTCTACCATTTTTTCTAACAAGTTCTCCAATCTTATGTCAACTCTTTTCAACACATCTTTGATGAGTTTTTTCTTATCCCTAAATTTCTTCACCATTTCTTCTATCTCTAAGAAAATCTTCCTTGTAGAAGCCAGCAGCGGCCACCTTTCCGACTTGGTATAGAGGGATATGTAATGATTAAGAAGAGAGGGATTATACTGAAAAATGAAGAGCATGTCCCAATTCATGAAAGAGTGTCTCCTCATCGTATTCTCTCACTATTATCGTATTACTCAATGGCAAATATCCACCATCATAAAGTAATGTAGGATGGATAAAAACATACGGGAGTTTCTTTAGTCTTACCTTCAACCTCTTAGCTATTTCCCTTTCAAAAGGCTGGAGATCTAAATTAATCTTTTTAAAAATCATCAAATTTTATCTTTAACTTTAAAATTTTAATTTTTGCTCCTAAAGGCTAAAAAGTAAGTTCAATATGGAAGAACTTTAACTTCTATTCCTAGTTCTTCACCCAATTTTTTACTTTCTTGAATAACTTTCAACGCCTTCTCCTCAGCTTCCGGTATTTCCCTTATCTCTCCAGAAATTTTCTCGTCCTTTATTTTAAAAGAGAAAAGTTTAAACTCGATCCCATCACTGTAAGAAATACTTAATCTTTCCCTAAGAAAGTTTTTGCTAATCGATGAAAGAACATAAAAACCTTTATTTATCTCTCTTTCCAGAGTGTAGAAATCTAGCAAATCCCAAGAAAAAATTTTGTCCGCTCCCTTTATTACCTTCTTCATGTAATTTTGAAGGGTTAGTGTATTTATTTTATAACCCTCCATTACTTTCAGGAGCTCTTCGATGGGAACTAGATGCTTTAATCTCGGTCTTTTCCAAAGAACAGGGATAGCTTCAATGGGTCTCAAATACATTAAAAATTATTTAATCAAATATCTTCTTATTCTTTAAAAGGAAAACCTATCCCTTCAACTTCTATAATTTTCTCGCTTTCATCAACTTCAAACTTTACTCCTAACATTAATTCGCAAACTCTTAGGTTAGTTCTACAATGCTCGGTTATCTCTTCAACTTTGATTTTACTCTTTCCTTCAGCTAAAGCTAAAAAAGGTAAAATTTGGTCAGCCATGTATTTATCCAAAGCAGCTTCCGATTCGATAGATTTGATCAATTCTTTGGCACACTCTTCCCCAATAACTTCAGCCCTTACTCCTCTTTTTCCTATATTATCAGCTCCCAAGACCGAATTTTCTGCTAGGGCCCAAAGAGTTATGGAAGTACCTGGGGAATAAGTGTGGACTAATTGAGATGATATATGTATATCATCAAAACCATATTCCTTTAAAACTTTGATTGCAGAGTTGGTTTGTCTTTCTAAAATGTGCTTGGGTAAAGAACCTACTATCGAAATTCCTCTAATTGCTTTTATTTTTCCTCTCTCGGTCAATTCAATCGAATTCAATCTTTTTACAGGAAAAGTTTTAATCCTTACTCTTCCACCACCCTTCGGATAAAACCCTTCTTTTAAAACCTCGATTTCAGGAATTTTAACTCCAAGCTTTGAAAGTAGAGGAAAGGTAACATGCTTAACGTATTGAATGGTTGGGGCTCCCAGGCCTGCTGTCCCACCTATAATCTCTAGATTAACTGACTTGCCTGCAAAGATTAATAAAGGTGTTAAAGTCTGTAGTAGCAACGAAATTTGACCTGCAGTACCTATATCGATTTTTTTATCCTTTACGTTAAACCCCTTGGGAATGAACTCAACTTCCATAGAGCCAATCTTTAAGCCTTTTATCTCTGCATTACAAAACTCGCCAGCGATTTTAACCCCGGTTAAATGCTGGGCCATCAAGCCAGGCTTTGGCCTTCCTTTTCTGATGTTAAAAATTTTGATTGGCTTGAGAAGTAAGCTGGATAGAGCTATGGCTGTCCTTAAAACTTGTCCGTAGCCAATCGAGCCATCTATTTCGAGCATGGTATTTTAATTTTTTCTTTTAGAGGATAAATGTGTAATTATGCAAGTATTTGTAGGAACTTCAGGCTGGGCATACAGCTGGAACCCCAATGGTTTTGACTGGTACGTTAAAAATTCTGGCTTGAATTCTGTAGAACTAAACGCAAGCTTCTACCGTTTTCCTTTTCCCAACCAAGTAAAATCTTGGGCAAGGAAAACTAAGGAATTCAATCCAAGCCTAAGATGGAGCATAAAAGTTAATCGTTTAATAACTCATGTTTTTAAGTTTAGCGAAAGAGCTTTTTCAACCTGGAAAAAATTCGAAAGATTGTTTAAGCCATTGGCTGAAAACATAGATTTTTATCTGTTTCAATTACCTCCTTCCCTAACCCAAAAATTTTCCTCAAAGCTAGAGAGCTTTATCAAGAAGGTTAGGCTTGAAGAAAGGTTTGCTCTGGAAGTCAGAAATCTTAGTTGGTTCGAAGCCAAATGGATTGAATGGGCAAAAAATCTAGGAATAACTTGGGTTAGCGTCGACGCTCCCTACTTTACAAATTTTCCTAGAGAGATTTATTGCACGAGCAATAGCATTTACCTAAGGATGCATGGGAGGAGCGATTGGTATGCCTATTATTATGAAGCTGAAGAGCTGGAAGAAATCAAAGAAAGAATTTTAAAAGTTAAAGCGAAGAAAGTTTACGTTTTCTTCAACAATAATACGAACATGTTGCGCAATGCTAGATCATTCTTTGATCTTTTTTAAAAGATTCTCAATTTCTTTCCACTTAATTAAGTTAATCGTGTCAAGAATAAATCGTCTTTTTCTATCTTTTTCTTCATTCTGCAACTTTAGTAAGGGAAGAAATCTTTTGAGATCATCCTTTCTATTTATAACCAAAACCCACAATTCCTTGTTATATTTTATTATTCTGTTTCTAATTTTTGATATATCTCCCTTCCTTTTCATTCTGTAAGTCTTGCAGTGTATTTTAAACTCCTCATTTAGTTTTCTCGCTAGTTGAATTAAGAAATTTTTATTCTCCATTCCAATTACCAAATATCTTCCTATGTATTTCCTACTACTTTTCGTTATTATGAGAGAGCCTTCAGCATCTATCAGACCACTCACTCTATGCAAGAGTTCCTCTCTAGATAAATTTGCAATATTGTAATCTCGATTAGATTTAAGTAAAAATTTAAAGGATTGATGTAGGTATACAGCTATCCTCCAGTAGGAAGTATTGCGAATCTTATACTCTAGGATTCTTCCATATTTAGAAAAAATTCTTTTAAACAATTTTATCATACTTTCTTTACTAGTTGTAAGTGAAGCTATTATGCACCATTTAGATCTTCTTTCTACAGAAAGGTCTTCAGAAAAACCTAGAAGATATTGTTTTTCTAGCAAGTTTCCTGAAAAAGGAAGTCTTGGGTATTTTTGTCTCTTTCTAGCGCTTGCTGAGACTACTTTTATTCTATCTCTTAATGGTTTTCTAAATTTTTTTAAGTAATAAAAAACTGTTACTCGATGAATTTTCAAAATCTTTGAAATTTCAACTGTGGATTTCTTCCTTTCCCAATAAAGGTTTGCTATTAGATTGGGATTTACTCGTGACTTTCTCGGCATGAGTATTATTTTTGTTTTCTTGTTTATAAATGTTTACCAGTATATGTTAAAATTAGAAAGTCAGTTCAATCTTCCTTTGTAATTTCCTTACCATAATTAGCTTTTGTCCCATTAGTCAGATTTATTAATACCATTAAGTCTAATAATCATGCTATGTTAGCCAATGCTCAAAGGATGCTCAAACTTTTTAACCGAAAGTGATTTAAATTAGTAAGATTATAATTTTTAAAATAATGGTGATGTA
>CAZICS010000017.1:0-10882 GCA_964537835.1 uncultured archaeon | reverse complement strand
TTTAACTCAAAACTTCTAAAACTTTTGCCTTAATTTCTGCTTTTCCTCCTTTAGGAATAGCCAAAATTTCACCACATTTCAAGCATCTGACTTGAGTAGAGGCTTTATCAAAAATGACTTGCTTATTCTTACATTTCTTGCATTGAACCTTAAGAAACCTGCTTTTAGGCACCTCTACCAATCTTTTCATCCCTACACCTTTGTTATTTCAAGCTTTTTAATCCTAAAACCCTTTCCTTTAGTATGTTTCTTCCCGCAAACCTTACACTTAAACCTTAAGTCAACTTTTTTTGTCGGCTTCTCCCTTCCTTTTGGATTTTCCTTGGGGAAGCTTCCATAACCTTTTAGCTTCCTTAAAAATCTTCTTTGGCCTTGAGCAAGCTTTCTTCTTTGCCTTTTCTTTGCCTTTTCTACAGTATGCAAAGTATGTTTTTTGCAATAGGGGCAATAAATCCTTACTTCTTTTGGAATTTTCATTCTTATCCCGATAACTTTTATTTCTTGTAGCTAAATTTAAATTTTTTAAACTTCTTCGGCCAAGCCTTTTTGAGCTAGAACCCTTGCATTCTCTGGGGGTATTTCTGCTTCCTCCCCTTCCTTAAACGGCCCGTAAACTTCCCCATCTATTCCAACGAATTCTGGCACGTCAGCCTTAAACCTTACCTTCTTCTTACCTTCTTCTCTTCCAAAAATTTTCTCAAAAATTTTTTCCCTCCTTTCTTTCAAAATTTTCACAACTTTCTCAAAAAATTCTTTTTCTTCCTCGGTTAAATTTTGCGGAGGAATTTGAGTTCTAACCGCTATCAAGGCTTGATTCAAAATCTTCCTCTCCCTTCTATCAAAGATATTCTCAACCAACCTTTCAACATTTTTTACTTCGAGAGCAACTTTTCTATCCTCTTTTTTCTCTAACAACTTTTTTTTCTGGCTTAAATAGTTCTTAACCTTTTCGAAAAAATTTTCTGGAAGTTTAACCAAAGAGGGAGAATCCCTTTCCTCTCTCTGAATTTTCCTTACAAGCTCAAACGTGATAGTTTCTTCTTCCACCCTATTCACTTCCTAATTTTCTTAAATTTTAATTTTTTAAAAGGATAATTTATAGGATTTTTAATACTTCTATTCTTACAGATTTCATCTGGATTACAAACTCCTATCGAAACGTAAAAGTTTTCATGCTCACAGTTTGGCGGCAACAGATTCCTTTCCTGTCTTGCATGCCATCTTAGTTGAGTTCTTAAATAGTTTGCTCTCAAAGGAGGATAGTTTTTCTCATTCCATTCTTCAAGCTTTTTTGAAATCTCTTCCATGCTCCAACCCATATTTCTTAAAAAGTTTATCAGTATGAAAACACTCCTTTTTCTCCCATCTGACAGGCCCTTGAGTATAGCTTTAATGCATGGAGGAAAGAAATTTTCAGGAATTTTTTTGATTTTCTTCCTAACAACTCTAAGCTCTTCCACAACTTCCTTTACTTCAATCTTATGCTTAGCAGCCCAATCCAAAGCTTCTATTATCAAAGCTTCAGCATCATGCATTCTCGATTTTTTAGTCAAAAATTTTTCCTCTACCTTAACCTTTTCTGGAAGTGCATCTTCTTTTTCAAACTTATCTATTCTCTCAGGTTTAATAGGGACGCTTACTAGCAAAGTCTTTTCATGCAAGGAATAAGGAAGCCTGAATAAATGTCTTAAGCCAAATACATCCATATTAATTAGCTTAAAAGGTTCTACTCCTTCCTCACCAACTATTTCTTCCAAACTTTTTCCAACCCTTTTTGATAAGTTTATAGGATTATCCAAGTTTAGAATTTCTTCCCTTAAATTTTCCCTCACATACCACTTTAAATATTCTATTAGCTTTTGCAAAACTTCTGGATAAAGGATTCTAGAAGGTTTTAAATTTATCTTTTCTGGTAAAGCTTCAAAAGGTATTGCCAGATGAAAGCCTTTCCCTCCTGTATATTTTACTGAATAGCTTTTTACACCATGGTCTTTAAACGCTTCTATTATAACTTTCGTAACTACTTTAGCGATCTCGAAATCATTAACATCAGGGTCTATCAAAATATCCCACCCTATCCTAAGCTCATCCAGCTCTTCCTTATTCATTCCAGCTTTAAGTTGCATCGGATTTTTCCATCTTTCTAAAGAAGCATGAAAGGCTATAGCACCTTCAGCAACTGCTTGCATTATATCGCCAGGAAATTGTAAGACATCAGGCCTTTTTCCAAAAGAATTGGAGAATACAGGTACTACCTCTCTATTCTTTGAAATTTCTACCAGAGCTTTTTGAACCTTTTCCCTAGAATACCAGTCCCAAATTTTCTCTCTCATAGAATCGCTATAAAAAATTAGAGTATTTAAATTTAAATTCAAGCTTTATTCTTTTCAAGCTCTTATATTATATTAGGGGTTCTTGTGAAGACGAGGATAACAAGATTAACCCTTCAGGGTTTTAAAAGTTTTAATAAGCGAATTTCCATACCATTTTCTCCAGGCTTTAACATAATTTGTGGCCCTAATGGGGTTGGAAAGAGTAACATATTAGATGCGATTTGTTTCGTTCTTGGAAGGATTTCTGCAAAGAGCTTGAGAGCTGATAGGTTGCATGAGTTAATTTTTCATGGAGCTGGGAGGAAAAAACCAGCTCAATATGCTTCTGTAACGCTTTATCTGGATAACATGAGCAGGATATTTCCTTTTGACACGGATGAAATTTCTATTACGAGAAAGGTTAACAAGAAAGGAGTTTCTGTTTATAAAATTCAAGGCAGAACTAAAACTAGAGAAAAAGTTTTAGAACTACTTTCTGCAGCAAGGATTTATCCAGATGGTCATAACATAGTTTTGCAGGGTGATGTCACTAACATAATAGAAATGAGTCCTACTGAAAGGAGGAGCATAATAGATGAAATCTCTGGAATAGCTGAATACAATGAGAAAAAAGCTAAAGCTGAAAGAGATTTGCAAGCAGTCGACCAAAAGCTTAAGGAAGCTGAGATAGTAATAAGCGAGAGGTATGAAATTTTTAAAAGGTTGGAAGAGGAGAGAAACGCTGCCCTAAAATATCAGCAGCTTCAAAAAAGGTTGCAAATTTTGAAAGCTTCTTTAGCTCATAGGAAGCTTAGGAATCTTGAAGCATCCTACAAAATTCTAGAAGAAAATATTCAGAAGAAGGAAGAAGAAGCAAAAAATCTGCAAACAAAAATAGAAGAGCTTGAGAAAGAGCTTGAGAAAGGAGAAAAAAACATAGAAGAACTTGCTAAGAAATTGATTAAAATTTCTAAAAGGGTTGAGTTAGAAAAAGAAGCTTCTTATCTTAGAACCAAGATTTTGGTAAATAGAGATAAGATAAATGCTAACAAAAATGAGATTCAAAGGCTTGAAAAACTTATAGACAAGCTAAGGGATTTGGAAAAAAGGGAAGAAAAAATCGGTGAAATTCCGAAGAGCGTTAAGGTTATTCTAGGCTTGAACTTGAAAGGAGTTTTGGGTATAGTAAGGCAGCTCATAAAAGTACCTGAAAAGTATGAGGTTGCAATAGAAGTTGCTTTAGCAAATCATTTGAATGATATAGTTGTTGAGGATGATGAGGTTGGAAGTTATTGTATAAATTTCCTTAAAAGAGAAAAAATAGGAAGAGCAACTTTCTTGCCTTTGAATAAAATTAAACCGAGGAAAGTTAAGTTTGAGAAGAGAAAAGGTATAATCGGAAGAGCTTCTGAATTAGTTAAGTGCAGTCAAAAAGTTTTGCCCGCGATAGAGTTTGTCTTAGGCGATACTTTAGTAGTTGAAAATCTTGATATAGCTAGAGCCATTGGAATAGGAAAGTACAGGATGGTTACTTTGGATGGTGATCTAGTCGAAAGGAGCGGGGCTATGACTGGAGGTTATCTTATAAGAACTCATCCAAAGCTTTTGAAAGAAATGGCAAAGGATGAGATCCAGGAGTATTTACAGCTTAAGCAAAAGCTCGAGGCTGAAATTAAAAGTTTGGAAGCTGAGATAAAGGAGATGGAGAAGAAGCTAAAGGAGATTTCGAAGAGAGAAGAAGCTAAGGAAGCCATAGACTTGGAGAAGCTAAGGATAGATTCTGAGAGAAGGTTGGATAAGCTAAGGGAAGAAAGAAGGAAGTTGTACGAGAAAAGACTTTCATTGCAAACAGAGTTAAACAAGCTTAAGATACAAAAGGCGAAGGTTGAAGCTGAGTTGGAGAATGTTAAAATAGAAGTTTTGCAGTATGGAGAGGTTGAGTACATAGATAAAGGAATTAAAGCTTTGGAGAATGAGATAAAGAAAACTTTCGAAGAGTTAACTTCACTAGGTCCTGTTAATTTTAAGGCTATAGAGCAATTCGAAAAGTTTAAGGAAGAATTCGAGGAGTATAAGAAAAAATATGAGAAAATTTTGGAAGAGAAAAAGGCTGTTTTGGAAATGATAGAAAAAATTGAGGAAAAGAGGAGGGAAGTTTTCTACAAGTGCTTAAAAGAAGTTAGCGAAAAGTTTAACGAGATCTTTCATCAAATGACAGGAGGGAATGCAAGCTTAGAATTAGAGGATCCCATGAATTTGGAAAGCGGATTAAAAATTCAAGCCAATCCTGGAGGAAAAATGCTTTTAAATATAGATGCCATGTCAGGTGGGGAGAAAACTTTAACAGCTTTAGCATTTTTGTTCGCGATTCAAAAGTATAGGCCAGCACCGTTTTATATCTTAGACGAAGTAGATGCAGCCTTGGATAAAGAAAATAGTAAAAAAGTTGCAGAGCTAATAAAAGCTTTGTCGAAAGAAGCTCAGTTTATCGTGATTACTCATAATGATGAGACGATAAAGTATGGGGATGTGGTTTATGGAGTTACTATGGAAGATGGAGAATCTAAAATCTTGAGCTTGGAGATGCCTAAATGAGCGAAGAGGAAAATATTTTGCAACTTATCCTGGAAAAGGAAAGTTGGGAAGAAGTAATCTATCATATAGTTAGCATAGAAAATTTGGATCCTTGGAACATAGATTTGGTTAAGCTTACCGATAGGTTTATTAAGTACATAGAAAAGGCTGAAGAGCTTGATTTTAGAATTCCTGCAAAGATAGTTTTTGTTGCAGTTGTCTTGCTTAGATTAAAGGCTGACTATCTTTCTATTTTTGAGGAAGAGGAGACTATAGAGGAAATGGCTAAGGAAAAACCTTTTGTTGATTTGGGTATAGACCCAAATTTGATTGAGTTAGGCGTTCCTATAAAGAGAATGCCAAAAAGGCAGGTTACTTTAGACGAATTAATAACTGCTTTGAGGAAGGCTTTAGCTGTTAAGGAAAGAAGAGAGCAAAAAAGATTAATTTGGAGAAGGAGAGTGGCTGCGCAAATAAGCGAGGAAGATATTACAAAAAGAATTGAGCATATTTTGAAGGAGATAGATGAAGCTATAAGGAAAAGTAAAAGCGAAAAAGTAGAATTTAAGCAAATAGTTGAAGAGTGGAATAGAGATAAAATAGTTGAGCATTTCGTTCCTTTATTGCACTTAGAGCAAGACAGAAAAGTTAGAACTGAGCAAGAGGATTGGTTTAAAGAAATTTGGATTTCCAAGTTAAGTTAGTTCGTGAAATTTTTAGCTGAAATTGTTAAGTTTCTGTGAATAAGCTTTTAAACTTTAACTTTTTTAAATAAATTGTGAAATTCCTAAGCGAGAAAGAAATAAACGAGGATTTGAGGTTCAATTTTCCGTCGCAAGGTATAACTCTAGATGATTTTGTAAATCCGGGCAATCAACGCTTTGCAGAAAGTAAGGAGAAGGCAATCGAAGGTTATAGTTGTGGTTATCTAATAAGGGAATTTATAGAGAAAAATAATCTAAGGCTAAGCTTAAGTGCTAGAGGAATACTTCCCATCTCCTTTGACGTAACTGGATTCAGGGAAATATACGAAATTATCGGGAAATCTTGCGCAAAACCATTCAAGGAGTTAAAAGATCTAGGTATTATAAATTTCGACCCTATCTTAAACCAGAGAATTGTATTCTACATAAGAAATTTTGATGAAATGAAAGAAGTGATGAGAGAGCGTGCAGAAGAAAGGGATATCCCTCCTAGAAAATTTGATAGAATGTTTGAAAAAGAACTTGGTTCTATTAGACCTTATGTAAACAGAATTTCGGAAAAGAGCTTTAAAGTTTATAAAAAAGTGAAGGATGAAATAGAAGGAACCTATTTAAAGCCAATTCGAAGGGCTGAATTATATGTAGTTAACCGGTAGGTTGAAAAATCTTATTGCATTAGCTCCGCATTTCTCCCAAACTTCTTGAAAGCTGAGTTTTTTGATCTCAGCTATTTTTTCAGCAACTATTCTTATTGAAGTTGGATCATTCCTGGCTTCTACACCTTCTAAAAGTTTTTTTGGTGCTAGCCAAGGAGAATCTGTTTCTAGCATTATTTTCTCCAAAGGCATATCCCTTATGACCTTTTTATGCTTTTTGCTCCTCAAAACTATGGCATTCATCGAAACATACCATCCGTTTTCAACTATTCTTTTAACCAAATGATTTGCTCCAAACATGTGCATCAAGACTTTCTTTGCGTCAGCTCTTTCTAAAATATTGACGCATTCATCGAAAGCTTTTCTCGCATGAATAACCAGAGGCTTTTTCAACTCTTTTGCAAAATTTATTAGCTCGAGAAAAAGTTCTTTTTGTTTGGCTTGCCATTTCTCTTCTTTTATCCAGAAAAAATCTAAGCCAATTTCCCCAATCCCGACAATTTTATCTCTGTTAGCTTTAACCTGCTCTAAAAATTCATCCTTAGCTTTTTCGCTTATTTCCTTTATATATTCTGGGTGAATTCCTGCAGTGCAAAAAATGAATCCTTTATACTTTTCAACCAGCTGCAAGGTTAAGCTTAAATCGTTCGGATGGGCACAAGAAGTTATCACAGCCTTTAATTCTTTTTTACACTTCTCTATAACTTCATCCCTATCATTTTCATAATCTGGTTGCTCTAGATGGCAATGGACGTCTATCATTTTAAATAAATTTATTTGCCAGGCTTTTATTTTTGACTATTCTTTTCCTTCCAAAGCTCTTTTTATTTTTTCCCCAGCTTTTATGTTATACTTTCTTCTTAAGTAAGCAAGGATTATCGGTATACCTTCCCTCGTGTATTTAACATATTTATTTCTCACTTTAGCTAGGAAGATAGGTTCTTCTCTTGAAAGAAAAAATCTTTTAACCTTCTTTCTTCCTTTAATCAAATATTCGCCATTTTTTCCGCATATTTCTAGAGATAATCCATGTGTCCTAACAATTTCTTTTAGAGTTTGAATGTCAACAGGTTCAGACAATCTTAGATTATACGAAGTTGAAGAGTTTTCGTATGAACTTATCCAGAAAAGCTCGACGCCTAATTCTTTCAGAGGATGCTCGTCATCTTCCATATTTTTCTTCTTTTTAATTTTAAGGATTTAAAAGTTTCTCTTCCCAAGACTAAAGATTTGACTAAAGATTTTAATTTGTTTTAGCTCTTACCTTTATTTAAATTCAAATTCTATAATTTTTTGAGGGCCGGTGGTCTAACGGTAGGACTAGAAACTAAAACCGCCTTCGCAGCCCAGAAAAAGGCGGAGGCTCCGGGTTCGAATCCCGGCCGGTCCATTCTTGTTTGGCTCAAAAAAACTAGGTATTCTAGAATAACTAAAAACTTATTGGTTTCATTTAGATACGAATGTCTAGCAAATTCTGAGTTTTTTCTGCTTAGTACAGCATTTCTCTATTCATAGGCCATACTGTTGCCTTCCTTATGTCATCAAGCTGGAGCATACTCTGTATCACTCTCGAAACTCCAATTCCACAACCAGAATGGAGTATGAGACCATTTTGCTCGTTGTACTTCTTCCAGAAGTTTAAGTACCAATCGAAATCTTCTCTACTACCACCTTCCTCTATCAGCATTTTTAGCATAGTCGATTCTTCAAGCCTTCTAAGTAGCTTTTCATACCTAGGTTCCCTCTCAGCTCCACCAACCGCTTCTCCACTTCCTGGAAGTAGAAGATCAGTGGAGTTAACAATCCTTTCATCTTCTGTATTCTCTCTCATATTGAAGAACTTTATATCCTTCGGGTAGTGTGTAACGAACGTCGGTTTACCGGTAATCTCTGTTATTTTCTTCTCATGAATACTCTTCAAATCATCTCCCCACTTCAGCTTTGGAAAGTACTTCTTGAGGGTTTCTATAGCTTCTGTATAGGTAATCACTTCATAACTAGGCTTAAACATTTCTTCCACGAGATCTGGCATTACTTTGAAATACTCTAACTCCTCTCTTCTCTCGTCCACTACTTTTCTAACTCCAGAGTATATTGCATCCTCAGTTCTTTTTATGAGTTCTTCCAAATCTCCAACAAACTCCATCTCAACAAGCACAAACTCTGTTAGATGCCTGTTATCAACGTCTGGCTCTGCTCTAAAACTATGTATCGTACACCAAACTTTTTTCAAGTAAGGTGTCATAACTTCTAGGTACAACTGACCAGTTTGGGAGAGATAAGCCTTTCTTCCAAAATAATCTAGTTTGAACATCGTTGCTATGTTCTCACAAGCACCAGTGGCCTTTGTTATATGTGGTACCACTATTTCTGTAAAACCTTCTTTATCGAAGTAGTTTTTCAATCCTTTAAGGAATGAGGCTTCTATTCCTGCCAGGTTTATTCTTTCCTTTGAGCTTATGAATTCATAACTCATATACACCTCCTCCTAGGGAGGGATCAGAAAGAGACCCACACCAAAATTTTTATTACTTTTAAATATTTTTTTCTTCACATCAAAATATATTTTAATTAGAATAATCGTGTCCACTAAATTTTTTGCTAGAATCCTGAAATGTAACTATGAAACTAAGTATCTCAGTTATAGTTCCAGTTTATAATGGCTTTCAATCCTGCATTACTCTGATTTTAACTAGGATTCATAGAATCGCTCGAGTTCGCTTCACTCTCTTTGCTAACAGCAGTTATGAGGAAAATCTATACTTCTATAATTTCTGAACCCACTAATTCGGAATGACCAGTCCATAAGAAATAAATTTTTCTCTTTCAATTAATCATATGATGGTTGCCATTTATATTGAGCTGTTTTGTCCTATTCATAGGATAGTAGAAAAGTACAAAATCAAGGTAATTAAAAGGTATAACATCAGAGTAAACGAGATACGACCAAAATTCAGAGAAAAACCAAAAAAGACTTTAAGTTCCTTAGTGGTAGGAAGATACGTAACCCCTCAGGAAGCCAGAGATTACTTGATGAATTATTATGAAAAAATCGGTCTGTTGAGCTATGTAAGAACGATGAGGATAATTTACTAGAACTTCATCAAACTTTCGACTAACTTTTTAGTAGCTTCCTTCTCTTCTTCTGTTTCAGGCCTTACCATTTCTTCCACTAACTTTTGTATGGTTTTCTTCTTCTCAGCTTCTCCAATTTCAACTATTGCCTTAAACGGTTCTTCCAGCTTCTTTATATTCTTAGAAATTTCATCGAATTCCTTTTTAAGCTCTATCAAAGCGCACCATAGCTGAGCTACTTTTACGTCTTCAGCTTGCATGTAGGCTCCTTTGTGTCGCTTTGCTTTCTCGAATAACTCAGAAATTATTTTCTGGGCTTCCGGGACTAAAAGGTCTTTCCAGTCTTTTTCTCTATCGAAGAACATATAATCCTATTTAACGGTTAAATTTAAATACTTAACGGTAGTAACATTTCAAAAATATTTCAAAAATTCTAAAATAATTTTAAGAGAGGATGCTGATAGCTTGCGTTTCAGACGTTCATAGCCCTCAATATTTTGACGAGTTTGTTAGAGCTATAGATAACTTGCAAATAAAGCCAGATTTGTTTTTAATAGCTGGGGATATGATAGATAGAGGCAAGACAGAAGAGTTTGAAAAAATTCATAATGTGCTTTTTGGAAAGATTTATTGCCCGATGGTTGCTTGTTTTGGGAATAATGAGTATGCTCAGCTGAGAGAAGGAATGAAAGAAAAGTATCCTGATATAAAATTCTTGGATGATGAGAGCTTGGTTTTAGAAATTCAAAGGATAAAAGTTGGTATAGTAGGCTCGACTGGAAGCTTGGATAGGCCAACTACTTGGCAGAAAAGGAACATTCCAGATATAGAAAAAATCTATGAGGAAAGAATAAAGCTTGTAGACAAGCTTTTGGCCGAGCTTGAGGCTGATTTTAAAATTCTTCTGATCCATTATTCCCCAACCTATAAAACTCTAGAAGGAGAAGATCCAAGGTTCTATGCTAACTTAGGCTCGCAGAAATATGAAAAGGTTTTGGTTGAAAGGAAGCCTGATTTGGTAATTCACGGTCATTCTCATAACGGAATTAAAAAAGCTTGGATCGATACTGTGCCAATTTTTAACGTTGCATTTCCTGCTAACAAAGAAGTTGTGGTAATAGATACGGAAAAAGATTTGAAGCCAGGAATTACCAAATTTGTTTAGTAACTTTTTCTTTAAAATTATAGCCTTGCCCCGTGCATCTGTTTCATCGCTAGCTTGACTCACAGCTCCACAGAGGCTTTCTGGGCAAGGCAATTATAAGTTATTTTTCTTGAATTAAAATTTTTATTTTCTCTTAGGCCAAAATAATTTATTCGGTGCTCAGCTTGAAATTCAAGCCAAGAATTAGAGAAAAAAGATGGAAAATAAGCGAGGAAAGAAAAATAGCCAAATTTTGGGAGAAAAATAAAATCTTTGAGTTTAAAGCTAGGGGTAAAATTTTTAGTATCGATACTCCACCGCCTTACATGAGCGGTTGGCCTTGGCATATAGGTGCAGCTTCCCATTATTCGCAAATAGACATGATAGCAAGAACAGCAAAGATGTTAGGCTTTAACG
>CAZICS010000016.1:0-10893 GCA_964537835.1 uncultured archaeon | reverse complement strand
CCAACTCAACTCTAGCAGGAAGTGCTGTTTTGCATTCATTAAAATGGGATGATAACACTGGTTTATCCGGATATATATTTGGTTTTTCTAATTGTACCCAAAAGCCGCACTGGTGGAACAAATACTGGTCCTATAGAAAAAATATAACCATAAACAATTCAGCTAATTCAAATAGTTTAAATGACTACCAAGTTTGGATTAATTTAACTTATGATCAAGATATGAGACCTAATTTTTCTGATATAAGGTTTAGTTGGTACAATTCTTCTAGCAATCAAGAGATAGAAATACCTTATTGGATTGAAGAAAAAAGCGATGCTGAGTGGGCTAAGGTATGGATAAAAGTTCCTTATATCAGAGCTAATGGTTATGAAACTGTTTATGTTTACTATGGAAATCCGTTAGCTACTAACAAGAGTAATGGAACTGCGGTTTTTGAATTCTTTGATGATTTTAATGAACTAAACCTTTCTAGATGGACAGATCCTGGAGAAAATAATTATGGAGGTTATACCATAGAAAATGGAAATTTAGTTTTATATGTAGGCACTAGAGGTAAACTAACTGGATGGAATGTAGCAAAAAGAACTACTACCCAAAGTAAATACACTATTCAGAATCGTGCTATAGAAATAAGAACTAACATGACGATGGGTGGTACAATTTATGATGCAACGAATTATAGGAGCGATTCATCACTAATAGGATTTTATTTTACAGATCTAAACGGAAATAGAAGAGGGTATGGAAGACACCAGGGACAAAACTATTGGCTCAAATACAATAAAATCGCTGGTTCTGAATCCGAAGTATTATGGCATACTGGAACTTGGGATGGTTCTCAAACTAACTTTCATGTACTCTCGATGGCAATTTCTGGCTCAACCATAAAATTGCTCGAAGATTATGAATTAAAAACAACTTATTCTGACTCATTCACCCCAACCTCAACTGGAAATATTACATTAGAAACTCATGTTGCCTGGTACAATAGTAACGGATGGGGGGAACAATGGATAGACTGGATAAGGATAAGGAAGTATGCTTCTTCTGAGCCAACTTATTCTATTCAAACTGAAGAAGCTTATTTCATAAATGATGCCTGGCAAGCTTGGCCAGGAAACCCTACCTCAGCTTGGAGTAATGTAACAAAAATGATTAACTCTACCATTGGTTGCACAATAGAATGGAAGGTTTATGCTAACGACACAAACAATAATTGGAATGCGAGTGAAATTTATAGCTATACTGTTACGACCGTTGCAGGCTACTTAGAAGTAATTCTTCATTTTCCCCCTCTATCTTATGCAATCTCTCAAAATCACACTTTTTGGGTAAATGCAACTGTTACATGCAAGCAAGGAAATTGTGGTGAAGTAAACGGAATAATAAGATATAACTCTTCTTCTCCACTTCCTGATAAGCCTATCAACACAACTCAAGGAGCAAAGCCATTCTATATAGTAGATTCATGGAACAATTCCTTGAATACAGGTATAACTAATCAAATTTCCTGCGGTAGTTTAAGCCAAGAACAAACTTGCACTTTAAGTTGGTTAGTTAATGCAACAGGAGCTACAAATAGCTATTGGAAAATTGGAGTTCTATTCAATTCATCCTTAACTGAAGTACAAGCCAATCATACAGCCAATTCAACAATTTATATAATTGAGTGTATGGAAAGCTTAAGCTTAGCCTGGACTTCGATAGATTTTGGTCAGCTAATTCCAGATACTCCGGCAAGCTTTAATCCAGCATCTGGTAATGCAAACAAATTATACAATATAACCAATACAGGAACTTGCAATCTAAAACTTTGGATAAAGGGAACTGATTTGCAAAATGCAACTTTGAATTCTGTAATCAAAGTAGGAAATTTAACCTGGAGTAATTATAGTAGCGTTTATGACCCTTCTTACATTTATAGCTTAGATTATTCTTATACGCTCCTTTCCTCAAGCTTATTAGCTCCTAACTCAAACCTAACAACTTATTATTGGCTTGCTGTACCACCTGTTTATCCAGGTAAATATGAAGGGACTATAACCATATGTGGCAATTATTCGAGCTTGTGTGATTAGCATGAATAAAAAAATTATATTACTTTTAATCTTTCCCTTACTCTTTCCTTCAGCCAAAGCAATAAATTTCGGTTCTTTGCAAAAGAATGATTTTACCGAGATTGATAAGAATGGAATAGCTAGGTTTGAAGTGCTATTTTGGAACACAGGAAATTTATCCTATCCTGTTAAACTTGAACTTAAAGATGCTCCAGCTAATTTTTTCGTAATAATCCAGCCAGAAGAATTTGTTCTTAAGCCATCAAAAATTGGGCCACCCTATGAAGAAGGAGAATATGTCTCCTTGCCTATAGGTGATGTAAAAGCATTTCCTGTAGAAATTCTTGTAAAAGCCTTTGATGCCAAAGAAGGAGATTATGATATTTTAATTTCTGCTTCGGGAGGGAAAGAAAAGGATGAGCTTTCTTTTATCTTGGAGAAAAGCTTTAGATTTAGGATTAGAGTGAAAGATGGGAATCTTAATGAAACGACAATTTCTTCTAATGAACCCGTGATTAGAGTACCAACAAATATTTCAACTTCAGCTAAAATCCAAAGATTCGATTTAAAAATCATCTTCTATTTGCTTTTGGGAGGCTTATTTCTTCTCATAGCCTTTCTTGTCTACAAGTACTCCTAATTCTTTAATTTCTAAAGCTAAAATTATATTATGGACGAAATAGGTGAAACCCCCCCTTTTTTTAAGAGAGAAAGTGAGGTAGAGGAAAAGATTAAAGAGTTGCATCAAAAGCTCGAAGATTTAGAAGATTTATTTTTAACTACAAACTTAGGCTTGGTTGAGCTTAAAAGGGATTTGGATGAGATTAAGTTTAAGTTTGGTGGTGTTTCTCTTTCCTCTGAGTTTGAGAGCAAGCTTGAAGATTTGGAAAAAAAGATTAAAAATCTAGAAGAAAAGATTTCAAATCTGGAAAAAAAGCATAAAGAAATTTCTGACGATTTTCTTAGGCTAACAGAATTTTTAAAGGTTAAAACTGAAGAACTTAGTCAAGTTTCTGAAAGGGTTGGTAAGCTTGAGGAAAAATTTTCTGACTTAGAAGAAACGCAAAAGAAAATTTCTGAAGATTTAAATTATGCAAAAGAGATTTTGAAGAAAGAAGCCGAAGATTTTGATAAAATCCTTAAAAGAATGGACAAGCTTGAGGAAAAAATTTCGATGCTTGAAGGTAAAGAAAAACCTTTAAAAGATGAGAAGAGCTTGGAAGAGCTTGAATCTATTCTTGAGATGGGGAGAAAAATTCTGGAAAAATTAAAGAAAAAGGAAAGTGCAGGGGGTGGGATTTGAACCCACGTAGGCACTAAGCCAGCGGGTTTCTTTCATCTTGAATCAAAGCTCAACTGACTTGAGCCCGCCGCCATTGACCAGGCTAGGCGACCCCTGCAGTAAAATAATTGAAAACAGAAAATAAAAAATTTTACTTGATTTTACTCCTTAAAAATTCCCAGATAAACGGTAAAATAAAAGCTAGGAAAAAGCTCGAAAGTAAGACTGGGATATTTAAGCCAAAGAATATGGTTAGAAAAGCTAGCTCAACGGGAAGAGGATTTTTAGGAGCAAGAAAGATGTAAGACAAGTAAAGAGTAAGAGTTCCGCTGAATGCTAGAAAAAAACCTAGTGCTAAGTTCCATTTTTCATTGAATTTAATTTTCTTTAGAACTAAAAGACATGCTATTCCAAGAATAGCTCCTGTAAATTGGGAAATTGAATAAACTATTGGATAGGAAAGTGTTGAATAAATTTGATTACTCATCTAGCTCACGCTTTGAAGCTCTGCTTTTAATTCTTCTATTTGACTTTTAAGCTGGGAGATGCTTGTTTCTAAGTCTTTTACTTCAAAAAATTCCTCGACTTCTTCTTTATAAGAAGCAGGTCTTAGGAAGTATGAGTTTAGCTTTAAGAACTTCTTTTCAAAATTCTGGATTGTTTTTTCTACAATACTTAAATTTTCTTTTAGTAAACCTTCTATTTTCTTAAGCGTTAAGAACGAATTTTTGAGTGAATCGATAATCACTTTGAGTTCGCTAAGTGTATCAAGGATTTGTCTGTATTTATCTAACTTAACAAAAAGTGGGGCAATTGTTTCTTTCTCTTCCTCTTTTTTCTCAGCTTCCTTTGGTAAGTTATAGTATTGGATTAAAGCTTGGTCTATTTCTTCTGCAGAAAATCCCTCGTTCATCAAAGCTTGGATTATCTCCCCATCCGGCAAATTTTTTGCTTTTAGTTCTTTAACCTTTTCTAAAGGAATAAAACCCTTGCCTTTTTTCTTCTTTTTTCCAAATAGCATCTAAATAGTTTTTTATTTACTTTTTATTTAAATTTAACAAAAATGCGGCCGCCGGGATTCGAACCCGGGCCTCCGCCGATCCGCAGTTTGGCAGGGTTCCGCTAAGTTCGACGTCCTAGCCAGGCTAGACTACGGCCGCTTAGCCAAAAATCGCACCAAATCCTTCGTTAGCTCTCTCTTCTTCCTCTTTAATTTTTTCTATAACTTTATTTTTCTCCTCCTTTTCAGCTTCCTTTGCTATATCTTTAGTTAACTCTAAAGCTCTCTTACACTGTTCTTCTAAACCTGAAATGTAGCAATAATAATTTTCTTCACCTATAATTTCACCTTCCTTAAAAATAATACTTGCTCTGGAAACTACTTCGTCCTTAAGCAGGATTTCTTTAACTCTCTGTAAATCTTTCTTATCAAACTTTAAGACAACCTCCATTCTTTCACCTCAACTTTTTTGATAAATAAATTAAATCAAAACTTTTATAATAATTTTTAATCCTTCCAACTTTTTTAAATCCAAACTTTTTAAAAAGTTTCATCGCAGCTTTCTGTTTTTCATGGCTTGTTGTTTCTATGCAAAATATTTTATAACCTTTTCTTTTTGCATACTTCAGAATAAATTCAAGTAATCTTTTTCCTATGCCTTTTCTTCTGTAAGCAGGATCAACACAGAACCATCCTAACCAGCAAGTAGTTTTTTGGATGATAATTCCATGAATAGATTCCAACTATTCCAACAACTTTTGAACCTTCTATACAGACAAAATACTTCTCTTCATTGAAAAAATAACTTTTGATTTTGTTCAAGCTACTTTAAAAGTGATATTTTGCAGAAATAGCAGAAGCTTTATCGAAAGATTTTTCTATTACTTTCACGCTTTCTTCTATTTTTTCTCTAGATAAAGGTAAGATTTTCATAGAGCCCCAGGTGGGATTTGAACCCACGACCTACCGCTTTCTTACGAGCTACGAGGTTCGGCTTCCTTCGGCCGCTCTACCAGCTGAGCTACTGGGGCTTAATTTAATACTTAGAAAAACAAATATATTATTAATTCTGAAGTGGTAAAATGAATGAAGCTTTATTTTGGTCTAGGGAAAAAAGCGGAGTAAGATGTAATCTTTGTGCTTGGAATTGCTTCATAGCTAAAGGAAAAAAAGGATATTGCGAAGTTAGAGAAAATAAGAACAATAGACTTTTCTCTCTAAATTTTGGGAAGCTAACTTCAATAGAAACCGTAGAAATTGAAAAAAATCCTTTGTTCCATTTCTATCCTGGAACCAAAACCCTTTCGATAAAATCTTTTGGCAGGAATTTAAGGGGTCAATTTTTTGCGAATGAGATTCTAAAGGAAAAAGGAAGGGAAATTAAGGAGTTCGCTCCAGAAGACGTGGTTGAGGAAGCAGAAAAAGAAAGAGTGAGGTCGATAACTTTCGGGGGGGATGCTGAAGTATACTTCGAGTTTGCTTACAAGGTTGCAAGATTTGCCCATAGATCAAACCTCGCAACAGTTTTTTGCACTCATGGCTATGTAGAAGAAGAGCCCATTAAAAAAATTGCAAAATACTTGGATGCCGCGCAGATTAACATAATCGCTTCTGCAGACCCAGACTTTTACAAAAGATTTGTAGGAATCGATGATGTTTCGCCGATATTTACAACTTTAAAACAGCTTAGGAAGCAGAGAGTTTTTATAGAGATTACTAATCTCATAGTTACAAAGCTTGGAGATAATTTAGAGCTTTGCAGGAAATTGGCCGAAAGAATCAACACAGAACTATACTCAGAAATTCCTTTTCATCTGCTTCAATTTCATCCAGGCTATGGATTGCTCGAACTACCAAAGACACCCTTGAGAACTTTGGAGAAATGTGCAGAAGAAGCAAGAAGAGCTGGTTTAAGGTATGTTTACATAAGCAACGTAGAGCATGAGCTTAACAATACTTATTGCTATAATTGCAGGGAGCTTTTGATTTCTAGGAGGAAAAAATTAAAAATTAAGCTAATAGGGGATAGATGCCCAACCTGCGGCTTGAGGATTAACCTGGTAAGAGAATAATTATTTAAAATTTCATACATTAATTGATTGGGATGAAAAAGTTCATGCTAGTTTTAGCATTCTTCTATTTTTTACTCATCCCTTTAAACATTTCCTTCGCCCAAATTCAGTACTATGGAGTCGAGACTGTTTTAGAAAAGAGTGGAAAAAGCTCTACCAAGCTTACGATTACCTTTGCAGAGCCGGTGAAAAACTTTAGCTTTAGTGTGATAGGGAGAGTAGAAAATTTTAAGGCAGAAACTATAGGAGAATTTATCGAATGCAAGCAAGAAATTTCAGGAATAAGCCTGATTTATTGCGATTTAAACCTAAGTCAAGAAAAGAGAACCATTAAACTAAGCTTTGAGACAAAAGATTTTGTAAAAATCTTGGATGACAAGTTCATTTTTTATGCAGACTTCGGGCTTAAGAAAGATATAGACAGCATTTTTGTTTCCGTTAAGTTGCCAGAAGGGATGGCTTTGGTAAATAAGAACATTTCTGGAAGAGTTTTATTCCCAGAAAACTCTACAATCCTAAGCGATGGAAGGCATATAATAGTTACCTGGAAGTTGTCTGATTTAAGAAAAGACCAGCCTTTGATCTTTCAAATAATATATGAACCCTTAACTCCAACAAAAGCATTTTTCCCGCTTTCTTACTTAATAATTCTTGGAATAGCAATAGCTTCTGTCTCTTTTCTAATATTTTATTTTTACTATTTGAGAAAGCCTAAAGAGCTTGTTCTTTCTGTTCTAGATGACTTTGAAAGAAGAGTTTTAAATTCTATAATTGAAGCAGGAGGAGAAATAAAGCAAAAGAAAGTAGTTAAGGCTACAAATCTTTCAAAAGCTAAGGTTAGTAGAGTAGTCAAAAGTCTGGAGAAAAGGGGGTTGATAGAAGTTAAAAGAATAGGAAGGAATAACTTGCTTAAGCTTGTTAAGAAAAAATTCGAACTCTAGCTAACTATTTTATAAACTTTATCTCCATCTCTAACTTTTTCTATGACTTTCAGGCCTATAGAATCGCCGGCTTTCGCGACTTCAACAGGTTTGTGTTCTATTTGCATGGATTCAACTTTTTGTTTAAAATTGGTTGTTTTTCCTTCTATTGAAATCTCATCACCAAGCTTAAGCTCGTCCTCTAACTCAACAACAGCGACTCCTATTTTTCTATAGTAGTGGGTTACTCTTCCTATCAACTTTTTTTCTTCCATAAAATTAACTTTAATTTAAAATAAAATAAGTTTTAAAAACTGCGTGAGAAGTTTTATCCTAATTAATTTTTAATTAAATATAATGAAGACAGCATTTTTTTTAATCTTTATTCTAGGAGTTTTGATTATTGGAATAAGTGAATCGAGAATTTTAGATAATTTTAACCAAAAAAGTTTGACTAGTCTTGACCCAATAGAGACCCGCTACTTTCGTTCGGACAAGCAAACTTTTAATGGCCTAACGGCATACGTTTTGAATACTACTCAATCGACCGTATCTTTATCGACTAAAACAATGGCAAAACCCGTTAATTTGGAAGCTACTCTTAGGCCAACCAATGATACTTATAAGGGTTTTCCCTATCCAACCGGAAGCCATTTTGATAAGGTCAACGACACGACACCAGACGATAGTAACACCTACATAAGAACCGGGGATAGTACAGCTGTAGTCTACGACCGCTTTGGAAAGCCATCATTCACTTTACCTAGTGGGAAGAAGATAGCCTTTATTCGTGTAGTGTGTAGAGGTTTTACGGACAAAATAGGCCCTGATAGGCATGGAGAATTTAAATACGGTATTTATATAAATGGAAACTACTATATGAGTGGTTTTGTTCGTACCGAGAATGAGTGGAAGACTTTTTCAAAGACTTGGATGAAAAATCCGGCTACTGGACAGGAATGGACGGAAAGCGATATCAACAATCTGGAGATTGCTGTTGCTGGTAGAAGCTATTACTATTCCCCTTCTTCAGAATATTATTATGCACTCATTACACAAGTTTATCTTGAAGTGTATACCTACGAGGATGATACAGTTTATTATGCAATAGATGTTTTAAAAAGACACTCAGACGGAACCGAAAGTCTCATAGCTGCTAAAGTTGCTCAATGGAGTGGGACGATAAGCAGCTTGTATAATTCTCCGGGGCTGAAAAGTGCAACAGCTTCGATTCCCCAAACTTCTTTACTTTCTACAGACACTATCGTAATAAGGACCTACCAAAAAGTTGGTTCGGGTTCATGGAATCTTGTAGAAAATTTCACAACAGAACAATTAGGGGCACGAAGCCTGGACAGCGCGCTATGGAATGTATACTACTATCTCGATGTTTCAGCAAATACAAGCTATGTTTACACATCTTTTTGGTATGGAACAAATACCTACAACAGCAGGATAGAAAACTTTACTTGGACAATGCCAGGCTATACGATAAAAGGTTATGCTCTTGATTTTTTCTCCGGTAACCCTATAACCTCAGGAAATGCTAAGGCTATAATAAAGGAGAGTGGCGAAAATACTTTAACTTCGATTTCAGACGGATATTTCGAAATATCGCTATATACGTCTCTCGATTACCTTCAAAGTTCTTTTACTATAGGGATTTTTACGAACACATCGAACAAAACTGGATATTCGCAACTTGTCGTAGGATTTGGCAGTCAGGCTCAGCAAACACAAGCCTGTTCCACTGAAAAATATTATTTTAGGGGTATAGCTGTGGATGAAAAAGGAAAGCCGATAGAAAGTGGGAAAATTAAAGTAGGTGTAGAAGCTTATACCAACTCAACTCAATTCTCGAACGGAATTTGGGAGATTGAAATCTCACCTTGCTTAATTCCTGGAGAAGTTTACAATTTTAAGTTTTTGATAGAAGGAAGTGGAAAGAAAGGATTTTTCTCTCTAAATCAATTAGCTAAATAAGATGCAAATAAACTAAAAAGATTAATCCTTCAACTATTACTCCAACTAGCATCAATCCTAATTTCTGTTCATAGCGCATTTTCTCTAATTTAATTTTTTCTTTTATTCTTTAAAACAGTAATGGACCTCGTTAAATTGCTTCTTGAACTCGACAACTTCAGCTTTTATTTTTTCTGTATCTTCTTTATCCATAAGAACTCTTTTGAAAAATTCAACAATTTTTTCCATTTCTCTTTCTTTCATTCCCCATCTTGTAAGCTCTTGCACACCAAGCCTAATTCCAGAAGGATTTTGAGTAGCATCTTGAGGAGAATCTATTGGCAAAGCCATCTTGTTACAAATTATATTACACTCTTCTAGTTTTTCAGCAACTATTTTCCCCCCTCCTAAATCTTTGACATTAACTATCACTTGATGGGATTCGGTAAATCCTAGCTCTGGGCATAAAACTTTAAAACCATACTCATACAAGCTTTTTGCAAAAGCTTTTGCATTTTTAATCACTTGCTTTGCATATTCCTTTCCAAATTCATTCATCTCCAGAGCAGTTATTGCTAAAGCCGGAAATCTATGGATATGCGTATTGGATAAAACTCCTGGAAAGATTGCTCTTTGAATTTTTTCCCAATCTTTTTCATCCAAATTTTTATTTCCTATTATTATTCCTCCTTGCGGTCCTTGAAAAGTTTTATGGGTAGAAGCTGTTAGTATGTGAGCACCCTCTTCCAAAGGTTGCTGGAATTCCTTGTTGTAGATTAATCCAAAGACATGGGCGGCGTCATACATAACCTTAATCTTTTCATCTATCTGCTCAACTATTTCTTTTACTGGCTCTGGGAATAAAAACATGGAAGCACCAAAAATTATAAGCTTTGGATTAACTCTTTTTATTAGCTCAACAGTTTTTTCCACATTAATGTTCATCCTCTCAAAATCGAAGAACATGTTTACATCCTTCACTCCTCTCACTCCAGCTAACCCATACCTGCTTGAACTTATATGAGCACCATTTGGAATACCTAGGGTTACTATTAAATCCCCCGGCTTAAGGAATGCAGCGTAAACTATTAGGTTTGCTACGGCTCCAGAAATTGGCCTTACGTCTGCAAAAGGTGTATCAAATCTTTCTCTAAAAATTTGATTGCATAATTCTTCTATTTCATAAGCATATTTAGTTCCTTGATAATGACATTCTACATCATGCTCATTATACCTTCCTTCAAAATCTGAGATGTAGTACTTTTCTGCTAAAGGAGATAAAACGCTTTCTGAAGCAATTAAATTAATGCATTCCTCTCTTCTCCACTTGTTCTGCTTTTCAACTAGCTTAAAAACTTTTTCTTTCATTTAACCACCTCTAAAAAGTTTAATAAAGCCTAAAATCGTGAAAAAAATTACGGTAGCGATTAAAATTAAAGCTAGATGAAATTTGTCTGCATGGTTAGTTAGAAGTTCAAAAGCTACGAAAGCCATTATTATATCTCTTGTCAATCCTTTCCATCCCATTCGTCACAACTCTTTAAACTTTTTCTTTATAGCTTCTATATCACATTCTTTAGGCTTTAAATCTCCTTCA
>CAZICS010000015.1:3421-11175 GCA_964537835.1 uncultured archaeon | reverse complement strand
AAACTTTTTCTTTATAGCTTCTATATCACATTCTTTAGGCTTTAAATCTCCTTCAGGACAAAAACCTAGGGTTACGCAAGATGGCCCAGCCTTTTCAAAAAGAGTAGGAGCAACTTTTTTAACTTGTCTTAGCATTTCTGTAGCGACTTCCCTCAATTCCCATTGGGCTCTATTGCAGCATCTTAAATTAAAGAAATGATAGAGTTCGCGAGCATTCATGGTAACGACTATGTTAGTTTTTGTAGCATTAGGAAGCAAGAACCTTGCATCTTCAGCCGGTATACCTGCTTTCAAATCTTCCTCATACCATTCAGCAATTTTTTTCATCCTCTCAACAAACTTTTTTCTTTGCTCACCTTCATAAGTTTTTGGGATTACAAACCAATTTTCGCTAGTATCAACTTTTACATACCTTTGGCTTTGCTGGGTATAAGATGCAATTCTATGCCTAACTAATTGATGAGTTAAAGAACGGGAAACTCCTTCCAAAGCAAAAGTGAATGATACATGCTCAATGGGGGAAAAATGATTATGCTTAAGCAATTCCCTAATTATTTTTTTAACTTTTTCCCTTTCTTCAGCTTTCGAATATTTTTCAAATGAATGAGAAGGTCCTTTGGCTTTGAAGGAAGTGGAAGCTGAAGCAGCCACGACCAATTCAGGATCTGGAGTATAAGCAATTAGCTTAACTTTCATCCAATCGCCTTACTTTAATTGATTTGTTTTAAAATTTAAAGATTTGTATTCAAGAATTTAAGTTTTTTCTTCAATAAAACATGTGTTAGTAAAAATAATCGAAAGTTCACTATACAAGATTATAAACTTCTTATCCTCAAAATTATCTCATTCACTTTCTTCTCCAAATCCTCGAAGCTACCATCGTTCATTATCAAAAAATCAGCTTTTTCTATACATTTCTTTACTTGTTGCCCATACTCTGGTTCTCCTTTTCCTTGATCCCTTTCATCCAGTTCTAAAAACTCCTCCCAAGTCTTTGGATCATCTTTCCTCGCTCTCTTAATCATTCTTTCAAACCTTTTTTTCTTTGGAGCATCTACCGCAATCAAAACAAAATTTTTTCCAAACTCTTTTCTCAAATATTCTACTTCAGCAGGATTCCTTATTCCATCCACTATTATCGCTTCCTTATCCCTTTGCATATAATCTATTGCAAGTCTTGCTAAAATATCAGCTCCATATTTTCTTCTTAATTCATTTCCCTGATCCTGCAAAATTTTTCGATTAAAATCTTTTTTCTTTCTCTCCAATTCAGCCCTAATTATAGAAGAAAGAGAAACCGTGTAACAATTTAGCTTTCTTGAAATTAAGTCTTTAACAACACCTTTCCCTGAGCAAAGAGTTCCAGTTATTCCAATAACTTTCATTTAATTAAATTTGTTATCCAGTTTTTTAAATTTTAAACTCGAGCAAGCTTTTTTGTTGAGATTTAGCTAAAGGATAAGCAGGAATTTTTAATCTTTTAGCTATAGCTTTAGCTAATTCTTTTGTGTACCCATGAACACAATAAACTTTCTTTGGTTTAACCTCTTTTACAAAACTCAAGATTTGATTGAAGTCTGAATGGTCTGATAGAGGCAAGCCAAAAGTTCCGAAATCCCTAACCAAAGTCCAACCACTCAAAACACAATTCCTTGCTTTTTTAGATTTAATCAAAGGCACCACATTTATAGGCCTAACGCTTACTTCAGAGTTAGCTTCGAACTTAAGCTTAACTCCAAGTTTTTTATAAACTTCTGAATATTTTTTCACGCTTGCAGAAACTTTTGGAACTATTCCATATTTATTTAAAATTCCGATAATTTCTTGGGATTTTCCTATTGGGTAACCACCTAAATTTACCGAATACCCTTTTCTAAGCTGGGTTTCAACCCATTCTATCAGCTTTTCCCTTACTTGCTCAGTTTTAGGCAGCTTGAAGCCAGGCAAACCAAAAGTAGATTCAACTATTAGAATATCGGCTTGCTCAACTTCAATTTTTTCGCAGGTAAAACTTTCACTAGTTTTAAAATCTCCTGTATACAAGATTGAGCATTCCTTTGTTTCAATCAAAGTTTGGGTAGAACCTAGCATATGGCCTGAGCTTAAAAGCTTGACAGAAAAGCCATCAAATTCTATCTCTTTATTTTTCTCTAAAATGTTCGCCTCAAATCTCGGATTTCTAACTCTTATTAGCTCGAGAGTTTCTCGAGTGCAATAAGGTTTTGTAATAATTTCATGAGGGGTGTGGTCATGATGAGCATGAGAAATAAAGGAAATGAAATCGGAAAATTTGGGATCGAGTAAAATAGTTTGACCATCTATTTTTATTCCAATCCCATTACCTGCAGAAATTTTAACACTCACAATTATTATTTGAATTTAGAATTAATCACTTTTTCTTTTTAATTTCTTTCTTAAGCTTTGATAGCTTGATAGAAAAATTACAACTTTTACATTTTAAATTAAATTTTTGATTTGCTCCCTTTCCTTCAACAAAAGGTTCCTTCCATGCTTCTTCCCATTTTGCTTCAAAGCCACATTCTGGGCACTTAAATTCTATGGTTGCATTCGCTTCTCCAACTAGCTTTAAAATTCTAACTTTTCCTTTAGGCTCGCCTTTTGAATTCTCCAAAGTTCGAGTTGTAATGTATTCTATTTGCATCCTATCACATGGGTCTTCTTTTTGGTCTTAAAGCTCTTGACCCACATCTTCTACATTTTACCTTTCCTTCCCTAACTTTGGCTGGATCTGCCCTTATTTTTGTTTTGCACACTCTGCAAACAAAAACTCTATGAAATAATCTTTGCATCGCAGGTTGAAAAGTTTTCTTAGCCATAAAACCACCTTAAGAAAAAAAGAAAACAAAAAGATTTAAGCTTATAAATCGTATCCTCTCAAGGTTTTTCTTCCGTTTGCTTTAGCTCTCGAGATTGCGCACTTAATTTGGTCAGCAACTAGCTTGTCCAATGCCTTGAAGAAATCTGGACTTATTCTATAGCCCTTTGCCTGTGCTCTTACTGCAGATTTAACAACCAAAGCTTTGGTAGCCATTTTCTCACCTACTAATTTTATTTTTTATTGGTTATTTAAATCTTTTTAACAAAAAATATTTAAAATATCAAAACCTAGGTGAGTTTTGTGGCTTTAAGACCTGGAAGGACGATGAGAAGGATCGAAAGACCCTATACTCGAGTATCCAGAAAAATTCCTAGGAAAAGCTATGTGGTTGGGGTTCCAGGCTTAAGAATACATCAGTTTGAAATGGGGAATAAAGAAGGAAATTTTAATTTAGCTCTTTACCTCGTTTCAAAAAAAGCTGTTCAAATAAGGCATAATGCTTTAGAGGCCGCAAGAATAGTTGCTCATAAGTTTTTACAAAAGAAGATAGGAGAGGCTAACTATTTTTTCAAAATCTTAGTTTATCCTCACCATGTCTTAAGAGAAAAGCCGATTGCAACAGGAGCAGGCGCAGACAGATTCTCTCAAGGAATGAGGAGAGCTTTTGGAAAGCCTGTTGGTACTGCAGCCCAAGTTGATGAAGGTCAGAGAATTGCTATGATAAAACTAAATAAAGAGCATTTGAAATTTGGGAAGGAAGCTCTGAAAAAATTTGGGTCCAAAATCCCTACTCCTGTTAGAATCGAAGTTGAAGAACTATCTTAAGATCAGGTAAAGAATTATTACTGAGATCAAAAATGCTAAAGGATTAAGGATTCCTTCTGAAACCAAAAATCCTGTTTTTGAGCTTGAAACCATACCCAAGAAAATTAGACTAACCAAGAGAACCAAAATAAAGGCTTTTGATTTACTCCTTCTTTGTAAATCATTCTGTAACTTTTTTATCTCTTTACCAGTAACATACTTTGAATACTTATAGACATCTATTTTTCTTCTTAATTCATTTTTTCTTTTTTCTATTTCCTGTAGCTGATAAGGGTGCAATCTATCCAAATTCTGTCTTTGATAATCTATAATTTTATCCAGCACATTTTCCAAATAAATAATTCTTTCAGTTAAAGTTCGATATTCTGAAACTTTTTTCTTTAACAAATCATAAGCTTCCATAATCTAATTTTAGCTTTGGAAAAAAATATAGCAACACTTACTAAATTCTAATATATGGAATACATAGCTTGGCTTAACGAGATTTCAAAAGATTCTTTAAGTTTAGCTGGTGGTAAAGGAGCAAATTTAGGGGAGATGGTTAAGCTTGGCTTACCGGTTCCCGAAGGTTTTGTTGTTACTACAAAAGCTTTTGAAAAATTTTTGGAAGTTAATGGAATTAGAGAAAAGATTAGAGAGCTAACAGAAAGATGCGATGTTGAAAATACTTCTCGATTGCTCGAAACTTCTAAGAAAATTAAAGAGTTGATTTTAAGCGGAGAGTACCCTGAAGATGTTAAAAAAGAAATTTTAGAGGCTTATGAAAGACTTTCTTTCGGGGAAGGAAAAGATTTAGGAACGATAGTTTCGGGAAAGGATTATGCAAGCGTGGCAGTAAGAAGCTCTGCCACGGCCGAGGATCTACCAGAAGCGAGTTTTGCGGGGCAGCAAGCAACCTTCCTGAATGTCAAGGGTAAGGATGAGCTTTTAGAGGCTGTCAAAAAATGTTGGGCAAGCTTGTATGAGCCAAGAGCAATTTTCTACAGAGCAAAGCAAGGAGTTAAAGAGGCTAGTATTGCTGTTGTGATCCAAAGAATGGTTAACTCTGAGAAAAGCGGGGTAATGTTTACAGTCAATCCTTCGACTGGAGCAAATGAAATGGTAATAGAAGCTACTTGGGGATTGGGTGAAACTTTAGTTTCTGGTCAAGTGCAACCAGATACTTACAGAGTTTCAAAAGATGGGAAAATCTTGGAAAAGCGGATTGGAAGAAAGGAGATTATGAAAGTAAGGGATTATGCGAGCGAGCAAACCATCGAGCTAGAGGTTCCTGAAGCCAAGAAAGAAGCGCAAGTTTTGAGCGAGGAGGAAATTAAAAAATTAGTTGAGTACGGAAAAATTTTGGAAAAACATTATGGAAGACCTCAGGATATTGAGTTTGCGATAGAAAAGAATAAAATTTATATAGTTCAAACTCGAGCAGTAACCACTTTCGGAAAAGCTGAGAAAATAAAAATTAAGGCTGAACCCATTCTAAAAGGTTTGGGGGTTTCTCCTGGAATAGCTTATGGAAAAGTAAAAATAGTTCATAGTTTGGAAGATATAACAAAAGTTGAAAAAGGAGATATTTTGGTAACTTATATGACGACTCCAGATCTCGTCCCCACAATGAGTAAGTGCGCAGCAATAGTTACTGATGCTGGGGGAATTACATCGCATGCCGCAATAGTGAGTAGAGAGCTCGGAATTCCGTGTGTAGTAGGAACTCAAGAAGCAACCAAAGTTTTGAAAGATGGTATGGAAATAACGGTTGATGGAAGAGAAGGTTTAATCTATAAAGGTAAGGTTAAAAACTTGTTGGAAGAAAAAGAAAAAGTAGAAGTTACACCTGAAGAAGCTGCTAAGCTTAAAACTAGAGTCAAAATCTTAATGAATCTCGGGATCCCTACTGAGATAGAAAAGTATAAACATTTACCTTTCGATGGGATCGGTTTAATGAGAATAGAATTTATCATTGCAAAATGGATCAGGGAACATCCAAACTATTTAATTGAAAAAGGTGAAGAGGAAAAATATGTAAACAAACTTGCTGAAGGAATAGCAATCGTTGCAAAAGCGATTTATCCAAGATTTGTTGTAGTTAGGTTCAGCGATTTAAAAACTAATGAATATAGGAAATTGATCGGTGGTGAAAAATTTGAGATAGAAGAGGCGAATCCTATGCTTGGATGGAGAGGTGTAAGCAGATATATTTCACCTCAATTTGAAAGGGCATTTAGATTAGAATGTAAAGCTATAAGAAAGGTTAGAGAGGAAATGAAATTAGATAATGTTTGGGTAATGCTCCCTTTTGTAAGGACTGTTTGGGAGGTCGAAAGAGTTTTAAAAATAATGGAAGAAGAAGGTCTAAGAAGGGCAAAAGATTTCAAAATATGGCTTATGGCGGAAGTACCCAGTGTTATATGGTTAGCGGATAAATTTTCTAGATTGTGCGACGGTTTTTCAATAGGAAGTAATGACCTACTTCAAACAACAGTAGGGGTAGATAGAGATTCTACGATTCTTGCAAACATGGGATACTTTGATGAAAGAAATGAGGCATTGTTAAGGTCTATAGAATACTTAATAAAAGTGGCTCATGAACATAATATCTCAGTATCCATCTGTGGTCAGGCACCTTCTATATATCCCGAATTTACGGAGTTTCTAGTTAAATGTGGCATTGATTCTATTTCTGTTAATCCAGATGTGGTATGCAAAGTTAAAAAACTTGTCTATGAAACAGAGAAAAAGCTAAATAGAGGTTAATAAGGTTGCAGGATTAATTTTTCCTAAAATTATTAGTAACCTTTTAATCAAATCAATTTTCAAGGGACAGTATCCGTAATGGCAATAAATAATCCATTTAGATAAATGTCTCAAATTTTTCAGCCCAACCTTTTTCATGAATTTTTCTAAATTTTTTCCTTGGATGTATATTGTATGTATTCTTCCATTAGCAACAGTTTTCCTATTTGGTAAATGTAACTTATCGAGGGCATCCTTTAAGTCAGCGACAAAAATACCATCCGGACTACTTAAAGAGAGGATCGGGATAGATGGTATGTCATTCTTGTCTTTGCCAAAGGTTAAAGAGCCGTCTGTATCGAATACACCTCTTATAAAAAATTTTAATAACTCCTTATCTTCTTTTATTACATTTGGGATTTTCATATTTTCTTTCTTACCGAGAGGCAAACCCAATTTTTGTTTAAATTCTAAGGCCTTTTTAAAGCAAAATATTATTCCATACTCATTTTGCTTAATAAGTTTCGGATATATTTTCTTACGATAAATGGTTCGAATCAATGGCCCTACCCAAAAATCATAGTAAATCTTATCTTCTATAGGATCTCCAGAAATCTTTATCAAAAATCTTCTTTTACCCCTTTTATCGACATAAATGTTCATCATTCCATCTCCCATATGAATTCCGATTTCTTCAGCAAAGTGTTCATCGATTGCGTTTTTGTATACCTTTTCCTCATTAAACTTTGGTATAATCTTTTCTAGGTTGTTTGTTAACGTAGTGAATGTCGACAAAAATCTTTTAAGCGGATGTCCATTTACGTTTACGGGTAAAATATAATCTTCTCTTACTAGTTCTGGTGTAATAGAAAGAGATTGCAATATTTTTTTCAAAGTATTTGTACGCATAAATGGAACGCGTTTTCTATACCAATTTTCCAAAGAATGGTTCGAAATACCATTTCTTTTACATAAGGCCCCAATACTACCATAGCTTATCTCTATTATTTCATTTAAATTTTTCCACAGAGACTTTGAAATTTTTAACAAAAGATTCGGAGCATTAAACCAATGCAACTTTTCTTCACTACCTTTTTTTGAAATTATCGATTTGATGAGCTGTTTAAGTTTTTCAGGATCTCTTCTTATAATTTTATTTCCAGCTACTATAACTACTGGTATTTTATCTATATTTAGCTTGATGTTTAAACCCTCTAATAATTTCTTTAAATTTTTTATGCTTATACACTCATTTCTTAGAAATCTGTAAAGAGTAGACCTATTTATCTTAAGGATTTCTATTAGTTCACCCATCCCACATAGCTTAGCTTTTTCCCTAATAATTCTGCAAATAATTTTTCTG
>CAZICS010000015.1:0-3321 GCA_964537835.1 uncultured archaeon | reverse complement strand
TCTGACGAAAGCTCCTAGAATCATTCCGTAGTTTGAATATATCCACTTTTTTGATAATCGTAGCTCACAGGAATGATTTTACCTTTGTAGATCAATTCGTCGATAATCGAGCGAGCAGCCAATTCTGGGTTTTCTTTCCAATAAAAAATTACGTTCCCAATTTTTCTTTCAATAGTTCTTCTATGTATTGGTTCACCATTACTTTCAGCGTTGATTATATCTAATACTCTTTTTTCCAAGCTCATGAAGTAAAGTTAGAAATAAAATATAAAAACTTTGAGCCCCGGGCGGGATTTGAACCCGCGACCCCCTCATTACCAGTGAGGTGCTCTAACCAACTGAGCTACCGGGGCCTATTTCAGTTCCGTTATGCTTTCCTTCTATTGCTCTAATTATTTCTTCTGGATCTTCACCATTTATAACTATTAACTTAATTCTTGATCTTTCTACAATTTTAAGGGCAGATAAATCGAACAAACTATACTTTCCAGGTTCTTGTTTATTCTTTAAAATTATTTTCTCAAAATCTTCATAACTTAGTTTCTTGAATTTTTTTGCGTTTGGATCTTTTCTTGGGTCAGCGGAATAAACTCCATCTATGTTAGTTGCTTTTATTAGCAAGTCAGCTCTAATGGTTTCAGCAAATAAAGCAGCGTCAAAATCTGTTGAATGCCCAGGCTCATTACCACCGCAAACAATTATTTTTTCTTTTGGTATATTTTCTATTTCTTCTACACTTCTAACAACTTTTTGATAAGCTTTTTCTCCTAAAGCTGAAATTAAAGCTAGAGCATTCAGATGAGTTGCAATAATTCCAATCCTATCCAAAAAAGTTAAACTTGGATTAAATTCTTTTGCAATTTTCATATATTCTCTTGCTGTTTTTCCTCCACCGCAAACAACAACCAATCTTTCAACTTTTTCTTTTATCTTTAACAAAACTTCAGCATACTTCCTAAAATTTTCTGAGCTTAGTTCTTTTGTTAGCAGAGAGCCGCCAAGCGTGATAACAACTTTCATGAAATCTAATTTAATTTTCGAATTTAAAATTGTATTTTTGCATCTTCCTACCCTTTCCTAGGCGCTACCTAAGAAAACGAATAAAATTAAAAATCTTTTAAAATCAAAGAAATTATTCTAATATTAGTAGAGTATTAGAATTGATAGAAATGAGCGAAATTATAAGAAAGCTCAGCGAATTTTTGTCTACAGAGGCGAGGAAAAAAGTCTTCCTCTACTATACTTTTTCAAAAATCTCTCCTTCTGATTTGGTTAAAGAAACTCAAATACCCTTTTCAACCGTAGATAGAATAACTCAGCTCTTAAAAGTCCAAAACATGCTAATCGAAAGCAAAGGAAAAGACGCAAGAGAAAGCGTTTATTCTGTTAATTTTGATTTTTGGGTTGAGGAAAACCTAAAATTCTTGGGGTTCGATTTTTTAGAAAAGAGTTTGACCAAAGAAATTGTTGAAATTTTCAAAGACAGAAATTTTTTCATTCTTGCATTTCTTTTCACGAACTCCAAATTCATCTTGAAATTTTTTAAAGAACCATTGAAAATAGGGGACGATTTACCTTTCTTGCTCTTGATGCATTTGAATGAAATTCTAGAAAATTTTGCATGCCTACCTTCTTACATTCTAGTTTTCTTACAATTTTCCCCTGCTCTTAAAAAATTGGCTGAAGATATAGAGAATGAAATTTTAGATCAAGATGTTATGTTTATAAACGACGAGCTTAAAAAGAATTATCCTTTTATCAAGGAAGTTTTTATAACTAAAGATGCTTTACTAGAATTCGAGAAAAAAAGAATTAGACTATCAAGCTTGGTTAAAAAAATTTTCGAAAAAAAACTTTTGAAGCTAAGCTTAAAAAAACTAAGGGAGGGTAAAAAATCAGAATAAAAAATTTGAGAAAGGTTGCATGCTTAATCTTAATCTTACCTAAATCTAATCCGTTCTTAAAATTAAGAGGTAAGGAAATTTTGCTTTGGTTGCTTGAAAAAGTTTCTCTTTTTAAGGAAATTGTTTTGGTTTGCGGAAAGAGGATGAAAAATGATTTAAAGCAAATTATCAAGAACAAAAAAATTAAAATAGTTGAGTTAGAAAGAAAGAGATTTTCTTTAATCTATGCAATTAAAAAAGGGATGAAAAATTTGAAGAAAAAATATTTTTTCTTGATCGCATCAAACATGCCTTTTGTTCTAGAAAAAACCTTTAGAGAATTGTTGGTTAGGATGGAAAAGAATGTTAACTGTATTTGCTACTTTTGGTCATTGAGAGATTTTGAAAGTTTGTGCGCAATCTATTCAAAAAATTTTTTCAGAAATGCTAGAAGAAATGATAAGCTTGAAAATTTGATAAGAAAATCGAGGAAAAAAATATTAGTTCCTATCTCGAGGGAAACTTTTGAATTTTTTAAAATAAATTCAGAGAAAGATTTGGAAGAAGCAGAAAAAATTTTGTCTGATGAGAAATGGAAATTTCTTCTATCTCGTTAATCAGGTTTTAATTATCAAGCTTGCACCAAGAACTATTAAAATAATTCCACTTATTCTAAAGAGAGTTAGTTCTTCGTTAAAAAATATTTTTGCAAGAATCGCAGTAACTATATAGCCTAAGGAAAGTAAAGGAAAAACAAAACTTAATTCCGCTTCTTTTTTAGAAAGAAGAATAAGCCAGACAAAAGTGTTGATTGTAAAAAGTACAATTCCAAGAAAAACGTGTTTTTGAAAAATTATTCCAAAAACTTTTTTGCTAAGAATTTCTTTCAACCCAATTTCTCCTATTTCTAACATACCTTTCCTTAAAAAAACTTGAGCAAAGCTTCCTAGCAAAACCGAAATCAAAACCAAGCCAATTATCACAATCATCTTACCACTCTTTTTCATTAAGATAATTTTGGTTTCAGGAAATAAAAATCTTGTAATTCATGTAGCTAGGTTAGTTTTAAATTAAAAAGTTAAAATTATTGAGATTTTGATTAATAAGCTTTGATTTTTATTTTAGAAACAATTAAAAACCAAATTTTTTCTTTTTAAACGAAGAAAAAGGAGTGTAAATGTGAAAGAGAGAAGCATAAAAAAAGTTTCAAGAAATTCTTATATAGCCTATAAATTCAATTTTATTTTAGAAAATCCCGAGCACTGTTCACTATCGATAAAAGATGAAATAGTGAACAGTGAAAAGATAAAAAAAGTGAGTTGATATGAAAAAGATAATTGCAAGTTTGTTGGCTGCGTTGATGCTAGCAATGCCCGTAGCACCAGCATTAGCAAAGACTTTCGGTGAATTTCCAACATTTTTAGGCGTTGATGGGACA
>CAZICS010000014.1:0-13966 GCA_964537835.1 uncultured archaeon | reverse complement strand
AACCGAAAGTGATTTAAATTAGTAAGATTATAATTTTTAAAATAATGGTGATGTAGATTATCATACCTGTTCGTTGTTTTACTTGTGGTAAGGTAGTTGGTCATCTTTGGGAAGAATACAAGAAAAGGGTTTCTAAGGGAGAGCCTTCTGGAAAAGTTTTAGATGAGCTTGGATTGAAAAGATATTGCTGTAGACAGCTTTTCTTGGGTCATATAGACTTGTTGAAAGAGATTCATAAGTTTAAGCCATGATTGCTATGATATGGCCGAAAGATAGATTGACTAGGTTTGAATTTGCTCGCTTGATAGGAGCTAGAGCTTTGCAAATAGCTCTAGGAGCTCCTGTTTTGGTAAAATCTGATTTGAAAGATCCGGCTGAACTGGCAAGGCTTGAGTTCAAGAATAAAATCTTGCCGATAACAGTTAAAAGAAGGTTGCCTTCTGGAGAAGAGATGACTATTGACATAAAAAAAGCTATCGACAATTGGCTAAAAGAACATAAGGGAGAAATTTAATTACCAAATATATTTCAGAAGTGGTTCATGAAGATTAATAGAATTCCTTTTTAATTCAGCTAAATATAAATTATTCAATTTGTAATCAGGATACCTAGGTTTAAACCTCAAGAAATCTTTAATTACTATTTTTGATGCTTCAATTACATGAGGAGATGGACCAAAATACTCAAAGCTTGCTGTTCCATAAAAGAGAGTTAACCAATCTAAAGCTATGCAAGCGTGCTTACAAAAAACAGAGTTTATGAAAGAACCCGGAATATCTTTATAAGTTCTAGGATCTTTAAATATTCTCCTTTGATAATAAGCAGGTCTGCAAATACTTTGATACTCGGCTCTAGGGCAGCTACAGCTCACTTCCAAATTCCTTAAGGATTTAACCTTCTCTCTAAACGAAGCATTTTCCAAAACTAAATTTTTAATCTTCACCTTGTTATACTCTTTCCTTTCCCACCTCTTTTTAGTTAAAGCTCTCACGTAAACTATCGATTCAACGTTATCATAGCAAGACCTCTTCTCGTCCACTAAGCTATAGCCATTAGGATCGGGGAGCTTCCTAAGCCTCAAATATCTTTTAAGTTCTGAAATAGAAAACTCTGGATAGTTCCCGTAAAGATTAAAGGCTACTGTTGTAAGAACAGCAGAATCAACCCTGCTCATTATATCTATGACTGCATAGTATCCATCGTCTTTTTTCCATACAAAGGAAGAATCGATCAACTTCCTCGAAGGCGAGACCTTTCGATTGAGCATATATTTAAGACAGAGGAAAAAAATAAAAATCTATTCCAAAAATATTGCATCATCTATTCGGTTATCCGCATCCCTATCCACGCCTCTAACAACTTTTGCAATTATGCTCGGATCAAATTTATTTCCTTTTTCTATTTCTTTTAAATGTCTGATCAAAGCAATTATCGCTGCTCTCGTTCCCTTAAACCTTTTTCCAGCTAGGACTAAAATCTTCTTTTTAGAGTTAAATGGATTTTCTATTTTCTCTATTACCCCAATATCATCTTCTGCATAAACGGTTTTTGATAAAGGGGAGTAGATGTTCCATTCCCTATGGAAATCAAAATAGATTGGTAAATTTTTGTTGACCTTATCGACTACTATATTAGATTTTGGACCTCCTACCAAGATCAAATTTTTTTCTAAATCTTCCTTCTTAACCTCTGTATCTAGCTTGTAATTTGGCAAGCTTGGGTCTTTTATCAAGCTACCCAAAAATAGGGCTAAATCTATTGCGCAGCATCCATCCGAAGCTTGAGCAGCATACTTGCCGTGAGGGTCAGGAGAGCCGATTATTAGAGTAGCGTTTAACTTTCCTCTTTTGATAAAAGGCTTGAAGAATCTTAACTCCCTTATTCTAACTTTTTTGTTTACTATTTTTTCGTCTTCAAAGAGCTTGAAGGAAATAGCCGGATATCTAACTCTGTAAATCTTTGCTATTGCTCCAACCCTCTCTTCTTTTTTCAAGAGTTCTACTATCCCGAATTTTTCCAGATTTCTTAAATGGTAGTAAATTTTTTGCTCATGCTCTTTCAATTTTCTAGCTAGGTCCATCGCACAACTCGGCTTTTTAGCCAAAAGTCGAATTATTCTTAAAACTAGCTCGTTGCTCAAAATTCTTAAAATTTTTGGGGTAGTAGCCAGAAGAGTTTCATAAGCTCTCTGTTCTTTTTCTTTCTCTTCCACCAAAAAATCCATAAATTATTAATCGAATTTTAATATTATAAATTTATTTTTAATAGTTGGAAGAATTTTTGCTCTCTTCCTTCACCACCTTTGAATAATTCAAAAAGAAAAATTTTAGGTTTGCTTTTTATTCTAGCTTCTCAAAATTAAAAGCATGGAATGCCCAAGATGCGGGTCAAGCGAAGTAAGAGTGATAGAAGCAAGCTATCCTCAGGCTTACGAGTGTAAGAAATGCAAGTATGTTTGGGTTAAAAGCAAAAAAGCCTTAATAGATGAGTAGGCAAAAGTATGTGCGGCATTTTTGGTTATTTGGGTTACTCAAAAGCTGCTCCTATTATCCATTCAGCTTTAAAGAGGTTGGAGTATAGGGGATATGATTCCGTAGGTATAGCTACTATTTATAATGGGAAAATTTTTGTTAAAAAAGATAAAGGAAAGATAGAAGAGGTTCATGCTAAATACAATCTAAACGATTTACCTGGTAATATTGGGATAGGACATACAAGATGGGCTACTCATGGTACTCCTTCAAGAGAGAACGCTCATCCTCACCTGGATTGTAAAAAGGAAATTGCTATTGTTCATAATGGAATAGTTGAAAATTATTTTGAAATAAAAGACAAGCTTATTAATACTCATACCTTTAGATCAAAAACTGATTCTGAGCTTTTCTCTCATCTTATCGAAGATCTTATGAATGAAGGATATAGCCTAAAGGAATGCGTCAGGAAAATAGTAAAAGATGAAATTAAAGGGTCTTATGCGATTGCAGCCATTTCTACAAAAGAACCCGATAAAATCATCGTTGCCAAGAATGAAAGTCCATTGTTAATCGGTCTTGGAAAAAATGAATTTTACTGTGCTTCAGATATTCCAGCATTTCTACCTTACATAAATAATTCAAAGAATGGCTATAAGGGAAAAATTATAAGACTTAACGACAGGGAAATAGCAGAAATTTCTTATGAAGGAATAAGTATTGAAAAACTTGATGGAAAAAAGGTTAAACCTAGAATGGAAACCATAGACTGGTCTCCAGAAGTTATCGAAAAAAGTGGATACCCTCACTTTATGCTCAAAGAAATAGAAGAGCAACCTCTATCACTTAAAAGGTCTTTCAAACTTCAAAAACCTTATTTTGAAAAAGCTGTAGATTGTTTGATTGAATCTAAGAAAATGTTCGCAACAGGTGCAGGGACTTCTTATCATGCCTGCTTAGCTGGTTTATACATGTTTAATGAGTTAGCAGGAAAAATGGTTGTTCCGGTAAGATCTTCAGAACTGATAAAACAATATGGAAATTCAATTGATGAAAAGTCTGCAGTAATAGGAGTAACCCAATCAGGAGAAACGGCTGACACTTTAAACGCTGTAAAATTTGCAAAGAAGAAGGGGGCAAAAATTTTAAGTATTACTAATACCTTAGGTTCAGCAATCACGAGATACTCTGATGTTTATTTGATTCAAAACTCTGGTCCTGAGATAGGAGTAGCCGCAACAAAAACCTTTACTTCTCAGCTTAGTATAATTTTTCAGCTTGCATTAGAAACTGGAAGGAGAAGGGGACTTATCAGCAAAAAGGAATACTCAGAACTTTATAATAAATTAAAAGAGATGCCAACAATAGTGAATAAAATCATAAAAATGAAAAGAGATAAGATAAGAGAGATTGTTAAAAAATATAAGGATAGGTTAAGCTTTGGATTTTTGGGAAGAGGTATAAGCACACCAATAGCTTATGAAGGAAGACTTAAATTCATGGAGTTAAATTACTTGCCTTGTATAAGTTATCCTGCCGGCGAAAGTAAGCATGGTCCAATAAGTGTAATCGAGGAAGGCTTTCCTGTAGTTGTAATAGCACCGAATGATGATACCCATGCAGAAATGGTTAGTAATATCCAAGAAATGAAATCGAGAGGAGCAGACATAATTGCAATAGCTGAAGAAGGAGATAAAGAGATTATGGAAATGGCTGATGAATTTATAGGTATCCCAAAAGGAATTCCATCTACTCTATCAACAATACCAAATACCATAATCCTGCAGCTTTTTTCTTATGAGATGTGTGTCGAAAGAGGATTGGATCCTGATAAACCAAGAAATTTAGCTAAAAGTGTTACTGTGAAATAACCATATTAAATTTTATTTTCTATATAAAAAGCCACGAAAGAAAGAGTTGAAACAATACAATTAGATTAACTTACATCCTCTCGGGTATTTCAATTCCAATCAGCCTTAAACAATTTTCTAAAACAATTTTAGTCGCATTAACCAAAGTTAACCTAAAATTCTTCAATTTCTCATCTTCAGCTTTTAAAACAGGGCATGCTTCATAAAACTTATCAAAAATTGTAGCCAATTCAAAGGCATAATTGCAAAGTAAATGAGGCTTGAATTGATTTGCGGCTCTCAAAACAATTTCTGGAAATCTTGCTAGAGCTTTAACCAACTCTCTTTCCTTCTCGCTCAATTTTTCTGTTTTAAAGTTTTGTTCCCAGCTCTTTGCTTTCCTTAAAATTCCGTTGCATCGGGTTAGTGCATACTGCAAATAAGGGCCTGTATCTCCTTCGAAGCTCAGCATCCTCTTCCAATCAAAAACAATTTGCTTTTCTGGCTCAACTTTTATTATCGCGTACTTTAACGCACCTATCCCAATCTTTTCAGCAATCGCTTTCTTCTTTTCCTCGCTTAAATCAGGATTTCTTTTATCTACTTCTTTATAAGCCAAATCAACCAGCTTATTGATTACTTCATCCAGCATTACTGCTCTTCCTTCCCTTGAGGACATTTTCCCTTCTGGTAGTCTGATTAACTCGAAAGAAAAATGATGGCAATTCTTGACCCACTCATAGCCCAGCAACTCTAAAATTTTGAAAAACTGCTTGAAGTAAAGGTTTTGCTCGCTAGAAACGACCCAAACAGACTTATCTAGCTTAAATTGCTTGAATTTCTGAACGGTCATGCCCAAATCGCTGGTTATGTATAACCCAGTTCCGTCAGACCTTAGGATTACTGTATTTGGCAACCCATACTTTTCTAAATCAGCAATTATAGCATCTTGGGATTTAAACGCAATTCCTTTTTTAAGAGCTTCTTCAACCAATTTTTTTCCCTCATCCCTAAAGTCACTCTCGTACAAATAAACGTCAAACCTAATTCCAAGCCTCTCATAAGTTTCCTTAAAACCTTGGATGCACCAGTTTACTATCTTCCTCCACAATTTGCTTACTTCTTCATCTCTTTCTATCTCAAATTTTCTTAAAATTTCTCTTGCCCTAGCTTCTAAACTAGCATCTTTTTTCGCTTCCTCATGAAATTTAACATAGTATTCCCAGAGCCAAAAATCTGGTTTTCCTTCGGGCTCTTTTCCTCTTGCCCATTCCAAGTAAGCGACTAACAGCTTTGCGACTTGCAAGCCTACATCGTTAATATAATTTGCTCTAATAGTTTCGAAGGCAAGAAAGTCAAAAAGATTTGCTAGAGCATCGCCGAGAAAAGTAGACCTTGCATGGCCTATATGCATAGGGTGAACAGGGTTTGGAGCAGAGTATTCAACCATAACCCTCTTGTTTTCTCCAATCTTTGAGCTTCCGTAAACTTTTCCTTTTTCCAAAATATCTTTCAAGATTTTCTCGCTTATCCTTTCCCAATCGAAGAAAAAATTTATGTAACCAGCTTTTGCTTCAACTTTAGAAATCAAGCTATCCTCAGGAATTTTTATTTTTTTAACCAATCCTTCAGCAATTGTTTGCGGATTTTTTTTCTCTTTTTTAGCCAGCTGAAAGCAAATAGTACAAGCTAAATCTCCAAACTCTTTTGGAGGAATTTCTAGATAATTTTCTGCATCTATTCCAACTTTCTTTAAAATCCCAACAACTTCTTTTTCCAACATTTTCCCTAAAATAGATTATACTCAATTTAAGAAATCTTTTTATTGTTAGCTTACCTTTTAAACTTCATGGAAAAAGTTAGGGATTACTCGATTGAGGAAAAGTTAAGCATCAATGAGCTTGTAGAGCAGATGAAAGCAAGCGGTGGTTTTACTGCAAAAATTTTGGCTGATTGTGTTGATTTACTCGAGCGAATGATTAAGGATAAAACATGCTTGAAAATTCTATCCTTTCCAGCTTGTATTATAGCTACTGGAACAAGAGGGATAATTAGATATATGGTTAAGGAAAAATGGTTCGACGCCTTAATAACAACTTGCGGAACCTTAGACCATGATCTAGCAAGAAGTTTTAAAGACTATTATCATGGGAGCTTTGATGCTGATGATGTAGAATTGCATAAAAAGGATATTCATAGAATAGGGAACGTGTTTGTTCCTAAGGAGTCTTATGGTTTAATAATCGAGGAAAAAATGAGAGAAATTCTTAGCGAGATTTATTCAGAAAAGAAAGAATTGGCTAGCTATGAGCTTGCATGGGAAATTGGAAAAAGGTTGAAGGAAGATTCGATTTTATACTGGTGCTACAAGAACAAAATTCCTGTTTTTGTTCCAGGAATTACAGATGGGGCAGTTGGATATCAAGTCTGGCTTTTTTCTCAGGATAAGGATTTTAAGCTTAATGTATTAGCTGATGAAAAATTTTTAAGTGATTTAATTTGGGAAACCAAAAAGCTTGGGGCACTAATAATTGGAGGTGGTATTTCTAAGCATCATACAATCTGGCATGCACAATTTAAAAATGGTTTGGATTATGCTGTCTATATCACTACTGCAGTAGAATGGGATGGAAGCTTATCTGGAGCGAGAACTAAAGAGGCCATTTCATGGGGTAAGATAAAAGAAAAAGCAAACCATTTGAATTTGTATGCTGATGCAACCCTTGCTTTGCCTTTAATAGTTTCTACCTTGAAGGAAAGAATCAAATCTTAAAAATTTCACTCTTTTTGAACCAGAGTTTAATCTCTCTTTCTGCTTCTTCCTTTGAACCAGATGCATGAACTAAATTTTTAACAGCTCTTCTCTCACTATTAGCTTTAATTATAGAGTCCCTTCCTAAATCTCCTCTTATGGTTCCTTTCTTTGCTTTGGAAGGATCGGTAAACCCAGAAATTTCTCTTACTCTTTTAACTGCATTTCTTCCCTCAACCACCATAGCAACAACTGGCCCAGAAATCAAAAACTCTATCATCCATTTTCTTAAGATCAAACCAATTTTTTCCGGATCCTGAGTTTTAAATATTTTTTTAAGTCGACCAAAATTTCCAGATTCTAGAGAAGCTTGAATGGTTTTCTTGCCCATCCCAACTACTTGAGATTTTGTTTTTGGATAGTGCTTCTCTGCAAGTTTTCTGCTAGCTCTTACCATTTTCATCGCAACTATTCTTAAACCAGCTTTCTCAACTCTTTTAATTATCTCGCCAATTAGCTTTCTTTTTACTCCATCTGGTTTTATCATGAAAAAAGTTTTTTCCATTTCTATCCCTTTAGCATTTTTATAATCTCTTCTGCAGCTTTCTTTGCATGCTCAAATTCTCTTTTTTCTTTAAATCTTAAGTTAATTATCTTAACTGGACAAGCTACTTCATTAGCAGCAGCGATTGCAAACATTTTGTTCATAGTTTGATGAAGTTCAATTTCCTCCTCATTTTCTATATCTCTAGCTCTAGGTTCTCTTATAGTTCCTACAGAAGTTCTTTCTGGTTTTTTAAGCTTAAAGTCAACCATTCTTCTTTTGAAAACTACTTTTGGATCAAAATCAAGCACAACAATCGAATCTGGCCTAATTTTTTTAATTATATGAGAAGGTAAACCAGGATAATAACCTAAGGGTTGCTTTATAGAAGCATGAGTATCTATTATCATTTTTCCCTTTAATCTTCCTATTCTTTCAGCAGCAAGCTCTTGCAGCTTTCTATAATCCTTCAGTTTAATTTTCTTCCTCATCTCATCTCTGTTTTTTATCCCAAACTTTTTCTTTGCAATCTCAAACATCAAATCTCCAAAAATTACAGTTTTTAATTCTGGTATTCTTTTTTTAACCAAATTCATAATCGTACTTTTCCCAGAGCCAGGAACAGCTATGAGCACAAGCTTCATTCCAATCACTTAAAACTTAATTTATTTTTAAGAATTTAAGAATATTTTAAATTATAGGCCGGGGTAGTTTAGTTGGTTAGAACGCCGCGCTCATAGCATCTATGAGCTTTGATTTTTAGATGAAAGAAACGCGGAGGTCGCGGGTTCAAATCCCGCCCCCGGCATAAAGAAAAATACCATTTTTCCCAAAAATGAAAAGATTTTTGTTCATTTCTTATTTGGAGCCTTTGGATACTATTTGGAATTGGTGGCCTAGATATAGCATGAAGCTTTAGCTGTTATTTAAAATACCATAGACTATTTCTGAAAATTTACGATAAGAAAACCAATCAACATTTTTTGGAAGGATGAATGAATTTCCACATTTAATCGCAATCCCTTCCTCCTCGGCTATATTTCGAAGGGTAGAAAAGAAAAAGAATTTTTTTGGTATTGCTGTATAAACCCCTTCGTACTTAATTTCAAATCCTTCCAAACCTTCTTTCACAACTTTTAGGATCCTTTGAATCTCTTCTCTTTCTATAAACCATCCACGGTTTGGAATATTTTTAACCAAACCGTGTTTTTTAAGCCTATTCAATAAATTGTAGGTAGCTTTATAAGGAGCATTCAATTCTTTTTGAATTTTTTTGGCTGGAAGGATGAATTCTCTCGAGAGTATTTCAAAAAGTTTGGCTCCATATTTCAAAGATCTTAATTTAAATCTTGCCTTAATTTCTTGAGCTTTGTTAGAGTACCAAACAGCTACACTACCCCCAGGTCCCTCTATTCTATTAACCAAATTTAATTTCTCCATTTCTTTCAAAAGTTTTAGAGTTTCATACAAGCTCAATCCAAATTTTTCCATTATCTCTTTACTTCTTCTCGGTTCTTTTGAAATATAGGCTCTGATTTTTTGAAGTAGAGTATTCTTCTCACTTTCTAAAATTTGTTGAAGTTCTTCTCTCCTATCTTTTCTAAACCATATTAATGAAGGTTGTCCAATTATCTTTTTGCACTCAAGCCAAGAAACTTTTTCCTTCATTTCCCTAAGTATTCTTGAAGCATCTTTTCTGCTTAGTCCCAAAATTTTTCCAATTTCATTAGATGTTTTGTATCCTTCGCTCAAAGCTTCATAGATTTCTCTAGCATACTTAATCCCCTTAAGCTTAGCCTTCTCTTCCTCCCCCTCAATCAACAAATAGAATATTGGATTTTTATCACTAGCCCTCTCAAACTTTCCTAAAAATTTTCTTTTATATGCTTGCTCTAAAGCTGACTTACTTTCGTTCAAGCTTAAATCAATAGCTTCAGCAACCTCTTCTTTAGTACTTGGCCCAAGGTTAAATAAAACCTCAGCTAAATGAAAAAGAGAAACATATTTTTTATCGTCTCCGACAGCATAAACAATTCCATCTTTTTTTAACCTTTTCAGTCTTTTTGTTATTTTTCCCAGTTTTCTACTCTTTCTTTCACACTCTCCAAAAATTTCTTTACAAATTTCTAGAGAGGTAGCAACATTAGAAGACAAATAATCGTGAATTAATTTAGAAAGTTCATCCTTAAACCAAACTTTGCTTCCAATCAGTCTTCTATACTTTGCTGGAATCTCTTTCACATTTTTAAAATTGATAAAAAAAGATTTAGGTATTACAGCAAAGTAAAATTTTTAAATACCTTAGCTAAACTTAATCTTATGGAAAGAGTAAAAACAGGAATTAAAGGTTTGGATGAAATTTTGAACGGAGGAATACCAAAGAGAAACATAGTTTTACTTTCAGGTGGACCAGGAACCGGAAAGTCTATTTTAGGGCAACAATTTATTTACCATGGATTAAAATCTGAAGAACCAGGTATAATAGTAACTTTAGAAGAACATCCAGTCCAAGTAAGAGTTAACATGAGTCAATTTGGATGGGACGTTAGAGAATTTGAGGAAGAGGGAAAGTTTGCAATAGTTGATGCTTTTACCGCAGGTATAGGAGAGGCTGCAAAAAGAGAGAAATATGTGGTTAAAGATCCCGATGATGTTTTTTCTCTTTTAGAAATTTTAAGAAAAGCTGTAAAGGAGATAAATGCAGAAAGGGTTGTTATAGATTCCGTATCAACACTTTATTTAACTAAACCTTCCTTAGCAAGGTCTACTCTAATTCAAATCAAAAAGGTTTTATCTGGCTTAGGATGTACCTCTTTGCTCGTTTCTCAAGTTAGCGTTACTGAAAGAGGATTTGGCGGGCCAGGAGTTGAGCATGCAACAGACGGGATAATTAGATTAGATTTAGATGAGGTTGAAGGAGAGTTAAAAAGAAGTTTGATCATATGGAAGATGAGGGGAACTTCGCATAGCATGAAAAGGCATCCTTTTGAAATTACTGATAAAGGAATAATAGTTTATCCTGAAAAAGTTGTTAAGATTTCTAGAAAATGGGTGGGGGTGTGAGGATGGAAATTCCTTTAAAACCTACTACAAGGGAAGAAATAAGCAAGCTTGAAAGCTCTTTGCTTGTAGGAACTTTACTCAAGGAAGATATTTTACAAAAGATTAGAGAATCAGCAGATAAGCTAACTTGGATAGATTCTTTAGCAGTGGCTGCAGGAGCTTTAGCAAGAGAGAAAGCAGGAATGCCAGTAACTCAAATAGCTGAAGAGCTGGGGAGAACTGAGCAAACTATAAGGAATCACTTGCACGAGAAAACTGAAGCAGGGAAGCTGGTTAGAGAAACTTATGAATATTTTGTGAAAGGTGGGGAGATAAAGTTTGAAATTGGTGCTGAAGCAAATAAGCTTAGAGAAGAGAATCAAAAGCTTAAAAATATTTTAAAGCAAATAGCAGAATTGGTTAAAGAGATAGAATGAGATTGACAACAGTTAAGCTAAAAAACTTGAAGAAAGCTAGGAAGCTAAGCGTAGTTGTTTCTTGTTTAGTTAAAAAAGGAAATAAAATTCTTTTGGTTAAAAGAAAGAAAGGAAAAAGTTTTGCTGGATATTGGGGATTACCTAACGGAAGGGTTAAATTAGGCGAAAGGTTAGAAGATGCAATTAAAAGAGAAGTTAAAGAAGAAACTAATCTAAGGGTAAAAGTTTTGGAACCTTATTTGATTACCCAGGAATTTCATGACGACCATCATCATATAGTAATTTGCTTTAAGGCTAAAACTATTAGTAGAAATTTAAAAGCTGGAAGTGATGTAGAAGAAGTAAGATGGTTTTCTAAAGAAGAAATTAAAAAATTAAAAATTCAACCTACTGCTAGACTTCAAATAAAATATGGTTAAAATTTAAAAATTCTGTTTGCTTATCTTATTTCATGGAAATTAAAACTCTAAAAATAGAGATTCCAGAAGGCTGCAATGTAATAATTGGAAGAAGCCATTTTATTAAAAGTGTGGAAGATATTCATGAATGTTTAGTAAATTGCGTCCCAAACATTAAGTTTGGGCTAGCTTTTTGTGAGGCTTCTGGTAAATGCTTAGTAAGACATTCAGGAAATGATGAAGAACTAGAAAGACTTGCAAGCGAGAAAGCTTTGGAAATTGCATGCGGCCATACTTTCATAATTTTTATCAAAAATGCCTATCCTATAAATGTTTTACCTAGATTAAAGCAGGTACCAGAAGTTGTTAGCATATATGTTGCGACAGCAAACCCTATTGAAGTAATAGTAGCTGAAACTGAGCAAGGGAGAGCAATTCTGGGTATAGTAGATGGATTTAAACCAAAGGGTATAGAGAAAGAAGATGATATAAAAGAGAGAAAAGAATTTTTAAGAAAGATTGGGTATAAGCTTTAGCTACTTTTTCTTGGGTTTAGCAAGTTTTTCTAGCTTTCCTTTAATTGAAATTATTCCAAAGCTTGAAAGTAAGATGCTTGCAACTATTACTATAAGTGCTAAGCCAGTATATACTTGAGAATTTTCAATTCCATAGGTTAAAGGTAATTGAGAAAGGACTGCAGCTGCTAAACCTCGAGGCATCATAAATTTCATCACACTTCTTTCAGTTTTAGTTATATCTAACCTAAAAGTTGAAAGAAAAACTGAGACATTTCTTGCTAAGTAAAGTAAAAGAGTAATCGAGACTCCTAGCAAGATTAAATAAATGCTTTTGACCATTGCTATTACTCCTAAATAAACGAAGAAGAAAGTTCTTATAAGAAAAGAAACTTCTGAATGGAATTTTTCTACTTGTCTATTAATAACCATGGCTCTATCAAACCTGAAGATTTTTGAAATCATCCTTCCATTCGCTAAAACAACACCAAAGATTAAAGCAGCTATTGCACCACTTCCCTTAGCCCATTCAACAAAGGAGTAAAGTATAAGTAAAATAGCTAGGACTAGCATGTATTCAAAAGGCGTTCCTTTCAGTCTTGATAAAATTCTTAGAGAAACTATTCCTGCTATTAAACCAATAGTTGCTCCTATTGAAAAAGAGCCTAGAATATCATTCGCTACCTGAGCTAAGGAATAACCACCTCTTGAAATAAATTCTGCTATTACTATTGCAAGAACTATACATAAAGCATCTGTTATGGTTGACTCTAGATTCAGCCAAGTTTTAACCTTTTGTCTAATGGCTAATCTTTGAGTAAAGGAAACTACTATTGGAGAGCTGGAACCGCCTATGATTGCTCCTAGAAGCAAACCGTTTAAAAAGGGCCATTGGAAGAAGAAATACATGAGCAAGGAAACGGAAATCATGGAAACCAGTATACCTGAAACTGCAAGAACTATAGAGATTGGAGACTCTTTTATTAAAATTTTTAGGTTTGTGTGTAAACCTCCCTCAAAAAGAATGATTAGGATTGCTACTGAAGCAAAGAAGGGGGCTGCGTCGATGAAAAAAGATGAGTTAATTAGACCTAAGATGGGACCAAGCAATAAGCCCAGGAATAAAAGCCAAAGAATGTCTGGAATCATCGTTTTTTGAAAAATATAATTTCCTATAAATCCAAGCAGGATTATTAAACCTGCTCCGCTCAGTATAACTAAGGCATCAATCACAAATAGTATATGAAAGTTTTTGCTTAAAAGTTTATTTCAGGAAAAATTAAATTTTTTAACCATAAATGGCTGTTCTCCCCACCATTTGTTCATACTTCCTTCTTTTAATTTCCTAAAAACCGCGGTTCTTGGAGGAAAATCCTTAACAAGCTTCATTCTGGCTCTAATAAAAGGAATTGTTTAAGAATTTTACCTGTTAATAGCTGAGTGTCATCAATCATAAGCAATCCTCCAATTTTAAGCTTAGAGGATGTATAAAACCAGTCGATGAAGGGAGTGGGAAAAGCATGCCTGCAAATTTTTTAAATGTGAAATTGATCTATTTAGCAACACCGGCAAGATTAAAAGATAAAACAGAAGAAATAATGGATTATGCTATTTCTTTGGGTTATGCGCCTTTTCATCCCTTTAAAGCATTTCCCTACGAAAGATTCGAAGGTGCTCCTGTAGGAAGAGAGCAGACCATGGAATTTTGTAAGAGAGCAATAGATATTTGTGATTTATTCGCTCTATGCGGGATTTCTGAAGGGACTCTAGAAGAGCTGGATTATGCGTTAAGAAAGAATAAGCCGATAAAGTTGTTTCTTGAAAAGTTTGACCCTGAATGGAAAAAATATTATGAAAAGTTGAAAGAAAAATTTGGAGAACCTTTGAAAAAATTAAAAAAGTAGTTTATTTATTTACTGATTTTCTCCTCTATCCTAATCAGTTCATTTATCTTAAC
>CAZICS010000013.1:0-15023 GCA_964537835.1 uncultured archaeon | reverse complement strand
ATCAAACCACTTAAGCTTGAAAAGTGTAGGGAATCCTGCTACTGTGTTGTTAGTTGAATTCTGAGCATAAGTAAGAGCCTTTGCGCAAGGGAAGGAAATAAGTACAAAAAATACTAAAATCACAGATTTTTTCATAATTATTTTTTTTTCTTTTCTTTTATCTTAACCTTATACTTTCTAAATTTCTCGGTGCTACTGTCTCTATCCTAAAAAGCTTGTGGATACTTCTTGCTAGCTGCAAAACTTTTGAATTCTCTCCATGGCAAACTATCACTTTTTCAGGCCTATCGCTAAGCTTCCCTACGAAAGCAAGCAATTGATTTCTGTCTGAATGTCCGCTTAATCCGTTAACAGTTTGAACTTCCATCTCAAGCTTAACAGTATAGGTTTTTCCTTCTTCATTCCTGAAAGGAATTTCTTTCCACCCTTTTTGTATCCTTCTTCCCATCGTGCCTTCAGCTTGGTAGCCGACGAATATCAAAGTATTTTTTGGATCTTCTGCCAAATTTTGTAAGTAAGTTAGAGCGGGTCCACCTATTAGCATTCCAGAAGTTGAAATTACTACGCATGGCTTTTCATTCATTACTTTCTCCCTATCTGCTTGTGAAGCAACTCTTTTGAATATAGGATTAACAAAAGGATCTTCTCCAGCAAAAATTTTTCTTTGAATTCTCCTTGAAAGATATTCTGGATATGCGCTAAAAATGCCGTTAGCATCCCAAATCATTCCATCTATGAAAACTGGATATTGAAAATCATTTTCAGCAAGAATTACCATCACATCCTGAGCTCTTTCAACGCTAAATGAAGGAATTAGTGCTATTCCTCCTCTTTCCATAGTTTTGTTAATTACATCCATTAGCTGTTTCTCTGCCTCATGCCTAGGAGGCATTATATCATCTGCTCCTCCATAAGTTGCTTCAGTTATCAAGGTTTCTATTCTTTGGAATTTGGTCTGGGCAGGGTCTAGCAAGGTAGTTCTTCCAAACTTTTGGTCGCATGCGTATAGAATGTTGTGCATTCCTTCACCAATATGCAAATGAACTAAGGCTGAGCCTAAAATGTGGCCTGCGTTAGCAAAAGTTAACCTCACGTCTGGAGCAACATCAGAAACCTCGTTATACTCTAAAGTTATACAATGCTTCACAGCCTCTTTAACACCTCTAGCAGTAAAAATAGGGTTTATCCCATTCCTTTGCATCACATCTATAAAATCTAGCCAGAGCAAAACAGCTAGGTCTATGGTTGGGGTTGTCATGTATAAGGGTCCGTCATATCCATGCTCATAAAGCATAGGAATTGCACCGCAGTGATCTAAATGGGCATGGGAAACTATTATCGCATCTAATTCTGTATAATCGAACTCTTTAGCTTGAAAATAGGGAAGCAAATTTCCGTTTAAACCACCTACGTTAACTCCGCAGTCAACTAAAACTTTTGATTTAGGAGTTTCTATTAAGGTGCAGCTCCTTCCAACTTCCCTATAACCACCTAAAGGAATAATCCTTATCCAATTTCTGTTTGATTTTCTTTCCCCGAAAATCTTTTCTCCAACTTCATTCAAAAATCTTTTCCTGAATTTAACATTCTTATGCAAGACTTTCCTTATACCCTCGATTATATCAGATTTCAAGGAAGGAACTCTTTCTATTCTCGGAACCCAGAGAGTTTCGTGCTTAATTTTCCTAAAAGTTTCACCTCCTTTTCCAATTACCAAGCCAGGCTTTTCAGCAGAGATTATTACCAAGCTCCTCTCTGGTTCAAAATAAATATTCCTTATTTTAGCTTCCTCAGGAACAATTTCCATTATTTTCTGCTTTACATATTCTTCATCTAAACAAATGTTTTTTTCCGGCCTTACCTCTATTCTTTTCTTTAACTCGCTAACTATTTTCCTTATTTGATCCTCGCAAGTCAAGAAAAATTCTTTATCCTTTGTATAGACTACTATCTCCGAACCTTCTAACTCTATTCTGCTGACTACTTCACTCGGTAATCTAGACTTTACTTTTTCCAGAATTTCCATTTCACTCACTCTTTTACTTCAAAAGAGATTCAACTTCCTCTTTCTTTAGCAGCCTTACACCTTCCTTGGTTATGACAGCAACATCGATTCCTTTTCCACCAGACCCTATATCCCTTTCTATCGCAGCCTTTATCGCTTTAACCGCAAGCTTTATTCCTTCATCGACAGAAATTCCATCTTTATAACTATCTTCTAGCACACCTAAAGCTATTGGGGAACCAGAACCAGTAGAAAAGAATTTTTTCTCTTCTTCCACACTTCCTATAGCATCTAAAGTAAAGATAGCTGGGCCAGAATCATCATAACCAGCAATTATAAGCTGAACCATGTAAGGCAAGAAGGTCCATCTACCAGAATGCAAAATATTCGCTAATAGAGTTGCAGCTCCTCTTACTGAAATCTTTCTTTGATTTTGGATTGCAAAGAGCTTAAGCTCTGCTTTCATGTATCTTACCAAAGCTTGAGCGTCCCCGCTTGCTCCTGCTATGGTTAAAGCTATATGATCCTCTATGGGCAAAATTTTCTCTGATTCTTTACTAGCTACTAAATAGCCAAGCGTTGATTTCTTTTCTGCAGCTAAGACTACTCCATCCTTGCAAATTAATCCTACAGTAGTTGTTCCTGTTTTCTTGATTTCAGGCTTTTCTTCCCCAAACTTTACCAAAAGAATCACCAGAAAACTAAAAATAATTGGAAAGCTTATATTTAAATATTTTGTGGTTTTGATTTGAGCAAAATTTGCTTAACAAACAATATAAACTTCTTCCGAATTCATCGGTCCTGCTATTTTTATCTCATGTACTATCCCTTTTGTATAGTCTTCCGTCGTATATATAATTAAATTCGAAAATTTACCGGGCAAGATAACCTCTGGATTTAATGTTATATTTGACGTTAAATTACCGTCAATAAACACAAATAGGTCACCTTTAGATATTTCATATTTCGATCCTAGATTTCTTATTTTTGCCGAATATTGAATTTTTCCTTCATTATCGCTGCAAACAGCATCGGATACTCGAATAACCAGTTCTCCTCCGTTTATAGGCGTTCCATAAAAATTGGGATAAAATAGCCAAAAAGGGATTACGAAGATGAGTACAATGGAGAGAAGCATCCCTAATTTTCTGTTAGCATCAACTATTATGCCTGCAATTTTGTAAGATGCTATAAATATAAGGCTTAGAAAAATTATCCAGGATATAATCCATATCATTTCCTCACCAGGTAACACTTTCACCTAGATATAGGGAGATTGTGGTAGCAAAGAATAATAAAAAGAAGAAAAACAGTAAAATAGCCAATACTAATTTTAGTGGATCTACTTTAAAATTTTTCAAAATTCTCATTAATTTAATTTTAAAAAGCAGCATTTAATAAGCTTTTGCAAAATATGCAACTTCCTTAGCCTCTTTCCTGCAATAGATACATTTTGAAAAAATCTTTTCCTTTTCAAAAGGGATTACTCTGATGGTTGCTCCTGTTTCAGCCTGAATCTTTTCCTCACATTCCTCGCTACCACACCAACAAGCTTTTACAAAACCTCCTTTTTCCTTTATGATTTTCTTAAACTCATCAAAATTTCTTGCGATAAAAATATTTTCTTTCAGGAATTTTTTCGCTTTCCTAAAAAGACTTTTTTGAATCTCGTTGAGTAACTCGTTCAACTTCTTAATTAAGTCCTTTTCCTTAACTATAACTTTTTCAAAATTGTCCCTTCTTGCCACTACAACTTGCTTTTTCTCCAGGTCTTTTGGTCCAATCTCGATTCTTAAAGGTACCCCTTTCAATTCCCATTCGTTAAATTTCCATCCAGGCGTATACTCTTCTCTATCATCTAAGAAAGCAGAAACTTTATTTTCCTCTAATTTACTCAAAATTTCTTTTGCTTTTCTTAAAACTTCCTTTCTTTCTGTTTTTTTGTAATAAATTGGTATTATAACAACTTGAATTGGTGCAATATTTGGCGGTAAAACTAAGCCTTTATCGTCTCCATGAACCATTATAATTGCTCCTATTAGCCGAGAGGCTATACCCCAGGAAGTCGTCCAAACATATTTTTCTTTTTCATCCTTGTCCAAAAATTTAATTTCAAACGGTTTTGAAAAGTTTTGTCCCAGATTATGGGAAGTACCTATTTGTAAAGCTTTTCCATCTGGCATCAAAGCTTCTAAAGTTGTAGTATATAAAGCTCCAGCAAACTTTTCTCTCTCGCTCTTTTTTCCAACTAGAACAGGAATTGCTAAGTAGTCTTCGATAATTTTTCTGTAAAACTCTAAAATTAGCATAACTTCTTTATCAGCTTCTTCTTTAGTTGCATGGGCAGTGTGACCCTCTTGCCACAAAAATTCTGTGGTTCTGATGAAAGGTTTGGTTGATTTAATCTCAGCTCTAGCTATGTTGCACCATTGATTAACTAGCAAAGGCAAATCTCTCCAACTCCTTATCCACCTAGAGAAAAAATAGTAAACCATGGTTTCTGAAGTTGGTCTAATTGCTAATCTTTCGCTCAATTTTCTATCCCCAGCTTGAGTAACCCAAAAAACTTCTGGAGTAAAGCCTTTAAAATGTTCAGCCTCCTTTTTTAAAAAACTTTCGGGAATTAGCATCGGAAAATAAACGTTTTTATGCCCAGTTTTTTTAATCATTTCATTAAAAATGGCTTGAATCTTCTCCCAGATTGCAAAAGAGTATTCTCTAAAAGCAATAGTTCCCTGGATTGGCCCATAATCAGCTAGCCCAGACTTTAAAACTACTTGAGTATACCATTCAGGAAAATTTTCAGATTTTTTAACTGTTATACCTTGCTGCTTTTCCATCGAATCACATATTATTTATAGGAAATTTACCCTACAAAAATATTTAAAGACTACTTCATATTTTTAGGTTGGTATGAGGCTTGCAATACTTTCAGATTTTCATTTTGGCTATGCTTATAATTCGGAGCTAGAAAACGATAGCTTTGATAATGCAAGAGAAGCTATGGAGAAAGCCTTGGACTGCGATCTAATTTTAATAGCCGGAGATATTTTCGATTCGAGAGTACCGAAAACAAGCGTTTGGGCCAGAGCGATAAAAGTTTTGGTTAAACCATTGCTTCAAGCAAATAAAGGAGTTAAACTTGTTTCTTGCACGAAAGAGCTTAAAAAAATTTCAAGCAGAACTTTAGAGCATTTGCCAGTTATAGCTATTCATGGAACGCACGAAAGAAGCGGAAGAGATATAATCAATCCTGTCCAAGCTTTGGAAAATGCAGGAATTCTTATTCATTTACATTGCGATACAATAGTTTTTGAGAAGGATGGGGTAAAAGTTGCAATCCATGGAATGTCTGGAGTACCAGAAAGATACGCTAAAGATATTCTAGCCAAATGGAATCCTAAACCAATCGAAAACTGTTTTAATATTTTACTCTTACATCAAAGCATTGAACCATATGTTTATTCTCCTCTAGAGCCACCCAGTTTAAATGTTTCCAATTTACCCAAAGGTTTTGATTTAATAGTTGATGGCCATATCCATTCAGCTAACCAAGAAAAAATTGGAAATACGATTTTACTTTTTCCTGGAAGTACGATAGTCACTCAACTAGAAGCTAGTGAAGCTCTAGCGGATAAAGGGTTCTATAAAATTGAAATAAATGAGGAGAAAAGGTTAAAGGTAGAGTTTGTTAAATTAGAGAAAATTAGAAAATTTTTCTATGAAGAAATTAAACTTTCCGATGCAATTTCAACTAGGGAGCAAATAGAGAGGAGATTACAAAAAATTTTAAAAGAGACTCTTGAGAAAAAACCTTTGGTTAAAATAAAACTAATTGGAAAAGAAATTCAGGTTTCTGATAGAGAGTTAAGGGAAATTGAGAAAAAATATGCTCAAAAGTTAATTTTAACATTTTCAAAAGAACTAGAGTCTGAGGAAATTGCAAGAAAAATCGAACTTCTAAGAAACTTGAGAGAACAAAAACTTTCTATCGAGGAGATTGGAATAAACATTTTAAGAAAAAATTTAGAAGAGCTTGGGTTTGCTTCAAGCTTTGATGCAGACAAGATCTTTAAACTTTTAAGTGAGGGAGAGATAGAAAGAGCATCTAACATCTTATTGGGAGAACAATTAACTCTGGAAAAAATTTTGAAGAAATCTTTGAGCGAAAAGCAAACTGGGCTTGAAAAATGGGTGAGCAAATGATAGAAAAAGATGTAGTAGTGTGCATTTTAGAAAATAAAGGAAAGATTTTGCTGGTTAAAAGAAGCTCTTTAGTCGGAACTTATAGGGGTAAATGGTCTGGCATATGCGGTTATGTAGAAGGAGATCCTTACAAGACTGCTATGAAAGAACTTTATGAAGAAGTTGGATTAAAGATTGAAGATTTGAAATTGCTTAAAAAGGGCAAAATAATAGAAGTTTCTGATGAGAGCTTAAACGTTAAATGGAAAGCCTATCCCTATCTCTTTGAATGTAAATCTCCAGAAAAAATAAAACTCAACTGGGAGAATGTAGAGTATAGATGGATAGATCCAAGAGAAATATCAAAATATGAAACCGTGCCTGGACTAAAAGAAATTCTGGAGATGATGGGAGAATGATAACAAAAGTTAAATTGAAAAATTGGCGTTCCCATCTGGAATCAGAATTTAAGTTTACTCAAGGAACGAACGCCTTAGTTGGAATTTTAGGTTCAGGAAAAACTAGCGTTCTTAATGCCATATGCTTTGCTCTATTCGGCACTTTTCCTGAACTGCAATCTAAAAAGTTGAAGCTGGATGACATAATAATGAAGAAACCTGTTGAAAAGAATAGAGCTGAGGTTGAAGTTCATTTTGAAGTTGATGGGAAAAACTATTCTGTTAAAAGAATTATTGAAAAAAGAAAAGGAACAACTTATTCGGAATTTAGGGAGAATGGTAAGCTTATAGAAGCACCAAACGCTCAAAGAGTTACTCAGTTAGTTGAAAAAACTTTGAAAGTTAGGTATGATCTTTTTAGTAAGGCAATCTATGCTGAACAAAATGCTTTAGATTATTTTCTAAGAATTCCAAAAGGTCAGAGGATGAAAAAGATAGATGAATTACTAATGATAGATAAGTTCGAAAAAGCTAGAGCTAGTGCAGTAACTTTAGCAAACAGATTTCTTGAAAGGAAGTTAGGGAAGCAAAGTATAATAGACCAAGTAGATATTAATGAGTTAGAAAAAAACTTGAATGAGCTTAAAAATTCATTGGATAAACTTTTAAAGGAAAAGGAAGAACTTTCAAAAACTTTGGAAAAAATTTCAAAAGAAAAGGAAAAATGCGAAGTTGAAGTCAACGAACTTAAATCTATTAAGGAAAATCTTGAGAAGTTAGAAAAAGAAGAGAAAGGTGTTATAAGTGCAATAGAAGAGACCTTAAACTTTCTGAAATCTCTTGAGGAAATTGTGAAAGAGAGAAGTAAAGAAGAAGTTAAATCCAAGCTTGAGGAAATTAAAGAAAAATTGAAAAATTTTGAGGATGAGCTTAATGAGAAACAGAGAAATTATGAAGAACTCAATTCTTTGATTTCAAGGTCAAAAGCAGAGCTTGAATTTCTTAGGAAAGATAAGATTGAAAGATTAGAAAAAGAAATTAAGGAAAAGTTGGAGTTAGAAAAAGAGTATAAGAGCTTGGTTGAGGAAAAAGTAGAAGAAAAACTAAAGGAAAGAAAAAGTGTTTACGAAAAGCTGGTTGGAGAAATTGAGGGGGTTAAAAGAAAAATTAAAGATTTACAAGAAATTGTTGAAAAACTTTCTTCGGCAGAAAAGAGATGTCCTCTTTGTGAATCAGAGTTAAACGAAGAGAAGAAAAATGCTTTACTTGAAAAGAAAAAGAAAGAAATAGAAGAATTGGAGAAAAAACTAGAAGATGCGAGGAAGAAGAAGGAATTGAATGAAAAGGAGGTAGAGAAGCTAGAAGGGTTAGTTGAAAAATTAAAAGAGCTTATTAAAGAAATAGCAAAATTGGATGAACTTAAAAAAGATTTAGAGGAATCTAAAAAAGTTTTTAAGTTACTGAATGAAAAAACTGTAGAAGCAGAGAAGCGGTTTCTTGAGCTTAAAAAAGATATGGATGAACTTGAGAAAGAGATTAAAAGTATGAGAGAAGAAAGACAAAATCTTGAAATTCTTCTGATAAAATTTGCTGATTACGAAAATAAGCGAAAGAGATTAGATGAGCTTTTACTTGAAAAAGAAATCTTGAAGAAAAAAATTGAAGAAATTAAAGAAAAGCTTGTAGGGAGAAATTTAGAAGAAGTAGAGAAAAAACTTAAAGAGCTTATAGCAAGAGAGAAAGAGGTTGAAACAAAAATTTTAAGTTTTGATCAGTTAATTCAGGAAAGGAAAAATAGAATAGAAGAATATGAGAAAAAGTTAGAAGAAATAGCGAAAGAAAAGGCTGAAATAGAAAAATTAGATAAGCTGATTAAAGACTTGAAAATTTTTGAGAAAGCTTTAGAGCAAACTCAAATTGAATTGAGAAGCGAGTTTGTTGATGCCGTTAATTATACTATGAATAAACTCTGGCAAACCTTATATCCTTATCAAGATTTTGTCGGTATAAGACTTTCGATAGAAGAAGGAGATTATTTATTACAACTACAAGAAAGGAGTGGGAAATGGATAAATGTTGAAGGTTTTGCTTCTGGGGGAGAAAGAAGTATAGCTTGCTTAGCTTTAAGAGTAGCTTTTGCTCTAGTTTTAGCACCTCAATTGAGATGGTTAGTTTTAGACGAGCCTACTCATAATTTAGACGCTAAGGCTGTAGAAGATTTGGCTGAAACTTTAAGAACAAGGATTAACGAGTTTGTTGACCAAGTGTTTTTGATTACGCATGAGGAAAAACTTGAAGATGCGGTTACAGGTTCTTTGTACAGGCTAGAAAGGGATAAGGAGAGAGATGGGGTAACAAAAGTTATAGCTGTTAGCTAAAATTAAACAAAAGCATCCAAATCTTTTTCTCTATTTTTTAAATTTTCGCTAAATTCTATCAGAGCTTTTTCTAGTTCAACTCCTTTTTCAGATTTTTTACTTTTTCTTTCTCTTACTTTAACAAGCAAGGGATAATTTACTACCTCACCCGTAATTATAGCTTCGCCAACCTTTAACCCAGGAAGTGTTCTTATAATATCTCTAGTTATTCCTTCACAACTTTTTCCTATATGATCTAAATCATAAGGGTTGCTGATTCTTAAAATCATATTTGTATTGCATTGAGATAGAGCAGTTGTTGAGAGCTGAATCGGCCTTTGAGAAACTAGAACTAAAGAAGCATTAAACTTTCTTCCTTCTCTCGCAACGGTTTCAATTATTCTCTTGGAAATTGCTTTCGATTTTTCGACTTGTTCAGGCACAAATTGATGGGCTTCCTCTACTATGAAAATGAATGGAGGAATTTTTCTTGCTCTTCTTTCTTCAAACAATTTTTTCAAAAAGTAAGTTACTACTATTTGTCTATCTCTAAGATGAATGAAATCTGATAAATCTAGAATACTTAGCTGTCCAAGTTTGGCCAGTTCTTCTATGGTAGGAGAATCGACATTTTTGAATAATCCGGTTGAATTCAAATCAGAAAGCCATGCAAGCAAAGGAGCTTTGGTTATTGGTTTAATCCCGCTTAGCTCGATTGCAGCAATTAGCTCATTCATGTCATAAACATCCTTTTCCTCTCTCAATTTTTCGATTATTTTAGCAAGCTCTCTCCTTTCAACTGATGTAATAAAAGGCTGAAATTCACAAATTTGATTTGCAGAAAGTTTATGGGTAGCTATGCTTATGCTATTCTTATCAAAAACCTTTGTTCTTGTCATGTATTTTTTATCTTCAGCAAATCCATGGTATTCGCCGTGCGGGTCAACAACTATTATCGCTGGCTTTCCGTGTTCATCTTTCCTATCTAAAATTTCTTCGATGAGCACAGAAACCAAATGAGATTTCCCAAACCCTGTTTGAGAAAGGATGCAGCAATGCTTTTGAAAGAGTTTAGTTAAGTTTAATTTTGAGTTAATCTCATGAAATTCTACTTTTCCAATGTTTAATCCCTTCTCTTCATCCAGCCCTAAAAATTGAGCTAAGGTTTTTTCATCAACTCTAAAAACTTTTTGTCCTGGCGAGGGAGGAAAGCTTACTCTCCTATGTATTCCATCCGAAAAAATTCCTAAAGGAATAGCTTTCGCTACCAAATATTCCCACCTATCTATGGGGAAAATATCAAAAAGATTCCTCCCTGTTCTTTCATACTCTCTAACAGACTCAGCTCTCATGAAGTATCGATTAGTTTTGATTATTTCCGAAACTCTGGCTATCAAAAGTCCCTCAGGCGTTTCCAGTTGCACAAACTGTCCCTTTCTTATGGGAATTTCTTTTTCATCCTTGATAACAAAAGAAAATTTATCGCTAGTCGGGCCTTCAGGACTTGAAATTACTACTCCTATTTCTTGCATAGAATAAGATTTAATGTTAGGAAATAAAAATTTATTTGATTTCATGATAAGATTTCTAGCAAATTATCCAGCTCTATTCATCAAAAAAGAAAAAATTTTAGTGATTGCTGATTTGCATTTGGGTTTGGAACATGAGCTGTTTAAATCAGGAATTGTTATTCCACCTCAAGCAGAAAAATTCGGAAAAATAATAGATGAGCTTATAGAAAAAACTGGGGCAAGAGTTTTAGTGATTTTGGGCGATATTAAGCATGAGGTTCCTGGGATAAGCTATAGAGAAGAGAAGGAAATTCCAAAACTTTTTTCTCGCTTAATTGAAAGGGTAAAAATAATTTGCTGCAAAGGAAATCACGATTCTTTTCTTGAAAAAATTCTTCCAAAAGAAGTTAAAATTTATTCTTCAAGAGGTTTTAAAATTGGTAAATATGGTTTTTTTCATGGTCATGCATGGCCATCTAAAAAGTTAATAGAGTGTGATTATTTGTTTATGGGCCATATTCATCCAGTTATTGAAATAAGGGATTCCTTAGGCTATAGAACGATAGAACAAGTTTGGGTAAAAGCAAAATTGAACAAAAGTTTGATTAGAAAAAAATATAAAACTAAAAAAACCGGAAGACTAGAACTTATAATTTTTCCTTCATTTAATAAGCTAGTGGGAGGAATACCTTTGAATAAACTAGAAGAAAGCGAGCTTACAGGACCATTAATTTCAAAAAGTTTTATTGAATTGGATAAAGCTAAGATTTATTTATTAGATGGAACTTTTTTAGGAAATTTGAAACTCATTAAAACTAGCTTTTAGATTTAATTTTTCTCAATTCTTCAATAACTTTCATATCAGCTTCGGTTAGTTTATCCCTAAATTCTGCTAGTATAGTCTGCAAATCTTTTTCAGGAACGTTTACCCAGAGTATATCTCCTTCTTTAATTTGCCTTCCTATGGTTGGTTCTTCCATACTAATAGCAACTTTATCCCCTACCTTAGCTTCTGGGATATTCTTACCTTCTTTTTGAATTTCTTTTATACTTCCAATTTCTTTTCCATCTTTTCTTAAAAGCCAAACCTTTGGCTTAATTTTTCCAGCTAGAACTTCAACTCCTACTATCGCTGGCTTAGATGCTCTAAAAACAAAACCTGGTAATAATTTAATCTTTGCGGGCCATGTCAGCCTTTCAAGCTTCTCTTGAATTTCTCTTTCTTTTCTCTTGAAACACCATTCTTTATAATCTTCTATCAATCGATAGATTATGTTATTCTGAAAGATTTCTATCTTCAGATCTTTTGCTAAAGTTTTTGCATCTTCTAAAATTTTAACATTAAAAGCAAGGATAACTTTTCTTAGATTATCGGAAACATTGCTTGCTTCTATTACATCATCTTTCCTAACATTACCTACTTCAGCTTTTCTTATGGGAATATTTTCCTCGCCTAAAAGCTTAATTAAAGCTTCCAAGCTGCCTAGAGTATCAGCCTTTATTATTACGCCATTAATTTCTTTGCTAAATTCTACTTCTTCAATCTCTTGTTGAACCAAAGCTTTAGCTTTCTCTACATCTTTTTCACTCTTTACAAAAATTATTGGAGAGCCAGCAATAACATTTTCTAAATTAGGGGCAGCAATTTTAATTCCAGCGGCTGCATGAATTTCTTCTATATGTTCAAACTGTTTTTCAACTCTTAGTTCTTGCAAAGGTCTTGGAATAAGCAAAGCTTTAACTTTTGTTACTATTGGTTTTTTTCCTCCTATTACCAAATAATCTCCTCTCCTTACACTTCCATCATACAAAATCACATCTATAGTTAAACCAAATCCTCTAACTTCTTTAACCTCTAAGATGGTTCCTCTTCCCATCTCTGAAACTTTTAATCTATCTTTTAAAAACTGCTGAGCCAAACCGCATAGAATTGTCAAAAGCTCTGGAACACCCTCTCCAGTTTTTCCCGAGCATGGGATTATTGCAATTTGCTTTGTAAAATCTTCAACTCTATCGAATCTTTCAGAATTAAAACCTCTTTCTGCAAGTTGAGAAACCAAACGATAAAGTAATTTTTCTAATTCTTCTTTCACCCATTCAGATTGTTGATTAAAGCTATCTATAAAGCAAGCATTCTCAAGAGGTTTCCAACCAGTGATTCTATCTATCTTAGTTGCAGCAACCACAAAAGGAGTTTTATATTCTTTCAAAATCTTCAAACTTTCATCAGTTTGTTCCTTGAATCCTTCGTTTATGTCTATAACCAGAATTGCTAGATCAGAAACTGCCCCACCCCTTTTTCTTAAAGTTACAAAAGCAGCATGGCCTGGTGTATCTACAAAAAGTAAGCCAGGAACAGTTAATTTAATCTCTAATTTCTCAATCAAATCAGCACAAATTCTTCTTATAGTTTCTGCTGGTACATAACTTGCCCCTACGTGCTGCGTTATCTCTCCTGGCTCGCTCCTAGTAACTGCAGTACCCCTTATACTATCTAACAAAGTTGTTTTTCCATGGTCTATATGGCCTACTGTAACAACTATAGGACTTCTTATCTTTTCCATTCTAATCACCTTTTATAAACAAATTTTTATTCTTAAATTACATTTAAATTAGTGAGATTATGCTTACGATGCATGATTTAACCCCAATAAGCTTATGCTTAGCCACTCAAGAACTTTTTGATGCAAAAAAATTTCAGTCAAGCTTTTGCGATAATCTAATCCTAAGGTTTAAGGAAGAAAAGCTTAGCGAAAATTTGATGCGAATTAAAAGAGATTTGAACTCTTTTTTAACGGAAAAAAAGTTTTTCGACGGATACAAAACTGTGATAATAAGCAGTCTGGACAAGATAATCGGGCTAGTTTCCTCCAGATACATGAAAGTAGACCTAAAGCTTGCAAGCGAAGTTATAGCTAGTGCAAAAGATTTGATAGAAAAAGTTATGAAAGCAAGCAATTTTCAAGAAATTTCTCAGCTCGAGCCAACTTTTAAATCAAAGATTACCTTACCAGTTTATGAATTGTTTTCAGAGAGTTTGAAAAAAACTATTTAGGCTTTATTTTTCCAGCTAGAGAAAAGAATATCCCAAAGAATAAAGCAAGGAATGGCTTAAGAATTTCTAAGAGCGTGAATAAAAGAATTGATAGGATGAGAGGGGTTATTTTAACTATTTGGTCAAAAGGAACTATTTGCTCTACATATTCCTCAACTTTTTTATCCGCACCCTCAATTTCCTGATAAACTTTTTTATTCGCTTCAGTTTTATAATCATCTATAGCGCTTACTAGAGCAGTATACATTAATCCGCAAGCTTCTTTTTGCTGAGTATCTAGCTTTGAATAAGCATCGCTCAAAGCATTCTTTATCCCATCTGTAGTTTCGTTTATAAACTGAGATGCTTGAGAGGCTTGTGCTCTAATGAAGCTGTTAATATCAGGTACAAACATTTTTATGAAATCTATGTTTGCTTGATGGATAACTTTATAATAACCTTGGAGGTTTAGTTGCAAGCTTAGGAAAAAGCCTATTGAAACAAAAACAGTTAGCCATTTCATACAGCTTCGGGTTAAGGAAGATCCAGAGGAAAAATTAATTTCTCTTCTTCCAAAATTTTTTAAAGAAAGGCTCGCAACTACTATTCCTAAATAGATGAAAATAGCCATTAAAGAAAGATTAAGGAAAAGTAGGATTGAAAAAAAGATTGCTTGAAAAAGCATGAAAGGAGGAAATTCAACTTTTATTAAAAAAGCTAGAGAAAATCCGAGCATGGTTAAGAACAAAAATGGGAGCAGGGGTATGATTATTTCTTGGAATATTGCTTTTAGAGCTTCGAAAAGCGCAAAAAAGAAATTAGCTTCTGTTAAATTTTTTAAAAAGGTTGAGAAGATTTCACTTTCTAATCTTATTGCCTTTTCAAAGGTTAGAGTGGAATAAAATAAAGAGAGAATTCCAAGAAAGATTAAAATATTAGGAATTAATGCGTACAACTTTTCTTTCATTTTTTCTTCCTCTTAGTTTTAACTCTAACTTCAAAAAGTTTGTCCCATCTTTCCTTCAACTTTTTCCATATTTCGGTTCCTTTAATGGGTTTGGATGGTTTTAAAACATAGAATTTCTTCGGTTTTACAGGCCAGAAGAGGTAAACCAAAACTATTGCAGCTCCAGCTCCGCTAACAATTAAAATCGTGGTAAACTGAAACTTAGCTTTTTTCTCTTCCTCTTTCTGCTGAATAATTTGTTTAGCATTTTTAATTTCATCGGCAACTTTCTCAGCTAAACTTATTAGATCATCCAGTAGATAGTAAGCAGTCCTATAATCTCCTTTTTTCGTATAATTTTCAGCTTTTTCTATTTCTTTTATCAATCCTAAAAGCAAAACTTCAGCCAGGGTTGTATTATAATTCCTTTTCTTTAGCTCGCTTATTTGGCTTGCGAATAAGCTTACGTTCTGATTTAAGGAAGCCAAGGTTTCGTTTACCCACTTTTTCGTTTCCTCAGAAGGTAAAACTCTTAGAGTAAAATCTGAAGTAATGGCTTTCTCTAAGTTCCACAGGCTATTCTTACC
>CAZICS010000012.1:0-15933 GCA_964537835.1 uncultured archaeon | reverse complement strand
TCTACATCTGTATAAGAAGTTGGCTTTCTGCACTCTTGCGGGTCTTGAGCTAATGCTATATCTTTTGTTTCTTTTGTTTGGAGTAAAAAAAGTAAGATTATCATTAGTGAAATAAAAATTACAAGAACACTCAACTTAGCTATAGCTTTCATGGTAAACTATACTTACTAATCTTTTCAAAAATTTAAAAATTAAAAAAGTAAAAAAGTTATTTCTTGGTTAATATCTCATAAGCTCCAAACACTGTTCCTATTAGAGCGAATATCCATCCTACTACATAGAAAAGTTCTCTGATATAAAACTCCCCTAAAGTTTCAGCCAAGGTAGCTGGAATCAGGCTTGTGCTCAAAGTTCCTGCAAAGAGGAATAAAACTCCTGCTGCTGCTATCCAATTAAAGCCCTTCTCTGCTTTTTTTCTAATCTTTGAATATTCTGCGAAAACTGGAGCCAGCAGAAAGGCTAAGCCCAGGAGAACAAGATCCCCAACTACTGCCATCTTTCCACCTATTTTTCTTAAAATTAGAAATATATTTAAGCTTAAGGTTTAAGCAAGCTGAAGTAACTTCTTTTCAGTAATAAATAAAGAAGTCCAAATAATTTATATGGAACTTATTTGTCCCAGCTGCAAATCAAGAGTTCGAGAGCTAATAGAATGTGAGAATTGCAATAAAATAGGCTGTATAAAATGTATATTAAAAATAAAAGGAAAATGGTTGTGTGAAAATTGCAGAAAAGGAGAAACTCGAGAAAGTTCTTTATTTTCTATGTTCGATTAACTTAATTTCTTTTACTCTACCCTTTGGTTTAATTTCAGCAAAAATTTGAGCCTGAAACTTCCATATTTTTGTATTCTTATCCCAAATGAAGTCTGGAGTTAAATTAGCCTTATAGCAAAGATTTTCAAGAAATTCTTCTACACTCCAATTCATTTCTACTGGTACTTGAGGTAATAGCAAGCCAGAAAAAGGGCCGTTTTGGATAATCAAACCATCCTTACCAATCTCTATTTTCTTAAAATACTCGCTTGCATCCTTAACTTTAATTACCTTTGGCTTACTCAAAACAGAAATTTCTATAGTAATTCTTTCAAGCTCTTCTTTTCTTAAAGGAGTAAACCTAAAATCTTCGAAAGCAGCTGAATAAGCTGCCCTTTGAACAGCTTCGTACAAAGGCAAGGAAGGGTAGGGAAAACCTATGCAACCTCTCAATTTATTTTCTGGAAATGTTCTTAAAGTTACAAAAACTCCTCTTTTTTCTTTCAGCTTCTTTTCTTTAACTTTTTCTATCTTTAAACCTTCTTCAAAACTTTTTTCTATAATTTTTCTTGCAAGTTTTACCAGTTTTTCCCCCACGCTCAAGGAAAGCATAATTATAATTAAAATAAGAAAAAGAAAAAGAGCTTACTAGCTAAAACTCTTCTTCGCTCGCCTCTTCCAGATCTTCAAACTCTTCTTCAAGTTCTTCTTCTTCGCTTTCTTCCTCCTCTTCCCATTCCTCTTCCATCACTTCACCTAATCTTTTCTAATTCCACAAAAAGTATATAAGCTTTACTCCTTTCGAATTTCAGAAATAAAAATTTATTAAGTTAAAACTTGATAATTATTGAAGATTCCATGCTTAGAAGGCTTGTACTAGATGTTCTTAAGCCCCATAGGCCTACTAACGTTGACCTTGCAACAGAAATTTCTAAGCTTAAGGGAGTAGATGGAGTGACCATAGTAACCTACAATAAAGAAACCGAAGTCGAGAGTGTGAGGATAGTAATAGAAGGAAGGAGGCTTGAATTTAAAAGTATAGAGAAAATTTTGAGAAATTTAGGAGCTTCTGTTCAATCTGTTGATGCAGTTTCTGCTGGAAAGAAAATAGTTTCTGAAAAGTAGAGAGAATGAAGTTTTTAAAGCTTATTAGGAAGTATAAGGAGATAAGCAAGGTAGAGGAGGTTTCAAGAAGATACTTTGTGATGAATGGTTTTGATGGCATTTTAACTTTTTTAGGGTTAATTCTCGGAATTTACTTAAGCGGGAATAGAAATCCAAGCTTAGTGCTTATAGCTTCTTTTTCAACAGGATTTGCAGTAGCTCTTTCCGGGTTTTTTGGAACTTATATGAGTGAAAGAGCTGAAAGAGCGAAAAGGATTAGAAGATTGGAAAGAATTATGCTAACTAAGCTTAAAAGGACTATAATAGAAAGGGCTGCCAGCTTCGCTTGTTTATATTCAGGCCTAATAAACGCAATCTCTCCACTAATTTTCTTGGCAATTTCTTCCTTTCCTTTCTTTCTCTCTGTTTTAAACCTAATAAGCTTTGAGCTAGCTTTTCTCCTATCCTTGCTTCTAGTTTTCAGCTTACTCTTTAGCTTAGGAATTTATTTGGGAAAGATTTCAGAAGAGAATCCTGTTTTATGGGGAATGAAAATGGTTTTGATAGGAACTTTAATAACTTTAATCCTTTTTTCCTTAAGCTTGGTTTAAAAGATTTTAACCAAGAAATACAAATTAAATTTAATGGTTGTAAAATGGGTTAAGAAAGGAAAAGGAGAAATTTATTGGCCTTCTAAAGCTATGAAAAAGAGGGCTTGGGTATCCGATGAAAAAATTTATGAGAAAGCCAACAAAAATCCCATAAAATTTTGGGAAAAACTTGCAAAAGAAGGGATAACTTGGTTTAAAAAATGGAAGAAGGCTTATGTTGAAAAACCTCCTTATTTTAAATGGTTTGTTGGTGGCAAACTAAATGCTTCCTTTAACTGCTTGGACAGACATTTGGAAAAAAGAAGAAATAAGGTTGCAATCTTTTGGGAGCCTGAGCCTAAGAAAGAGAGAGAAAGAGTTTTAACCTATTATGAACTTTATAAGCAAGTAAACAAGTTTGCAAACATTTTAAAAGAGCTTGGGGTTAAAAAAGGTGATGTGGTAGGAATTTATTTACCGATGATACCAGAAGCTATAATTTCGATGCTAGCTTGCGCAAGAATAGGAGCTATCCATACTGTTGTTTTTTCTGCTTTTAGTTCAGAGGCTTTAAAAATAAGGTTGCAAGATATGGATGCAAAATTCTTGATAACAGCAGATGGCTATTATCGAAGGGGGAAGATAATAAACCTAAAAGAGAAGGCTGACGAAGGAATAAAAGAAACGAAGGTTGAAAAGGTTGTTGTGGTTAGAAGGTTGGGAGAAAAGTTAGAAGTAAACATGAAAGAAGGAAGAGATTATTGGTGGGATGAATTGATGAAGAAGGCTAAGAGTTATTACAAACCAGCTAGCATGCGCTCCGAAGATATTTTGTTCATTCTCTTTTCTTCAGGTACTACAGGGAGACCAAAAGGAATAATTCATGATACAGGTGGTTACTTAGTTCAAGCTTACTGGACAGCAAAATGGGATTTTGATTTGCATGAAGATGATATAATGTGGTGTACTGCAGACCTGGGCTGGATTACTGGTCATACTTATTCTTGTTATGGAACTTTAGCTAATGGGGCAACTTTGGTTATGTATGAAGGAGCTTTGGATTGGCCTGAGCCTGATAGGTGGTGTGAAATAATAGACAAATATGGAGTTACGATTTTCTATACTGCTCCTACTGCAATAAGAATGTTTGCAAGATACGATGGAAAGTTAGTTAAAAAGCATGATCTGGGTAGCTTAAGGATTTTGGGCTCTGTGGGTGAGGTAATAAATAAGGAAGCCTGGCTATGGTTTTTCAAGGAAGTAGGAAAAGGAAGGTGTCCATTGATAGATACCTGGTGGCAAACCGAAACAGGAGGCACTCTAATAAACGCTTTGCCAGGAATAGGACCTTTCATTCCATGCTTCGCAGGCAAAAGCTTTCCTGGTACTAGGCATGAAGTTCTGGATGAGAATGGAAAGGTTTGCAAGCCTTATCAAGAAGGAAATTTGGTTCAACTACCGCCTTTTGCTCCTGGAATGCTTAGGGGCTTATACAAAAATCATGAGAGATATGTGAAAACCTACTGGTCAAAATATGGGAAGAAAATTTACTTTACCAGCGATGGAGCATGGAAGGATGAAAAGGGAAACTTTAGGCTTACTGGAAGGGTAGATGATGTGATGAAAGTCGCTGGCCATAGGGTTTCTACTGCAGAGCTTGAGGATGCTATAACAAGACATTATGCCATTGCTGAATGTGCAATAGTTCCGATACCCCATGAAATTAAGGGCGAAGTTCCTGTCGCTTTCGTAATTCTAAAGCCTGGATTTAAACCTTCTGAAAATTTGGAAAAAGAAGTTGTTAAGCAAGCAGAAAAGTATATTGGACCTATAGCAAGACCTGCAAAAGTTTTCTTCGTTCAAGATTTACCAAAAACAAGAAGCGGAAAAATAATGAGAAGAATTCTCAAAAAGCTTGCTGCAAGAGAAAAAGAGCTTGGAGATCTGTCAACACTTGCAAACCCTGAGAGTATTGAGAAAATAAGAAAGATTTTAGCTAATCTTTAAACTCAAGGATAAAGCTGGCTAGCTCCAAACCTCTTTCTACCCCAGGAAATTTAAACGTTTTGTTCGAGAAATAAATCCTTAGAGAAAAAAAGCCTAGGAGTTTTTCAAGAAAGTTTTGCGAGGCCTCAACACTTTCTAAACTATCTAAAGGAATTAGAATTTCTTTTTTGAAGAAAACCCCTCCTTTGTAATACAAGTAATTACCTATTATTTTAAGCCTGAAGGATTTTCTCAAAGAATTGGAGTAGAATATGGATAGAAAGAGAGAAATAGAAACGCCAAAAAGGATCCAGAGAGTTGCTGCTAGGATTGAATTGTAAAGAGAAAATGGATTTAGAGGGTTAAAGAGTAAAGAAGAAATCGATGAGCTCGTCAAGAAAAATACGGACGAAAGAATTAAGATGATTAACAAACCTCTTGTGAGGAAATAATAAACTGTAAGAGATGGGTTTGATTTTAAATCAAGAGAGATCTTTTCTTTTTTCATAATCTATAATAGTTAAGCTTATAAAAAGAATTTTCTATTTTTAATTTGCAGGGGGCCTCTGGTCGCGGGGCTAGGCCTCCCGTGCCTCGAAAGAGGCGGCAAATGGTCTATATGGCCGACCACAGCCGAGGGGCGGCATAGCAACTCAAGCTAGCCTGCATGTTCAACTAGGAAGCCCTGTCCCTATGGGTCTTGCTATCTGGAAACCCCCCAGGTCCGGAAGAAGAGGCGAGAGTATGAGAAGAAAATGGGAAAACATATTGAACTTAGAGATAGGAGAAAGAATAAAATATGATCCAGTTACAGGGCTTGTAAAACTATCAGAAAGTTTATTAGAATGATTGAATCTAAACATCCTTCGAAATCCAAAGCTCTCGCCTCTTTCGAAGAAGCAAGGGTAACTAGGTAGCAAGGCGCTATAGGGGTTGCAGGGTGGAGAAGGACATGCAGATTAACTAGCTTGGGAAGCTATGTCCACCCGAGGCGTGCCCCCTGCAATTTAGAAAAATTTAAGCTTTCTTGGCTAAAATTAAAATCTATGGAAAAGATTATTTCCTCATTTCTGGTAATAATCCTTGTCTTAATCCTTCTCTCCATATTCTTGACTGCAAGCATTCAAGTTCCTACTAGCGTTAAAATTGTTGAAAAAACTAAGAAAATAGTCTTAACAAACTTTTCTTTTCCAAAAGTCTCCTTGAAAATTCCTGCAGTTGATAATGAAGGGAATGGTGTAGTAACAACTTTGAAGGTAGAGGCAAAGCCTGGAGAAGGAAGAACCTTAGTTAATATTGATCAGCTACTTTTCTGGGTCGATACTCAGCATTCCATAAGGTTAGCTAAAAGAGTTGCTGAAAATGTTACGGGAATAGATTTATCGCATGTAGATTTAATTTATGCTATAGAAACAAATGCTTCTATAATAGAAGGTCCTTCTGCTGGAGCAGCCATAACCATAGCAACGATTGCAGCAATAGAAAACAGGACTATAAATGAAAGCGTGATGATGACAGGAACTATAAATCATGATGGAACTATTGGACCTGTAGGTGGGATAGTAGCAAAAGCAAAAGCTGCTAAGGATGTTGGCGCTAAACTATTTTTAGTTCCTGAAGGCCAAGCTGTTCAAACCTATTACGAGCCTGAGCAGCATTGCGAGAAATTTGGCTTTATTACTTATTGCACAACCGAGTATAAGCCTAAAAAAATTGATGTAGGAGAAGAGGTTGGGATAGAAGTTAAGGAAGTTTCAACCATCCAAGAAGCATTAAAATATTTTCTTGTACAATAGATAATCATGGAATTGTTTACTTCAAGAGAAATCAAGGAAATAATAATTTCTGTTCTTGTAATAACTTTCATCTTTTCATTTCCCAGATTTGAAACTTTTCCGATTTATTTGCTAGTCGTAATCACAGCTTTTTTATTCCATGAATTGGCCCATAAGTTTGTTGCAAGAAAGTTTGGGTGTGCAGCTTTTTACAGGGCTTGGTATTCTGGCTTAATATTCGCGGTTCTAATAACCCTGGCAAGCCTTGGAAGCTTTAAGTTTGTAGCTCCTGGAGCAGTAGTAATTTATCCTTATACCTTTGGAAGATGGGGTTTTAGAGTAGCTGCTCTAACCGTGAACGAAATGGGGATTATAGCTTTTGCTGGCCCAGCTACTAACTTATTCCTTGCATTGATATTTAGTTTAATACCAGGCAGCATAGCCAGAATTATAGCTTTTGCCAATGCATGGCTTGCTTTGTTTAATTTATTACCCATAAAGCCTTTGGATGGAAGCAAGATAATGCTATGGAAGATTTGGGTCTGGGTTGTAATGTTTATAATTTCGATTGTAATGGTAATCTTTTATTTGGTGTGAGGAATGAAGCTCAGCACCTTGCTTCATAACCTTTCTCATTTTATCCTACCGTTTCTTTTACTTGAGCTCATTGGATTGAAAAGAGGGATAGACGTTTACTTAATAATTTCAATCTTTCTCGGAAGTTTCTTGCCAGACATAGATCATTTAAGCATCTGGGCTACCCGCTACTTCAAAAATTTTAGAAGTTTTTTAAAGTATTGCTTTACGAGCGATAGGTACAGGAGAGCTTTCCTGCTTTTCCACAATTTCCCGACTATCATAGCCTTATTGATTAGCTTACCCATAGCTAGTTTGATGAACTTTTATTTGGGCGTCTTTATTTTAGCTATGATTTGCCATCTATTCTTAGATTTTCTTGCGGATAGCTTTGCCTTAAAAACCCATAGCCATTGGAAGGTTAGGAAAAGGATTTGAGAAGATGCGATTGATTTGCGACTTTCATATACATTCAAAGTATTCTAGAGCAACTTCTAAGGAAATGGATATAGATGGAATCGCTAAAGGAGCTAAGCTCAAAGGTTTAAACTTGGTCGGAACAGGCGATTTTACTTTTCCTCTTTGGTTGAAAGAACTAAAGGAAAAGCTTAAGCCCATAGAGAATGCTGGGTTGTTTGAGTACGAAGCCATTTATTTCATGCTTACTTGCGAGGTTGCAACTTATTTTAGCTATGGAGGAAAGTTAAAAAGAATTCATCACGTAATCCATGCTCCTTCTTTTGAAATCGTTGAACAAATAAACGAAGCTTTAGCTAGGTATGGAAATCTAAAAGCTGATGGAAGGCCTATTCTAAACCTTAGTGCTTCTCAGCTGGTTGAAATTTTGATGGAGATAAGTAAAGATATCTTGATTTATCCTTCACATGCCTGGACGCCCTGGATGTCATGCTTAGGAAGCAGGTCAGGATTTGATTCCGTAGAAGAATGCTACGAAGATCAAGTTAAGCATATCCATGCTTTGGAAACAGGCCTATCCAGCGACCCTCTCATAAATTGGAGGTTGAGCTCCTTAGATAAATTTACTTTGCTTAGTAATAGCGATTCTCATTCACCCTGGCCCTGGCGCTTAGGAAGAGAAGCTAATGTTTTTGAGGTTAAAAAGCCTAGCTATTGGGAAATTTTGGAGATTATCAAGAAAAAGGATAAGAGAAGGTTTCTTTTTACGATAGAAGTTCCACCATCTTACGGAAAGTATCATTTTGATGGCCATAGGAAATGCGGAGTAAGCTTGCATCCAAAGGATGCGATTAAGTTGAAGAATATCTGCCCAAAATGTGGGAAGAGATTAACCATAGGTGTGCTACATAGGGTAGAAGAATTAGCTGATAGAGAAGAGGGGTTTGTTCCCAAGAATGCAATACCTTTCAAAAGCCTATTGCCTTTATATGAGATAATTTCATTTGCTTTGGGAATAGAGCAGCTTTACTCGAAAAAAGTTTTGAAAGAGCACGATAAGCTAATAGTAAAGTTTGGGAATGAGCTAAATGTCTTGCTAAACGTTTCAAAAGAAGAATTGGAAAAAACTACTAGCAAAAAAATTGCTGAAGCTATAGTAAAGGTTAGGGAAGGTAAAATTAGTTTTATACCTGGATACGATGGAGTTTATGGCAAGCCAGTTTTTGATGAAAAAGAATTGAAGAGAGAAAAAATAAAAATTCAATTTCAAAAAAGTTTAAAAGATTTTTAAGGGCCTGTAGTCTAGTGGTAGGACTGAAAACTAAAGCCGCTCTCACGCAGCGGAAACCCCGGTTCGATTCCGGGCAGGCCCACTAGCTTAATAGCTTACTGATCTAACTGTTACTGTAGGAGAAACTAAGTCATAAACGTAATTGTACTTAACTGTCACCGGAATAGAGAAAGATTTAATATCAGTTACTTCATCCTTAGAAATATGTATATGGCACATCACTGTTGCCACAGAACCGTCTCTCATCAAGTATACCCTATTGTCGTCGGGTACCGAACAATTTATATATTTACTCGCTTCATAAAACTCTATGTAGTTTAAATTAGTTGAATTTGGTTCATTTCCCACATAAGCTTTTCCTGACCCTCTATTGGTTATTATAACCTTTAGTGGTATATCTGCATCTTGACCTGGATACATGTAACTCATTTGGCCCAATTGGCCAAATTCGATTCCTATAGGCCCTCCTGTATCTGGAGTATCAATTGAAACTCTCGATTTTTCTCCTGTTCTTTTATAATAATCATATTTAACTAATGTTATTGAAGCGCCTCTACTTGTATTCATACTAAAAGTTACTTTCGCATAGAACTTATAGGGAGTATCAACTTCTATATTAGACGGTGCCATATAAATCCACACACCCTCCCACATGCCTTCTCTAGGAATAGTCTTAGTAACTGTTGCATTAGTTAAAGAAGTCCAACCTTCAGGATAAGTTATGCTCACCTTGAGGTTCTCGATTGGATTAAGAGCATTATTCTCTATCGATACACTCAAACCTAATGGATTTCCGGCTGGAATTTCTGTTGAATCAACGCTAAAACTTACAGAAATGTCTCCACCCTTAGCAGCTGTAGGGGCTCCTGGAATCCCAGCTATGCATCCAGAGAGGGTAATCAATGGAATTAAAAGCAATATCAACGATTTTTTCATAAATTTATTTTGGACTTTAAACTATAAATTGCTTCTTTCTCCACTTCTTCTTTATGAAACGAAGTTTATCTTTCAAAACTCACGGGCTCAACTGTTATAGTAGGAGAGGAGAGCGTCTCCATATAGGTATAGTTAACAATAAACCCGACTAGTTGAGTAGAAATTTCTTTCACATTAGTCAAATTACCCGAACACTCAAAATGAGCATACTTTCCTGATTTAATAAGATTTATTTCTCCTGGCCCTTTTTCGCAAGCTATTTTAACATTCTGAGTTAGCTTATTAAAGTTAAATATAACCTTACTTATATTCTTACACTCATAATCTGAACACGGCATTCCCTTCCCTTTGTTGGAAATGATTACGCTAAACTTGAAAGGTAAAGTATCTGCTTCATAAGCAATCAACTGGCTTTGAGAAGGAACTATATCTATCTCTATAGGACCCCCAAGGGATTCGGAAACCGAAAAACCAGAGCCGCTTCCAGTTCTTTTATAATAGTCATAACTAACTCCAGTAATCGTAACCACTTTTCTTGTATAACCCTTATACCTTATGTCTCCAAACATTTTATAATACTTCTTATAGATTACATCACTCGGTGCTCTTAAAGTCCAGTTAAACTCAAAGCCAGTCCCATATGGATCGAGTTTTCCATAAGTCCTGTTTACGCCTATATCTCCTCCCCATCCAGGAGGTCCGTAGACTTTTGCTGTAATATTGGTTATCGCAAACTCAGCATAGTTTTCTATGTTCATAGTTACTCCCAGCTTTCCTCCAGCTGGAATCGTAGTGGTGTCGACCTTCAGCTCTACTCTTATATCCTTCGGCACCTGAGTAGTTTGTATGGGCGAAACGCACCCGGAAAATAATAAAACTAAGATTAAAAGACAAATTTCAACCTTTCTCATCGAATATTAATTCTATTTTGAAGAATAAATAGAAATTAGGATAAGAAAAATTCAAAAAATGGAAAGCAAAAATTTAGCTATCTTGCTAGAGCTGTTACTGTAATTGGTGGTGAAGACAAATCTTGGATATAACTAAAGGATACTGTAACAGTTCCTGTATAGGTTGCAATTCCGGTTGCTTCCACATCTGCTTTGTTAACTACTAAATCGCACGAAATGAACGCATAGGTTCCTTCTCTTGTTAGATATACAGTTCCTGGCACATCTTCGCAAACTAATGCGTTGTTGGTTGAGGAAACAGTCACAGCAATCTTGTTCAAACCATCTTCTAAGGTTGGTTGGGTACCTTGTAAGAAAACTTTCCCTGCTCCTCTGTTGGTTATAATAACTTTTATTGGAAACTCCACAGTTTCTTGATCAGGATAAATGTATCTTTGAGCACCTACTGCTGAAATAGAAATATCTATGGGACCTCCTTCATCAGCACTCGATTCTGAAACTGAAGAAACGGTTTTGGTTCTCTTATAGTAGTCATAAGTTACGATAGTCGCAGTAAACGTTTTATCTACAGTCATGTCATACTGAACTTTTCCGTATAAGGTATATTGAGTGTCTGATGAAACATCTGGAGCAGTTAGAACCCAGAAGAACTCTCTTATGTCATCTGGCCTCAAACTATAAGGTCCTTTCTTCTCAAAACCACTCCAGTCTAAGGGACCATAAACTTCTGCGTAAACATTCTCTATCGGTGCTTGAGCTTTGTTTTCTACTGTTATCGTAACGCCTACTGGGGAGCCTTTTGGTACGGTTGTTTCATCAACTAGCATTCCGATTGCTATCTCTCCTCCTACTCTTGGTGTAGGGCCTGGTGCTACACAACCTGAAAGTGCTATTATTCCTATCAAAGCGAGCAAACCAAGAGTTTTCTTCATGTCCATCTAATCTAAATTTGAAAATCTATGAATATAAATTTAAAATGGAGATGGTTTCACAGTAAAAGTTTCTCTCTTGATGAAAGTATAAGTATAGTTATAGCTGAGTTTGAGTTCGGCTAAAAATTCAGGGTATTTTGTTTCGGTTGCATTAAAATTGCATTTAAGCAAATTTCTTTCTCGAGTTGAAAGAAGTAGAATATTTCTCTTAGACGTGTTAGTTTCTTTCTTGAAATCGCAAGGTTCGATTACTTCTATACCTTTATAATCTATCCTAATTTTAGTTATATTGATTGGTTCAACATCTCTTAGAGTTCCTGTATGTCTAAATTTGAACTTAACCTCAAAAGGCTCTCCAGCAACCACCCACCTTTCTATAATTTCCCTTTCATCTTCCTTCCTTTTTCTTTTAATAGGAAAATCGAAATCGACTCTTACTGGACCATGTTTTTGCTCACTTACCAAAAATTCTGATTCAGGCTCAGTTTTAATTATACCATCCACTACAGGAACCATAACACTTCTTTCACTACTCATGGTATAATTAACAAGAAAACTTACTGTAAACTTGGTCGGAGCAGTTATTTGTTCTTCCTCAGGAGCTTTAAGGGTTATTTTAATTGGTTTATAGTCTAAACTATCCAATTCGTCAAAATAACAAGTTACATCATCTTCAGGTTCAACATCTCCACAATCCAAAGATGGATCAGAAAATCCAGAAAGATCAAAAAACTTAACCTCTACATTCTTAATAGGATCTTCTATGTTATTCTGAATTAAAAACTTAATCGTTACTCTACTGCCTGCATAAGGCTCTGTTGTAGAAACTGCATAATCTTCTATGGTTATAGCATCATCCTTATAGGTTGGGAGAGAAGGCTGATTCCAAGGAAATGTACATCCAGAAAAGAATATTAAAGAAATTAAGCTCAAACAAATTAAAACTTCTTTTTTCATTGATTAGATTTTTAACTTTAGAAAATATTAATTTAAGTTGTGTCTTTACTCGATTATTTCCTTCATCCAAAAAAAACTGGCTATGATGTACCGAAAACTTTAACCTATGGGATAATTTTCATCCTTGCGATTCTACTAATTTTTAAAATTCTCAAAAAGCTTAAGATTAAAATTGATAAGAAACTTGCTCTTGCAATTTCTCCTTACATAGTTTTTGGTGGTGCAATAAGGGTTTTACAAGATGCAGGAATATTAAACTCTTATCTTTTCGTAACGCCAGGAATCTACATTTTTGTTTTCTCGATAGTTTTCTCAGCAATTTTATTCAGCATTTATTTAGAGAAAAAAAAAGGCATACCTTATTTCAAGCCAGTTTTTCTAATTGGAATAATCCTAGCGGCTCTTCCTCTAGCATTCTTAGAAATAATAAATTTTTATGGAATTGGGCTAGTAATTCTATTCTATTTGCCCTGGGTTTTAATCTTTTACTTCCTTAAAACTTGGAATTTAGAGAATAGGTTGGTTACGCTAATCCAAATGTTCGATGCAACCGTTACCTTCACAGCCTTACAATTTTTTGGTTTTGGTGAGCAGCATATCTTGCCAACTTTTTTGATCAAACTTTTTTCTCCTGTATCTTTTGTATTTGCTAAGCTAATAATAGTTGTCCTAATTTTAATCTTAATAGACAAATTTACTGAAGATAAAGAGTTTGGCAGGTTCCTTAAATTATGCATAGGAATTTTGGGAGGGGCTACAGGCTCAAGAGATTTCATAGCTTTAGCAACTTTAATAGCTTGAATAAGCGATGGTTAAGGTTACTCTACCAAGCTCATAGGTAGAAGCCTTTTCTGCAGAAAATAAGATTTCATTAGTTTTATTCAAGGGAATTTCGCTGAAATATACGCCAAATAATCCGCCAACAGAAACTTCTGGCACCCCTCTATAAACCTCTTCGCCATTTATTTTGATTATTAAATTTCCCTCTCCTGTCCTATTCTTCAGCTGAAATATTACTTTACCCCATTTAAAATTGTCTATTTCTTCTTGCTTTAAGGAAAAGGTTGATTGTTTGAAATTAATACCTTCATAGTTTATCCCGAACTCCAAGCTTTTAACTTTATAAACTGTATTCATCCAGAATTTCCATCCTGGTAAACCAGCCTCTACTTTTATAACATTAGAACTTTTAATTTTCTCTTTCTCTATCGGAATTTTAATTTCACCTGCTCCTGTTTTTTCATCAAAAATGATTTCATCGTTAAACTTTACTGCAAGATTTCCAGCACTATTAGTTTCCTCTATCATTAGAGAAATGAATCCGGATTTGAGAATTGGAAACATTTCTTCATCGATTGGAGCAACCAAAGTTGAAGGGTAATCAACAAAGTATCCTTTTACAACTTCAAAATCGCTTTTAGATGCTAAAATCTCTTTTCCAGAAAAGTAGCTTACAGAAAAATCTCCAAGGTTAAAAGAGCGATAAGACTCTGCCTCTCTTTCAACCACATCCAGAGTGACAGGAATTGTTTTTTTCTCCCCATCAAACTCTATTTCTATATTCCCAGAGTAAGTTCCAAATTCTATTGAATAAGGAATGTAAAAGGTTAGGGTTATCTCTGTAGCTTGGGCTAACGGAAACTGGTTTTTACTAAATTTAACCCAGTTTGCTATATCTCCTTTAGCTTTTAGGGTAACGTTCGAGGCAGAGCCATTAAAAAACAAGGTAGCTTTTGCTGTACTTCCTCTAACAGCGACTAAGGATATGAACTCTGGAGAAACTTCTAAAGTTGGTTTGGGTAGGCTTGACCAGGCAACCGTTAAAATTATTATGAAAAGCAAGCCAGCAAGCAAGATGAAAGCAAACTCATCGATTTTTGCCTGAGATTTTTCCATAATTTAATTTTGAAGTTCAAAGAATAAAAATTAAGAAGTTCTTTTCAAGAAAGAAGCTATGTAGCCAGCAACCATATTCCTTATTTTCTTTGATTTAATGTCCGTCAATTGTTTTAGAATTTCTTTATTCTTCTCGAAGCTAGGAGAAAATTTATCAGGGTATCGCTCGAGCAAATCATGAGCTATATGCTTAATTAGCGAAGTTTTAATTCTTCCCATTGGCATCACTAGGGTTCATATCTCTAAAATTGAACTTAAAAGATTATAAAAATTTCGAGAAATTAAGGTGTTATTCGCTTAATTTCATAATAGGTTACATCCCCTTCCCTATCGACTACAGCCCACCACATGGTTGCTCTAATGTTTTGAGCCAACCTAACCGCTCTTGACATTTCTGGCAAGCTAAAAGCAGCTTCCTCAGCTACAGCATGCACTACAGCCTTTGTATGCTCGTGAGGAGCTTTAGGGCCTCGCTTGAGCTTTACCCCCCTATCATAAAGTCTGAAAAAGGCTCCGAACTTAAAGCCCGTCTTAACCAAAAATCCTCTATTCCTCAAATCCCTATAAACGATAAATTGAGGGAGAAATTGATTGACTCTTTCTTTAGCGATTTCCATGAATTCTTGCAAGCTTAAGAATTTCTTTTGGTTGTTCTCCTTAACCCAGACTTTTAGCTTTCCTCTTTCGAGTAAGAAGGCAGCTTCTATTAGGTCAAGCTCTAACCTTTGAGGCTTAAGTTCAGGCTGAGGCTTTCCGTAACCAGATTCGTCATAAAGAATGACAGCTGCCGGGCTCCAAATTATTACCCTATTTTCGATCAACTCCCCTTCCCAAATCTTTTTCTGCTGCATACTATCACTCAAAACCAGTTTAATTTTAAATATTTTTCTATCATTTATAAAAGTATGCAAAAGCAACAACTTAAATTAAGGTCAAAAGATTCTGAGCAGGGATATATCTTACTTCAAATGTATGAAGATAAGCTCGTAGACCTAATTGCATCCTCGCCCGGCTTTATAAAAGATTTAAAAACATGGGAAGTAAGAGTGTACAATCAAATTCCTTTGGATAGGTGTGCTCAATGCGCTTATAAATTTCCTGAAAAAGAAGTTGAAAAAATCAAGAGCTTAAAAGCTTATGAAGAAGCTAAAGTCGAATGCGTTTGTGGAACTACTCACATATACTTCAAAAAAGGCTTTCCGTTGAATAAGGAAAGGGTTAAAGATTTTTTCGACAAGCATCTCAAATAGTTTAACGTCTTGAAATCCTTGCCTTACATTTACTACACAATTCTTTGCTCTTCCTATCGACATCGAAGATCGTATTGCTAAAGCTCATCACGCAATTTGGGTCATCGCAGTGCCTTAAGCCGAATAAGGCATGACAAACCTCATGCTTCGCTTCCTTGACAGCTCTTTCTATTAGCAAGCTCTTATTCTCAGGCTGTCTGTAAAATTTTGGGTTTAACCTATGAATGGAAACTATGCAAACCCTTCCAGGCAATTCAGCTTCTCCAAAGACAAAGTTCAAGCCTTCAGCATACAAGTCTTCATTAGTAATTGCTAGAATATTCCCCTTGAATTTTTGGGCGATGAAATCCAAAATTTTTTCTGCAAGATACTGATGCCTGAAAGGATTGTAAAATTCCTTTGGTAAACCTTTTGGCTCAGAAATTTCTGTCATAAGGTTTAGAGAACTTCTCAATTCTTCGCTTATCGCATCCAAAACGTATTTTGGTACTTCACCAAATGGCATTATCCTTAGGGTTACCATAATTAATAGTTTGGAAAGAAATTAAAAATTCTTG
>CAZICS010000011.1:0-22618 GCA_964537835.1 uncultured archaeon | reverse complement strand
TTAAACTTTTTGGTCATTAAACTTTTCCCTGATTTAAAAAAATTTTGAACTTCTTAATTCCTTTCTTATAACTAAAACGCCCCGGACGGGATTCGAACCCGTGTTTCCTGCCCTTAGGGTCACAGGCGTGACAGGCCTGTATGCTAGACCACTACACCACCGGGGCTTAAATTGCTAGCGGGCGTCCTGGATTTCCCCTCCTTTCAGAGAGTACAACCCAGATCTCTGGAGGGCTTAACTTCCGTGTTTCCGGTAAAAACTTTCGGAACGGGAACGGGTGTTTCCCCTCCGATTTGGCCCGCTAGCAAAATAAACTATGGTTTTATGATTTTTAAAGTTTTTGTAAGAAAAAGTCCCCAGGGGGAGATTTGAACTCCCAACCCACCGGTGTCCGAGCAAGGGCTACGAGCAAGCGCATAGCGCCTGCCTACAGCCGGTTGCTCTACCAGGTTGAGCTACCTGGGGCTTTCTATAATAATAATTTAAGGATTTAAAAACTTTACACTTTGGCTTCTTTTGGCTTAAAGCTCACAGTTTTAGAAACAGATTTTCTCTTCGTTTTCTTCTTATCCAAGTAAATCATCTTAGCCTTTGGCAAGTTTAAAACTCCTGCGATCTCTAAGACTGGCTTTACTCTGTAGGTTAAGATCCTCTCCTCCTTTGGTTTAAGCGAATCAAGCTTCCAAGTTAGATAAACTCCTGCGCTCGTTTTCTTGAGCTTTGGCCTTAGCGTATCAAACTTTCCAACCAACTTTAGAATTGATGGCACAAAATCTTTTATCGTAACGTCATGAATAGAATGTCTGCTCTTATTCTTGACTTCTAGCGATATTGCAATTTCTTTTCCCGGCTCCAATCTTCCTACATAAGAAGATTTTTTAACTATTGCTGGAGTGAAAGCATATCTATATCCAACCCAACTCAAGAAGATTATGCAGAGAATTAAAATCCATACGTTGACTAAACTAATCCTGTAAACTATGGTTATTTCTTTTCCCGGCTCTATTTTTTCAACATACCAATAATAAATCACAGAATTTCCTACAGTTTCTTCCTTATCGGGCTTCGTTTCTGGTTGGAAGAGGATTTTTGCAAAGAGTGGTAAGGATTCTGAGACATAGAAAGGAGGTGTGGGGGCATTCCCCTCGTTTTTGATTCTTATTCTGACAGTAGAAGACAAAACGTTTAGAGTAGTTGACTTTTCTGGTTCGTTCGTATAAATTGCATTAACCTGAAAAGTTTCTGAGGCTGAATCAACTATTTTATTCAAGCTATCCAAAAGGGATACTTCAACCCTATAGTTCCCCGGCGATGCATACTTTCCAAAAGTATAGGTATGCAAAATTCTTTGGGTTGATTGGGGCGGTATTTTTTCGATTTTATCCTCAAAAGCTTTGACTAAGTTGTTCGAAGGGTCTTTTAAAACGGTCTTTAAGGTCAATAGAGGAGATTCTGCTTCTGAGGGATTTGTTAGGGATACCTCTATCGAAATAGTTTCTTCTGGATTAACTTGTTTTTTATCGAGCGTCAAACCAGTCAAGCAAACTGCTTTACCCTTAACGTTTAAGTAAACGTTATTTTGTTGAATCAAATTAGTTTTCATGGATTTAACGTTTATAGAAAAAGCGGAAGTAAACTCTTTTATACAATCTGGAATGGAAATGAAAACTCTTGTACTCTTCTCAGAATTTGGAGGAATGGAAAGATAGTATTTTTCGAGCGTTAAATGAACTCCTTCGAGCACAGAAGGAAAAACAGAGATTAAAAAATCGTCCTGAAAATCTTGCTGATTTTTTATCAAGATTTCTAAAGAATAGGTTTCGCCGGTAAAGCAAGTGATCTCGTTCGGGATTATCACTTGTACTTGAGCATAAGCGGGAAAGGAGAGGAAAACAAAAAACAAGATTAAAAAGACCAATTTTTTCATCGATACACCTTTTTAATATTACTATTTTTAATCTTAAATTATTTGGCAAGCTTTTTGAGAAACTCTTCGAAGCTAAGGGGCTTAACTTTTTTCTCCTTTCTCTTCTTCAATTTTTCCATTATAATGTTTGCAAGTGGCTTTGGATAGTCAACTTTCCTCTCTCCTGGCTGAACGGCAAGGGCCAACTCTAACTTTCTACCATATTTATTCAGCCAAGTTAAATTTTCGAAAGGAACTCTTGGAGGCATTTTTGGTTGCTCAGCAGGATAGCCAACCGGAATTAGAGCTAGAGGTCTCACATTATCCGGAATTCCTAGAATACTCTTTACTCTTTCTTCCTCAAAAGCCCCTACAAAGCAAGCTCCCAGACCTAGAGCATGAGCTGAGAGTAAAATGTTTTGGATTGCTAGAGCAGTATCTTGAATCGCATACAAAAGCTCTCCTCTTTTTCCATACCTTAAGCTAATCTTTGCTAGGTCGGCACAAACTACTATAACTACTGGTGCTTCAGCTATAAACTTTTGGTCTAAGGCAGCTCTTGCAAGCTTTTCTTTTATTTCTTCTTCTTTCACCACAATAAAGTTCCATTCTTGGGTATTGCCCGCAGAAGGAGCTAGGGTTGCCATGTAAAGCATTACCCCGATCAGCTTATCGTCGACTTCCTTTTTCTCAAACTTTCTTATGCTTCTCCTTTCGATTATTGCTTTGAAAACGTTCATGTTCTCTAATAAAGTTTTGATAAAAGTTTTAAATATTTTTCCAGAAAAGAGTAATAAAGATGAGTAAAGAGATTAGATACCACTGGATGGCTTCTCTTGAACCAGGACCCGAGGAACGCATAGTAATTGCCAAAATTTATGAATATAATTTTGTGAAAAAAGAGCCGCTTTGGTTTTCAAAACTAGCAAAATTATTAAAAAACGATATGCATCCAAAAAAACTTCTTAAAATTTTAGTATGGTTACAGGATCGAGGATATATAACTCATGAGTATGGAGAAACTGAAAAAGGACGTGCTGGGAGGCTAATATTTATAGATACCTTTGAAACTCCATGGAAGGATTGGGCTAGGAAGATATACGAGGAAGTAGAAGGGTTGAGTTCAGAAAGAGAAAAATAAAATTACAACTCTTTGGTAGCCCCGCAAACAGGACAAACCCACATTTCTTTGAAGCGAGTAGCTTGAGGATTGCCAGAAAAGATCTTCTCCCTCACCATCTTAATCTTTTTATGAGAATTTTTCAAGCAAGATTCACAAATCCCATAGGTCCATTCATTGCCCATGCTCTTTTTCATCCTCCGTGGTATTTATAAAGTAGTAGTTTATTAAATAAATTGGTTACTATGGATTATTCGATACTTGCAGAAACTTATGAAAAGCTTGAGAAAATTTCTGCAAAACTTAAAAAAACAGATATTCTGGCTGAATTATTCTCAAAAACACCTACCGAATTGTTGCCAAAAGTCGTTCTTTTGGTTAGCGGGAAGGTTTTTCCAGCCTATTCCCAATACGAGCTTGGTGTAGCTAACCAGCTAATGATAAGAGCTATTTCAAAAACCACTGGAATTGAGGCAAAAAAAATAGAGGAGATGTTTAAGGAAGAAGGAGATTTGGGATTGGTTGCAGAGAAATGTGTTGAGAAGAGAAAGCAGGCAACTCTTTTCAAGAAAAAATTGACCGTAGAAAAGGTTTTTACAAACTTGCAAAAGATTGCTTTTGAGACAGGGACAGGATCTCAGGAAAGAAAACTAAAACTTATAGCAGAGCTATTGGTATCTGCTCAGCCAAAGGAAGCAAGATATGTGGTAAGGACTGTTTTAGAAGAGCTAAGGGTTGGGGTTGCAGAAGGTATAATAAGAGATGCTATAGTTAAAGCATTTCTTTTGAAACCAGGGATGAGCAAGGAAAAGAAAGAGGAATTAACTCAACTGGTTGAGTACGCATGGGATTTGCTCTCTGACTATGGAGAAGTTGCGAGGATAGCTAAGGAAAAAGGGGAAGAAGGCTTAAGGAAGGTTAAGGTTAAGGTTGGTAGACCTATTCAAGTAATGCTTGGCTTGGCTGCAAAAAGTATAGAGGATGTGGTTAAGGAATTTGGAAAGGTCATGGCTGAATGGAAATATGATGGAATGAGAACTATAATAGAGAAAAGCGGTGATAAGGTCTGGCTTTTCACGAGGAGACAGGAGGATGTAACCAAGCAGTTTCCTGATATAGTTAAGCTTGCCAAAGAATGCTTGAAAGCTAAGGAATGTATAGTAGAAGGAGAGACCATAGGAATAAACAAAAAAACTGGTTTACCCGTGCCATTCCAAGTTCTCTCTCAAAGAATTCATAGAAAGTATGATATTGAGAAAATGGTTGAAGAAATTCCGATTCAAGTGAACCTGTTCGACATAGTTTACCTTGAGGGAAAAATGCTCTTCGATAAACCACTCAAAGAAAGAAGAAAGATTTTAGAAAAAGTTGTGAAAGTGGTTCCTGGAAAGTTCCAACTCTCAAAAATGATTTTTACTGACGATATCAAGGAGTTGGAAAGCTTTTATCATGAAGCGCTAAACGCTAAGCAAGAAGGATTAATGCTCAAAATACCCTCTGCACGCTATACTTTTGGAAGACATGTTGGAACTATGTATAAAATTAAGCCAGTAATGGAAACTCTAGACTTAGTAATAATAGGAGCAGAATGGGGAACTGGAGCTAGATCAAAATGGCTAAGCTCTTATATTTTGGCTTGTAGAGACCCTGATACAGGAAAGCTTTTGGCTTGTGGGATGATGGGAACTGGCTTGACAGAAGAGCAATTCGAAGAAATGACTCAAAGGCTTAAGCCATTAATAATTAAAGAAGAAGGAAGGATTGCGTGGGTTAAACCAAAAATTGTGGTCGAAGTTGCTTATCAGGAAATTCAAAAATCGCCAAATTATGAATCTGGATTTGCTCTAAGATTTCCTAGGCTAGTTAGGGTAAGAGAAGATAAAGGGCCTGAAGAGGCTGATACTTTAGAAAGGGTTAAGAGGTTGTATGAAAGTCAGGGGAGAGCGGGATAGAAATTTAAATTTTACTACCCTAATTTAAAAAAGCTTAAATATTAAATTACTATTAAGTTAAAACAAGGGGTTAGATGATCTCCCAAAAGATTTTAGATGCTTTGAAGACAATAGGATTGAATTTGTATGAGAGAAAGCTTTGGGTAGCTTTATTAGCAAGAGGAACTTCAACTGCAGGAGAGCTTTCTGAAATAGCAAACGTTCCTAGAAGTAGGGCTTATGATGTTCTTCAAAGCTTAGCTGAAAAAGGTTTTGTGATAGTTCAGCCAGGAAAGCCTATAAGGTATGTGGCAATAGCCCCAGAAGAAGCTTTAGAGAATGTAAAAAGAAGATTAGAAGAAAAATTGAGAGCATCGATTGAGCGAATAGAAGAGCTCAAAAAGTCTCAGATAATGAAGGAATTGAACGAAATCTTTAAGAAAGGAATAAAAATTGTTTCACCAGAGGAGATAACTGGTTCAATAAGAGGTAAATATTCTATTCTTCAGCAACTTGATAATATGTTTAGGAATGCTAAAAAGAAGATAAACATAGTAACTACTCCCGAGGGTTTGAACGAGCTGTTCAGGAATCATTTAGAAGTTTTGAAAGAAGCTAAGGAAAGAGGAGTTGAGATTAGGATAGCAACAAATAGTACCGAAGGGGCGAGCGAAGCGATAAAAGCTTTGGGTAGCTTGGCAGAAATAAGAGTAGTGGATGAAAAAGAAGTTCCCATGGCTGGAAGATTTTATATAGTTGATGGTAGTCAGCTAATCTTTGGTTTAACTGATTCTAAGGCAATACATGAAACTCAAGATATAGCACTTTGGAGTAAGAGCGAGCATGCAGCAAGCAATGTATTAGAACCTTTATTCAACCTAGTCTGGAATCATTCGAAAGAAATAAGTTAGCCAACAAATATAGGCCTTTTAGAAAGTAGCTTAGGTAAGGATAGCAATTTAAATGGTTTATCCTCAGTTTCTTTCTTAATTTCTTCTACTAGAGAGTCTAATTTCATTTTTTCAATCTTTCCTTTTTCTCTTATCCTAACAGACAATTCTTTAGATTCAATTTCTTTTGGCCCAATTACTAAAATATAAGGAATCCATTCTAGCTCAGCATCTCTAATTTTTTTCTCAACAGTCTCACTTCTATCATCCAAATCAACTCTTATTCTATTTCGCTCTATAGCTTCAGCAATCTTTTTAGCGTCTTCTAAATATTTATCTGAAAGGGGAATTACCCTTACTTGAATTGGAGAAAGCCATAAAGGTAAACGAGGTATTTTTCCCTCTTTTTGTATTTTATAAGCTTTCTCTAGCAACGCATATATACATCTCTCAACCGCCCCAGAAGGAGAGCAGTGTAAAATTATTGGATGCTTCTCTTTTCCATCTTTGTCCACATAAGTTATTCCGTATCTTTCTCCATTCTCCACATCTATTTGATCAGTAGAAAGAGCAGATGCTTTATCCAAATTATCAACAAAGTTGAATTCCCATTTAAGGATGAAATAGAAAAATTTCTCTTCCCACATTTCTATTAGCGCAGGTTTTCCAAATTTTTTAACCAGCTTAACAACAAACTCCTTGTTTTTCTCATAGAAATCCTTAGTAAACCTTATGGCTAGCTCATAATCCTCTCTTCCTAAACCTATTCCCTCTAAAACGGATTGAGCAAGCTCAAATCGCTTGAGCATTTCTTCTTTTGCTTGTTCTATATCTTTACATAGAGCATGAACATCTGGCATAGTAAAAGCTCTTAACCTTCTTAACCCGACTAACTCACCGCTTTTTTCCCTTCTAAAGCTGTATCTTGTAAGTTCGTATATTCTCAAGGGTAAATTCTTGTAGGAAATTTGAGCATCTTTTGCCATTAAAAATTGGCCAAAGCAGGCAGCAAACCTTAAGAAGAATTCTTTATCATCAGATTTTACTACATATTGTCTTGCAGGAAATCTGTGTAAGTAGTTTGCTAGAGTTGGGTGCTGAAAATCATACATAACAGGAGTTTCAACTTCCATTCCCCCATATTCAATAACTTTTTGAGTTACAAACTCTTCGATTAAAGATTTGATCAGCTTTCCTTTAGGATACCATCTTAAATTTCCTGGATCACTTCCCGGTTCATAATCTGCAATTTCCAATTTCCTCATTAGAGTTACATGAGGTGGAGTTTGCTGAACAGCTCTAACTTTAGCAATTTCATATTTTGCAAATTTTTCAAGATTCTTGTGTTTGGAAAAATCGAATTTTTCTACTGGTATTAACTCGCCTTCTGGAGTTAGAATGAACCAAAAAGATTTTATCTTTTCTTCAGCTTTCAAAGCTTTTGAAATTTTTTCTTCTTTTTCTTTCGCTTCTATCACTCTTAATTGCTCTGCTAGAGGATGAGACTTTATTTTAAGGGAAAATGCCTTATTCCAACCAAAAGGCGCTCTAGAAACTTCTATCCCAAGCTTTCTCGCAAATTTTTCCATAGATTTTAAAATTTCCAGGGCATCTAATGGTTTAGCTAAATCGTTGTTCAGATGAGCGAAGGGATAAATTAAAATCCTGTTCAATTTTATCTTTTCAAGAAATTCTTTAATTTCTTCAATAGCTTTCTTAGCAGTAGTCTCACTATCTTTAGATTCGATACAAGTAAATAAAACAAGGATATTTTCAAATCTTTCTTTCATTTTTTTAGCTTCCTCTGCTTGAGAAATCTCTTTTTTTATAAGCTCGTATTCAATGAAATCTGCGTGCAGCTGTAAAATCCTCATCTCATTAACCTCTCTATAATATTCCTTCTTCCCAAATCTTTCCTTATAATTATTTTTATTCCTAAGTTTTTAATTGAATTGAGCACTCGTTTGTTACATTTTTTGTAAGCTGTATTTGAGAAAGAAATTGTTTTAAGATTTTTGCATTCGACTAAAATTTTAGAAAATAAATTGATGCTCAAAAACTTTCTAAAATGGATTTTTTCTATACTTGAAGAAATTTTACTTAAATCAGAATAAGAGGAAATTACTACTTGTTTCTAACTCACCCATCCCTCTCACTTAAATTTAAATAAAATTGTAAAGTTAAATTTCTTTTGGATCGTCACTTGAGGCCTTTTTCAAGCTTAGATTTAAATATTTTTCTCTATTTTAACTAAATATGTCAGAATTGCAGGATAATTTACCAATAGAATATATTGTAGATTTGTGTAGTTCAGCATTAACTGTTTACGATGTTAAAGGCTTAACAGAGAGAATTCTAAGCCCAGGAAAAACTATTTCTGTTGAAGAAATTAGGACTAACTATAAACCGCCTTTCAAAGAGGTACTTAAGAAATGTTTGGAAAAAGATCCCATTTCAACCATCGAATATCTTGTAAGGAAATATGGTAGTCTATTAAGAGAAGTTTATGACATCTACTCCAATAGAATACTTGCCCTTGGAGCAGAAGAGAAAGATCCACAGAAAATACATAAATTATTAGAGAGATGGAAAAAACTAAAGAAGAGTATGGAAGAAGGAAATGGTGTCGTCTTAAAAGAGGACTGGCCTCCCTCTGATATAATTACTGAAGAAAAAGAACCAAGAGGTATTAAAAAATTGGAAAAATATCTCGAATCACTAACACCCAATTCTTAAAAATTAACATTTCTTTCTTCATTACAAATCCTTATTCCGGAAAAAACTTAATAAAAAATGAACTATTAAGAAAAAATAGAGCCCCGTCGTCTAGTGGTCAAGGATAGCGGGCTCTGGACCCGCAGACCCCGGTTCGAATCCGGGCGGGGCTATTAAAGTAAAAAACTAAAATTTTATTATGGAAGTTGAAGAGATTCTAAGAGAAAGATCAAGGCTGAGAGAAGTCTACGAAACCATAGCTGATTCTTGGACTCATTTAAGGGCAAGACCTCTGCCAGAAGTAATAGAATTTTCCAATTCGATAAAAAAAGCTGGGTTAATTTTGGATGCTGGCTGTAGTAATTGCAGGAATTTGCTTCCATTTTTAGAAAAGGAGTTTAAATGCATAGGATTCGATTTTTCGAAAGGAATGATAAGGGAAGCTAAAAAGTTTTTGGAGAAAAGGGGTTTTTCAGCCATTCTTTTAGTGGCTGATATACTTGATTTGCCTTTCAAGGAAAAAAGCTTTGAATATATAATTTTTACTCGAGTTCTGCATCATTTACCCACTAGCGAGTTAAGGATTAAAGTCTTGAAAGAAATAAAAAAGATTTTAAAGCCAGGGGGAAAAATTTTGATAACTGTTTGGAGAAGGTATTATCCCCGCTTCTTAATAGATTTCTTTTCAAACCTTTTTGAGAATAAATTCGAGTTTGGAGATACATATAAAAAATGGACTTATCATGGAAGGGTTTATAAGAGATTTTATCATTTGTATAGCAGAAAAGAGTTTGAGAAAGAACTAAGTAATGCTAGCCTAAAAGTCAAGAGGTTTTATCGCGACAATGGAAATTTCATAGCTATCTGCGAGTCTTAGCTTTTTTACTCTCTTTCAACTTTTCCATCAGGTAGTTTATCTTGTTTTGCAAAAACTTTATTTCCCTGACACTTCTGGCTCTAAAAAGTGCTTGCTTTGCTTGAAAGAGCTGCTCTTCAAATATTTGAGATTCCCAGTTTTTATCCCTCATAGGTATCATTTACTATTAGTAAGTGGTGATATATAAATTTTACTATTCTCCAGTAGTGAAATAAAGATTAAAAAATTAAGGTTCCTTTTCTAAAATATGAGCTTCGAGAGTGCTATAAGAGAAATAATTCAAGAGTTACTTAAAGGAGAAAATTTTCAAGAAGCTGTTAGGAAAATCTGTAAAAAATACGAGCTTCCTAGATTCCCTAAAAAGGCAGAAATTTTAAGTTTTTGTAATCAAGAAGAAAAAGAGAAGTTAAGAGCTGTTTTACTCAAAAGGCCTGTCAGATCAATTTCTGGAGTGCTAATAATCACTGTTGCTGTTAAACCAAAAGAATGTGCTTGGGGAAAATGCATTTATTGCCCAACCAAAGAAAATGCATCGAAAAGCTATATGGGCACTGAGCCTGTTATTCAAAGGGCTTTACAAAACAACTATGACCCTTTCTTGCAAGTAAGAAACAGAATAGAACATTACGAAGCTATGGGTCATTTAAGTGAAAACGGAAATAAGTTTGAAATTATAGTTGTGGGAGGTACTTTTACAGGTTTTGAAGATGAATATCAAGAATGGTTTATCAAAAAAATTTTCGATGCCTTGAATGAAAAAGAGGCAAAAAGCTTGGAAGAAGCACATAAGCTTAATGAGAGCGCAAAACATAGATGCGTTGGATTAAGCGTCGAGACAAGGCCTGATTATTGCAAAGAAGAGCATGTGGATAAAATGCTAAGGCTTGGAATTACTAGAGTTGAAATAGGAGCTCAATCGATCTACGATGATGTTTTAGAATTCGTTCAAAGAGGGCATGGCGTAGAAGATATAATAAAAGCTATTAGGATTGCTAAGGATGCTGGCTATAAAATAGTTTTGCATGTAATGCCAGGCTTACCTCTCTCTAACTTTGAAAGGGATTTAAATATGTTTAAAACTTTGTTTGAAGACCCGAATTTCATGCCCGATGAACTTAAAATCTATCCAACCATGGTAGTCGAAGGGACAAAACTTTATGAGATGTGGAAGAAAGGGGAATATAGACCTATGAGCGATGAAGAAGTAGTTAAACTTTTGGTTGAAGTCAAGAAGCTTATACCTCCCTTCATGAGAATTAGAAGGATTTTAAGGGATTATTCTTTGGAGAAAGTAGAAGCTGGTCCAAAAATCGGACATTTGAGAGATATATTGCAACTTGAGCTTAAAAAAATGGGAAAGAGGTGTAGATGCACGAGATGCAGAGAAGTTGGGCATGCAAAAAGGCTTTTTGGGATCGAGCCAGAAATTGAAAACATAAGGCTTGTGAGGAGGGAATACGAAGCTTCTAATGGCGAAGAAATTTTCCTTTCTTTCGAAGATATAAAGCAAGATATTTTAATAGCATTCTTGAGGTTAAGAATCCCTTCTGAAAATGCGCATAGAAAGGAAATAAGAGAAGTACCTTCTGCAATAGTTAGAGAAATCCATACTTATGGGAAAGCTGTACCAGTAGGAAAAAATCCTGAAAAGGAGTGGCAGCATAGAGGATATGGAAGAGAACTTCTGAAAGAGGCTGAAAGAATAGCTAAGGAAGAGTTTGATAGGAAGAAAATCTTGGTTATAGCTGGGATAGGCGCGAGACCTTATTTCTTGGCTCAGGGCTATGAGTATGATGGTCCTTATGTCTCCAAAATTCTTTAAACAACTTTATCTTTAAAGAATCCTAATATTCAATAGTTATGAATGAACATGAAAAAATCCTCAAGGAAGTTTTGGGTTACATAAAACCAAAAGCTGAGGAAAAGAAGAAGCTTGTGAATTTGGCTAAAAAAGCTTTGGAAATAGCAAACGAAGAAGCGAAGAAAATAGGAGGAAAGGCTATATTAGCTGGCAGTGTTACTAGAGATACTTGGTTACCGGATAAAATGGAATTCGATATTTTTATTCTACTCCCCCTTAGTCTTCCTGAAAAAAAGCTTGAGGAATTTGGATTGGTTATAGGCAAGACCGTGATAGAAAAGCTAGAGGGAAAGTATAAGATAGAATATGCTCAACACCCTTATGTTTCTGGTGAAATCGAAGGGATTGAGGTAGATATAGTACCTTGCTACGAGGTCAAAAGTCCGGAAAAGATAAAGTCTGCAGTGGATAGAACACCTTTTCATGTTAAATATGTAGAGAAAAATTTGCTTCCAGCAATGTCTAACGAGGTAAGGCTTTTAAAGCAATTCTTGAAGGCTAATGGAATCTATGGAGCTGATGCAAAAACTCAAGGGTTTTCTGGCTATCTTTGCGAGCTTCTAATAATCTATTACAGAAAATTCATCGAGCTGCTTAAGAATGCAGCCAATTGGGTACCTGGAGAAATAATAGATATAGAAGGATACTACAAGAAAACCGAATATAAAAAGTTAAGGAAAAAGTTTAAGGATCAACCGCTTATAGTAATAGATCCGGTTGATAAGAATAGGAATGTTGCAGCCGCAGTCTCTGCCCAAAGCTTTTACACCTTCAAAAAGATAGCAAAAGAATTTCTTGTTAATCCAAGCGGAAAATTGTTCTTCCCTAGAGAGATTAAGCCAATAACAGAGAATGAGCTAATAATTTATCAAATGAAAAGAAGGACTGAACTTATTTTACTTGAGTTTAAAGCTCCTCAAGTCGTTCCAGATATTTTATGGCCTCAGCTAAGAAGATGTGCTGACAGACTAGAAAAAATATTGAGAGAAAATGAATTTGTCGTTTTAAGGAAAGATGTTTATACGAACGAAAAAGATTTGGCTATTATTCTATTTGAAATGGAAGTTTCTAAGCTACCGATAATTCAGAAAAGAGTTGGTCCAAAAATTTTTGACTTAGATGATTCGGAAAGATTTTTGAAAAAGTATAAGGGCGAAGCTTTGGTTGGGCCATTTATAGAAAATAATTGTTGGTGTGTTGAAGTTAGAAGAAGATTTTTGACCGCAAGAGAAAAGCTTTTGGATAGTTTGAGTAAAGATGAAAAAATCTTAAAAGCAAAAGGTATTCCAAATTACATAGCACAAGAAATCTCAAAAGGTTTTGAGCTAATTTGTGAAACGGAAAAAATTATGGAATTGGTTAAAAAGGATGAAAATTTCGGAAAATTTTTAAGGAAATATTTCGAGAAAGAAAGCCTTGTATAAAACTGTTTTTATAATCCTAACTCCAATTTAAAATTAATGATCATCATAACTTTTTTGGGCACGGTTTCTGGTATTCCAAGTAAAGAAAGGAATCATCCAGCCATAGCTTTAGAATATTTTGGAGAAAAAAAAGATACCTTGCTTTTTGATTGTGGTGAAGGAACTCAATTACAGTTAATGAAAGCAGGTATTAGTTTTATGAAAATCGATAAAATTTTTATAACTCACTGGCATGCTGACCATTTTGCTGGTTTAATCCCTTTAATCCAAACCATGAATTTGGAGAAAAGAAGAAAAGAATTAAAAATTTTTGCCCCAGAAGCAGAAAAATTTGTTTCAAACATTTTAAGCTTGGGTTATTTTGGTTGTAGATTTCCTGTAAAGGCGATTAACGTACCTATAGAAGGAGATAAAATTAGTTTAATAGATGAAGCCGAAGAATATCAAGTTTATTCAATTCCAGTTTTACATACCATACCAACTGTTGCCTATTGCTTTAAAGAGAAAGATAGATGGAAGATAGATGAGAAAAAGCTCAAGGAGCTTGGATTGAGGAGAGGATATTGGCTAAGAAAGCTCAAAAAAGAAGGAAAAGCTACCTATAGAGGAAGAGAAATTAGGATAGAGAATGTAGGAAAGATTAAAAAAGGGTTGAAAATAGTTTATTCTGGTGATACGAAACCTTGCGATAATATAGTTAAGATTTCTATGGACGCTGACCTATTAATCCATGATGCAACTTTTCTAGAAGAGCAAGCTGGAAAGGCTCATGCAGATGTAAAGCAAGCTGCAAAAATTGCAAGGAAAGCGAATGTCAAGCAGCTTATTCTAACCCATATAAGCAGAAGGTATACTGATGCAAGCGAACTAGAAAAAGAAGCGAAGAAAGTTTTTGAGAATACAAAAGTTGCTTACGATTTTATGAGAATTAGATTGAAATAAAAAATTGACTTCCACACCATCTCATTTTCTAATTCGACTTATGATGATCCATTACCAGAATTTCTTTGATTTCCAAACTTAAAAAGTTGATAAATTTTATAAGTTTTAGTTTACAAAATATATTTGATAAAAGTGAAGAGAAAAATTTCACGAATTTTTTATAATTCAACATTTGTTTAAAATTTTTATCTAACTTTCTTTTTCTCTCGGTGATTTAAAATGGTTGCGAGATTTTTATCCGACCAACAACAAGATTGGGTTAGAATAACTTACGATGAAATAAGCGAAGGTGATTTGGTTGATGTGGTATATTATCGAAAAGGTAAGTTTGGTGGACAAAAGTTCAAATATAAAGGTGTGGTTTTAGTAAAAACCAAAACTACCTTAGGAATAAAGGGAAATTCTCCGATTAAAAGAAATTGGATAATAAGAATATACAAATGTATAGCTACAGAAAAAGTTTAATGAAACCTAATAAAAGAAAATAAGAATAAATTATAAGTGGAATAACGAATCTAGAAACAAAACTTGAACTAATAAAAAGAGTTGTAGAAGAAATAATAACCGAGGAAGAATTTAAAGAGCTCTTGAAAACAAAAAATCCAGCAGTTTATAATGGTTTTGAACCTTCTGGTGAAGCTCATTTAGGTTCGAGTTGGTTGAGAGCACGCTCCTGCCAGGATTTGATAAGGATACTTAGATAAATTTTATTTATGAAGGGATTAACGAAAAAAGAAAAGGAGAAACTCCTAAAATTGATCGAGAAAGACAAAAGTTTGAATGAAATCTGTAAGAAGATGAATCTTAAGAAGACAACTACTTATTATTATGTATGGAAAAATAGCTAATGAAGAAGTTGATAAATTTTGTGGACCTATTAAACCTCTCAAATCTCCAAGGGCCTGTGGTGTAAGCTGGAAAGCATGCTACCCTGCGGTAGGAAGCAGTTAGGTAGTGATCGGGGTTCAAATCCCCGCAGGCCCATTTTTAGGTAAGAATAATCCTGTTTAAGAAAATAAAGCAGATAAATTTAAATAAACTTTTTTCCATAAAAAGTGATTATGGTCTTGAGATGCACAAGCTGTAAAGTAAATGTTTTAGCCAAAGAGAATTTCGTTAAATTTTTTTGTCCGAATTGTGGAGAGGAGTTAATAGTCAGATGCTCAACTTGCAAAGCTTTAAGCAATAAATACAAATGTAAAAAATGTGGCTTTGAGGGACCCTGATGGGCGAGGTAATAGTTACCTTTAAAGTAATGCCGAAAACGGTTGAAACAAATTTGGATGAACTAGAGAACAAGATTAATGAAGAAATTAAGCCAGAAAGAATGGAAAGAGAGCCGATAGCTTTTGGTTTAGTCGCTTTAAAGGTTACCAAGCTGGTTCCTGAAGCTGGCGGAGAATTGGAAAAAGTTGAAAATAAATTGAGAAACATAGAAGATGTTGGAGAAGTAGAAGTTGTTGAAGTGAGCAGAAGCTTGTAAGCTTTAATTTATAAAAAGTTTATTTAAAATTAATGGCAATTAAAAGAAATTGGAAGATGGTATTTTTCTGGGTTTTAGGAACTATTTGCATTCTATTCGGCTCTATGATCGCTGGACATTTAGAAAAAACCTTGGGAGTTGATGATTTAAGCTATGCTCTAGCTTTATTAATTGCTTTTGTTTTAACCTTACTAGGAGGCTTGCTTTGGATATCTGTGGCTATAGCTGTGAGGATAAGAGAATAAAGTATTTAAGTATTATTATCCAATCTCTAGTTTGATTGGATGACTGAAGAAGCTGAAAAATCTGAAAAAATAACGTTCAATTTGCCAAGCTTAAATAGATGGATGATCTCTACTATAATCTTAACAATAATTTCAATAATTTTACTAGTAGGATGGATAACAACACCCAGAACAGTGGTTACGGGAGAATTTGTAAAAATACCGACTTTAACGAAAGAAGAAATTGGAAGGAAAGTTATCGATTACATAAACAACAATTTAGTTAGACCAGGGACTTCTGCATCCTTAGTTAGAGTAGAAGAAGAAAAGGGTCTTTATAAGATTATTACATCCTATCAAGGACAAGAAATACCCGTTTATGCAACCAAGGATGGAACTTATTTATTCTTACAAGCTTTTGACATGACACAAAAAATTGAAAGACCAGAAGAACAACAAGCTCAGCAGTTTGACGCCCCAGACAGAGAGAAGCCAAACGTTAAGTTTTTTGTAATGAGTTTCTGTCCGTTTGGGAATCAAGCAGAGAAAGGACTAGAACCTGTTTACAGATTGCTAAAAGATAAGGTTGAGTGGGAACCGCATTATGTGATTTATAGTAACTATGGAGGATATCCGAATTATTGCTTAGATGAGGAGGAAAAATATTGCTCTATGCATGGAATCCAAGAACTTAATCAGGATGTAAGGGAGTTATGCGTTTGGAAATATTACGACCACGATACTTGGTGGGATTTTGTGATGAAAGTTAACGAACAATGCAATTCAAGGAATGCAGATACATGTTGGGAACCCATAGCTAGAGAAGTGGGAATAAACGTTGAAAAGATTAAAAGCTGCCAAAAAAATGAGGCTGTAAGCTTACTTGATAAAGAATTAAATCTTAATCAGCAGTATGGAGTAAAAGGATCTCCCACAGTTTTCATAAATGATATGGTTTATAGAGGAGCAAGAACCCCAGAAGCTTATAAACAAGCTATTTGTTCAGGATTCATTTCTCAGCCAGAAGAGTGCAGCCAAACTTTAAGCAGCTCGGGCACTTCCTCAAGCGGACAATGCTAAATAAGCTTGCTTCCAACAAAAAGTCTATACCGATCTTTTCCCTCTAGCTCTTCCTTTATCCTTTTTATTATCATTTTTTTTGGATCAGGCAACATCTCAATCCTTTTTCTCAAATCTTCAAAACTTTCAAAAGGCTTTTTCTTCCTCTCAGATATGATACTCCACATATGCTTTTTTCCTATCCCTGGTAGTAACTCTAAGCTGTGCAACCGAGTAGTGATTGGGCCAGCTATGTTAAAGAAATTGACAAACCTTTTCTCATCCTTTTCAACAATCTCTTCCAAAATTTTTTCAAGCTCAGATTTTGCAAAACCTGTTAGCTCATCATACTTTATTCTCCCCCTTATATACTTTACATGATCCCTCTTTTCCTCTCCAACATAAAGCCTATCCCTAGGCTTAACGCTAACACCATCCCTTACAACAACTTCTAGCAAATTCAAATATTTTTCCCCTATGGTTTGTGCTATGGGCTCTGCTTTTCTATCGCTGGGCTTTCCATGCGGAAGAAAATCTAACACTATCACATATTCATCTTTAACCATTTTTCATCACCTTAGAACTAGAGATTCTTTTTAACAATCTCCAAAATTTTTTCGTGCTCTTCTTTAGAAAAGCTTGTATATTCCTTATGTAAAACAACTCTTAGTTCATCTGTATCTTGGGGTAAAAAATTAACTATCGCAACTCTTTGTCTATCTCTAAGCTTAACTATGGTTTGTAATTCTTCCAAAAGCTTCTTAGCTTTTTCAGGGTCAAGAGTAACAAATTTTTTAAGCAACTCTAAAGCATTCTTCTGCTCATACTTCAACTCTTTCTCTTTAGCAATTTTCTCCAAAATTTCCTTAGCCTCTACATCAGGTATTACTTCTTCCTTTATCACATTCATCCAACCAACCTCAAGTGTTCAGGTCTTGAAATAAGCTTTTTAACCTTATTTCCATTTTTAATTTCAACGATATAACTTTTTCCTCTTTTGCCTATAACTCTTCCTACCCTTCCTTTGAACCTTGGATGAGGCATTCCTTTTTGGCTTGAAGGCTCTTGAGCTATCAAAACTTTTTCCCCTATCTCAAACTCTTGCAAAAATTTGGTTATAGGCGGCCTATAGCCTGGTTTTTGCTTCAATTTTTTTCTTGTTCCAGTTCTGAATCCTCTAGATTTTTTTACCATGGTTACCTACTTTTACTTTAATTTTAAAGTTAAAATTATTTTCTATGGATTTTAATTACATCCAAAACTATTTTCTGAACCTCGTTTCCTAAAATTTCTGCAACGCTCGGCTTAGTTCTTCCCTGATCCCCATTAATAAGTTCTTTTATGTACAAGCCGCTTTGGGCTGTTATTCTTAAAGCTAATTTTTTCTTCCCGAGAATTTCCCAAGAGATCTTTTTAACTACTCTTTTCCTAGTTTTCTTAGCTCTTCTATGCAAAACTCTCAAAGGAGTTTTCTGAAGAATAGGCTCTAAAGTAAGCTTCTTCAATTCTTTAAGCTTTTTTCTCTCTATTGGTTTTTTAAAAGTCACTATCGCCAGGTAAGTTTTATCCAACTTTTGAGACTTGACAGCCCTTACCACATCTTTAGAAACTAACTGCAATTTTCTAACTTTTATTTTACTCGACTTGTTTATTTCGGCTTGGATTTTCCTTAAGTTAACCTTTCTTTTTATCGGCTTCTTAATTTCGATAACAAATGGTCTCCAATCTAGGCATCTAGCATCTATGTCCTCTCTCCCACCTCCGTGGAATGCACTCTCCTTAGCTTCCGTAACTTTTAACAAAGGTTTTTCGATTATTTCCTGAATAGAAGTCTTGTACAGTTTACCTTCCCCTTTGCAATAAACACATCCTTTTCCCTTGCATTTAGAGCAAATCCATTTTGCTTGAGGAAATCCTCTTTTAAGCTTCTTATATTCTCCATAAACATACAAGCTTCTTACTTGAAGGGTTATCCTTTCATTCTTAAGGTCAACTATTACTGTAATATCTGGTAGCTTCTTGTCAAATTTTTTCTTTACTAGGTTTTTCACTTTCTTTCCCAATTCCCTATTTATTTCAGACTTAATTGACTCGACGTTTTCTATCCCAATAGCTTCCCATATTTCTTCCTCAGCTTTCAAGAATTCGTCAGGAACTATTGTACCTATTAGAAAGCTATCGAATTCGAACTTCTTCAGCTTTTCAGCTATCTTTTTGGCTATTTCACTAATTTTTTCATCAAAAAAATTTTTGCAGATGAAGCATTTGCCTGGCTTTTCCACCTTAATTTTTTTATTCCTAAATTTAATTCCATAGAAATTGGAAAGATCTATTTCAAGCTTTTCTCCAGCATCCAAAAGGAAGGCTAGGTAAAACCTTATTATCTTCCCCCTTTCTTTATTGGTTAAGCCAGAGAGTAACTGACCTGCTAAAACCCTTCCTAAGCAGTTATCGCATACAAATCTATTTTTTAAAATCTTGACCGCCTTTTCCTTGATCATCCCAACCATCTCCTATCCAGCTCATTGTTAACTATTACTATGCAATGGGAAGCAAAATAGACTAAAGGTCCTACCGAAACTCTTTCTGCCCCTATCCTATCCAAAAGCTTTTCTGTCTTTCTTGGCATCCCTATGTAATCTCCCAAAACTAAAGTAACATTTCTCTCAAACTTAAATTCTCTTATATCCTTTCCCTTTGGATGCAAGTAAATTAACTGTGAATTTTTAGATTTTTCCCTAACCAAACTTTCAAAACTTCTCTTCGCAATCCTAATTCCATCCCATACTTCAACTTCCTCGTTTAACTTTAACCCTAAACCTTTTCTTAAGGCAAGCCTTATGTGGGAAGCAATGTTTCTTTCATCAGGACTTACTCCCCTAAGCTCCTTTCCATCAAAAGTTATAGCTTTTGGAGGGGAAGGAGGACCTTCTAGGACTACATGGATTTTTGTATCCCTCCTTAAATCGTTTGAAATCCATAAGGCATTTGAGATACATCTGCAAACTAAATCCATTCGGCCTGCTCCTGGCAAATCGTTCAGCTTAAAATTCGGTGCAGTAAAGGCTTTCAAAGCCCTTAGAATAAACTCTCTCATAAAACTTATTAGAAAAAATTAAATTTTAAATCCAAACTGCTTGGCCAATTGCTTCAAAGCTCCTCTCTGCAAACCTTTTAAGCCGCCCAAGCTTTTCATAAGCTTCCTCATCTTGTTATACTGATCTAGCAATTCCCTAACTTCAGATTCAGGCCTTCCAGAACCCCTTGCTATTCTTCTAATCCTACTTGCATTTATTATGCTTGGATTTTCTCTTTCCTCCGGAGTCATCGATTGGATTATATACTTAAAATGCTTGAGTTTTTCCTCCTGCTTTTCGAGCAAATTATCTGGAAGCTTTACCATTCCAAAGCCTGGAATTAGGTTTGCAATCTTTTGCAAAGGTCCCATTTTGCTCAGAGCTTCTAATTGCTCATAAAAATCTTTTAAAGTAAACTTTCCTTCAACTATTTTTTCAACCTTTTCAGGCTTGAGCTCAGCTTCCTTAGCCTTTTCGAGCAAAGTTTGTAAATCACCTAAGCCAAGTAAGCGAGAAACGAATCTTTCTGGATTATAAACTTCTAGATCTTCAAGCCTTTCACCCACACCAATAAACTTAACCTTTGCTTTGGTTGCTGCACACGCACTCAAAGCACCCCCTCCTTTAGCAGTACCATCCATTTTAGTTACAATAACTCCAGTTATTCCAACCAGTTTGTTAAACTCTTTTGCTTGAGGCCCAGCTACTTTTCCTATATCTGCAGGGATTGTTAACAAGACTTCATCCGGCTTAATTATTTCTCCCAGCTTTTTCAATTCCCTTGCCAATTCTTTATCCAAAGCACTTCTTCCGGCAGTATCTATTAGAATGCAGTCATAATTCTTAAATTTCTCTAGACCTTCTTTCGCTCCTTTGTAAGGATCGTTATTCTTATCAAAATAAACAGGAACATTAATTTGCTTCCCTAATTGAACCAATTGCTCTACGGCTGCTGGCCTATGATAATCCAAAGCGAGCAAAGCAGGCTTTAAACCTTGTTTTTGGAAATATCTTGCAAGTTTTGCAGCACTTGTAGTCTTTCCAGAACCGTAGAGCCCGATTAACATTATCTTTTTCTTTCCAATCAAGCTTGCAGGTTCTTTACCCAATAAATTCACTAACTCCTCGTAAACAACCTTCAAAATATGCTCTCTTAAGGTCAAGCCAGGAGGTATTTTTTCTACTAAGCATTTTTTTCTTATCTTCTCTATTAGCTCATTGGTTAGTTTTAAATCGACATCAGCCTGCAAAAGAATTTTCTTGAGTTCTTTTAAAATTTCTTCCACTGCGTTTTTATCGATAGAAGTACTTGTAATTATTTTTTTGATTAAGTTTGAAAGATTTTTCCCCAAGCTATCGAGCATAAACTATCTATTTATTCTTAAAGTTTTAAAATATAAACAGATGGGCTTAAAGCTTTTGGAAATCTTGGATGAAACTCTTTCTCTTCCTTTAATCTTTGAAAGATATTCAACGGAAGTTCAAGAAGTTTGCAGGGAGTGTAAAGGAAGTGGTAGAGGAAGAAAAGAAATTTATAAAGCTATGAAGGAGTTTGATGAGAATATTAAAAATTATTGCTCAACCTCGTCTTTAACCATTTCTTTACTCACATATACTACGAAAATTTACAACCTCTGCTTGAAAAGGAGATGTGGAAAAATATATCCAACTCTTCAAAAAATGGAAAGAAGAATTAAAGAACAAGTAAAGTTATGAAAGCAAATTTTCAACCAATTTTTCAGGATTGTATTCTATTAAATCACCAATACCCTGGCCGTTTCCTAAAAAAAGTATTGGTTTTTTGAAAGAGTAACAAATTGAGAGAATATTTCCTCCTTTTTCATTAACATCAACTTTAGAAAAAATTATTCCATCCACCCCAACAGCTTTATCAAAAAACTCAAACTGATGAATAACATCTGAGCCTGTCAAGCTATCCAAAACCAAAATTTTTAAATCTGGTTTGTTAACTCTGCAAATCTTATTCAACTCTTCCATTAAATTCCTATCTATGTGGCTTCGGCCTGCTGTATCAGCCAAAACTACATCATAATCTCTTGCTTCAGCTGCTTTTCTTGCATCGAATATTACTGCACAAGAATCAGCTCCGTAGCTCTGCTTGATTACTGGTAAACCAACTTTTTTGGCATATTCCTCCAGCTGATGGATCGCTGCTGCTCTAAAAGTGTCTCCAGCTGCCAGCAAAACCTTATAGCCTTTTTGCTTTAACCAATAGCCAACCTTGCTTAGGGATAAGCTTTTTCCTGTACCATTAAAGCCTAGAAAAACGAAAAGCGCAGGTCTATTTTCGGCTTTTGCTTTCTCGATTATTTTTTCTAAATCGATTCTTGGGACAGAAAGTACTTCTAGCAAGCTTTGCTTAATAACGTTTAAAATATATTCTTTTTCCTTCCCTCTTCTTATTGGTTTATCAACCAAATTCTTCCTCAAATCTTGCTTTAACTTTTCAACCACTTCGTAAGCAACATCAGCCTCTATCAAATCAGCTTCCAACTCATCCAGTATAGGCTTCAAGTCAGCTTCACTCAATCGCTTCTCAACAACTTTCTTAACAATTTTTTCAACAAATCTTTTAACTATTCCTTTTTTTGATTTAGCAAGCTTCTTTTCTATTTCTTTCTCTGAAGGAATTTTTTTAATAACTTCGGGCTTAACCTTTTCTGCAATTTTTGGTTTAATCTTTTCTATTTCTCTAATCTCCTTTTTAGTAACTTTCTTCTTTGGCTTAGCTTTTCTTACAACTTTCTTAACTACAACCTTTTTTTCTTCAGGTTTTTTCTTTTCAATTTTTTTAGAAATAGAGCTAACTATTTTCTTAAGCTTTTTCTTTAGCAAGTCAAACATTTTTCCTCTCCTCCGCTATTCTACTAATTTCTCTTTCCAAAACCTGCAATTTAAAGGATAAGTTAGCAATTTCTTTATTAACTTGGTTTAAAGCTTTTTCTATTTCATTCTTTCTTTCGTTTAAAAATTTCTTTGCGTCAGCTAAACTTTTTTCCACAGCAATGTTTGCTCCTATGGAAAGCACTATTTTTTGTTTATCTATTATTTTACCTAAAGTATAAGCTCCAGAAGCTAAAGGAAAAAG
>CAZICS010000010.1:0-22732 GCA_964537835.1 uncultured archaeon | reverse complement strand
GGAGATGGACTCTGAGACATGAGTCCAGGCCCTACGGGGCGCAGCAGGCGCGAAATGAGCAGAGCCGAAAGATTTGTTACAGGAAATTCTTTCATTCTTTTTCTAACGGCTCTGTTCACGCCAAACCTTCGCAATGCGCTAACGCGCGACGAGGGGACCCGGAGTGCCCTTGCTCTGCAAGGGCTTTTGCGGTCTGAAAACGGGACCGCGAATAAGGGGTGGGTAAGACGGGTGCCAGCCGCCGCGGTAATACCCGCGCCCCAAGTGGTGGCCACGATTATTTGGCCTAAAGCGCCCGTAGCCGGCCTAGCAAGTCCCTGGTGAAATCCGCTAGTAAACTAGCGGGCTTGCTGGGGATACTGCTAGGCTTGGGACCGGGAGAGGGCAGCGGTACTCCGGGGGTAGGGGTGAAATCCTGTAATCCCCGGGGGACCACCTGTGGATAGGAGCCGAAAAGTTTTAAATAAAGTCGAAAGAAAAGACCAAGATAATAGTATCAAAACGAATATGGATAACTGGTAAAACAAATTTTATACGATTTAAAGAAAAAATTCCAATCTCCCATCCTATTAAAAAAGAAAACTTTTAGGATGTGCAAATAAACGGTTCCTATCCGGTGAATGGCGAAGGCGGCTGCCTGGAACGGGTCCGACGGTGAGGGGCGAAAGCTAGGGGAGCGATCGGGATTAGATACCCCGGTACACGAGTTTGGGGTCATCTAATCCTCTGATTCCAGATGAAGAGTAAAAATCATTAAAACTAGGACTATCCCTAACTCGTGCGGGAAAGTCCTAGCTGTAAACGATGCCCGCTTGGTGTTGCAGGCTTCTCGGGAGCCTGCAGTGCCGGAGCGTAGGTGTTAAGCGGGCCGCCTGGGGAGTACGGCCGCAAGGCTGAAACTTAAGGGAATTGGCGGGGGAGCACACAAGGGGTGGGCGTTGCGGTTCAATTGGATTCAACGCCGGGAATCTCACCAGGGGCGACGGCAGGATGAAGGTCAGTCTGAAGGGCTTACCAGACAAGCCGAGAGGTGGTGCATGGCCATCGTCATCCCACCAGTCTCTATAGAAATCTTTAAATACTAGAAAATGTATATACAATATATGGATGACAACAAATTTTACAATTTTGGGCTTTGGATTGGTGACAAGTATGTTTGGGGAGGGTCTGTTGGGATCACTAATACCAGCAATACTTTAATTCAAGAATTCAAAAAATTTCTCGCTGCAAATAATCCAAGGAAGAAAATCAAAGAAGTCCCAATTAACAAAGGAGAAGCAAAAAGGGTTTACATCAATTCTTGGAAGTTTCTTAGGTTTCTCCAAAAGATTCAAGAAAATATCGTTGAGTTAATAAAAACAAAAGATCAATTCATTAGCTATATATCGGGAAAAATAGATGCAGATGGAACAGTAATGCCATATAATGTAAAGTTCAGGACAGGATTCATAAAAATAACTTATAACAAACGAAATGATGCGGAAAAAGATCTAGCTCTACTCAGGAAGTTTGGACTTAATGGTTGTATATTGCCTTATAAAAAGAGAAATGCTTTTGATCTTAAATTCACCTTTAATTCTTGTTTGAACTTATTAGAAAAGTTAAAGCTTAAACATCCTGAAAAGAAAAAGAAGTTAATTCTTATAAAGAGGCTGGTGGGACGATAAAGCTCGTACCGTGAGGCGTGCCGTTAAGTCGGTTAACGAGCGAGACCCACGCCCCATGTTGCTACCTGTTCCTCCGGGAACAGGGCACTCATGGGGGACTGCCCGCGATAAGTGGGAGGAAGGAGTGGGCGACGGTAGGTACCGACGAGCTGACAAAGGCTCCTCGGCTACAACCGTATGCCCCGAATCCCCTGGGCTACACGCGACGCACAATGCGCGCCACAATGGGATGCGACCCCGAAAGGGGAAGCGAATCCCCTAAAAGCGCGCCCAGTTCGGATCGAGGGCTGAAAGAGCACCAGCAGAAATCTTTAAGCATTTAAGAAACTAATTTAAATGTGGGTGTAATTATACCCACAAAAATTTCAGTGTATAAAAAATGCATGGAAGACAAAAAGCTTGCGGCAAATGTGTTGCTGCCTCTCATTGAATTTGAGTTTGCCTTTCTAGGGTCACAAAAACCAGCAATAACACAATCCAAAGAAAATTTCCAGCAACTTAAAATACTCTTTCAGATATGCAAAGCTCATAATTGGGTATCTACCAAAATAGCTAAGCTTGGCAAAAAGGATGAATACTGGTTTAAGCTAAGCAACAAAGGCTTCAAAGAAATTTATGAGTTAGCAGGGCCTATGGCAGATAAACGTAAGGATCAATGGGCAAAACTCCTATGTGAAAGAGCAGAAGCTACCGAAAAAGATCGAAAGATAAGCAATAAAATCATAAAACTTCTTGAAGAAAATGAAAAAGGTTTAACTACAACAGATCTATGTCTTAAGTTAAGAAGATTACCTTATACGATCACTAGGCATCTCCGAAAACTTAAAAATAATGGAATTGTAACTAAGTCTGGTAACTTATGGAAATTATCTGTTGGTGCTCCAGCAAACTCGCCCTCGTGAAGCTGGAATCCCTAGTAGGCGAACGTCATCAAGCAATTATGAGAAGAGGCGGCAGATGCCTCATAGTTGCGTGAATTCGTTCGCCGAATACGTCCCTGCTCCTTAGGTGGTTAGAAAATTCTAACCATCGGAGAAGCACACAGGGACGGGTGGCGTAAAATTTAAATATTGTACACACATATTAGTCTCTACAAACTAATAATGATGCTAATGGCAGAAGGAACAGTAAGCTTGAGAAAGAAAGGGGGTACCATTAAGTTTACAAATACTTCAGAGAAACTCCAAAATCTTTTTAAGCAAATTGCAAAGAAACTAGGATATAAAACCAAAAGAAAAGATGAGAAAAATATTGTGATATACTCAACAGAATTAGCTAGAAAACTTCTTAAACTTTGTAAAAGTTTTCGAGTGAAACCATTCAAGTATAAAAATAAATTAATTTATTCACCTGCACAACTACCAGAAAAAATTTTCAAGCTACCAAAAAGAGAAATCAAAGAACTCTTAAGGATTTACTTTAGTTGCGAAGGAGGCGTAGTAGTAGGAAAGGATAAAAGAAATGATGAAATAATTCTTCGAGTTTGTCATCCGAGACTGCAAGAACAAATAATGAAACTCATAAAGCTAGTAAAGATAGAAGCAAAAAAAAAGAGGAAGAGGATTAATTTACATAAGAAAAAGATCAGAAATGGAAAAATTTGCGAAAGAAATAGGATTTATAGATGGCGTAAAATCTGTTCGCGGAAAACACAAAGGAATTGAAAAAAATAAGTTATTAAAAATTGTTTTAGAACGCCACCGTTCCGTGCAAACCGCCCGTCAAGCCAACCGAGTGGAACTCCATCGAGGCCCGAAAGGGTCGAGTTGGAGTTCCGCGAGGGGGGCTAAGTCGTCACTCTAAGAGCTGCTAGCTTTAATGAAAAAATGGCTTGACTCTGACCTGATGATGAGTAGGAGGTGAATTGAAAAAACAGCTCTTAGAGCGATAAACAAGGTAGCCGTACCGGAAGGTGCGGCTGGATCACCTCCTTAAGTTAAAAAGGTTCTACCTCTAGGCACCAAAAATCAACTCGCTAATGAGTTTGATATAGGAAGTTTCATTTTCTTCTTTTTCTCAAACAAATTTCCAACTCTTTCGAAAGAAGAAAATAATGGTGTAAATCTGAGGAAGTGTATTCCAAATCCTTAACAATTTCCCTTGAATCAAGAATAGCTCTAAGAAGCTTTGTATTAGTGTTGGTGGGGTAATAGTAATAAATTTCAACAGCAGCCTTAATACCCTTTCCTCTAATTGGTGCTGTCACATAGAGAAGGTTTGCTGAGATCATGGTAGTATAATGAGTAAAAAATAGAGAGGGCACTATCTTAGTAGGGCCTATTAAATCTCTTTTAACACTCAACATTAGATTGATATAACTCCAACTTCTTTTATTATCAATATTCTCTACAATTTCATTGAGCAAGTATTCCATACTTCTTTCATTTAAAAATGAAAAGTAATTATTAAAAACTCTAGAAAGGTTCTCTTTGGTGAATGGAAGATGAAAGGATGAGAGTACGTTTCTCTTGAAAGAATCTCTAATCTTGCTAACCAAAAATTCTATTTTTGGGGATTCTTCCAAAAACTCTCCAATCAAAATAGTAAACCATTCCTTTGAAAAACTTCTCTCATTTTTAGAATTACCTTTTAATATACTCTCCAAAGCTTCCTCGTATGATTTCTCCTCTTTAAAAGAAAGTTGAAAAGAAGATGAAATGCTTTTCAGCTCGTTCATAAGATTTTCTGGTTCTCTCTTTCTTTTCTTAATTTGAGTATGAAACTTTTCGGCAAAATTTCTTATAAGCTTCTTTCTTTCTTCCACATCTTTAAAATAAGATTGGGAAGTTAAATTTTTTTCACCGGCCTGAAAAATATTTTTTCTTTGGAGTTTGATTCATACCTTATTATTCCATCGAAAGGTTCGCCATATCTAGGATCTAAAACTTTTAAAGTTTCGCTTATAGATAGGGCAGAAACCACAATATTGGTAGTTACTACACTTGGATTTCTTTCCCAGATACAAGAAGCTCTTCTTTTTTTTATGAACCTGCTTATCTCCAAAACTTCCTCTAGGCTCGATGTTTTCCCAGGATAAGTTGTAACAACTCTTCCCGCATCAAAAGAAACTCCGCTGCTTATGTAGGGAATTTTATGCTTAAGAGATTCCTTTAAAATTTCATACCTTGTTTCATAGTTATCCACTCCTTCAACTATAATATCTGGCATATTTTTTCTAAAGTAAGAATTTTTAAGATCTTCGAATCTTTTCCTGTAAGCTTTTATTTTTAGGTTTGGGTTAACTAGCTTAAGTCTTTCCTTTCCCACATCAACTTTCCACTTTCCTACACTACAATAGAAAAGCCATTGTCTATTTAAGTTAGTAGGTTCTATGTAATCAGGATCTATTATGTCCATTTTACTTGCTCCTAGAGAAGCGTATACCGGAGCTTCCCAGCATCCGCCTGTTCCAAATCCTACAATAAGAAAATGGGGGGCTTCTAATTTTGGTGACTCTGGGGAATCTTCAAAAAGTTTGAACTCAAATTCCTTTTCATTATAGGGTAAATCAGTCTTTAAAGGATTAAAAAATTTTCTTACTTCATCGGCTATAATTCCAGCAGCAAGCTCTGCTGTAACTATGCTCTGCGTCCTATTCTTAAAATCGCTAAAGTCGCAAGTTGAGTTTTGTTTATAATGATTAAAAAATATTTTTAGTCCATCTTTATCACAGCTAGCACTTATTAAAGGTTTTTTCATTTTGTTCGAAAAATTTATGAGCATATCTTTTGTTTCCATTTCATTCGTAGCCTCTATTATCAAATCTTCCTTTCCAAGAAATAGATTCAAATCTTTTTCTGAAAACACCCAGTTTATTCCTTTTATTGCTAGGTTGGGATTAATTTTTTTCCCTATTTCCTCCAATCCTTTAACCCTATTCTCACCTTCTTTGGCCTCAAGATAGAATGGGTACTTTAGTTTCTCTTCTTTAGATATTTTTCCATGGCCATATAGAATAAGATGACCTCCTTCTTCCTCATGACCTATTCCTAATCCACAAAAAGCTCCGAGTAAAAAATGAGTGATATGGTCGCAACCTATTAGGGCTACTTTAGCCTTCTTAAGTCTCTTTTGCTTCCAACCTTCTTTCCTTTCTTGTCTGTCATATATATTTGCTCCATATGAACATTCTCTCTTTTTCATCCAACTCCCTTATTTTTTGTTGAATCCTTGAAGCAGCATAGATTACCCTCTCCTTCAAAATTTCTCTCAATTCACTTTCATTAATCCTTTTGGAATCATCGACGACTTCAAGTTTTATTTTCTCAAAACTGATTTTAGAAGGACCGCAGGCTGGACAAATAGGATAATATATTATCTCACTGTAAATTTCCCTCTGATTGTTGAGTATCATATTGTAAGCGTAGCAAATCCCCAAGTTTAAACTCACTCTAAACCTAGCCTTTTTCATTCTATTTTCGAAACTTAGTGAACCTAACCCAATCTTTTTCAAAAGCTTATTCAGGTAGGGATAAAGTTTTCTCAAGTAAGGAATTTTTCTTTCGGTAAAGTGTAATTCTATTTCATCCAAAAAATTGCTATTCGTTTTTAAATTTATTTTTCCATCTTTTCTAAAAGTTTGGGTAAAGATACCTTCAAAGATAATCTTTCTTGGATAGAATTTGATTAAAGAAGTAGAATGGAGGATTCTGCTTCTTTCCTCTTCATCTCTTGAAGAAGGCCTTGCTGGAAAAATTCCATGGTAGTGAAACTCGCCTAGCATCTCATACCCGAGAAGCTTAAGTTCCTTATTTCTTATAAAATCAGAAATGGGGTTGAATCTAACTCTCGAAACTGTTGATTCTGTATTAAAAGGTAAGTAGATTTCACTTACCAGATCATCTTTTTGAGTTTTTGGTTTGACTAGACAACCGAAAAATTCTCTTGGTTCTCCTGTCATTTCGTATAGCAATTCTCCGTATCTAAAAATTTTTTCTAAGGCACTTTTGCATATTTTTAAAGATTTGAACTCGTTCCTCACTATCTCTTTAGCTTCCTCGTCAAACACTTAGAACTACCTTTCTTTTAACATTTGTGATAGGTATTCTTTTTTCCTTTATTTCCTCGAAACTTACCTTCCTGAATGGTTCATGAGTTATATAGGTTCCGTGTTCTATGGTCGAGGTTGTTAAACCTCTTATTCCATTTATAAGCCAAAGTGCTATGTGTAAACCTCTAACCGAAAGGTCTGAATCGTCTGCTGGAATCTCCCCTTTGCTAACCAAATAATCGACACCGAAATCTCCGTAGCATATCTCCCTGTGGCCACTTTCCTGCCAAACATGAGGATGAGGATAAGGTTGAGCTAATCTCGGTCCTTCATAGCTCAAGTCATCGTGAACCTTTATTTCTATCCTTCCTTTCTTAAAAACATGATAGATTGGTTTTCTTTCCATAGTCGAGCAAAGTTTGCAATAGAGTGCATACCTTTCAGGTGTTTCTGCATAGATTGTATAAGTTCTTGAAGAATTCCTTTTGATCCCTCTTCCCCTTCTCTCATGCGCTTTATTGAATGCTTCTATGGCATTTCCTAAAGCCTTGTATTCAGCTTGCGGGGATTTCCTTGCTTTTTCTAAAACTTCGCGAAAGAAAAATCTTTCTATAGCTCTAGTGTAATCTCTATCTACTTCATTGAAAGAATGTTCAAACTCTGTGAAGTAGTAGTCTATTCCATCGATCCTAACATGAATTTTGTTAGTCAAGGGCTCCTTGCTTTCTTCAAGCTTATAAATCTTTGGCTTCCCGAAGTTGAGCAAGGCAAATGTCTCTAAATCATAATCCCTGTATTCAAGCATACTTTTCCATATGCTTTCCGTTCTTTTCCTCTTTCTTCTCTCTTTCTTTCTCACATTTTTCTCTTTAAACCTAGGGTAAATCCCAAAATTCGGTATGATATAATTTACTATGAACCTTCTGAGCTCAAGCTCTCTCATACTAAACTTTATTTCCTCGTCTTTCAAAATTCCTCTCAGCTTCTCATCTTTCCATTTTTCTATCTCTTCCTTAAATCTTATCTTGTATAGTTCTTCTAATCTTTGAATGGTATCTACTTTTATCAGAGGATGTTTTTCTTTGAGAAAGAAGTAATTTTCCCCAGAAGGGGCTTTTCTTTCAACTTTATAAATGTCTTCCCCTTTAATGATTAGATTCGTTACCCTTCCAAGCTTAAAAAGCAAGTTTGATGGAAGCTTCATTATTCACCTCAAGATCTTAACTCTCCACCTGTCGCCAACTCTATTCTTGCATAACGACAAATTACTTCCTTTCCATTTATCATTTCCCTGCTTTTTCCTTTCACGTAGTCGAGAATTGGTTTATTTGGGCTGACGTTTGTCATCTGGTTTATAGAAATTTGATAATCCCCTGACTCGAGAAGTTCTCTAAGCGAAAATGCAGCAGTTCTCTCTTCGGTAGTTCTTAAATTCTTCAAACAATAGTTTATAACATCCTCGACTGTCATCTCGGCTGCTGTTTTTTCATCAATCAACTTTTTAATCGTATAAGGCGAGCCTAACCTACCTAGTTCGACAAAAAGAGGATATTCCTCAAACAACCTTTTTTCTGTATACTTTGGCAAGTATTCCATTCGATTATTTTTTATTTTCCAAGATATTTAAATTCTAGCGAAAAATTTTAAAACTTTAATCTTTATCGTAAAGGATTAGATTTCACTAATCTTTTTTTCTTTAAATCTTTCGAAAAAGTGATTCATATCTATTAACCATTCTCTCAAACTTTCATAAATCGGTTGAGAGGAAGGTCTCTTTAAGAGATCGTCTATGTACATTCTTCCCGCCTCTATACCTCCAACTTCCTCGAATTCCTTTTGAATAAGCGAAATCAATTCTCTTCCCTTTTCACAAAGCTCTGTTTCACCGAACTCGTCTAAACTATTACAAATTTCTTCCATCTTCCTCCTGATAATATTCCAAGGTTTGATTGTCCTTTCGTTGTTGAATTCTACATACATCTTGAACATCTCTTCAACCTGAGTAGTAGGAAATAAGAATTCTTTTATGGGTATTGGACCGAAAATTTCTTCTATTTGCATCTCCCTTTTCTCGATTCTCTTCCTAAGTTTTTCCAATCCAAGCAAAAAGTCTGGCTCGGTCTTATCCACGTACCTAATGGCTTCTGCTATAACTGTTTTTTTCTTGTATTCTTCGAGTGTAGAAGCTTTTACCTCTCTTTCTAAAAAGTTGCAAAATTTAAAACCTTTCAATTCATCCAAATATCCTACGATCTTTCCATTCTCTTTGAGAGTTCTTATTTTTTCCCAAAAGCTTCCGAAATCATGATGGGGATAGTAAAGTTCCTGACCAATCTTCCATTCAGCCCATAATCCAACTCCTGTAAACCATTCTCTTACGCTTTTAAGCTCACTTTTGAATTCATTGCTCATTATTTCTCTTGAGTAAGATTCAGAAATTTTCTCTCTTAATCCTCTCCCATAACTGGTAGATTGGAGAAACCAAGCATAGGGATAAAAAAAACTCGTTAAGTAAGCAGACCAGATTCCGAAGAATTCTCTCTCTGGTATTTGCATAAGCTTTGCCTCCTTTTCTATGAGTTCCCCATTTATTCGGATTCTTAAGTCATCTTCCATCATGTAACCTCTTAACCCTTCTTTTGAAAAATTTTTGTCAAGTTTTCTCAAAAGATTGATTCCAGTTTCAAAATCATCTTTGTCCAAGCTTATCGATAAAGAAATCCTATCAAAGAATTCTTCTAATATTCTTCTAGCAAAATTAAACCCTTCCCTTACATACTCAAAATTTCTTTCCATTCTATGGCACCAAGATTTTCCATTTTCTTCACAATTTGCCTAAGCTCTCTCTCAAACTCTTTTATTTCAGCATATTCTAAGGCTTTGACTAAAGGTTCATAATTTCCAATCTCAATTAGAATTTTATCCATTAAATTCTTAATTTTTTCTCTTTCTTTGCAACTTTTAATTCTCAAAACTTTTCTTCTTATCGAATCTTTCTGGTATCCAAAAAGAGCAAGCTCTGTAAATTCTTCTAAATTTTTGAGGAAAGTTTCCTTTTCCAAATTTTTAAGAGAATTTCTTAAATTTTTGATTTTTTCCAGAATTTTTAGTTCAACCCGAGGGTCTCTGATAAAATAGTGAATATTGGAAATTTCCCATTTTCTAATCGCATTAACAACTTTTCTCATTTCTCTACACTCTATTTTTAGGGGAATTGAAAATTCTTCAGAACTTCTTGATCCAAACTTTACAACCATTCCCACAGCTAGGGAAACGTCTCTATCGGCTTCTAGATCATCTGTTATAAACACAGAATCTTTAAATAAGTCAAGATCTTCTGCAAGAGCTCTTCTCATAATTTCAACCTTATTCGATGCAAGATTAGGCAAAATTCCATAAAATTTTTCATCCTTGAAGTACCATCTTGAACCAAAAACTAAATCTACTGGCAAACTCTTTATCCTTGCTAGAAATTCTAGGCACTCCTGGGGAGAACCTGAATTTAAGATAATTTTGTAATTCACCCCTTTTATCTCATAAAAACTTTCGATAAGATTTTTAGCGAGCTTGAGCTTTTTGGCTGCAGTTAAAGAAGAAAGCAAATGCTCTTTCAGGCTTACCTTACAACTTTTAATCACATCCTCAAGTTCTTTAACAGATTTCTCTATTTCAAACATATTTCCCTTTCTTGTTGCTTTTCCTATCTTTCTTCCAATCTCGCATAGACTTTCACAATTTTCTCTCACCATCTTATTCGAATGGTTTCTAAGATAGGTTTCAAACAAAGAGGGAGTACCTTCTCTATTCAAAACTCCGTCGACGTCTGACACAAAAATTTTTCTTCTTGCGCCAATGAATTCTCCGCCATAAGAAATTCTACCAAGCTTATCTTCAACTATAAGAGAATAATGAATCCTTGGCTCAAAATCTACGCCAGAATATAAAGCGTGAAGAAGTTTTCTGTATTTTTCCTTAATCTCGTATAGTTCTCTCATATTAATTTTTTATCTTAAGCTTTTAGTAAAAATTATGAGCAAGGTAATCATAGCAAGAGGAAAGGATATAGTAAAAAGAACTCTTCTAGCCTTAAGAGAACTCTCTCCTTCTCTACCACCAAAAAATTCGAGGATTTTGATTAAGCCTAATTTAGTCGAGCCGATGCCAAAAAATTCCGGAGCTGTAACAAGACCTGAGGTTATAGAAGGGATAATCCAATTCTTTGGAGACGAAAATTATGAGATTATAGTTGGGGAAGGCTCGGCCGTATGGGAAACTGAAAAATGTTTTGAGCGAGCAGGATATTATGAAGTTTTATCCAAGTACAAGGTAAAGCTTGTTAATTTGAATAGGGATGAGTTTGTTAAAATTAAGCTGGATGGAAAAATTTGGAGGGAAGTCGAAATTTCTAAGCTTGCTCTAGAAAGCTATCTGATTTCTGTTCCTGTTTTAAAAGAGCATACGTTTGAAGTAACCCTGAGCTTGAAGAATTTGATGGGAATTTTAAAACCTGGGGAAAGTGTTCCGCTTAAATCATACATTCATGAAGAAGATGATTATAAAATCTGGACTGAAAGGATGTGCGATTTGCTCTCTAGAATTAAGCCTAAGCTAGCAGTAATAGATGGTACGACTGGTATGTTTGGTTCTCATTTGTATGGTAAGCTAAAAAGGTTTGATTTAACTATTGCAAGCGAAGATGGATTGGCCTGCGATATAGTAGGGGCAAAAATTTTAGGGCATGAGAATGTTTATTATCTTAAGCTAGCTTTGGAAAGGGATATTGGAAAATATCCGAGCGAGATAAAAGAGATTAAAGTCGATTAGTTTTTATTTCCGTTGATTTAAATTTAAAAACAAATTTTTTTAATATTATTTCAAGCGGGGGTCGCCTAGCCTGGTCGATGGCGCAGGACTGAGGCTCCTGTGGCTTAGTGCCTTCCTGGGTTCAAATCCCAGCCCCCGCATTTTAAAATTTAAATTTATTCTTATCTTCCAAAAATTATGGAAGTTGAAAGAAGAAGTGCAATTAAAATTTTTGAAATTGCAGGAAAAGATTATTCAGAGTTTGTGAGATGGGTCTATCAAATTAATGAAGAAATTATTGAAGAAAAATGCGGAAAATGCAAAAAAGATTGTCCTTATGTAAGCATAGAGGGTATTTTAAGATGCGTTCTTGGAAATCTAGATTATTCAAAACTTTATGAAAGATTTAAGGAAGAGAATGCTAATTAGTGAACCAAAAAACTACAAAAAGTTTCTCCCTTAGCTATACAGTTTTTTTCTTCACACTCAACTTCTTTTTCAAAATATTCAGAGAAAAATCCCGCTAAAATTCCTGCCAACAAATAATCTACACAACTCTTCTGCTTCCCAAAAAGCTTAAGATATTCTTTCGCGAAATGGTTGGCTTTAAGCTGAAGGCTTGCCCTATTTTCCTTTTCTTTAATCTCAACTATCTCAATTTCACCAAAACCAAAATGTTGGATAAGTTTTAAAACAGCATCTAAAAAAGTTTTTTTATTCGTCGAAAATTTTTTCCAATCTTTGCAGATTTCAAAAAAGCTTTGCTTGCTAGCCTCATAGATTTCGTTCAAGGCCTTCTTTCCGAATTTCTTCTCTAAATTTCTCTGAAAAAAAGCTAATTGCTTCATTGGCTGAATGTAAAAATTTTTTCCAAAAATCCTGAATTCCTTTTCCAACAAATAAAACTGTCTTAGGTACAATAAATTTCTAATAAAATCTGAGATCATGCTAACCCAACATTTCCTTCATAATCCTTAACTTCTCTATCTCAACAGGCCAGGCTATGTAAGTATTTCCAACCTTTTTCATCCTTATTAGCTTAAGCTTATGTAATTTCTTGAAATGGTACAAGTATTTTGCAGAAAGGGATTTTTCGCTTCCTTTCTCGCCCAAAATTTTAGCAACTTCTAAAGGATTGGTCGGCCAGTGCCTTAGAATTATGTCGAAAACGGTTGAAGTGCTGGCTGATAATCTTTTGATCTTTTCCTCGCTGGTCAGCCATTCAAAAGCTTTATCCATAATATTGATTAGTCCAAACAAATATTAAAAAATTTTTGGAATTTTCAAAAAGAAGTATTTTTAAGCTGGAGTTAAAAATTAAATTAAATGATAAAAAGAGTTCTGCCGAATGTTAGAATGGTTAAAGGGTATTCGAATTCTTATGCAATCGAGTTTGATGATTATTGGATTTTGATAGACGCTGGGATGGATAGAAAAGCCAAAGAAATAATCGAAATTTTGGAAGAGAGGAAAAAGGAAGTGAAAGCTATTTTGATAACTCACGCTCATTTAGATCATATAAACGGGCTGGCAAAAATTAAGGAAAGGTTTCCCAAGGCTTTGGTTTGCTGCAGCGAAGCCGAAAAGAATGCTGTGGAAGGGAAGGAAATGATTCTACCGAAAGGGTTCAAAAGATATTTGTTTAAATTTTTATCGTTCTTCATACGTTATAGAGGGGTGAAAGTCGATAGAATTTTGGAGGAGGGTAAGTTCTTAGATTTTGAAATAATTAAGACTCCTGGGCATACGGAAGGGAGTTTATCCTTCTTGCTTAAATTAAAAGGAAGGAATTTGCTCTGGGTTGGAGATTTGGTTGTAAACGAGGAGAATAAGCTGGGGCTAGCTCCTAAAGAATTCAATTGGGATGAAAAGGAGATAGTGAATTCTCTGAGGAAAATTTTGAGGATTAGGATAGATTGCTTATTGCCTGGACATGGAGAGGTCATTAAAGAAAAGGTAAATGAAAGGCTGGAAAGTTTTGTTTCAACTTTGGGCTAGATTTTCCTGTAAGGATTTCTTATACCATCCCAAGGAAATTCTTCCTTTGGTTGAACTCTTCTAGCATATTCACTGGCTTCTTTAAGAACTAAGAACAAATCTGGCCTTGCGATTATGAATAAGGGATGTCCTTCCTCCCCATATTTTGCGATTTCTCCATTGGCTTTAACCACAGAAAAGATTGCATAAGGAAATGCAGGGTGATAATCTAAATTTCCGTTCGAATATTTTCCCAAGGCATCGCCAAAAGCAAAGTAGCCGTAAGAAGGAATTACCTGGCTGAATTTAGATTTGAGCATTTCATGGTTTTGAGGAGAATAGCCCAAGCCGCTAACCATTACCGTATCTATGTTTCTCCTATCTCCATAAAATTCTTCGAAAAATCCTGCCATCATCCATGCAGTTCTCATGAAATTTACGTTTTCATCGTGCTCAAGGATTCTTCTTGTTTTTTCAATCTCTGGACCAAACCATTCCTTCATCACTCTTATCAATTCTCTTGGACCTTTTGAAGCTGCTTTCTCTATTACAGGCTTCAAGCCCTCGACCCTAAGGGCGATGAAATATGGTATTCCACCAAGTTTGTTAATTGCTAATTCGTTAACATCCTTATAAACACTTGCTGGTCCCTGAATGATTGCATTTTTTACTTTGGTTCTTTTCTCCAAATAATAAGAAAGATAATCAGCTTGCTTTTCTATGTAGGCTGGTGACCAGAGACAATACTTTTGAGGGCCTGTAGTTCCTGAAGAAAATGAATATTTTACATTTTTTAAACTCCTTGGCTTAAATAAGAGCCAATTATTTCTTAATAAAGTTTGATCAACCTCCAGTTTCGAAAGATTAAAGAGAGTTTCTTCTAAGTCATTGGAAATTAGATCGTCTATTTGCTTTGGAGTTAGATTTTTTTGCCAGTAAGGAGTATTTTGTCTATGAAAGCCTAGGGTATTATAAAGATACATTTCTAAATCGATTTTCCTATTGTTTTGGTATGGGATGTAAAATTGCATGATTAAAGGATTGAAAGTAAGATTTAAATAAATTTCGACTTAATCAGTAGTCTGAAAGTTAATGGCCCGTCAACTAGATTCGAGAGATTAAAATGAATTTTTTGAATGTTATAACTCACTTCTCTCTGAGCTCTCTCTTGTTCTCAATCTTCTTTCTGCATCAATTTGATTGATTATATAGATACTCTTTTTCTCATGACAGTTAGGATTTTCCTGATCACTCTCTTCTTTCAAACTCCATACCTCTATCTTTTGAGATATCAATTAAAAACATATTTAGTGTCATACTTCTTTATCTTTTTTCTAATTGATCAAAGTCTGAAACTTGAAGAACACTTTATGCATTGTGTATTATGATAAAAATTTAGATTCACCAATTACCTTTTCATATAAGGAGAGATAAGTAAAGATGTCAAAGTGAAATGGAAGAGAAGATAGGATGTAATTAGGAAAGCTTTATTCTGAGGTTGGGAGTTGTTACGAAAATTTGCTAATAATTATACAGAAAACATAAGAAAGTAAAATCTTAATATTATTCCGAGGTATCATATTCATCGATTCACATACCCACATTGGGAAAAATATCGTCCGCGAGAAATGTGAAAGGAGAGTATATCAAAAAAATATAAATGATTTGTACAGGTTTGAAAGAAGATTAGGAAGTAAAATCACATGTGTAATGAGAATGCCGGAAGAAGCAAGTGGTTTATTTTGCCCTAATCTTGAGAAAGTAAAACATGAATATAGAACAACAAATATCCCTATAGGATTGTATGAAAAGGGGAAAGTAAAGCTTTATTGTCCTCGGTGTTATACTAAATGGGAAATAGAAGAGGATCCTTACTTTAATATTAATACCGAACTTCTTTTCACCTTAAAACATTACCATTTTTTTCTGATCTCTTGTTTATTCCAAATGTGTTTCTTGATACTACACTTACTCCCACATCGACACTAAAATATTATCATGATAAATGGAAAGTGAAACACGCTAAATTATATCCAATTTATTATGAGTATCCTAAACACATTCTAATAAAAAAGTAAAGTATCTGGAAGATATCGGGTATAAAAGCTTAAGAATACATACAGGGCTTCAAAAAGTGAATAAAAAAATAGCAAATGTTTTACCCGAACTCTTATCTACAACGAACGAGTTATTCATAATTATTTCACATGTATTCGGACTCAATATGCATTATGTGAAAAGCCTTGAAAAGAAAATTGAAAAGAGAAAACGGAAAAGGATTGTTCTAGAAATATGTGGAATCTATCCACAAGTTTCGGAATTACTAAACATGATTAATGCACTTCAGAAAAAAGGGTTCAAGGTTGTTCTCTCTTCTGATTATCCTTATCCTGATTTTTCTGGAGAAATGTTTTTGGAGTATATAAATACGGTCCGAAATATACTACCGGCAAGTGTATGGAAGAAAATTACTTTTCTTAATCCTAAAGAGCTATTGTTTTAAATATGGGTAACTAATATGAAAGTTTTAAATATACCAACTAATACTTTATTAATATGGAAGAACAGGAAAAGAAAATGAAAATAGAAAAAAGAGAAGATCTTAATATAAATTTGTGGCCGTAGGCCAAAAGTTAGCAAACCAATTAACTGAATTAGAACGTATTTTCCTTATTATAACTAATAGTTGCAATTCACGTTGTCTTTTATGTGATTATTGGCGTAAAAGGACAAAACATTTTTTACCCGTATCTTTTATTCAAAAAAATATCTTACCATTGATTATCAAATATAGAATAAAAGTAGCCTGTATCACGGGCGGAGAACCAACTTTACATCCTCGATTGCCCAAAATATTAAAAATAATTAAAAAAACTGGCGTATCGGTTACATTAATAACCAATTGCACAAATTTGAATACTATATTCGAGAAAATCGAAAGTTATGTTGATGGTTATATGTTACCTTTAGATAGTGATAACGATAGTCTTTACTATGAAATTCGTGGTGTTAACAATTTTCATGAGGTTATCAGTTGGCCCAGGAAAATAAAGGAGTGTAACCCTTCTGCTAAAGTCATATTTTCTTGTTTAGTCCAAAAGAAAAATATTAGTAAACTTGTGAACATTTACTTATTAGCTTCAAAGTTACCAATTGACGGAATTGTCTTTAAGGTACCAGAGTTGAGACCTTATTGTTTTGGGAGATCAAATTTTGTCGCTGATGAAACTCTAGATAATGCTTATCTTACTAGAAATGATATTCTAAATCTTAGGAAAGAGTTTAGAAAAATACTTATCTTAGATCATAAGAAAAAAATACTACTTCAGAAAAAAGATGTTTTCGAAAGATTTATAAAATATTTTGAGTTTTTAAGAGGTAAAAAAATAAATTTTGAGGACAAAATGTGTAAAATTCCGTTTAATAGCATAACCATCGATGAACTAAAGAATATACGTCCCTGTTTTTATTTACCTTTTTTCATACCATTTTCCAGGGTAGTGAAAGATCCCATAAATAACTTTTATTTAAGAAGTATTAGAGAAAAACTATTGAAAAATGAAAGATTTAGAAAAGAAAATTGTAGTTATTGTTTTCAATTTCAATATTAAATAGTGAGAACTATGGGCAATAAAATAATGTTAATAAGTATGCCCTGGCACCAAGCAGACATTTTATCTTTACAAATAGGATGTCTGAAAGCATTTCTAAAGAAAAATAATGTGAAAGTTGATTCACGTCACTATTATAAAGACATTATTAGCTACATTGATATAGATACATATAAAAAAATATTATACTCCAATGTAGGTGAAGTGCTTTTTGCTGCTTTGTTATTTCCAGAAAAAAAGAAGGATATTAAAAAAGTTGTGATGAAGAAACTAGGGAAAAATTTCAATTTTAATCAAGTCTTACGTAACATTAAAAAATTCATTTATGATATATTAAAAGATGTTACATGGGCAAATTATTCTTTAGTAGGTTTCACGACAACACACGAACAAACTGTATCCTCTTTACTTCTGGCAAAACTGTTAAAATCGGAATTTCCCACTATTAAAATTGTATTTGGTGGAATATTGCTAGTGGACGAAATAGCGATAAATCTGATTAAGACATTTCCGTTCATCGACTATGTTGTGATGGGCGAAGGTGAAATCCCATTTTTGAACCTTGTTTATGCGCTAAGAAAAAAAATAAAATTTTCAAAAATTCCCTCTCTCGTATATAGAAAAAATGACATAATTTATGTGAATAAAAAGAAAAAATATATTTCCAACTTAAATAATTTGCCCATTCCTAATTATGAAGATTATTTTAATTATAGTTTATTACCTACTACTAAAATTCTACATCCAAAAATTTCGATAGAAGCTTCGAGAGGTTGCTGGTGGGGAAGGTGTACTTTCTGTATAGAAAACACTAGGTGGCGTAAACCATATAGAAGAAAAACTGCAAATAAGGTTATAGAAGAAATAAAATATTTGACAAAAAAATATAACTCATTAGATTTAATTTTCTGCGATTCTGATGTATCAGATAAGATTGATATTTTCAGAAAAATAAAAAATCTTAATTTAGATTTCAACATATCTGTGGAAGTGACAGGTTTTATAACTAAAGATGCATTAAAAATTCTAAGGGATGCAGGAGTGAAAAACATACAAATCGGGATAGAGGCATTCAACGAAAAACTCCTTAAAATCTATAATAAAGGCGTTAATCTTATAAAAATGATAGAACTCCTTAAATGGTGCAAGGAACTAGGAATAAATCTTTCTTACAATATAATCATAGGCTCACCTTTCGAAACGAAGAGAGATATAAAGGAAACTATTAGGAATGTTAAATACTTAAAATTTTTCCAACCACCATATATTTCTAATTTTGTTGTATCTTATCAATCTCAGATATATTATAGCCCAGAAAAATATGAGATAACTAAACTGCTACCTTCGAAAGAAACAAGAAAGTGTTATCCTAAGGAGGTGAGTGAAAAATTAACACCATTACTTTCTTTTCATGCTGGCTACGAGTTTAAACCGAAAAACAAATTAAACTATAACTCTCTTTTGCTTGAAGTCAAAAGATGGAGAAAATATGCAAATTATAAACCCACTTTAGTGTGTCATCGAGGTGAAGATTTTTTGGATATAGAAGTTAAAGCTAAAACTATTAATCATATTATTATAAAGGGGGGTCTAGAAAAGAATATTTACTTATTCTGTATAGATCGTTCAAAAAACTTAAATGAAATTTATAAACAATTTTCGAATGTTCCTAAAGAGAGGATTCAAAAAATATTAAAAAAGTTTATTAGGTTAAAGCTTATGTTTACTGATGGAGCAAGGTATCTTAGTCTGGCTTCTTTGAAGAAGAAAGATTAGGAAAACTAGTCTCTTAGCATAAATTTATCGATAACATTTTTTGCTTTTTCACGCTTTTTCTGGTGTTCGGCTATGAATTTCTTGACTCTTGCTGCAAGTACCTGTTTGCAATCTCCACAAATTCTTTCTCCAGCTTTACACTCAGTATAAATTTCTTTTATTTTTCTATCATCCGGCTCAAACAAGAAAAAGTAATATTGGTAAACTGGACAAATAGCTGGATCACCACCTTTTTCTCTTTGTTCTTTTAGAGTCGGTTGCCCTCCATCGTAAGCATTACGTATCTTCTTTTCGATTTGATCCGGAGTATCAAGTGTAAATATTGCAGTTTCCGGATTGCTACTACTCATCTTTCCTCCTTTCCCTAGGCCAGGTAGGAATTTACTATGGATTAGGGCAGGTTTATAGTATCCCAACTTCGGTAAAACGTCCCTAGCCACTCTGAAGTGGGGATCTTGATCCACTGCTAGGGGAATTAGACATGGTACGTTTCTTCCCTCCTTTACTGATTCAAGGAATGCGGGTACGGCTTGAATACTCGTAAAAAATATTTCACCAATGTTGGACTCATTTTTAAAACCAAATACGGCTTTTGCTGTTGAGAATGTTATGTGTTTAGCAACTCTTATCGCTTCCTTATATAGTGTTTTTCCATACTCTGTGTCAAGAAAAATAAAAGTTTTTTCAGGATCAAATCCCAGACTTATTATATCTAAAATATTATCATATGCAAATGATTTAACTTTTTCTAAGTCTAGATCTTTAAACAAAAATTTTTCATCATCTGTTATCTGGAAATAAAGTTTAACATCAAAATTATCTTGTAACCATTTTGTAAGTATCCATGGGACTAAGTGACCCAAATGCACATGACCAGAAGGTCCTCTACCAGTGTAGAGATAAAATTTATTTCCCTTTTCATATTCATTTAATAACCAATCTAAATCCCTATGAGCAAAAAATATCCGTCTTTTTAAAAGATAGTGTAAATTTCCTGTATATTTTTTAATTCTTGTTAGGATTTCCTCATTTAGAGGTTTGAGACCAAATTGTTTTATTAGATCTTTATAATCTACAACTCCTTTAACTTCCCATGGTGTTACTACATACATTCTTTTTACCATGGTATTCACCTGTTTATAATCCCATTTTTCACCTCTAATCCTTTTACTCACTAATTTATCTTTTAGAGGTTTTTTATTTAAAAGCATCTTCTTCCACCAGATCCAAACACCCTCATACCCAGCTTTTTTTCAACTATTTGTGTCTTACCTCATAGCCTTTCATTTTTAGAATTCTTGCGTAGACATCACCAGGCACATAAGTACTTATCATACGCCCTATATGAAGTTGCCATTAGCATATGGCAATGCAGCGGTAATTAAAAATCTCTTAATATAAAAATCACCTTTTATTGTACTAAATTTTCAAGAATATAAATTTTGACAGGATATATATTTTTTGCATATTCCAAAAAAAATATTTAAATTTTTTTGACTATTCTAAAATTATGAGAGAGTTACAGAAAGAACTTAATCGAGGAGTAAGATATATAAGGAACTTGGCTAAAGAAATCCATTTTTATGTTAAAAAAGCCAAGGATACCCAAGTGGATTTAGATAAAATTACTACTTTTAATGACCTTGCAAAAGCTTACGAAAAAGGGTTCTATATTACCGGTAAAGATTTACCTCTCTTGATTACTCCTTATAGAGTTTTCAGACAGTGGTTTCTAACAAGTGGAACTAGTAGTAGAAGGAGAGGAGAACCTCCCAGTGGAAAGCCTATAGCAATGACAATTGATGATATGAAGCGAAATATTAGGGCGTGTAAAATAGGTTATGAAAGTTTTATTGAAAAAGGTGATAAGATACTTAATTGTTTTCCTTTTTCTCCAGGGGTCTCTGGTGAGGCTTCTATTCATGGGCTAAAAAATTTTGAAGTAGATGTATTTCATACGGGACCAGAAACCCTAGGTAATGTGAGACGATTTTTAAAATGGTATTCTGTTTTTAGTCCAAATGTGGTGTTCGGTTTAACTTCATCACTTTATCAACTTCCTCTTAAATTAAGAGAAGCAAATATTAAACCAGAATCTCTAAATCTTCAAAAATTCATGACAGCTGCCCAACCATCTTCGATAAAGGAGAGAAAGATTATAGGAAGTGATTTTGGGGGAGCTTCTGTGTATGATTGGTATGCATCAACAGAAAGCCTAGGGCCAATGGCGTGTGAAAAGAAGCCATTTTCTGATGAGTATGAAATAGTATTGCCTGAAATTTTGCTTTTTGTGGTCAAAGATGGTGAAATACTTTCGGAAGGAGAAAGGGGGAACACATTAATAACAAACTTGTATAGACCAGGAGAAATCCCTCATATGGTTTTAATCAATTATTTGTTTAGTGAAGATGAAGTAACCTGTAAAGAAATAACGAAAGAAGGATATCCAACAATCATCGGTGAAATAGAAAATGCTGTTATTAACTTGGGGGGAAGTAAACTCACATTGAGAGAGATAAAAGAAATTCGTGCAGAATTAGAAGAAGAAGCCTATAAAGGCATTTTAAGTCGTAAACCACCGCTCACTCGTAACTACCGTGATGAAAAAACAAGAAAAGATGTTGGAATAATTAGAATAGAAAGTCTAAAAATTCTGGAGGATCCTGAAAAGCGTAAAATAGCTGACTTAATTAGAGAAAAAATTTATGAAATGAGGTATGATGTATGGAAAATGGTAGAAGAAGTAGGGGCCGCTGATCTTATCATAGAAATAACAAATCCTGGTGAGCTCTTTAAGGGCTATGAAAAATATTTAACTCCAGGTAAACCATTAGAATTAATTAAGGGTTAAAATGTTTGAAGAGCACCCTTTTTTAAAATTAGTAAAAGAAGGGAAAATAGAATTTACAAAAGAAGGGAAAATAATAGGTTTTAGGGAATATGCAATTCTCATACCAGTGAGAGTTATTAATAGATTATATCTAATTCTAAAAGAGAAACTTCCAGGAGAATTTAGAGAAATTCTCAAAAAGTTAGGGAAATTTCAAATTAGGCAAGCACTAAGTAGATATATCAAAACATTGGGATGGTCTTCTATAGAAAAGCAAAAATTTCTTGAGTTTGGATTTACTTTTTTAACCTCTTCACTAGGATTAGGTAATTTTACAGTACATTTCAAAGGTAAGAAATTTTTTATAACAACATCTAAAACACCCTTTGCAGAAGAATTTGTACTAGAATATGGAAAGCAAGAAGAACCCATAGATTACTACTTATGTGGAATGTGGGAAGAAGTTTTTACAATTTTTACTGGCAAACCAATGGTCTGCGAGGAAGTAAAATGTTATGCAAAAGGCGATGACTGCTGCGAATTTGTAGTAAGACCAAAAGAAGAAATTGAAAAAGAAAATAAATAATTAACTTTTTAATAGTTTTACATCAACTAAAAAATATGTTAAACTCCAATGATCTTTATTTTCAGGAAATTGAAACTTTACTGAAAAAAGTTGAGAGAAGAGAAAGACCAATCGTTCTGGAAAGGAGTATCCTAGAAAATCCTTATCTCAATCTTTTGTTATATCTCGGCTACTCTTATGTTGGAAAAACTTATGACCAAATAAGGGAGTTTTTGAAGAAAGAAGAAATTCCTGAAGTAGAAAAACTTTTGGAAGCAAAACTAATAGAATATGATGAAACTAGTAAGCGATATAGATTAACCCAAAAAGGTGTAATACTGTGCTATGGTTATATATTCCATGGAGTAATTAAAAATGAAGACTAAATAACTACTCCCTTTTCTGCAGGCTTAACTTCTATTCCTTTTTCACTAATGAAAATCTTATGTATGTCCTTTGAATGATTTCCGTATCTAAGCTTCACAACTATTAAATCAACATCCCCCCTTGCAT
>CAZICS010000009.1:0-25527 GCA_964537835.1 uncultured archaeon | reverse complement strand
TTATGGCCAAGTTTTCCCGAGATTATCCCCCAGCGCAGGGTAGGTTGGCTGCGTATTACGGAGCAGTGCGCCGAGGGCTTTCCCCTCACGACTCGCATGGCTTAGTCGGACCCGGATAGCAGTGGCCTCTGGCGGGATCAGCCAGAATTCGGTTCTACCTCTAGGTATCACCAATCAACCTACCTGAAGCGCTACTTCAGGATTAAGCTTTGTCTCATGGACAAGAATAGGACTTTTCATCTTTGCCGTTAAGTCGGTTAAATCAAAGCCCTAACGCCCGTCCATGAGGCTATTAATTTAATTGATTTAAGAATATTTAAAAGTTTTTCGAATCACTTAAAGAAATTACAGAATACCTTTCGCTATTCCCAATAGTTTCTTGTAAAGGACAAAGTCTAAATTCGATTTACTTTAGCTTAAATTCTAATTCGGCAATTTCTGGAAAAACTTATCTTTTAAAATTTTATATCATGTATCATGAATGAACTTAAACTAAATAAACTAGAGAAGGTTGCACTTTACCATCATTTAATCACTGATATTACCCTCATTCCGATTGGCCTGTATTCATTCATAACAAGAAATCCTTTGCCTTTAATCTACGCGTTTTACGAGAAGATACCAATAGATGGGATAGGTATAATTTATTGCTCAAGAAATGAGATCAAAAATTTTTTCAGAACGATTCCTCATAAGGTAAAAAAGCTTAGGGCTCGAGCCGGGATTTGAACCCGGTCCTTACCCAAGTGTGTCACAAAGACACACTTTTCAGGCTCCACAGGCCTGCGCGCTAGCCAGGATACGCTACTCGAGCCATCCCTAACTAAATTTCTTCTTTTTAAATTTAAAATTTTAATCGAGAGTCAAACCTCTGCTATTAGATAATAGCCAGCCGCTTTTTCCCTCGCAACTCTCTTGACAACTTTTTTGTTCATCAAACCTTGAATTATTCCAGCAACTCTTCCCTTTGGTAGCATTGCAGCCTTTGCTATGTGATCCAATGTTTTCAGATTGTTTTCGTTAGTGGCTTTCAACATCTTCATAGCTTCCACAACTTTTCTTTCCATGTCATTAAGCTCAACCATGGTTTCACTTATTAAATCTGGTTAAGAAAAAATTTATTTTTTCATGAGTTAAGTAGCTTTTTTTCTTTCTTCTAAATTTGAATTTTTCGTAATACTTCGTTAATAGTTTTCCATACTTTAGAGGGATAAAATTCAGGAAGAACTTCTCTATATCTCCTCAAACGTTTTTCTATTTCTCTTAAAGCATCCATTTCATCTCTAGCTTCTACATTATAAAAGTGAAATTCTCTTTTCATGGATAAAGTTTTAATTTTTTTCATCTTTTAGCGTATAAATCGGCTTATTCAATTGGATTATCACTGCATAAGAATTAGGGTTCAACTTATGCTAACTCCAAATATCCTTTCCAATTTTAATTTCTTGAAGGTGAATATCTTTTATTCTAAAAACAATAACTCTTCCTTCTTTAGTTTCATAGGAGACCATAACTTTTCTTTGTAAATAAAAGTTTTAAAATCCTTATATCAAAATTTAAAAATTTTGTTTATACTATTTAAAGTAGCATGCCTCATAAAAGATCTCCTTTAGGTCGTTTGAAAAAGAGAATAAAATATGAAGTATGGTGGAAATTCAGGAGATGTAGAATTTGTCCGAATTGCGGTTATAGAGGATTTCGTATGGGAGAATGGAATACTTCTTATGAAATATCCACCGAATTTATTATATTTCGTGTTAACTGTCCAAAATGCGGTTATGAGATGTCAAGAAAGGAAGAAAAATTACCAGAAAGTGTTAAAGAATACTTAAGGAAAAAAAACGGACAGTTTCTTAAAAAGATCATAAGTGGAATTTTATTTCTAGTTTATCTCTTGGAGCGTTGCTTATGTCTTCTTGCTCCTTTTCTGCTTCTAGATGGCTTATGAGGCTCACATCTCCTTACATCAGGAACCAGTAAATTCCTATCATAAGCTAAAAACTTTTGTTTTAGTTCTTCGCTTCCAAAAAATTCAACCAAACCTTTTGCAATAACTTGTCTTACGGCATCAGCTTGCCCAGTAGTGCCGCCACCATCAACCCTAATATCAAAATCAACTTTTTTTGCTAGATCATCAGCCAATAACAAAGGTTCCATGACCCTCATTCGCATTAGCTCAGTTCCCCAAATTTCTAAAGGAGTGGAATTAATTCTAATTTTTCCTTTTCCAGGTTTTACAACACCTCTGGCAACAGACTCTTTTCGCTTTCCAGTAACAACTATAGCTTTTTTTTCAGATTTTTTTGGCTTAGCTTCTTTTTTCTTCACCATCTTTTCTTAGCCCCCAACAAAACTGAAAGCTCACCCAAATAAATATATTTACACTTAAGCTTCGATTTGTCTGCATCCTCAACTTTTTTAAACTCCTTTCCTTTTAGCTCCTCTGGTACTCCAATAAAAACTCTTAAATTCTTGAAAGCTTTTCTTCCTTTTGCTTTTTTCCAAGGTAGCATTCCTCTCACAGCTCTTCTAAAAATTCCATCAGGAGTTCTTGGAGAGAAAGGACCCTTTTTTGGGTCTCCTCTCTGAATTCTTTGCATGAATTCTTCTAGCTTGTACTGAGGATCTCCAGAGAGCACAGCCTTCTCACAATTAACCACATAAACCTTTTCTCCTTTCAAAAGTTGTTTGGCTATTACACTAGCAAGTCTTCCTAAGATTTGATCTGTTGCATCGTAGATTAGCATAATCTTACCTCCTCAAAAACCTTATTCCAAAATTTTTCATGCTCTTTTGGAATCTTTCCCAAAGCGTTTCTCAGAAACAAAAAAGCACAATCAACCAAATAGATTAAACTTTCATCCTTATTGCTAATTCTGTAGAGCAACGGTTTTCCTAGTTCTTTAATCTCATATTCTTCAAACCTCTCTCTAAATTCTTTCATTATTTCTCTATGTTTTTCTTCTAGTTCCTTCCTTGAAGGTATTTTTTCAAGTTCCATATTCTCACGTTAAAATTTTTACTCCACTTCCTCTTGGATTTTCTTTGATTAATCCCTCTATGCTTAAGCATTTACCTCCAGCTTTTTCTATTTTTTCTTTAGCACTTTTGCTAAACCTCCAGGCAGCAACCCTAACAGGCTTGGTTAATTTACCAGCTCCCAAAACTACACCTGGCACGATCACAGTTTCATTTTCATTAGCATGCCTGTTTATATGGGAAATGTTAACTTCAACTTTTTTTCTTCTCGGTTTTTCTAATTTTTCGGCTATGGTTCGCCAAATAGGTGCATTTAGCTCAAAGCTTTTCTTCCTTAAATCATCTATCAATTTCCTTAAGTATGGATTGGTTGGGCCTGTTCGCTTTACCATTCTAACCACTGTAATATTTAAAAATTTAAAATTTAGAAGGATTTAAATGTTTTTCATCGAAAGCAAAAATTTTTATTGTTTTTTAAAATTAATTACACTTAATGCCTCGGCCGAAAAAACATATAAAAGGTAAAGTATCTTTTATCCTTAAATTTCCCAGACATTTACCATTCCTCAAACTTTCCTTTAAAAAATTAAATGATGAACTCAAAGAACATGTCCCATTTGTTCTATGGCTGATAAAAAGGATTATTATACCAATTTTACCTCTTTTGGTTTTAATTAATATTTTCTTAAGAATAGAATTAGTTCCTGCTTTTTTACTTGGCTTAATCCCATTTATCTATGGAAATTTTGCCCCAGATTTCGATATCTTGATGAAATATTCAGAAAAGAAAAACTCACCAACTTACAAGAAGCTCTTCATCCTATACTTAGGACCCCTTTATTTATACTATTATATTTTTGAGTTTTCTCGACCAGTTTACACAAATGTCAAAAGGGAGTTTCATAGCATGAAGTATGCTGCCTACTATTTTCTTTTTGTCTTTCTCATAGGCTTGCTTATTTTCAATCCAGCTGAAATTTATAAAACTTTAATTTTTTCTTTTCTCGGGATTGCTGGATATTTAGTCCATCTTTTGATTGATAAAAAGTTAGGTTAGAAAAGTTATGCGCCAGCCGGGATTTGAACCCGGACACCCAGCTAATTCCTAAGTTGGGAAGCTGGTATCCTACCTGGTTAGATGACTGGCGCATCGAGGATTAACTTAATTTTTCTCTCCTTTTGTTCATTATTAATTTTACCTATAAAATTAATTAATTTTCTTATTTTCTCATTCCCGTAAAGGTCAATAGTATATATCATATGTTCATTATTTTTTCGGGGTTTGATTTTGTATATCTTATTTTCAATTCCTATCTGTGAGTAGAATGAGGATAATTGTTTTATAAGTTTTTTTGAAACTGTGCTATAAGTTAGCTTTCTTTTTGGGACATAGATAGAACCATCACTAGCTATCAAGCCTCTTAGTATGCCCTTAAGAAGTCTTTCATCTCTAACTTTTTCTTCTTTAAAATGAATAGTATAGGTTTTTTTACCAATTTTCCAATCAACATATTCTCTTAAAATCTCATAGATTCTTTTACTTTTGATTCTTACGATAATTGTGTTATAATTCTTTCGAATGAGAACATAACATTTTTTTCCAAAAACCTTTTCTATCATGTGACAGAGTTTTTTAGCATATGCCATCTCATTGAGGCCTAAAGTAAATTGGATAATATATCCGTAATATTTTTTATCAAAAATGAAACTACCGTCACCAACAAAAACTCCTAAGATTTCACCAAACTCTTCTTTTAGTTCTTTGTTGAATTTTACTTGTTTAATTTTTCTTCCAAATGTTTTTCTCACATAATAGTAGACCGTGCTTTTGGATAATTTTAGGAAGTTTGCTATGTAATTAAGGCTTTTACCCTTTCTATAGAGATTTTTTATTTTTTTGATTTGTTCGGATGTTAACTTTTTCATCAATTTTAAAAATTATGTTATTTTAAGTATATAAATATTACCCCGGGTTTAATTTAAAAATTTCTGTTTCAAAGCCCAAAAATATTTTATGAGAAAATTTTTAGCAAAAAGATTGCTTAATCCAGGATGGCACTTAAAATTTATAAAAAGGCTCTCTTATACTTCTCTTTTGCTCGATGTTTGCATAGCTATCTTAACCTTCATTTCACTCAAAGATATAGAAAATTCTCGTGTGTTTTTGCTTCCTGTTGAATTGATGCTAACCATAGTTGTAGTTCTTTCATGCATATCTGCATTTTTTATATTTTTAACAAGAGTTTCTGCTTACATGATTCAAAAAATTGCAAGAATCAAGCTTGGAAAGAGAAGATGGAATCATAAACTTAAAAGATATTCTACTTTTTATTTTCCTTGAGAGATTTAATAGTTTAAATTTTTTTTCTCCAAATTTTAGAGTATGCTGTACAAGATTAAGGAAAAAATTTCAAGTTTAATTTCTAAAGGATTCGATAAATGGATGAAAGTTTATGAGTGGGCCGAGAAAGGTCCTTTGCATCATGCAGCTTGGGTCGGAGGCACATGCATTCTCCCACTTTCTTTATTTGCATGCGATTTAGGAAGGTTATTTAGGAAGGATAGTAGCATTTTATTCTTTTTGGACAAACATGATAGGAGCAGGAATTTATTCTAGGCTTTATTCAAAAAGAGGAGATTTACCTTAAGCAATTTTCAGATAATATCTTTTCATAATCGATTTGACTTTTTTATAAATCTTGTCTATTCTTCTATAAGGTAACTTTCTAAAGTAACAAACAATCGCTTTTCCCAATTCATAACATTTTTAAAGTTCTCTAAGAAAGAATATATATGGCCAAAATAAAGAAGAGAAGGAAGCACATATTCTTTTTGCCTTTAATGTTAATAGGAATGGGAGTTGGGTTTTTATTAAGTAAACTTTGTGAGAATGCTTTTCTAGCTTGTATGTTTATCGGCATGGGCTTAGGATTTTTTCTGGATTCTTTGTTTGTAGTTGAAGAAAGAAAAATTAAAATTAAAAAAGCATACAAAGTTTCTTCATTTGCTCTGATTTTTTTAGGGATTATTTTTATCTTGGTGGGAGTAATTTATTTGATAAATCCTTCTTTGTCGAAACTTTTATGGGATTATTTAATAGCCCTTGGATTTATCGCTTTTGGATTGCTTATTTTTGTTAAAGGGGTAGAAAGATTCAAATGAAAAAGTTAATTAAGTTAAAAGAGATCTATTAGGTTCGAAAAATTCTACTTTCTTTCATGCCCTTCTAAAGCTATCAGGTAAAGAATTAACCCAGTATATTCTTCCAATCCCTTCAAAATTTTCTTAATTTCTTTTTCTTCACTAATTCCAAGAATTCTTTTAAACCCTCTTCTAGCTAAATCCCCATAAGGTCCAACATAAAAGTTTTTAGAAATTTTTGCAACGCTTAGCTCTGCTGTCCACCTACCAATTCCTTTTATTTTTGTTATGAATTCCATAAATTCTTCTGGTTCCTTTTCTATTTTATCGACAGAGGGGAAGCTTTCAGCAAGTTTTGCAACTTCAATTATAGCACTAGCTTTAACCAAGGTTACTCTTATTTTTTTTAAAGCCAATGGCTTAATCTTTCTTATTTTTCCAAAACTTGGAAAAGAATAATATTCTTCCTTTTCAATAATCTTTCTTTCACCAAACTTTCTTACAAAATCAGCTTTAATTCTTAATGCTAAATTCAAGTTTATGTTTTGTTCTATTATGCTATCTACTAAAGCTTCATAAATGCTAACCATTCTTGTAGGCCTTAACCCATAGTATTTCTTTGCTACTTTATAAATTGGAGTTTTTCTCGTTTTTAACAGAAATTTTTTGTAATCAAAATCGGCTCTATAAATCTCTTTTATTTTGTTTACGATTTTTCTCGCTAACCCTTTATCTTCGCAAAAAACTTTAACTTTTAACTTTGGGTTCTCCCCTTCAGAAACAATAAAAACCTTGTAAGGAATAAGACTTTTCCCAACCTTTAAAATTCTTCTGCAAGTTTTGTTTTCATACAAACAAGGAATTGGTAAATTTTTCGGGCAAAATCTTTCTAAATGGGGAGAAATTAAAAAAGGTGATTTGGGTTTATAAAAGTTTGCATAATTATTTCTAAGAGTTCTTAGAATTTATTCCTATTCCTCTACTCGAAAACATCCGAAATCATGAAATCAAATATTATTCTGTTTGCCTTAGCTATTCAAGTTCCTTCAACCTTTACTCTCCTTTAGTTTTTCCGAAAAAATTTCCTTGAGGAAGCTAAAAGTATTTAAAGCTTTGATGGTACGCCGGGGGTGGGATTTGAACCCACACGGCCCAGAGGGCCACCAGCTTTCTCGCGGACTCAAGGCTGGCGCGTTAGCCTGGTTCCGCCACCCCGGCTCATCATCTTGAATCAGACCTTGAGTCATTTATATTTTGAAAACCTAAATTTAAATTGATAGTCATGGACTACATGCTCTTCGCAGTAGGAGTTTCTTTAATAATCTGTGGTTTTGTAATAACTTACTTGCTAATCTCATCAGTAATGAGTTTTAGTCAAGCAGTAACTCAAATGCAAAGAGAAGCTCTAAAAGAATTTCTTGAAACTAAGAAAAATGAGCTAACATTTTCCTCTATAGTTGGCTCTGCAATAATCTTGCTAGGAGCAATATTAGTTGGGAAAGCAGTTAAAAGATAGCTATTCAATCACTTCAATTTTCCCTGACCTAGGAACGTTTACTTGTAATTTTTCTTTAAACCTAGTCACGAAGGCTCCTTTAATGCTAATTCTATCTCCTACTTTTACAGCGTTTATTTGGTCTTGCCATAGAGTCAAGCTTATTTCTCCAGTTTCATCTTTTATCAAAGCGTCTGCCACGTCCCTTCTTCCAAACCTTGTTCTCACGCTCCTAGTCTTTGAAATTTCTATCACTTTAGCTTCCAAACTAATATTGCTCATCCCTTCTCTTATGTCAGCTATTTTCAATTCAATCACAGCCTTAAATTATGTTTAAAATCAGCTTTTTCGGCCTTTTCTAAAGGCCAAGCATCATCTATTAGCATGTCTGGCACATCTCCATCCAAAACAGGATAAGCCAGCTTACAATTCTTACAAACTATGAACATTCCTTTCTCCTTTATTTCTCCCTTACACTTTGGGCAAACTAAAATTTCAAGCAATTCCTTTGGTACAGCCATATTTGCTTTTATAAATTTCTAACTTAAATAGCTTTATATGCGATTGAAAATTCTTAAGCTAGTAAACTATGGATGGACAAACGTTTCTTACCTTGCCTCGCTAAAAAACAAAAAAGTTTTCGTGAAATTTTATCTCTTCAACTTTAGAACCTTGCTTCTATTTTCAGTTTATATGCTTTTTTGTCTTTTGAATTTTAAAATCTCTCCAATTCCAATTTTTCCTAAAGAGAGGATTAGGAATGAGAAAAAAATGAATAAAAAGCTAGAAAAGCTTGGTTTTAAAGTTCCCAAGATAATAGCTTCTAATAATTTCTTAATTCGAGAATGGATTGAAGGAATAAGCCTATATGAAGTTATTAAAAACTCAAGTTCTAAGCGAATCAAAGAAATTGCTTTTAAAAAAGGAATGCAACTTGCTGGCTTGCATGAAAAAGGAATAGCTTTGATAGATAGCAAAACAACTAATACTCTCCTTTCAAACAATCAAATTTTCTATACTGACCTAGAATTTTCCGTTTCTAATGCATTCGAATTCCAAAAATCCTTGGATTTGCTTACTCTAAATATGTCCGTACCAAAAGAAAAATACTTTGAGTTTTGGGAAAGCTTTGTTTTAGGATATAAGAAGGTTAGAGAATTTCCAAAGTTAAGGAAGGATTTACTTGGATTTTGCAAGCTTGCTTATTCCCTCTTTAGATTTATAGGTTTCTTATAAATAGTAATATCTTTGCGACCTTCCTATAAAAAATCCTACAGCAAGAAAAAGCAGGATTAGAAAGAGAAATGAGATAACAAAAAGAGTTAAATCTCTTTCACCAAAACTAAATCTTTTTATAAAATTATCAAAGTAAAAAGGAAGAAGAAAGTGTTTAAGAAAATTGTCGAGCATAGGATGAAATGCCTAGCTTCCATACTCTTTATTTTAAGCTTTTAAAATTAAACAATTTTTGGATAAGTTCCCTTAGGCATAAAAACTCTATCAGTCCTTATCGCTATCCCTCTTTTTCTCTCAAACATTTCCTCGCTAGTTAATTTAGCTATACCCAAAGCTACCAACTCTTCCTTTAGGCTAAAGATTGCAACAGTTTCCCCTCTTTTTATCCCTTCTTGAATCCTAGTTATACCTTTTACATAAACTGGAGCACCGCATGTAATGTTGTAAATCGCAGAATCCTTGACAAAAACTTTTTTTACATGCTCTATAGCATATTCAACAGGAACTAAAATTTTTCTCAATAAGGTTTCATCGCCTTCCTTCCAGAATTCATAAGCATCCTTAATTTTTACCAAAGGCCAAGCTTGCTCCTCGTTAAAATTTCCAGCCTTAGTTCTCCTTAGCTCTGTCATATGAGCCCCTACTTTTAAAGCTAGGCCTAGGTCATGGATGAGCTTTCTGACATAAGTTCCTGCTTCGCATCCAACCTTAAACAGAACATCCTTTCCCTCAATCTCTAAAATGTCAAAGTAGTAAATTTCTCTTTCTCTCGGCTTCCTAGCTACGGCTGACTTTACAGGAGGAACTTGAACAATTTTTCCTATAAACTTTTCAGCGATAACTTTTCTCAAAATCTCCTCATCTATTTCTTTATGTAAATGCATGACTCCAACATATTCCTTATCCAAACCCATCAAAACTGGCATTGTTTTGGTTGCATTTTCTAAAGCTATTGGTAGCACGCCCGTAACTTTTGGATCCAGAGTGCCAGCATGTCCAGCTTTTTTGGCTTGAAAGATTTGTCTCGTCCACTCGGTTATTTGATGGGAAGTTGGGCCAGAATGCTTATCGACTATTACAACAGAGTTCGGGATTTGCTCTTCTATGCTTCTTTCTTTAGGATGCTTTCCGTAGTTTGGATTGGTTTCTTCCTCGCTTTTAATCAACCACATTAGCTCTCACTTTCAATAATTTTTAGATTAAAGTAAAATATTAATTGTAGAATATTTTAAGATGGAATAATTTGTTTCATAGAAGAATGATTATTTTTTCTTTTTCTCCTTTTCTTTAACTTCCTTAGCTTTTCCTCCTTTCTTTTTTTCTCCCTTAGCTTTAACTTCCTTTTCCTTAATTTTTTCCTTCTCCTTAACTTCTTTTTTCTCAACTTTTTCTTTCTCGGCCTTTAGCTGAGCAGCAGAAGGCTTCTTCAAGTTAAACTTGCTTATCAAGTTAGCCTTTTCGTAAGCAGCTATAACTTCTTCGTCGCTCGCATCTTCCTTGATTTCAAGCACGTAAGGCAAGGCTTCCAAATGCTCTACGTTGCATCTCCTTCTCCTAACTCCAGTCAAAAGTTTAGGGCCAGTAACTAGAACAAAATTATCGTCTATCTTTTTCAAGACCACGCAATACTTTCCGGCTTCCCTTCCTGCAACCTTCAGGCAAACCCTTCCTACTTCCAGCATCAAATCGCCTATTTGAAAAATTTGGTTAAAAAAACTTATAAAAATTTTTGCTTAAAATTTTTATCTCTGGGTGTAAAAATTTTTAAAGGAATGGAGGCTGAGCTAAAAAGAACTCTTCAATTTTTTTCAACTCGGTATAGATTAAGAGAAGTTAACTACACGATTAGAAGGCCTTATTTTCATTTGCTCCCCTATGTCTCGACTTCAATTTCTTACAAGGATAGGATTAAGAGAATAAAAGTAGTTTTACCAAAGATAGATCTAAGGGAGGTAACCCTCTTACCACTTTCTCTGTTTACTCTCTACCATGCTTTTTCAACTGATTTAGCCTCTTTTATCCCGTTTGCAATTTCATTTTTCCCTTATCTCTACCTTCGGTTTGGAAATTCTGACAGGATGCATGAAATAAGCCATTTATCGAGGGAATCCTGGCTCTTTTCTTATGAAAATATAAAGGTAAGGAAAACTTGTGAGGATGGTGTAACTTATAAAAAGTTAGCAAAAGAAGAAAGTTCACCAACTTTCATGGAAAGAATTATGCGGATTAAGAAAAGCTTGAAGAATCCAAAAATCCTTCTGGGAAAGATTAAAAAAATTAAAAAGTATCCCTTAGCTTTCATCAAAAAAGCAAGAGAAATAAAGGAAGAATTGGAAAATGGCTTAATAATAGATGAAGCGTTTGCTAATTATGAAACAGGAAAAATGAGAAAGGGTAAAATTCCACAGATGGGTGAAATTCTCAAGTATTTTCCTCCTTTCAAAAAATATGCAAGGTTTGCTGAAAATTTTGAAAGCATGAACTCGAGAAAAATGGAATTAAACTCTCTAGAAAAAATTGAGGAAAAGATGAAAAATTTAGAAGGAAGCATAAAAGAGTTGATCAGAACTGAATTAGAGGATATAGAAAGTTCTGACGGATTTAAGGAAGTATTAGAAAATCCACCTCCTATAATTCCAAAATATCATTTGATCAAGCAACTTTTTAGGACAGTTTTCTAGCTTTTTCTTTCATCAACTCTCTCATGCATTTACTGCACAAATAGCCACCATAAGGTCTTTCAGGCCTTTTCTTAGTTTTTGCCAGCTTCTTGAGTTGCGAAGCTCTCAACCTTGGAATTCCGTGCAAAGGCTTTTTACAGATCGCACATTTCGCAATTCTTGGCTTTTTCTTCCTTTCCCTGATCACAACCTTTCCGCTGGGTAACCTAACTTTTACCCTTGGCATCTAACCACCCAACAACTTCCTTAAAATCCAGCCAACCATGAAAGAAACCAAAGCATACCAGATAAACCAGGAAAATGAGGATCCTATAAGGGGTAAGTTGAACGGCAGGCTGACGCTCATTCCTCCATACCTGTACTTTATCCAGGGGAATACTAAGCTTATCAAAACTAGAGTTAAAAGCAACGCCTTCAAGCTTTGTCTCAAGTGCTCTGTATTGGTTTTTAAAAGCTCATTCAAGAATTTATTAGCTTCCTCTAGATTTCCAAGCTTTTGTGCATTCGCTACCTTAATCCTCAATTCCTCCATCTTCTTCTTCAATTCTTCGACCTTTTTCTTGTCGACGCAAAATTTGTTTATCAAGATTACTAGGAGAGTAATCAGGGAAGAGATGAGGAAGAGAGAAAGATGTGGCTTGAGTATGAGGAAGGGAGAGAATACAAAATCGAAGAATGAGATTAAAGTTTCTACTATCATCTATTCACCCAAAATTTTTCTTACTATTGGATGAGCTTCCTCCAAATTCTCTGCTCTAAGCATCTCATAATAATTGTAAATTATCATGACAGTTAATAAAATTCCTGTCCCAGTTCCTAAAGCGCCAGTAAAATCAGCGAAAGCAGCTAGCAAGCCAACCAAAGTACCGCCAAGTAAGGCTAGAGTTGGTATATATCTATTTAAGACCTTTTCCATGCTTTTTTTATCTCCTCTATACCCAGGAATTTGCATCCCTATACTTTCAAGCTGTTCAGCAACGCTCGCTGCATCCATCCCGCTTGTGTTAACCCAAAAGATTGAAAAAATGCTTGCACAAACGACCATGAAAAGAGTATAGGTTATTAGAGGGGGTAGGTATTTGATGAAATTCTCGAACGAAAAGAGAGAAGGGAAAAGATAAAAAACTAAAAGACTTGCTATTATTCCTAAAGCAACCGAATTTATCGAGATTAGCAAACTTTTTCCTTTAATCAAAAATCTTGAAATTAAAAATCCTAGGATTAAGAAAAATCCTATGAAGAGCATCAAGACTTGAATTTCTAGAACTGTCGGTGAACTTAGGAAGAATATTAAGCCGCTAACAGGCCTTCCTGTTTGATCATAACAGCCTAAAAACCCGCAGCTCAAACCTTCTGGACTTGGAGATAAACCAATTCTTCCTATTAGCTGGATGTTGGCTAGTAGAGCTGCAGCTAGAATAACCGGAATGTTGCTCGTATACAAAAGCTTTAAATCCCAAACCCTTCCAAAACCTCTTAAGGCAGCGAAGGTTAAAGGTATTTCTATTCTTATCCCTTGGATATAAACTACTATAAGAAAAACTGCTATGGTTGCTATCAAGGGTAAGATGCTTACCAAAGCTTTAAGATTGTTGCCAGAAAATATGTTTGCAAAGAATTTCCATACTAAGCCAGCCGGAACATTAAGCTCGAAAGGATCTGGAAATGGGGAAAAAGCTCTAATTATTATGGTTGAGCAAACACCTACAGCTATAAAAAGACTTACTCCGGACCCAATTCCCCATTTGCTTACAAGCTCGTCTAGTAAAATGACTAAAATGCCCCCTAATGCTAGCTGGAAAACCACGAATCCAAACATCCCTAAACCTCCTTTTATTTGGCCTAAAGTGCCTGCCATCACATAACCTGCAGCAGTGACGAAGCATAAAATTATTGCAAGAAATTTATTCCAAGTTTGATATTTAGCTCTATCCTCTTCCTTACTCATATCCCAATCTATTATTTTAGAGCCAACTAGCAATTGGAGCAAAATTCCTGCTGTAACTATTGGTCCAATGCCTAAAGTCATCAAGCCACCAAACTTTGAGCCCAAAACTAGTTCAAAAAACCTGAATTGCTCATAGCTTCTTGGCTCAATTCCATAGATGGTTATGTGAGAAAGGATTAGGTAAATTATCAGAGCAATTCCTGTCCACATCAGGCGAGTATTTAAAGGTTGCCTATAAGTAGGTTTTTCTATGGCTGGGAGAAATCTACCAATTTTTTCTATCGGAATTAAAGACTTTTTTTCTTCCTCCATTCTATCCCTCTAAAACCCTTACCTCTCCTCCAGCATCTTCGATCTTCTTTTTTGCCTTTTCTGAAAAAGCTTTTGCTTCCACTATCAAAGGTTTGGTTATCTTTCCTGAACCCAAAACCTTTTCATAGCCAAGCTTCAAAAGGTTTATTTTGATTTTTCCATTTTCTTCTTCCACAGCTTTTTCTTCAATCAATTTTTCAGCTAACTTATCCAATTCTTTCAAGTTAACCCCTCTCAATTTTCTTGCAACTTCCTTAGGTCTTGTAAAACCCCTTTTTCCAAAATGTTCAGGCTCATATTTTACAGTATAAGTCCATTTATGCTTGTGCATGCCAGCTTTTCCCCTTCCACCTCTTGTTCCAGCACCTCTCGCCCTTTTATGCCTTCCTTTTCCATAACTTCTATGTCCTCTAAACTTCCTGTATTTTTTCTTCCTTCTCACTACCATTTAAATCATCCTCTCGAGCAACTCATTTATTGCTTCTCCTCTATATCCTAAATCACCTTTTGGCCAATGTTCCTTTACAGATTTAAAACCTTTTGAAGGTGGAGTTAGTCTAAAAACAGGATTCAGTTTCTCAAAATTCTTTAACCTAATTTTTCCTTCGAGCAATGCATCAGCAAATTCTTCAAAAGAGTTAAAATCAGTAACCTCTTTCAAAATTTTTTCATCAACTCTTTTATCTCCCTTTAGCCTTAGTCTTTTTCTTAGCAAGGCAACCAACGTTTCCTTATTGATTTCTCCCCAGGTGATGTAATCCTTAGCTTTTTCTAGCATTCCCTTAAAGCTTGGATTTTCAGGAACCAAAACACAATTGTTCACTCTTTTCAGTCTAAGCATCCTTAAAGTATCTTCTATTTCTTTTCTTACTCCAACCCTTCCTCTTATTCTAACTACAGCATACATGCTATTCGGCCTCTGCTTTTTCATAGACATACAAATTCTTCAAAGCATTGAAAATGGCTCGAATTAGGTTAATCCTCATGCTTGTATTCCCATAAGTTTTAACCCAAACATCCTTTATTCCTGCCAAGCGTAAAATCTTTTTTGCTTCATCGCTCGCAACCAAACCCACGCCCTTAGGAGCTGGCATTAGGACAGCTCTTACGGAACCGCTCTTTCCTTCGGTCTTATACGGAATGGAATGATTTCCTCCACATCCACATTCCCAGCTCCCGCAACCTCGCTTAATCTTGATCAGGTTTAGCTTAGCCTTTCTTATCGCTTTTTCGACAGCACTCCTCGCTTCCAAAGCAGTTCCTTTACCTATTCCTACCAAACCATCCTCATTTCCAACGACAGCAAAAGCAGTCATCCTAAATCTTCTTCCTGATTTGTGCATCTTTGCAGTAATCCTAATAGGTATTCTTTGGGCTCCTCCTCCTTTTCCAGTCCTTCCTCCTACAAAAATTAGCTCGCTCTTCAAATCTGGAACTAATGCATCGACGATTTCCGGTTCAGTTATCTTATAACCAGATTCAAAAATTTCGTCTATACTCTTAATTTCCCCTTTCCAAACTTTTTCACCCAAAGAAGTTTTTGGTGTCCAAGTTTCTAGAGGGGGAGGTTGAGTAATCTTAATTTTCTCTTGCGGCTCTTGAGCCTCTTCTTTTTTCTCTTCCTTAGCTTCTTCCTTTTTCTCTTCTTCAGCCATCTCAACCACTTAAAATCTTTTCTTTTATTTTTTCAAATTCTTCGGGTAAATCTTTAAACTTTTCTAAATAGTTTGCAATATGCATGCCCTTAATTCTTTCCTCGCTGGGCAAAACTTCTTCGCTACAAGGAATTTTTAGGCCAGCATCTAAAGCACCTTTAACACATGCATAAATTCTTGATCCTTTGGTTGAGGGATATAATCCCATATCTAGTATAACTTCATTAATTCCTTTTTCCAAAGCTCTTTTTCCTACTAGTAAGCCGGTCAAATAAGCTGCAGGTAAATTATCACATGCAAACTTCCATCCAAGCTTTTTAAGTTCACGAGAAAATGCAGAAACTAAAGTTTTATCACCTTTTTTATCAAACTCAATTATTTGAGCTCTTATATACTTTAAGCTTTTCCTTACGACTAGCCTTGGCTTTTTTGAAAGTAATAGTTTTAACCTTCTCTTATAATTAGTCTTTCCCTCTCTCCTTCTTCTAAAAGGCATTTTGAAAGTTGGTGAAAGTTTCATTTAATCACCCTCTTACTAAGCCATTCTCCTAATTTTTTAAAATGATAAGAATTTAAAGAGCTTCTCCATTTCCTATATTCTTCTTCGCTCATTTCTGCTAATGTTTTCTCTATACCTTCAGGAATAAATATAAGGGAAAAGGGTGATAGATGCCATTTTTCAAACTTACCCTTTGGTTCATTTGATATCTCACCTTTTATACTCCATTCAAATAATACAGGTTCCTCTAATCCTGGTTCCCAAAATCCAACACATTCCCTAAACTCACATTTTCTGCTTTTACCTTCTAACAATTTAAGCAATCCTTCAATTCCAATAGTTTTTAAAACAAAGTTAGCCAAAGTACCTGGAAAATTATTCAAAGATTCGATGAATAATCCGCCATCATGAACGATTAACGGTTTATTAATAAATCTTGATTGATTAATCTTTTCCTTTGCTACATCTTTAGGGTCTTGTAATCTAGGTTCATTGAATTCCATTTCCTTTTGTACAACTCTTATTCCAAACTCACTCAAAATTTGTTTAGCTGTATTGAATTTACCGCCATTTTTAGTAACAAAAATTATTTCCTCCATCTAAATCACTCTTCTTTCTTAATCAAGCCTCTTTGTTCCAAATAAACTCTTAAGTGTGACCTACTTCTAAACATTCCACCTTTCACAAGCCTGTAAGCTTTCTTGTAAGTTTCTTGAGATATCAAATTTTTTTCTTTCAACTCTTTCAACATTTTCCTTAAAGCTCTAACAGTAGAAATCCATCTTTCTTTTCTCGAAACTTTAGCATATTTTTTTCCTTTCCTTCTTCCAGGACCTCTTCTTCGCTTTTTCTTTTCTTTGGGTTTTTTTAACTTTTCCGGCAAAGCCTTAATATAACCTTTTTTAATAAGTTTTCTAATATCAGCTTTGGTTATAGCACTCTCTATTTCCTTTTTCTTAGTCGGATCTAACCAAACTTTGCTTACACCGACTTTCAAAATTTTTGCGGCAAGCTTTTTTTGCAGGCTAGTCATAAAATTTCACTTCTGCTTTTATACTTATAAATGTTTTTTATTTGGAAAATAACTTATTTATTTTTGGATTGAATGCAAGCGAAATGCGGAAGAGAAGAATGTGTGTTCAAAGCGATTAAGCAAATGATTGAAAATATGAAAAAAGAGGTTGCTGAAAGACAAAATATTGCTTATCCTGAGCAGATAGTTGTTGCAGACATTTACAATATAACCGCAAGTACTTTAGCTGAAGCTTGCAGGAAAATTTTTAAAATTAAGCTAGAAGATTGTGAAGAAAGCGAAAATCATAGAAAACCAGAAGTTAGCATGGACACTTTCATTTTATTAAAAACTTTAACTGAAGAAGGTTTAATTAGCGAAGATTATAAAGAAAAGCTTTTTGGAATGCTTTTAAAGATGAAACCTGACTTAAAGAAAAAAGTTGAGGCTGATAGAAAATTAGGATTACTTTAATTTTTTTTCTCTAAATCTTCTCCATTTAGACTTATAAGTTATAAATTCTCTTGGCCTATAAGGGTCTTCTTCCAATACTTTTATTGATTTCACAAGCTCATAGATAGTTCTCTCGCTTAACATAGGGTAAAGCCTTTTCAATTCATCTTTACTTAGTTTATACTCGAATTTTTCTATTATATCTTTTTTGAACTTTATCCTTACTTTTTCGCTTATAAACCCATCTACCACATCATCTATCAAAGAATAAATTTTTTCAAGCAGTATCTTTTTCGACTCTTCAGTAATTTCCACGGAAAGAAATAAAAAGCTTAGATTTAAATTTCTTATTTTTCTTCCTTATTATCAATTTCTTTCCAACATATTCCTGACTTAAGTTTTAAATCCTTTCGAAAGTAAAATTTAAGTCTATTCTTTCTCCCCAATTTCTTCAAAAACAGAAGGCAAATGGACAAAATAAACTTTTCCCCTTTCCAGAACTATTACAGGTCTTGACTTCATCAAAGCATCCAAATTAATCTCATAAATTCCCTCTTTTGGAATTCTTATAGTCTCGACTCCAAACTTGATTTCTTCAACCTCTCTTTTTGGTTTAACTTTTTTCTCTTCTTCAACTTTCTTTTCAATTTGTTTCTTTATTTCTTTCTCCAAAGTAGTATCTCTTTTCTTCAATTCTCTCTCGATTTTTTCAACCTTTTCTAAATCTTCTGGAGCTTTGATATATAAGAAAAAAATTGAACCGCAAGCAGGACATCCTCTAAGGATTGTTGCATCCCCATCCTCATACATTGCTCCACATCTTATGCATTTGTGTGACATGCTAAAGGCCTGCTAGAACAGAAAAAGAATCAGGATTTCTTTTAATTTTCTTGATAAACTTAGCTGGCCCAATTAAAGTGATCCCTTCCTTAAGCTTAGTCTTTTCTGGTGGTTTACCGGTTAGCATGCTTTGAATCTTAAGAGCTTGGTCAGAGAGCTTATTCAAAAATCCCCTAAAACCTTTGAGTTCTTTTTTCAAGCTACAAACTTCAATTCCTGGAAAGCCATCGTCAACCCTTCTCATCGTCTCTTTAATCAAGTCCATTTCTTCCTCAGGCTGCATTACACCATCTGTAACTAAAATTGTCCCATCCTTAACTTTATTCAAAATAAATTTAATCCTATTTTTCTTAGATTTCTTTTCCAAAATTTCCGAAGATACGAAATCAAACTTTAACTTTAATTTTTTTCTTATCATTTTGCTCTCCTCGCATATTTTGCTATAACTTCATACAATTGGTCCATGTTTTTTCCAGTCAAAGCTGAAACTGGTACTACAGGATATTGAGGAAAGCATTCCTTAATCCTTTTTGGTTTTGCTCTCTTCAAATCAATTTTATTCGCGACTATAATGACTGGAATTTTTCTTGCTTCTAAATTTCCTAACAAAGTAATGTTAACTTGGGTTAAAGGGTCTTTGGTAGCGTCCATCACCGCTAGAACAGCATCTACATTTTTTAACCACTTAATAGCTTCTATCACACCTTCAGTGGCTTCTCTTGCTCTCTTCTTAGCTTCCCTCCTCGACAAACCATATTTCAAGAAAGTTCTGTAATCAATTTTTGTAGCAAGTCCTGGCATATCTAAGATGTTCAACAAGATTTTTCTATTATTCTTTAGCTTAATCTCAACCTTTTCTTTTTTCTGAACAGTTCTTGTTTCATGCGGTATTTCAGAAACTTTTCCTACTTCTTCGCCCGTCCAATCTAAAGAAATTCTATTAGCTAGGGTTGTTTTTCCTACATTAACATCTCCATAAATTCCTAACTTGATATTTCTCCTTAAACCGAGCAAGCCTCTTAACCAATCTATGAATCTACCAAGCATCTCTTTCATTATAATTTTTAGATTTTCAAAGTTAAAAGAATTTAGTTCTCTTTCAAGGAGTTCTAATCTTTTTTGATTAAATTTAAATAGTAAGTTTTCCACTTAAGTCATACTTCTCTACATATCTTTCATTAACGGAAGTTAATCTACTCCTGCAAGGTTTATCGAATTCTCTTACTATCGCTTCCCACAAACTTACTCTTTCAAAAAATTTACTAACATCAATAGATTTATCGGAAAGCAAGTATTTTTTCAATCTTTCCGTTGCTTCCTGAGGATTCATCTCAAGATTTTCAACTTTCCTTACTATATCATCCAAAATGTATTCATCGGTAATTACTATTTCTCTTCTCCCTATTTTTATAACTCCTAGAGCCCATTCAGTTTAAAAATTTGAAGCTAAGTATTTAAGGTTTAGGAAATCTTTAAAAATCTAAATTTCATTCTTCCAAATCATGAAAGTGAAAAATAAGCTGAAACAATTTTATAAGAATCTAACTGAATTTCTTTATGCTCATAGGTACTCTCTTTATGCCCTCTGGAATACTCTAGGAGTAAATGCCATAGACGTACTTGCAATGCGAATGATCGATAAGCTTAAAGCATGGGATTGGTATAATTCTTCTGGTTAATCTTAAAAGAACTGTAGGATAAGATATGAGGTAAAGGCAAAAATGTTCTTACCCATTCTTTAGCGAATTCATCCGAAACTTCAGGTTCAGGAAATGCCTCTAAGTAATACAAAGGTTTACTCAAGTTCCAGACTTCATGAAAAGTTACAAGCAATTTTTTCTTATTCTTAGTTAATTCATAAACTTCTATCCTATTATTTTCTTTTTCTCCTGGAGATTTTTCGAGAGGATAAAGTCTTAGAAGATAATTCTTACCTTCACACTCAATTTTAACTTCCTTGTAATTAGAATTCATGTTTAAAGATAGGATAAAAACATTTAAACTCTTTGTGGATTTAAAACCTTAATCTTTAATTCTTCAGCCTTTTTCAAAATTTCCTTTCTCTTTCTTTTTCCAACTTGATGAGCAATTCTTATCGCTTCCTTTTCAGGATTAATCTTCTCCAAATCTTTTACGTTATAAACTAAAACTTCTTTAAGGCCAGATGGATGTAGATAACGTAATTCTTTTGGTGCACCGTAGCCTGGAGAGGGCATCTTTCTTTTTCCCTTTAATTTCTTCCTAATTTTTGATTGCGAACCTCTCGGTCTTCTCCATTTTACTTTTTGCAATCTCTTATAAGCTTCCCACATTGCCCTTAAAAACTTTGGTTTTTTTCTTGGATTAACCATTACTCTCGCCCCACAATCCAAATACCATCCTGGAAAATTTTTCTATCCCTTCCTTTAATTTTGCAAGCCTGCTCTATATTTGCCGCTGTTTGGCCAACATCTTCTATATTAATTCCGCTAACTACAATTTCATCCTTCTCAACTTTTACCTCAGTATTACCAACAATTTTTGCAACTCTAGGAACTCTTTCTCCCAAGAAATTCTGGATTAAAACTTTATCACCCTCTACCTTAACCGTAATCGGAAAATGGGCATAAACTATTTTTAATCTGTAGGTAAAACCTTGAGTAACACCTTTGATCATGTTCCTTATATGAGCAGCTATGGTTCCGACTTTTGCTTTAATTTTCCTTCTCTCACTTTCAGCAGAAACCCTAACCTTATTCTCAATTTTTTCGATTTTTATTCCATCGATCAAATCGAATTCTCTTTTCAGCTCTCCCTTAGGTCCAGAAATCTTTACTTCATTTCCGTTTATTTCAACTTTAACTTCCTCAGGTATATTAACTTCTTTGAAATACATCTCAACCACTAATAAACAAATGCTAAAAGCTTTCCGCCTGTATGCAATTTCTTTGCTTCCTTATGGCTCATTATACCTTTTGGGGTAGTCAAAATCAATAAGCCAAATTCCCTTGCAGGCAAGTATCTCTTTTCCCATTTTTCGAATTCATCAACTTTTACCGAAAACCTTGGCTTAATAACATTGCAATCGATTATCCTACCCTTAAGCTCTATCCTAAACTTTCCCGATTTTCCATCGTCTATGAATTCGAAAGCATCTATGTAACCATTCTTTTGCATTACTTTCAATACTTCTCCTATCAGCTTGTTAGCTTTGACTACGCATTCTTTCTTCCCAACTCTTTCCGCATTTTTTATTGCCGATAGAGCATCTGCTAGCAAATCGTGCTGCATTTCCTCACCTTATACCTAAAGATTTCATTTAAAAACTTTAAATTTTTTTATTTTTATACTTAGGAACTTAAAGGTTAAATTTAAATAGTAGCCAGCCCTATTCTTTTTCTTGTATGATTAAACCTGAAATCAGAATTCTTGGCTTTGATGATGCTGCTTTTGAGCGGGGTTCAAACTCTTTAGTTCCTGTTATCGGGGTTGTTTTCAGGGGAGGAAAATTTTTAGATGGCGTATTAAAAACTGAAGTTAAAATAGATGGTTTGGATGCTACTCGAAAAATAGTAAAACTTATAAATTCGAGTAGACATAAACAACAGTTAAAAGTAATTATGTTCGATGGTATAACTATGGCAGGCTTTAATTTGATTGACATAAAAAAAGTTAATGAAAAAACTGGTTTGCCTGTTATTGTTGTAAACCGTAAATTACCCGACTTAAAAAAAGTTGAAAATGCTTTGAAAAATTTTGAGGATTTTGAGAAAAGGCGGAAGATAGTTTTGAACACAGGAAAGCTCAAAGAATGCAGGGTAAAGAATAAAAAGGTTTATTTCCAAGCTGTTGGTATAAGCGATGAGGATGCGAGAGAAATAATAAGGTTGAGTGCAACCCGAAGCTTGATTCCAGAGCCGCTGAGAGTAGCTCACCTAATTGCTACTGCAATAGTAAGGGGGGAGAGCTATGGGAGGGCATAGGAAAAAGGAGGAAGCTTGGAAGAGAGAAATTAAGGAATTTAAAAGGAATTGGAAAAAGCTAACGGAAGGATGGTTCGGCTATGTATTCTATGCAATCCTAGGAGTAGTTTTAGCTTTAATAGTAAACCAAAGCCTAGCCTTTGCTCTTTCAACTGATTTGCCAGTAGTTGCGGTAGTAACTTCTTCCATGCAGCATGATGACCCAAAAGTGATTGAAATAAATCATTACCAATGGCTTGAGAAAAAATTTGGATATAACAGAAGTTACATAGATTCATGGCCTTTATCCAATGGCTTCTCTATAGGAGATTTACCAGTAGTTCAAGGGGCTGAAGATTATGAAGTAGGAGATGTCATAGTTTACTCGATTCCTGGCCAAAAGGTTCCGATAATCCATAGAATAATAAGGAAAAATCCTGATGGTACATTCATGACTAAAGGAGATAGAAATCCTGATATGCTAAGCTTCGAGTATAGAGTTACAAAAAAGCAAATCCATGGCAAGGTTATATTTGTGATACCAAAGCTTGGCTATTTGAGAGTTGCTATCTCAAGAATATTTGGTGTTTAAATGGTAGAATTTTGTAAGAAATGCGGAAATTTGATGATAGTAGAGAAGAAAAGAAAGCATAAATATTTAGTTTGCAGGAAGTGTGGACATAGAGAAATTTTGAAAGGAAAAGTTTCTATAAAAGAGGTTAAGCGTGAGAAGAAGAGAGAAGTTATAGTAATGGGTAAGGAAGAGGGCATAGCTCAGCTACCTAAAACAAAGATCATGTGCCCAAAATGCGAGAACATGGAAGCTTATTGGTGGATGCAGCAGACAAGGAGTGCTGATGAACCTCCAACAATTTTTTATAAGTGTACCAAATGCGGATATTCTTGGAGAAGCTATGGATAGGTCAAAAATTTTCTCGAATTCTTTAGTGTTATTTAGCTATATGGAATTGGCTTAAAGTTTCTTTTTTTGTTATACGTGTAACATGATAATTTTTAAAAGCTTAAGTCTTTTTGTTATAAATCAATTTTCAGCTTTCTACCTGTAACCTATGTTATACATGTAACAAAGAACTATCATTATTTCCACCACTAGTTCCTGACTACAAGGCTTGAGAGAAAAAAAGACGATCAATGCAACTTTTCATAAACTTTTAAAAATTTGCAAAAGATATAATCTTACATGCCCGTTCATTACTACCCGAAAAAAATTTCTGAAATAAACCTTAGGACTCATAAAAAAATTTCTCTCTTGGGAAGAGTAGTAGAAGCTAAAGAGGATAGCTTCGTTTTGCAAGACGATACTGGCAAAGTCGAGATCTTGAGCGATAAAAAGCTAGAAGAAAATCGAATAATAAGGGTTTTTTGTTCTATAGAAGAGGATAAAATTAAAGCAGATATAGTCCAACCCTTAAATGGCTTAGACCTAAATTTATATAAGGAAGTTGAAGAATTATATAGTAAAGCAGGTGTCTGAATGTTTAGGGCTGTTTTAAGCGACGTCGATTTACTCAAGGACTCCTTAGCTGCTGTCGGCGAGATTATAGACGAAGGGGTTTTCAAGCTGGGAAAAGATGGAATAAGCTTGATAGCTGCAGACAGAGCGATGGTTGCAGTAGCTGACTTTAAAATTCTAGCAACAGCCTTCGAAGAGTATAAAATCGATGAGGAAAAGAGCATTGGATTAAACATAGCTAACTTGCTTTCCATTCTAAAAAGAGCAAAGGCCAAGGATAAGCTTATCCTAGAGCTCAAAGATTCGAAGCTTGAGCTAACCCTACAAAATTCCTCGAAGAGAAGGTTTGTCTTGCCCTTGCTAGACATTACCCAAGAAGAAATTCCACCCATAGATCAGCTTGAGTTTACAACCAAGGCAGAAATTAAGTCAGACATACTTAAAGCTGGGATAGATGATGCAGAGGTTGTTGCTGATTCAGTGGTTTTTGAAGCAAAGCCGAATAAATTCGCGATGAGGGCCGAAGGCGATATAAGCTCTGCCGAGCTAGAGTTAGAAAAGGGGAATGAAGCATTGCTTGAAATAAAAGCTAAGGATGAAACTAGGGCTAGGTATCCCTTGGATTATTTGAAGAAAATGGCAAAGGCTGCAAAGGTTGCTGATTCAGTAGTTCTTGAATGGGGTCAGGATTATCCCATGAAGCTAAGCTTTAAAGTTTTGGATAAGCTAAATCTGAGCTTCATCCTAGCTCCTAGGGTTCAAGAAGAATAGAAGTTTTTCAAGGTAAGGATTAAAGATACCTAACCTTACTCTCTCCTCTAATATTCGCAACGACTTCTATATGCTCCTCGAGCTTCGCATCCTTAATCTTCTTCAGCATTATTTCCTCAGTTTGAAAAATGCCGGCAGGATTTTCCATGAAAACCTCTATCCTTATGGGCTTTCTTTTCCCTTCTTTAATCTCAACTTTTTCTATAGCTAGAGCTGAAAATTTATGAATATCCTTCCTTCCGATATGGAAAGGGATTCTTGCCCTTCCCTTGGTTACATCGGTTCCATCTGCAGCCTCAACAATTCTCGCTTCCAAGCTAGTTGCCTCATAATTTCCCATATGGCAAAGGATTGCTTCTAAAATTAAGCAAGAAATTTTGCTTAGCTTGTAGGCAGGATAGAATTTGCTTAAGATTCTTTTAATTATCGGTAAAGCGATTATTACTCCTGTCATCTCATGGTCGTCTCTTGAAATGGCGCAACCAATATCGTGCAAATAAGCTCCCACGAGAATCGCAACCTTTGAATCCTCTATGCTCCCAATTTCTTCTTTGGCTGCAGTTGGTCTAAACCCCTTTTTAACCAAAATATCAAACATTTTTAAAGCATTCAAAGCAACTATCTTAGAATGGACTTCACCATGATCATTATAGCCCAACCTTAAAATCGATAGATTATTCGCTTGTTCCAAAAACCCTTTCACTTCCTTATCCTTACTCAATTTCAAGTAAACTTGCTTAACCTTCCCTTTCAGAAATTTTTCAAGTTCTCTCTCAACTTCTTTTTGCATAATTATTAATAGTTTTCATCGATATATTTAAGACCTTAAGTTAGAATAATATAACGATAATAAGGCGAAAAAAATGGAAGGAGGAAAGAATAAAACCGGGTTTTACGTCGGCATTTCGATGATTTTTATTGGTATCTTGCTCTGGTTGCTTAATATTTATTCTTTGGGTGGCGGACTAATCTTAGGAGGCATTCTTCTACTTGTTTCAAATATGTATTACGTAAGGAAACCAAAGATAGAAACTGTTATCGATGAGAGAATAGAAAGGATGAACGATAAGGCAGGTCATTATGCCTTCTG
>CAZICS010000008.1:0-32451 GCA_964537835.1 uncultured archaeon | reverse complement strand
TTTTTAAAAATTATCGACCAGTTATTTTCTTTAAGTAATTGGCAAAACCTACATTTCCCTTCAGAATTTCCAGGCCTCCTCTTATAGCCAGGTCTTCTAAACAGATAATTCGGATACATTACTCTCCCAACTGTTCTTTCAAAATTTCCAAACCTTCTTTTACCCCTAAAGGCTCTATACCAGTAACCCTTTTAACTTTTTCCGTGCTTAGGTCAACCCTTCTTGGTCTTAAAGCAATTTGGTTAAGTTCGGGCGTGGTTATTGGCTGAACAAGCTTTGAATCTAGGTCAAAAATTTCAGCAATCCTTAAAGCAAAATCATACCTGCTCAAACAATCCTTTCCGACCGCATGAAAAATTCCTCTTGCATCTTTTTCATACAGGGCGAATAAAATTTCAGCTAAATTATCGGCAAAAGTTGGGTTGTTATGCTGATCTGTAACGATTCTTATTTTTTCCCTGCTTTTCAACTTCTGGATAGTCCAGAGAACAAAGTTTAGCTTCCCCATCCCACCCTTTCCATACAAAACAGCTGTTCTAGCTACTATGTAATTGACATCCAAGGCATCCAAAACCCTTTCGGCAATCAACTTAGTTTTTGCATAATAGTTCAAAGGTTTTGGCTTATCCTTCTCGCTATACTTGAGCTTCTCTCCATTGAAAACATAATCGGTTGAAATGAAAATCATCTTACAACCAAGCCTTTTACAAGCTTCGGCAACATTTTTCGTACCTTCAACATTTACTAACCAAGCTTCTTCAGGATGAGTTTCGCAATAGTCAACGTTATGCAAAGCATGAGTGTCTATGACCAAATCTGGTTTAATCTTTTCCAAGAGTTTGAAAACATTTTCTCTTTTAGTAACGTCTAGTTCAAAAAAATTCTCTCCCTTTATCCTATGTTTGCAATAGGTTCCATAGATTTTGTATTTATCTTTTCCTATTTCAAAAGCTCTGCCTCCGAGCAAGCCAGAAATTCCTATTATCAAAACCTTATCCATAAAATCATATTATCATTTAAAGTTTAAATATTTAAATGTTATTATCATAATATGATAGTATGCTACCTGGTGTGAAAATAATTGAGCTGAAAAGGCATGTAGATGAAAGGGGTTCTTTTACCGAGCTAATGAGAAAGGATTGGAAGGACTTGCTCGGAGAGGATGAAATAGTTCAAGTGAATTTATCGATAAGCTATCCTGGGATAATAAGGGCTTGGCATAAGCACGAAAGAGGACAAGTAGACTATTTTCTCGTAATAAAAGGTGCTTTGAAAATTTGTGCGTTCGACGAAGAAACAGAAGAGTTGAATGAAATAGTTTCAAGCGAAGAAAAACTGCAGATTGTAAGGATACCAGGAAAATACTGGCATGGAACCAAAACAGTAAGCTCTTACCCTTCTATGCTAATTTATTTCACCAATAGACTCTACGATTATAAAAATCCGGACGAGCTAAGAAGACCTTGGAATGACCCGACCATCGTGCCAAAGATCATCAACGGAAAGAAAGATGACCCAAGATGTAATAAACCTTGGGATTGGCTTACCTTGCCGCATAAGTAGAGAGCATGAGAGGAGTAATACTAGCTGGAGGTCAAGGAACGAGATTAAGGCCTTTAACTTTGGTTACTAACAAGCATTTACTTCCGGTCTATGATAAGCCTATGATAGTTCATCCTTTAGAGACTTTGAAAAGCTTGGGGATAAAGGATATACTAATAGTTACTGGCGGCGAATACATGGCAGATTTTATGCGTTTTCTTGGTTCTGGAGAAAAATTCGGAGTAAGGCTAACTTACAAAATTCAAGATAAGGCTTTGGGAATAGCTCATGCTTTATTGCAAGCAGAAGATTTTTTGAGAGGAGAGAAAAAGGTTGTTGCTATCTTGGGCGACAACATCTTTGAAAAAATAGAGATTGATGATGACTTGCTTAACGATGAAGATAATGCAATAATATTTTTGAAAGAAGTAGAGCATCCGGAAAGATTTGGAACGGCCGTTTTCGATTCTAATGGTAAATTAATTGCGATAGAAGAAAAACCAAAAGTTCCAAAGTCAAAGTATGCGGTAACAGGCTTGTACATCTATCCAAACGATGTTTTCGACTTCATCAAAACTCTAAAGCCAAGCGCAAGGGGAGAATTGGAAATAACCGATGTCAACAACTGGTACCTAAAACAAGGTAGGTTAAAGTATGTGATAGTAAAAGGTTTTTGGACGGACGCAGGAACTTTTCCTACCTTGCTAAGGGCAAACATTTTGGTCGGTCTAAGAAGATTCATAGAAGAGAAAATAGACCCGAGATTCTTCTCCTAAAATTTTAAAACTTAAAAATTCTAATTGATTTAAATGGAAATTGAGAAGATTTTAAAGCTAAGCATTTTCTCGATTCTACTCTTAATTTCCTTAGCTTTAATAGCCTTGAACAAGCTTGCCTTTAGCATGGATTTGCAAGGTGGTTTGCTAACTCTAATTAAGCCAGCAGAACCAAACCAAAACCTTACCCAAATAGCTGAGATAATTCAAAAAAGAATTGAAGCTTTAGGCTTAGCCGAGCACAAAGTTTCGATCAACGATAGTTTTATCCAAATTCTAAGCTTGAACGATGAAAGTATTCCAAGGTTGATCGAAGAAGGAAGATTTGAAGCAAAGATTTTAAGGAGAATTCCTTTAGTTAACGGAAGCGGGGAATTTATTCTTGAGGAAAAGCATGGAGTTAAAGTCGAAGCTGGCAAGCTTATCATCGAAAACAAGAGTTATGGAGAAGGTGAAACTTTCAGGCTGGAAGAGATTGAGTTTAAAGTTTTAAACCTAACGAACGATTCGGCCTTTGTAGAAGGCTTATTCTTCAAGAATGAAGACGTGAAGAATGTTTATCCTCAGCTAAGCTACGTAAGGTATAATCCAGACTTCAAGCGTTGGGAATTCAGGATTCCCGTAGAAATTTCTGGAGAAGCTTCAAGGAGGTTTGAGGTTTTAACCAGGAATGCTGGGCGAAGGTTTGTGCCAGGAGGTTTTGTTTTAGACGCGGATTTGTTTTACTATTTGAATGACAAGCTGGCAAGCAGCCTACCTTTGCCAGTCCAAATGGCTGGGAGAAAGCTCGAAAGCATAACCATACTAGGGTATGACACAAGATCCTTAGCTCAGGAAAAGCTAGAAAAAATTAGATTAGCCTTGGAAACAGGCGAACTACCAAAGCTTGAAGTTAAGGGAAGCGAAAAGATTAGCCCAAAAATTAAAATGGCCAAAGAAAGTTTTTTTGCTGGAATAGCGCTCTTCTTTCTCCTAAGTCTTCTAATAGCTTTCAAAAAATACGGAAAGTTTGGAGTTTATTTCTCAGGCATGCTTGCATCAGAGCTACTTATAATCGTTGGCATAGCTTCTCTAACCCAAATTGCGCTTAAGCCGGGGTGGATTTTTGACCTCTTTTCGATCTATGGTGTTTTTGTTTTTGCATTCTTGAGCTTTTTGAATTATTTTTCCCTAAGCGAAAAAATCTTGAGAAAGAGGAAGTTTGTTTTAAGGTATAGGTTCAGGGAGTTAATCGAAGTACCAAAGCTTATAAAGCTACTTGCTTTCCCCATTTCTTTAATTCTTCTGTTCACTCCTCTAAAAGGTTTTGGTCTTTCGATCTTGATAGGGATGTCAATAAGCTACCTGACTACTTCAATCTATAAGGATAAGCTCAAAATTCCTCCAGCCTAAAAATCTTCTTGAAAATTTTTACCGAAAAGCTTTCGCTAACTACTTTTGGGAATAGAAAGCCTAAAGCCCCACCGACTAAAACGTCGGAAGGAAAATGAATTCCTATGTACATAGAGCCTATGGGTATTAAAAAAACTAGGTAGATGGTTAGCAAAAGTTTAAGCCATCTTGGAAAATCTTTTGGCAAAAAGTAAAAGCAGAGCAAGGCGGTGAAGGAATGGGCTGAAGGGAAGGATGGATCTGCCTTAGTAAGTACATGCTTTATATCCTCATACATTACATAAGGCCTTTCCCTGTTTACCAGGATTTTTAGAAAATTTACAAAAACCAGGCCGATTAGAAGAGAAGCTATTAAATGCAAAATTCTGCGCTTCCTTCCTTTCCTGTAGAAGTAATAAATTAAAGCTAGGATGTATCCATAAATTGAAAAAATGATTACCGAAACTATTAGGTTCAAAGCTGGGGAAAACGGTTGGTTAAAAAATCTTAAGATTTTTATATCTAATTCCAAAAAATTCATATTCTCAAGTACCTCGATTTGTTCCCGTTTGAAAAGAAGAGAATTTCGTCGCCACACTCAACGCATTTACCCATTAAAGGAATTCTTCTGTAAATCGTGTTGCACTTCTTACAAATAAAACTTTCAAAACTCGTTAAGGCTTCGTGCTTAACCCTAACCTTATTCTTTATGGCTTCGCTGAGCAATAGCTGCTTTCCTATACCTATAAGCTCAGCTTTCGAATAGCCAATAGTTTCAAAAACCCTTTCCAAAGGAGGTAATAGTTGGCTTTCTATGTAATAGCGAGAGTCTATTTTTAGATTATGTTTTTTTACATATTCTGGGTCTTCAGCCCTTTTGGAAACTAGCTGAGGACCTTTAACTATAACAAAACTTACTCTATCCCCAATTCCAGGAGCCTCTGCAGGACTTCTCTTCCTCAACTTTTTAACCAACTCAACATGAGGCTGAATCCCCTTGTAATCCTTCGGATTTTTTGAAATACTTTTGGTTATCACCAAATCTTCTAAAGGAATTTCATTCCTTTCCAACTTTTCCAAAACTCCTTTAACATAATCAAAAGCTTTTCTTGGGTTTTGCTCTTTTAGTAAGATTTCTAAAACTTGATATAGAGTTTTGCTAACCAAATCACACCAATCTCTCCTAACAGTCTCTATTCCTTTCATAACAATTTTTTCCTCGTAGCTTCCATCAAGCTTTTCTACTGCTAAACCAGCATATCTCTTTTTAGTAAGTATAAGCAAAGTTTTGAAAACACTCTCTATTTTCATCCTAACTATTCCTTCCAGCTTCTCGTTTATTCGCTTTTCAAGCTCCTTCCCTATCTCAAAAGCCTTTTCTATATCTTTTACCCCAGCCTTAACCATTACCGAATCGGTATCTCCATATACAACTTTAAACCCTTCTTGCTCTACTATTTCCTTAGTTTTTTGAATCAAAAATCTCCCACAACTTGTTATGCCGCTGGCTATGTCTAAAACATAGAGTCGGCCTCTTGCATAGCCCGTGTAGCCATAAAAAGCATTAGCCATGATCTTTAAAGCATACTGCTTCGCGTTTAAGAGTTTAAGTTTTTCTCCTCTGGCTCTTTTCATCTCAGCTTTAATCTTATCCCTTTCCTTTATCAAACGAGAAAGAATTTGTGGAATTATTCCTTCTTTCGCATTTTTTGAAACAAACCTTGAGCCATAGGGCGTTTCAACAAATTCCACGTTTTCCTTACTCAAAAGTAAGGTAGTTGGGCATATGTTATAGGCAATAAAAATTGAGGGATACATCGCTTTAAAATCTAGATAAATTACTGGCATAGTATGCAAACCAGTTTCGGGTTCAAGGACCAAAGCACCTCTAAAACCCTTTGCTATTCTTTCTTCATTCCTTCTAGCCACTTCCTTAGGAGTCGGTTTGCATGGTATTACATAATCGTGCTTGTTAAACTCCCTTAAAAGTAAATTTTCTATCCTGCTTGATTCACCGCTATCCAAAACATCTTGCAGTAAAAGTCCTGAAACTTTTGAGAGCTCGATAAATTTATCCAACATGCCCTTCTCTAAGAGAAGCTTTAAAGCAAGGATAGCATCTTTTCTTGTATAATCTATCAAGTTATGCAACTCTTCCTCAGAACCGTTCCAGTATTTTGAAATCTCACTATGTTTTATATCAAGTTTATCTTCCCCGAGTAAAGCTTTGGAGACATCTCCCAAACCATATCTCTTGAGTCTTATCAATCCTTTCCCAACAGATTCCTTGACGAGCTCGTAAACATCTGTCACTATCCTTCCAGGAATATAGTTTTTTGTTTTAATCCCAAGTTTTTTGCTACTAGCTCGTTTATCCTTACATCTTCCTAAGCTTCTGCTAAGTTTATTTTCCTTAAGCCTATCAAGCAAGTAGGGTAAATCAAAGTTGTTTATGTTATAACCAACTATTACGTCAGGATCGAACCTTTCTACTATTTTAAGAAACTCTTGAAGCATTTCCTTTTCATTTTCGAAAGGAAGAACACCCTTTTTTCTCCTAGTTCTTTTCGCCACTAGAACGAGTGTATTTAAATCGTCAAAAGCTGGGTAAAATGCAATACCAATTAGGATTATAGGATCTCTTTTGGAATCTGGCAAACCTTCTTTTTTTGGCACAACTTCTATGTCTATTGCCATGTATTTTAGAGGAGCATTCCCCTCCATATCCACGCTTTCTATCTCTTCAGCTTCTATTTTTTTCTCGCTTTTGATAGAGTTTGTATTCGTATACCTTCCCTTTACCCTAACCCATCCTAAACCAGAGAGTGAAAAATCTGCCATAAAACGATACTTAAAAAGAATGTCTGCTTCGAATATATTTTTGACGAATTTTTTTTCTCTTAACTCTTCCCTTATTTTAGGGACTTGAGAAGGGTCTCTAAGAAAAATTTTTAAAAGTTTTGTTTTTTTCCTTTGAAATCCTATTGGAAGAAACTTAAAAACTTCTTTTATGGCAAAAACCAAGTTGGGGTAATTCCTTTTTATGAAATCGATTACATCTTCCGCTTTTCCCTCTTCCGGGAGAATATAAAAATATGGATAAAAATTCTTGTAGAATGCGCAGACCGTTTTACCCTTTGCAGTCTTCCCGTAAAGCCTCAAGAGAGGAGACCCATTTAAAAGCAAATAATCGCAATCGAGTAACTGAAAAACCAGCTCCATATCATAATTTTTCTCTTAAATCCAACTTAAGTATTTCTCTGTTCTTAAGATTAATAATCCAGTAGATAGGTTGGGTTAGAAAGCTCCCTGTCGAGAGGATTGTTGTTCCTTTGTAGTTAGTGGAAGCTGGTATATGAAAATGACCGCAGGCAATTATATCTGGTACTGGGTCTATTAGGAAAATCTCATCTGAAGAACAAAGACTCACGTCAAAGGTTGGATTTAAATGTCTTTTTTTGAGCAGCTCAAGCAAAGTATTTATTGGGTTATCAAAAATCTTTAAGTATTTTTCTACGAGCTTACCATGCAATAAAAGAAATTTCACGTTTTCTACTTCAAGAAAAGCAAATTCCTCTAGCTTAAGGGCATCTATGTCTGGATTCGCATCATTTTCCCCTTTAACAAAAATCTTTTGAGTTTTTGGTAAAGAAGAAAAGAAATCTTTAACATCCTTGGTTCTAGAAGAAATATTACCTAAAACAAAAATCAAATCAACCCTATCTTTCTCTAGAAATTTGTAAAGGTTTTCTAAATATTCTTGCTTAAACTCTTTTTCCAAGTGCAAATCTGAAATAAAGAGACATTTTACCTCTTTTTCACTTTTAGCTATTTCCTTTTTTAAAGGAATATCTGGAAATATTATCTTTTTAGCAAAAAAAGAACCTTCTTTTTTCGAACATACTGCGCCAACAATTTCATCCTCGACTATCTTGCTCAGAAGCGTCTCATCTTCTAAAAAAACTTTTATTTCTCCTGTCTTGTCCTCTAACATTAAAGATTTCTCATATTCATCCTTTTCCCTAACCATCCCTATTATTGAAAACTTTCTTGTCCTTGGTCCAATCTTATTTATAGAAATTAGGTTAACAAGCTCCAACCTTCTTCCTAGAAGACTCGAAATTTTCTCGTACCTTTTGTTTAAGAGAGAAGAAATATCAGAGATTGAAATCTCTTCTTCCTTTTTTTCGAAGGTTTTGATTATCTTAACCTCAACTTTCCTTTCAGCCAAAATTTTTCTAACAAAATCTAGAGAAAGAATTGGGGGAAGTTCCAAATCTTTAACCTTATCTAGAAACTCTTGAATTCTATTTTCATCTTCTAGAAAGAACTCTAAGCTCTGCTTATCCAACTGGGTTCCTCTTTCTAAAAAAGTTCTTAAAATTTCTTTTCTCTTCATAAAAGCCAAATTATATATCTCAAACTAGAAATAAATTGTTCTATTCTTTTTTCTTGTAAACTACTATCCCTTCCTTTCCTTCTTTTTTCGAGTGAGGTGTAACTATAGCCTCAATCTTACCGGCTTCCACAAGTTCATTCAAGTATTTTTGCACGGTATTCCAGCTAAAGTTTCTATTTAATCTCCGGGAAAGTTCTGATTTTATGCTATTTATGCTCCTCGCTGTTTTATCACTTAAGATTTCAAGAATCGACGGGACTAAAAGATTCCTTAAGTTGGGTCTTCCTCTTTTCAACTTTCTTCACCTTTTTTATAAATTTTCCGAAAAAGATTTGAGTTACTGATAAATTAAATAAGTCTTCGTAATCTAAAAACTTTTAAGACACCAATTTTTTATTGAATTTGTTTTTTTTAAACTAGAAATAAATTTTAAAGGAAGTTAATTTTTTCTTTTTAAGAAATATGAACTTTCTGAATGCATTAAAAAATTTTTTTAAAAAATAGTTAGAAAAATTTCTTTTAATTGTTTGAGAGTTCATAAAAATTCTTCAGAGTGTTCATAAAAAATCAGAGAAGTTTTTATAAAATTTTACTAGTTTAATGGTTTATCCAATTACACTATTACTTAAACTTTTGTAGGAAAATTTTCACAAAAACTTTGTCAGACCATTTATAACAAAAAACTTTAGAATGATTGCTCGAACAAAATTCTCCTTCCCCTTCACAGGGGCATAGTTAGTTGGATTTGAATGTTTTATTTTCTCAAGCAAACCAAGCTTAGCCAGATTATTCAACCTCTTTCGCAGGGCTTCCATCCCTATTTTTAGCTTATGCTGCGTTTTCATCTCCTTATATAGTATAGGAAAACAATAGGGTTGTAAATCATTTGGAAAGTCTCTTCCTGTCATGTAAAATTTTCTTAGAATTTGGATATCGAGAAAATCAAGCTTTTCAGCAAACTCATTCACTTTTTCTATAACATCATTTCCTATATTTTCTTTCGCCGAAATATTTATAAGTAAATCTTCCCTACTCATCTTTACACTTCCTTTTCCTAGGCAAGCTAAAAAAGCATTCATTATTTCTTTTAACTCTTAGAAATATTTTTTGGTGTTAAAGAATTTATATTAAATTGATTACTTCAGCTTTTTTAACCCCTTCCTCAATTTCAACTAAACCACAATAACCTTCAGGAAATCTACCAGAATTTATTATTTTAGTTCTTCCAATCTCATCTACTCCCCTAGCTTCATGAACGTGAGCACTTATTGCTAAGATAGGCCGTTTTTCTTCTATGAATTTTCTTATAACCTCAGAACCAACATGAGCTCCAGTAAAGATTTGATCTACTTTTGTTCTTGCTGGTGGCATGTGGGTTACTTGAATTTTTTTCTCCAAATCTTTAATTTCTTGAAAAGCTTTTTCTAAACCAGCCTTAATTTCTTCCTCACTCGGCTCTAAGCTAGTTCCAAAAGGAGTTCTTGCCCCACCAAACCCATAGAAACCATAACCATCTATTTCCCTTCCTTTTCCATGCAAGCTTATTCCCTCTTTTTCTAACAAATCTATTATTTCCCTATCCTGATTTCCAGGGACTACCAACAAAGGTTTTTTCAAGGCTTTTAATTCCTCTATTATAAGCTTACCTATTTCTTCTTTAGTAAAACCCTTAGGCGTAAGCGTATCTGTCAGATCTCCTGGGCAGATTAGAATATCAAAATCTATTTTTTCAATCTTGTCAGAAAATTTCATCCAGTTTTCAACATCATTGTGTATGTCGCTTATTATTAGCAAGCGCATGAAATCACTTAAATTTAATTCAGTTTTTAATATTAAATATGCCTTCTAAGCAAAAAGGTTATAGAGTTGAAAGAAAGATAAGGAAAATCTTTGAAAGTTTTGGTTGGAAAGTCATAAGGGCTGGAGGTAGTCTGGGAGAGGCTGACTTAGTTTGTTTGAAAAAAGGTAAATGTATCTTGCTTCAAGTAAAATCCTCGAAGACCAAACCTTTCTACTATTATGGCTATATGAGAAAAAAACTTGAAGGCTTTCCTTTTTATCTAGTTGTTGATTTCGGTTACGGGAAGATAAGAATTTTAAAACCAAAAGAAAAGATAAGCGAAGAGGATGGGATAGATTTAAAAACTTTTTTAACTAATAAAAACTAAAACAGATATTAGGTTGGTAGGATGCCAATACTAGTAAAAGATATAATGTCTTCACCTGCTTTAACTATAGACGAGAATGAAACAGCGAAGACCGCAGGAGAAAAAATGAAGAAACATAGGAAAGGGTGCTTATTAGTCACAAGAAACGGCAAGCCTGTTGGAATAATCTCAGATAGCGATCTAATAAATAAGGTTTTGGTTAAGGATAAGATAGCAAGCCAAGTTCTAGTAAAAGATATAATGTCCTCACCTCTAGTTACTGTTAGACCAGACGATAATATTATCGATGCCGTCAATAAGATAAAGAAAAACAACATTCATAGACTGCCAGTAATTGACAAGGGAAAGATAGTTGGAATAATCTCACTTTCAGACATAGCAAGAGCCTCTCCTGAAATGATAGAATTACTTGAATACAGACTTAAGATGAAAGAATCTCCAATAGAAATAAAAGAGAAGAGAATGTCCGGAATTTGTGATGCATGCGGTAATTATAGCGAAGAGTTAGAATATGCTAACGGTCAATGGCTCTGTGAAGATTGCAGAGAAGCCTTGAAAGAAGAGGAGTAGAATGATTTCATCTTTTTTTAGAAATGTGGTAAAGGAAATTAGGAATATTGGGGATTCTCAAATAATAGTAGAGGGTAAAAAAGATAGGAAAGTTTTAGAAAAGTTAGGGTTTAGGAATGTACTCGACATTTCGGGAAAACCCCTCTTTGAAATTTTAAAAGAGATTAAAAAAAATCCTGTTATTCTTCTGACAGATTTTGATAGCGAAGGAGAGAAGCTTGCAAAAAAGCTTTATAACCTCTTGAAAATTTATGGTATAAGAGTCGATGAAGTTGAAAGAGAGATTTTTAGAAGACTGTTCAACGTGAATAAAATTGAAGAACTCAACTTTTTTGTAAAATTCATGGAGGATGGTTATAATGGGAAAGCTTGCTCAATCTACGATAAAATATTTAATAGAAGCAGAATTCTCATGCGAAGGAATGGTAGAAAAACCTGATGTAATAGGTGCAATCTTTGGTCAAACAGAAGGTTTACTCGGCCAAGATTTGGATTTAAGAGAATTGCAGAAAAGCGGAAGAGTAGGAAGGATAGAAGTAGAAATAGAAAATAAAGAAGGGAAGAGCAAAGGGAAAATTTTAATACCGTCTAGCTTGAGTAATTCTGAAACTTCCTTGATAGCCGCTTCTCTAGAAACTATAGAAAGAATTGGGCCATGCGAAGCAAAGGTTAAGGTTAAAAGAGTAAGGGATGTAAGAGAGGATAAAAGAAAATATGTGCTCGAAAGAGCAAAGGAAATTTTGGAGCAACTAATTTCAGGAGAGAGCCCTTCTACTTTGGAATTGGTTGAAAAAGTTAAGGCGGAGCTAAGAAAAGACCAGCTCCAAACCTACAGGGGAATGTCCTGTGGTCCAGAAGTCTTGGATTCAGAGGAAATAATAATTGTTGAGGGAAGGGCTGACGTGATAAACTTACTCAAAAATGGAATCAAGAATGCAATAGCCATAAACGGTAATTCAATACCAAAAGCTTTAATAGAGTTGACTAAGAAAAAAGTCACGACAGCTTTTGTAGATGGGGATAGAGGAGGAGAACTCCTCTTAAAAAGGCTTTTAGAGCTGTGCGAAATAGATTATGTAGCTAAAGCACCTGATGGCAAAGAAGTTGAAGAACTAACTAACAAGGAAATTTTCAAGGCTTTAAGGGGAAGAACGCCTGTTGAAAAATCTAAAAAATTGAAGGAATACATTTTAACCTAACTTGCTTTCATGGAGGGCAGTATAAATAGGGCCTGTTCTTCTCAGTTCGCTTTTTATTAACTGCAAAGAAGAAAGTGTGAATTTACCTACGGAAATATCTTTAATTTTTCTAATCTCTTCCAAAAAATTGGCTTTTTCAGAAATGTTTTTTACTCTGCATAAGGTTAGGTGAGCAGGTTTAGAGTCACCTCCTATTACTCTTTTAACCTCTAGTCTCAAGCCTTCTAAAACTCTGTTTTCATCAAAAACATCCAAGGCTATTACCCTTACATATTTCTCATTCGGTATTAGCTTTACCCCTTTAACCATAACTTCAAAACTTTTAAAATTTTTTGAGAGTTCGTCTAGCTTAGCAGAAATTTCTTCAATTTCTTTTTCAGTTTTTTCTCCGAGGAAGGAGAAACAAAGATGCAAGTTTTCTGGCTCTACAAATTTTGCTTTTATCGGAAGCTTTTTGATTTTTTCTTGAAGTTCCACTATAGGCTTTTTTAAGGCTCGAGGTACCAAAAAACCAATGAAGCAACGCATAAAGTTTATTTAGCTTTCATCCTTAAAAAATTAGAGACCATTAAGCAAACGGAAGATTCTTTTTTCAACCTCAAGAATAAATTAAAGTAAAGATATAATTATTTTATAAGGTGAAGATATGGTTGAGACAAGGGTAAGGGCAGGAGATGTGATTGGAAAATCTGTGATCAGCGAAGAAACTGGGAGAAAGTTTGGCGTAGTAGCAAACATAGATTTCATAACAGAAAGCGGTGAGCTTTTAAACCTAGTGATAGAACAACCAACCAAGTATTTAAAGGAGTTTAACTTAAAGACAGACCAAAAAGGTAGAGTTTTAATTCCTTTTAGTGCGGTAAAGTCCATAGGAGATTTCATCATAGTTTCAGAGAGCGAGCTAGTCTAGAAATTCTAGTATTCGCTTAAAATCTATAGGACCTTCTCTAATCAGCTTTGGTTTCTTATTTCTTAGGTCAACTATAGTGGATGGCTTAATTTTTCTTAACTTTCCTGAATCCAGGATTATATCCACCTTTCCTTTAAATTTTTGAATCGCTTCTTTTCCAGAATAAATTGAAGGCTTTCCATGAGGGTTTGCGCTCGTAGCAACTACGGGAACTTTTGAAAATTTTGCTAAATAGTTTGCGATTGGATTTGAAGATATCCTAAACGCGAATGCAAGATTTGTTAGTTTTGGAAAATTTTTCTTTCTTTCAACAACAAGCGTTAAAGGTCCTGGCATGAATTTCTTAACAAGCTTTTCAGCAAGCTTGCTAATCTTCCCGTATTTTTTAGCAGTCTCTAAACTATCGACTATTACAGTTAAATTTGACTTCAAAGGTCTTTTCTTAGTTTCATAAATTTTTCTAACAGCTCTTACTTTCAAAGCATTCGTTCCAAGTCCATAACAAGTTTCAGTTGGATAAACAACTAATTTTCCTTTTTTAAGCTCTTCAGCAACTCCTTCAAGAATTTTTAAATCAGGATTTTTTGGATTGATTTTAATTATCTTTGTTTTAACCAAGTTATCTCTACCTCATCTATTCTCCATTTTGGTCTAATTTTATCCTTAAAATCAGGTTTCCATCCTGATTTATAGGCTAACAATCCCGTCCAAGCTATCATAATTCCGTTATCGCCGCTATATTTTTGAGGAACTACATACATCTTTGCTCCTCTTTCTTCACACATTATTTGCATCATCTCTTGCAATCTTTTATTAGCAGCTACTCCACCAACTAACAAAACTTCATCTTTACCAGTATGAGCTAAAGCTCTTTCTGTCACCTCTACTAACATGGCAAAGCAAGTTTCTTGTAAAGAGTAAGCAATATTCTCTTTTGGAATACCTTTCTTGAGTAGTTTGATTGCAGCTGTCATTATACCTGAAAAAGAAACATCCATCCCTTTTACTACATAGGGCAATTCAACATATTTTCCTTTTTTCGCTAATTTTTCTATTTCTGGACCTCCCGGCATTGGTAATTCCATTTCTCTCGCAACTACATCCAAGCAATTTCCAAGTGGGATGTCTTCGGTTTCGCCAAAAACCCTATACTTTCCCTCAGCAAAGGCAATTATTTGAGTATTACCTCCAGAGAGATAAACAAAAACAGGATCCTCAGCTTTAGCTGTTAATCTACCTATTTCTAGGTGGGCAACACAATGATTTACTGGGATTAAAGGTTTATCGTATTTTTCAGCTAGTTCAACTGCGAAGTTGGCACCTACTAGTAAACAAGGTGGTAAACCTGGGCCAGCGGCATAACTTATTATATCTATATCCTCAACTCTTAGACCGGCTTTTTTTAAAGCAGAATTTAGGACCCTTTTCTTACTTTTTTCATGATGTCCTTTTGCTTCGTTTGGTACAATCCCTTTTCCTAAAGGTGGTTTGTAAACACTTCTTTCATCAACTAAAATTTCCCCATTTTCTGCTATTATCCCAACGCCGAAGGTATTTCTGCTAACTAAGTGCAGTACCTTCGATGCCAAGTGATAGAATATCTCGGATGTTCATCACCTCATAGTTTAATTGTATATCAATTTTCATTTATCTTTTTCATACCCAATAATAAATTGAAAAATGAGAATAGAAATGCAGAATTAATTTTTAAATAACTTTGTGTAGTTAAATTTATGAAAAAATCTGAGTTGGTTAAAAAACTTTTACAAATTTCTGGTTTTAAAGATTTAAATCCTGTCCAGAAAGAAGCTATTAAAAAAGGATTGCTTGAAGGAAAAAACCTAGTTGTCTTTGCTCCTACTGCAAGCGGAAAAACTTTTGTTGCAGAATTAGCAGCTGTTAATACAATTCTAAATAAGAAAGAAAAAGCTGTTTACATGGTTCCTTTAGTTGCTTTGGCAAACGAAAAATATGAGGAATTTAAGAAAAAATATTCTCAGCTTGGGATAAAAGTTGCTTTAAGCGTTGGAGATTATGACTCTAGCGATCCTTGGCTTAAAAATTATGATTGGATAATTGTTTCGAACGAAAAAATGGATTCTTTGATAAGGCATGGAGCAGAGTGGATAAAGGATATTGGTTTAATAGTTGCTGATGAAATTCATTTGCTTGATCAACCAGAAAGAGGTCCTACTTTAGAAATAACCTTAACTCTATTAAGAAAATTGGTTCCAAAAGCTCAAATTCTAGCTTTAAGCGCAACCATAAAAAATGCAAAAGAATTAGCTGAATGGCTAAATGCAAACTTAGTTTTTTCTGAATGGAGACCTGTGAAGCTATATCAAGGTGTTAGTTTTCCCTATCGAATAAAATTTTTGGAAAAGGAAGGTTATGAACTAGATGAAAATTTACCTCTAGAAGCTTCGATAGCTAAAAATACTTTAAGCTTAAGGAAACAAGCTTTATTCTTCGTTTCAACTAGAAGAAGCGCAGAGAGTTTAGCTGAGAAATTGGGAAAAGTCACTAAAGAATTCTTAACTAGAAATGAAAAAGAATTGCTAAAAAAATTAGCTGATGAAGTTGAGAATGTGCTTGAAGTTCCGACTAAGCAATGTAAAAGATTAGCAAAATGTGTTAGAATGGGTTCTGCTTTCCATCATTCTGGCTTGCTCTATAAACAAAGAAGATTAATAGAAGAAAATTTCAGGAAAGGATTGATTAAGTTAATAGCTGCAACTCCTAGTTTGGCATATGGTGTTAATTTGCCTTCATTTCGTGTAATAATGAGAGATTTGAGAAGATATTATCCTGGAATAGGTCCTGTTTTTATTCCTATTTTAGAAGTTCAGCAAATGCTTGGTAGGTGTGGAAGACCTTCTTTCGATTCTTTTGGCGAAGGAATAATTTTAGCAAGAAGCGAAGAAGAGGCAGATGAGTTAATTGATCATTATATCCATGGCGAGCTAGAAGAGATTAGGTCAAAGCTTGCTTTAGAACCAGTGCTAAGAATGCATACTTTAGCTTTAATTGCATGTGAATTTTGCAAATCAGAGAAAAGCTTACTAGATTTCTTCTCAAAAACTTTTTATGCTTTTCAGTTTGGGAATATAGGAATAATTGAAGAAAAAATTCTGGATATTTTAGAAAATTTGATTGAGTGGAATTTTGTTGCAAGAAAAAGAGAAAAATTGAGAGCAACTAGAATTGGAAGGAGAGTTTCTGAACTCTACATAGATCCTTTAACTGCTTGGCATTTCATTAGCTACTTAAAAAAAGCTAGTAAAATTAGGGTTGAACCATTCAGCTTCTTGCAAGCAATTTCGAATACTATTGAAATGAAACCCTTGCTAAGCATAAGAACAGGAGAATTTTCTGAGTTAAATGAGGAAATAGCAAGAAGAGAGCATCTGATTTTGCAAGATATTCCTGATGAATGGGATTTAGAGTTTGACGATTTTTTGAGAAGTGTGAAAACTGCCTTAATGTTTGAAGCCTGGATTAATGAGGCTACTGAAGATGAAATTTTAACTAAGTTTAAAGTTGCTCCTGGCGAGTTCTATGGGAGGAGACAAATAGCTGATTGGCTTATTTATTCTTTGCAAGAGCTGGCTTTGCTCCTTGGTTTGAAAGAATTGCTGAAGCATATAAGAAAGCTTAGGGTTAGGCTTGAGTATGGTGTGAAAGAAGAATTAATTCCTTTAGTTAGATTAAGGAATTTAGGAAGAATAAGAGCAAGAAAGCTTTACAATTCAGGCCTTACAAGTATTAAAAAACTTAGAGAGATTCCTTTAGAGAGTCTTTCCAGGCTAATTGGGCCGAAAATTGCTTACTCGATAAAAGAGCAGCTAGGCCAAATAGAGAAGAAAATTAAGGAAGAAAAACAAACTACCTTAAAACTTTAAAGTTTATTGGAAAAGATTTATATTTTTAAACTTTCTCTTTTTAGGCAGATTAACATGGAAGAAATTATTAGAAAGAAAAAGGAAAAGGCTATTAGAAGAATTAGCAGGACTATGCGAAAATACTATTTTGAAATTTTAGATGAGAATACGCTAAAGTTTAAGGATGGAACAATCTATCATTGGAATAGCGAGCAACGAAAGAGATTTGGTCTTACGCTTAGAGAGGCTGTTGAAAAACTCATGGAATGTATTTCTAAATATTTTGTTGAAAGAACAAACTCAAACCAATGGAAAGCTGGAGAAAAATTATTCCAAGGCTATAATCTTCCTTATAAGCCAGGAGTAGGGCTTTTAGCAGCTTCATTTCCTGAAGGTTTAGTTCGTTTGATGGGCAATTATGCAATTCCTACTGATGACATTTTTTCGATCGCTGAAAGATTCTATCTTTCTTTCCCTTCTTCTGAAAGGAACTTTTATATTAAGCTTTTAAAAGAAGTTGAAAAAAGTGCTAGAGAGGATTGAAATAAAAATGGGGCTGCTGGGATTTGAACCCAGGTTACCGGCGCCCGAGGCCGGCGTCCTTCCAAGCTAGACTACAGCCCCTAGAAAACTAGGCCTTTACTTCTACTACTATTTTCATTTGAGTTTCATGATTTTTCATCTTCTCAATTATTTCTCTCTTAATTTCATTCGCAGCTTTATCAGCTAAAATAGCTAGAGTTCTTTCATCTATAAAATCGCTTTTTCTTACAACTATATCTTCTGCATGCGTTAACTTCAAAGCAGGAGAACCATAAGCAACTATCTTATCTTTTATTCCTTCAACCTCGATAGTTATTTCAACCCTTTTTCCTTCTTTCAAAGCTTCTTTTAACTCATCACTCAAATCCTTGCAAGCTTTATTTGCTTTAACTCCAATTATGCAATCTGCATCCTTCTCTATAGACTCAGCTTTTGTAATTTCAAAAGTAGTTTCATGCTTAGCTGTAATGTTAGGATGCCCCCAAGCTATTATCTCTTCTCTAACAGGCTTAATTTCCTTTAAAAGTTTCCATCCTCTTTCGGTTGGTATATAAGCTCCTTTTTCAGTATAATAAACCATTCCTTTTGCTTCCAAAGCTTTTAGAGCAGTTTGAATCATTTCAGGAGTGATTTCAGGCATTGGTTTTGGAAGCTCTTGCTCTTTAACAATTTTGTTTTCCTCCATTTTTCCACCTTTCATAATTTGTTAGCCGAGCAAATAAATTTTTGTTAGTTCAAAAAAGAGAATCGTAAAAGTAAGCTACTTTAATCTTATCTCCTGGCTTAAGCTTTAAATGGTTTATTATACCTTTAGGAATACATATCACCTTTCCTTTTCCCCCTACCACCCAAATTTCCCATTCTTCATCTTTAGGGTCGTAGATTCCAATTATTTTTGCTCCTTTTCTAGGGATTGTAAAACTTTTTCCTATTATTCGCTCTTCATATTCTACGTTCTTTGGCTTAATTTCAAGGATTCCATTCATTCTGTAGTGTGCTCCTTTGTATGGATTTTTCCTCAGTCTACTTTCACACTCTGGAAATAAGAGGTATAGAGCTCTGATTTCATGTTCTGCAGTCCTAGTCGAAATTCCAGATATTTTTGCAACTTCCTCAGCAGAAATACCTTTCAAGTAAAGATGTAATCTATTCCTTGCAGCTTTGGCATGACTAGCAGGACCTCTCAATGATTGCTCGGGAATAATTCTTCCTAGGTTTCTTTCTAGATCCTTTTTAATTTTCTCAATAGGAGTTAAGGATAGATATTTATACATTCGCTTACCAAGTTCATCCAACTTTTTTGCATACTCTTCATCAAATTTTGGTTTCCTCTTCTTTCTTTTAATTTTTCTGACCACATTTAATGCTAATAGTCCTTTCCGATAGTTGCATACTGTCTTGTAAGAGATTCCTAGCTCATTCGCCATCTCATCTAAAGACTTTTTGTTGTTAGACAAAATGTAAAAGCGTCCTTTTTTTAAAGCACATTTAGCATCTTCAGCCAACCTGTAGGCGCTCTTCTCGCTCAAATTTGGTTTTTTCTCCCTTATTAGTTTAGCTAATTCTTGCCAGCTCTTTCTTTCTAATTCTCTCCTTTCTGCTTCGCTTATCAAGCTCACGATTTAAATAAAAGAGGTTAACAATTTAAGATTTATCCAACTTTTCTCGCAAAGGTTAAGAACCCAGTATGCATTATTCCTAAAGTTTTCGGCCTAGTATACTTTTCAAACTGCCATTCTCTAACTATATTTTCAAGAGTTTTTATCTCGCAAAAATTGAGCTTCTGAATCTTTTTCAAAACAGAAATTACTTGTTCTATATAAGGGGAGTAAACAACCAGATAACCACCTGCCTTCAAAGCTTTGTAAGCATACTTAATAACTTTCTCAGCATTTTTCAAATCCAAAGTAATTAAATCAACATTCCTTTCATCAATCCCTTTAGTTATATCTTTTTCTTTTAGCTTGATGAATTTTGAAAGTCCAGAAGCTTTTATGTTCTCTTTCGCAACCTTTGCAAACCTTTTATTTTTTTCATAAGTTACGACTTTTCCTGGTTTAATGTAGTTTGCTAAGAAGATTGCAGTATACCCTGATCCAGTTCCTGCATCAACCACTAAACTTCCTTGAGAAACTGTAGTATAAGTAAGTATTAAAGAAATATCCTTTGGCATTATTATCTGGGGCATCCTTTTAATCTTTCTTTCGAGTATATCCTTCAAGTTGGGCTTAACTATTACAAATTCTTTTCCCAGATGAGTTTTAATTTTATCTCCAAATTTTTTCTTTTTGAGTTTATCTAACTCAAAAATTCCATCCTTCGTGTTTAGCTTGCCAGAAGTTACTTCTACCAAATAAGAACTATCCTGAGATAATAGGAGGACCAAATCCTTTTCTTTCAACCAACCACCTTTAATTGATTGTTTTGCAAGTTTTTTAAATTTTAAGAAATTTTCTTTGCCAATTCCCTAAGCCTTTTTATCCTTTCCTCAACTGGAGGATGGGTTGAAAACAATTTTGAAAAGGAATCTACTTTGAATGGGTTTACTATGAACAAGTGAGTGGTTGCTGCATTCCCTCTCATAGGATTCCTGGCTACAAACTTTGAAATTTTTTCCAAAGCTGAAGCTAGGCTTAAAGGCTTTTTAGAGAATAAGGAACCGTTTTCATCAGCTTTAAATTCCCTTGTTCTCGAAATGGCTAGCTGAACTAGAGTAGCTGCCAAAGGAGCAAGAATTACTAAGGGTAGCAATAAAATGTTTCCGTCTCTTCTCCTATCTTCCAGAAGCATGCCATACCAAGCTATATGCGCAATATAAGCTATTGCTCCAGCTATGGTAGCTGCGACAGTCGAAGTTAAAGTATCCCTCGCTTTTATATGCGCAATTTCATGCGCTATTACTCCCTCTATCTCATCCCATTCTAAGCCATCAAGCAAGCCTGAAGTCACGGCTATAGCTGAATGCTTCGGATTTCTACCGGTAGCAAATGCATTAGGAGTAGGGTTGTTGATTAAATAAACTCTTGGCTTAGGAATTCCAGCTTCCTTAGCCAAATCTTCAACAATTTCATGCAATTTTGGATTTTTACCTTTGGCTATTTCTTTTGCTCCGTAAATGGCTAAAACTATTCTATCCGAATACCAATAAGCTATGAAGTTGAGGATGAATGCAAGAATTAGGAAGAAAGTCATTCCCTCGATTCCAGCGAATAAATAACCTATTGCCAACAAGATACCTGTCAGCAAGCCGAATAGCATTGCTGTCCTTAGCATTTACCTCACTACAAAATTAAGTAAAAGGATGCAGAATAAAAAGACTAGGGCTAATGTAACTAGAGTATAAAACATCGTTTTGCTCGTGGCCCCTACTATTGGAAAGGGTCCTATCATGAAGATAAAACCTCCTTCTGCTTTCCCTTTTTGCTTAAAAAAGCTTAGAATGCTTCCAACTATCACTAGAACAAAACCTATGAGAATTATTACAATTCCTATTGGAATTAGTTGCTCTCCTGCCATCTAAAAAATATTCTTTTAAAAGTTTTATTTAATTTTAAACCTTATAGTTTAAGTATGCGAGCTTACATAGTCACAAGCTTCATCGGCTGCTTCGCTCTGGACGAAAATAATAGAATAATTTCATTCAAACCCTTTCCTAAAGAAGTAGAAAAAATTGTCGAGAGGATCAAGAGTAAAAAGCTGATAAAAGAGGAAATCGAGCTAGTGGAAGAATTGAAGCAAAAGGGTTTCGACGAATTCGTTTTTTCTATCGAAAGAGAAGGTGTAAAATTTGAGAAAGAAACTAAGGCTGAAAAATTTGTTAAGAAAAGTTTGCCTGAATTGGCAATTAAATATAAGGCTGTTAAGAATTTAGCAGAATTCAACCAGCTTTTAACCAAGATTGGAATCGAGCTAACCAAAGAAAAGATTAAGAAGGCTATCGAAAGGGATAAGCTAGTAATTCAAACCGTCAATGCTATAGATGAGCTTAATAGGGTAATAAACATCTTCGTCGAAAGGTTAAGGGAATGGTATTCTTTGCATTTTCCTGAAATGGATAGGATGATAAAAAATCATGAAAGATTTGCGAAGCTAGTCAGCCAATTTGGTTCGAGAGAGAAGATCGATGTCAGAGAGCTTAAACAGTTTGCTGAAAAAAGCATGGGAGCTGATTTTAAAGCCGAGGATATAAGAATTATTCAATCTTTTGCTTCTCAAATCGTTAGCTTGTATAAGCTTAGGGATAGCTTAGAAAAATATTTGGAGAAGATTTTGAAAGAGGTTGCTCCAAATTTTAGCGAGCTAGCAGGAACTATCCTGGCAGCAAAGTTAATAGCAAAGGCTGGTGGTTTAGGGAAATTGGCAAGGATGGCCTCGAGCACTATTCAGTTATTAGGAGCGGAAAAAGCTTTGTTTAGGTATTTGCATGGTCGTGGAAAGGTTCCTAAGCATGGGCTTATCTACATCCATCCTTTAATCCAAAAAGCTCCTAAAAAACATAGAGGGAAGGTTGCCAGAGCCTTAGCTTCTAAGCTCTCGATGGCGGCAAAAATTGACTTTTACTCGAAGGAAGATAAGAGCAAAGAACTGAAGAGAGAATTGGAGGAGAGAATAAAAGAGATTCTTAAATCTTAAGCTATAAGCTTCGATGAATTGAATATTTCTTGAAGAAAATTAAAAATAAAATTCCATAACTTCTTATTTACCGGAAATGAACTCTCCCGAAAATTCTTTATATTATTTGAACCTATTTTAACTTAGATTTGTATGGGAGGTAGAAACAAATACATTACAATTGACTTATTGAAATATGTGCCGACGAATAGCTATGTTGAACTAGAACCTAGTTTCAGGATCGAACTATTTTCTAAAGCCATAAAAAATGATGGAGGTAGAAATAAGTTAGCAAAACTTATAGGAAGTTGTTCAAGTAGCATTTGGGAATGGAAAGTTGGAAGAAAAAGACCCCCATTAGGCAGTGTATTCAAATGTAGTAAAATAGCAGGAATTTCTAGAGAAGAATTGAGTAGTAACATTCAGGTTCTCTCATCTTTTTTTAAAATGGGTAATATTTCTGTCCATAAATGGAAATTAGTTTTAAACGAAGAATTTGCAGAATGGGTAGGATTAATAGAAGGTGACGGTTCAATAACTGGTAAGTATGTAAGTTGTGGCAATACATTTTTTGGACTAATATTTTTCTTCATAACAGGCTTACAAAAATTTTTCGGGATAAAGAAAAATCAAATCGTAATAACTATTTGGATATCTCCTCAAGATAAGGTCAAAAACATCAGACTTGCTAAATTGGTTAAGCGTCTTTTAATGCTAAAGGGTTTCTCTAGGGTTTCTTTAAGAAAAAGAAAAGTTTCTGAGAAGAGAAAAGCAAAACGACTTTTACTAGAAGCAAGGGTAAATGTAAAGATTCTCTCTTCATTGTTTAAAAATTTTATGTCTGACCTAAAAGTTTTTCTTAAAAACTCTCCAGCCACAGTGAAAGCTTCTTATGTAGCAGGATTTGCCTCTGCGGAAGGGTCGATAACAAAAGATAAAAATAGTAGGAGGTTTACAATATCTCAAAGAAGTTTAGATAAGTTGCTTTTCATCAGAGAGTTGCTTTTGGATTTAGGATTTCAAGGTATATCAGATCCTGAACCAAACGGAAAGGTTTTTAGAATTTCTATGAGTAGAAGAAGAGAACTAGAAAGGTATTTAAAAGAAATAGGTTTTGGGCACCATGAATTACGAAATCAAAAAATGAGAGAAATTTTAAGTTCTTATTCTCAAGCTGAACATAAACCAATACGCGAGAGATTCAACGAAGTTTTAAATCTCCTTTCGATTCATGGAAATTTAACTGGATTCTTAGTAGCCAAAAAGTTAAAAATAAAGTATAAATATGCTAACCGACTCCTAAATAAGATGATAAATTTAGGACTCATCAAAGTGGATAAGTCTTCTAGACCATTCATATATTTTCGGGTGGAGTAGATGAGGCTTCATGAAACCAAATTTGAAGGTATTTACAAAGTGGATGGAAAAATAGCTACTCTCAACACAGTTCCAGGCTTTAGGCCCTTTAGCGAGGAGATAATAAACATAAATAAGAGGGAGTATAGAATTTGGGATCCATTCACCTCTAAGCCTGCAGCCGCAATCAAAAAAGGTTTGAAAATATTTCCGCTTAAAAAAGGAATGAGAATACTTTATCTTGGTATAGCAGCTGGTAAGACTGCAACTTATTTCAGCAACATAATAGGTAATGAAGGAATCATTTACGGTGTAGAAATATCTGAGCGTGTGTTAAGAGACGCTCTTTCTGTTGCTGAAAGATATGGAAATATTGTTTGTATTCTAGCTGATGCAAGAAAGCCAGAAGAATATGAAAATTTGATCCTTGGAAAAGTCGATTTGGTTTATGAAGATATCGCAGATCCTGATCAGATAAAGATTTTAGTTTGGAATTGTGAGAAATTTTTGAAATCTAATGGGTATGCGATGATAGCGATAAAAAGCCAATCGATAGATGTTACAAAAAAGCCTAGCGAAGTTTATGCTGAATGTTTAAAAGAATTGGAAAAGCATTTTGAAATCTTGGACAAGGTTAAGCTAGACCCGTATGAGAAAGCTCACTTGTTTGTCGTTTTAAGAAAAAAATAAAAAAAGGGAAAAAATCCCTAAAAATCTATTGGCTTGATAAAACCGAATATCCTTTTCTCGCCAACCCAATTCATTCTATACTTCAATCTATTCCTATCCTTAAACAAGCTGATATTTATCTCTCCAATCTTCTGCATGTCCCTCAACCCTAAAGTATGAATCCGTTCTGAATTCATGCAAATTTTTCTGGACGCCAAATTTTAGGCTATTTTCTGGTATGCTAAGCCAGCAATCCCTACAAAAAATCCTTCTATTCCCAAAACCATCTATAAACCTTAATATTCTCGGTGAATTACACCTTATGCATCTCATCCTTCTCGCCTTTTAAAAATTAGGTATATAAGAATACTTGGTTTTCGAGGGAGTTCATTTCCGGTAAAAATTAGAAATAAAGCAAAAATATTGAGATTTCGGTTCAAAAAAGAAAAATTTGCTTTTTACTTAGAAAATTTCTCGATTTCTTCCTTTGCAACCTTTTCAGCAATTTTTTTCAAACTTTCTTCGTCAAAGATAACCAATTGCAAAGGTTCTTCCTTCCTTCGCATCTGAAACTCAATCATCGAAAGGAAAGAATCGCAATAGTGTAGAATAACGGCTTCGATTGTTCTAGGAGGGGTCGGCCCTGTTTCTCCAAAGTGCGAGGCTATGATATGAATGACCTCTTCTGGAAAGCCACGATGATAGAATTCAGCCACAGCGAGCATCGTATGATCTAACAAAACTCCTGTTGGCTCCAATCCTTTTTCTCCCTTCTTCCACTCAAAGATTTTCATCGAATCGTGCAACAAGCTGGCAGCTGTCAAATAATCTTTGTTAACTTTTATTCCATAGTTTTTTTCAAGAACTTCTGCAGTTTTCAAGCAGAGTTCAGTAACAGCTATAGTATGATTTAAAACATCTCTTTCCACGCTTATAGAACCTGAAGGAGAAGAAACAGTAAAAATTGAGCCGGCTTCCTCTATTTTCATCCTTGGGTATTTTTTAAAATCTTTGTGAGAAAGCTTTGGATCTTTTAGGAAATCAACTACTTTTTTCCTCAATTCTTCGTCCTTAATCCTCTCCGCAAGTTTTATCAATTTTTCCATTCTTTAACCTTCTGAAATTTCTCTGAAGCTCGCCTAACCGAACAAGGCAGACAATCCAGCTGCAGCTTCTTCGGCTTTCTTCTCTTCTTTTTCTTCCTTCTTCTCTTCCTCTTTTTTCTCCTCAGCTGGAGCTGCTACTTGAACCGCGGAAGCTTCTTTTATTAAATCTTCTATATTTTTCCCTTCTAAGCTAGCTACCAATGCCTTAAGCTTTCCCTCGTCTGGCTGGATTCCTGCAGCTTGTAAAATTTTTGTCAGATTTTCTAGAGTTATCGGTTGCTTACTTTCATGCAATAACAATGCAGCATATATTTCTTGCATTTTTATTACACCTCTTTAATTTCATTAGCAGGGGTAAATTTAAATATTTTTAAGTTTTGTAAGAAAATTGTGTCTCAAGCAGTTAGGTACACATTAGAAATTCTGAATAAAATTTTCGATAAAGTGGATAAAAAGCTTTTGAAGGATTACCGTTTCTATAGAAGCATTAATGGTTTTATTCATCTCTCTAACATTACCCAAGGTGATTATAGGATTAGTGGTATAAATAAAGAAGGTCATTTGTTCGTTGAATTTAAAGGTTTGCGCCCTGAAAAACTTCAAGAGAATGATATAAGAATTTGGACTTCCAAACCAAACATGAAAGAGTATGCAAGAAAAATGAAAGAAGTTCTAGAGTACGCACTTGGTAAAGATTATACAGTAGAAATAGAAGATTTTGGAGGGGAATTACTAAAAAAAGCTTCGGATGAATTAAATTCAAAAAATCCTGAAGAAGTTCTTCTTACTAAAAGACTCATTCAAAATGTTCCACCCATATTTAAAATCTATTCAAAAAATGGAAAGTTGCTTGGAAAATTATTCGATAATTATTTTACTCTCGTTTCTACGGAACCAGAAGCTCTTTGGGTGATGGAAAGGATAGGTGCTAAGGTATTCGAATGTAAAAAAGGAAAGCTTAGGATAGATACTACCAAAATTGGAGCGAAAAATCTAGAAGAATGGTTCAAAGAATTAATGAATTGGAAAATGTCTAAAGCTTAGGTTTTTTTAATTAAGTTTTGTAAGTTTTTTGCTATGTTAAACGCTTTACCTATCAAGAATTTAATGTTTTCCTTAGTTGGGTAGCAAATACCAATGGACAAACTCAAAGCTCTGCTGAACGCTTCCTTAATCTTTTCAGGATAGATGTTCACGAGCTCTAAAGTTTCCTTCGGATAGATTTTTCCATCCGAATAGATCGCAACCACCTTCAAGCTAATCTCAATTGGTTCGATTCCAAGCTTTCTTAAAATATTTGCCAAAACTTCAGAAATTTTTTCTCCTTTTTTGGCTGCTACCACATTCTTTTTAATAGCAATCCTTCCTTGTTCTACTCCAGCCGGTATCCCAGCTTTTGAGAACTCGCTTATTACAGGACCGGGCATTAAATTAGTAGGACCAGCTTTAATCAGAATGTCTCTAGGTGCTATGTCACCAGCTTTTGCAGGGGCTTTAGACTTTATCTGGCTAATCTTTTTGTAAAACTTGAAAGCATCCAAGTTTGTTAGGACTATTGCTGGTTGCTGAGGCATATGCTTTTCCAATTCTTTCAAATTTTCTCTGTTTGCTTTTTCTATCGCAAGCTTTAGTAAAGATTTTTTAACGACCTTAATCAAAGCCTCTCCTCTTACTTCTTTCCTTATTTCTTGCAGTTGTTTTGCGGGCATTTTAAACATATCGACTAGACCAATGACTCTATAGCTTTCTAGCATTTGCTTCAATTCCTCGACTGCTCTTATTTTTTCTTCTCTTACCATTCCTACACCTCTAATTTAATTGGTTTACTCATGGTTAGCTTAAGCAAGACGCTTGCTATATTCCCTTTTCCTTTGGGTAATTTGTTTTCTAAAAATTCTAGGACAGCTTTTATATTTTCAGCAACTTTTTCGTCTTCCATCTCTTCATTCCCAACCGCGCATTGAATTACGGGAGATTCTTTTAGTCTAATCCTTATACTTTTCTTGTAACTTTCGATCAGCTTTTTTGCATCGCTAGTAATTACCTTTGGCATTTTTCCTCTCGGTCCTAAAAATTGACCCAAATTTTTTCCTATGGTCGGCATTAGCTTTGGCTCGGCCAGGAAGAAATCAGTTTTTCTTATCAGCTTTTTAGCTTCTCTCTTATTCTTCGCAAGAACTTCTATGTCAGAGCTATTCAAAACGGGGCAACCCACTTCTTCCTCTTTTATCGCATCGGCAAAGATTACGATTTTTGCTTCTTTTCCTTTTCCATGGGGTAGAATTAAATCTTCGGTAAACCTGTTTTCAGGCTTTTTCAGATCAATATCCTTTAGGTTAACGATTAGGTCAAAAGTTTGGACAAAATTTCTTCGCTTCGATTTCTCTCTCAATTCTTTAATTGCAGCCAATATTTTCTCGGTCATGCAGACCTCCTGCCGAAGCAGTTAAATTTAAATTAAAGGTTTAAGCTTTATAAGCATTTACTTTTTGTACTTTCTCTTAAAACCTTTTTTATAAACTCTTCTATACTTTTTCTTCTTTCCCTTCTCCTCCGGCTCAATCTCATCCAAATCGATTTCCATGTTTAAAATTATTCTTAAAAAGTTTAAATAAAATCAAAGGTTAACTTAAAGTGATGGGAATGAAAGTTTACATGGATTATGCAGCCACCACACCCGTAGACCCAAGAGTCTTAAAAGTTATGCGGCCTTATTTCTCTAAAAAGTTTGGAAACACGATGAGCTTGCACTCTTTCGGAAGGGAGGCAAAAAAAGCTTTAGAAGATTCAAGGGAAAAAATCGCTAAAGTCATAAACGCAAACCCTAGCGAGATAATTTTTACTAGCGGCGCAACTGAGAGCAACAATCTGGCTTTGAAAGGAGTAGCATTTGCGAACAAAAAGAAGGGGAAGCATCTGATAGTTTCTTCTATAGAACATCATTGCGTCTTGGATTCTGCTAGATGGCTAGAAAAGCAAGGTTTTGAGATAACTTACTTGAAAGTCGATAAGCATGGCTTAGTCAATTTGGCCGAGCTTGAGGATTCGATAAGGGAAGATACAATTCTGGTTTCGGTCATGCACGCAAACAATGAGATTGGGACTATTGAACCGATAAAGGAAGTAGGAAAGATCTGCAGAGAAAAAGGAGTTTATTTTCATACGGATGTAGCCCAAAGTTTTGGAAAAATTCCAATAGATGTTAAAAAGATGAACATTGATTTGCTGACAGCAAGCTCTCACAAAATCTATGGCCCTAAGGGAGTAGGTTTCTTATTTATTAGAGAAGGCGTGGAAATCGAGCCTTTGCTGCATGGCGGGGGGCATGAATTTGGCTTGCGTTCTTCTACAGTTAATGTTGCTGGAATCGTTGGCTTTGCTGAGGCAGCCGAGATTGCAAGAAAGGAGATGAAGAGGGAAGCTGAAAGATTAACTAAGCTAAGAAGAAAGTTAGAAAGAGGGGTTTTGAAAATTAAAAATTCTCATTTGAATGGGCATCCTATAAAAAGATTACCAAACATTTCCAACTTTTGGTTCGATTTCATAGAGGGTGAAGCTTTGGTAATGTACTTAGACCAAAAGGGAATAGCAGCTTCGACTGGCTCAGCCTGCTCTTCGGAAAGCTTGGAGCCAAGTCATGTTTTGCTTGCTATCGGTTTAAAGCCTCATCAAGCCCAAGGAAGCTTAAGGTTAAGCATAGGAAGGTTTACAACCAAAAAAGAAGTCGATTGGGTTTTAAAAGTTTTACCTGAAGTTGTTGAAAGGTTGAGAAAAATTTCCCCGTTCAAAGGAAAGTGGAGCTAATGAGGAAAGAATTTCTTCCCTATTCAAAAGAAATCATAAGACATTTCAAGCATCCCAAGGGTTTGGGTAGGATTAAAAATCCTAGCGCAATAGGAAAGGCTGGGAACATTATTTGCGGAGATGTTCTCTGGTGCTATATAAAGGTCGGGAAAAACAAGAGAGGGGAGGAAATAATTAAAGATGTAAGGATGGAAGTTTTTGGATGCATAGTTGCCATAGGAATTTCCTCCTTACTAACCAGAATGGTGAAAGGGAAAACTATAGAAGAAATTTTAGAACTTACAAAGGATGATATCCTAAAGAAAACAGGACCATTACCTCCGATTAAAGTTCATTGTTCAATTTTAGCTTTGGATGCTCTGCACGAGGCAATCTACAACTATTTGGTTAAAAAGAAAAGGAAAATTCCTGAAAAGCTGAGAAAAGTTCATGAGAGAGTTGTCAATACCTTGAAGGAAATAGAGAAGAGGCATGAGGAGTTTTTAAAGTTAGAAGAGAAGTTGAGATGATTTCATTTGTTATATGTATAACACAAAAAGCCAAATAAAAATAGAAAAAGATGTTATACGTATAACATCTAGCTTTACTTTATTCATTTTTAAATTTGAAAAACAAATTTTCCTGTTATACGTATAACACTACAGACTAGCTCTTTGCTTTTTCTATCCCCAATTCAAAAGCCCTTAAATTGCTTTCCAAGTATTTTTCTTTAACAACCTCTCTTATCCCTTCCTCCAAGTTCTTCTTTTCGATTGGAATTAAACCAAGACCAAAAGCATAGCCTAGCATGAAAACGTTTGCAAAAACTCCTTTTCCAAGCTCCTTCTTTGCGATTTCGGTAGCATTAATTGGAATAACTTGCGAAGCAAATTCTTTCAAAACATTTTCAATCTTTTCCAAGCTCGGATAACTTTCTTTCAAAATAGAAACGGAAAGAGGAACTATTGGAAAAGTGTTGAAAATAATTACTGTCCCGTTTTCTCTTGACCCATAGTAGCAAGCTCTTAAGGCTTCCAAAGGTTCTAGAGCGATTATTAGGTTTGCTTCGCTCTCCCTAACTATCGGGGAATAAATTTTCTTTCCGAATCTTATGTGGCAAGAAACCGAGCCACCCCTTTGAGCTAGGCCATGCAACTCAGAAGTTTTAACGTCATACCCTTGCTTTAAGGCTGCTTCGGCCATTATAAAGGTTAGAGTTAGAATTCCTTGGCCCCCTGTTCCAATCGCTACGATATTGAATTCTTTTGGCTTTTTCATTCTTTCACCCTTATGGCCTTTGCAGGACAAATTTGGAAGCAAACAGCGCAGCCAGTACAAATTTCAGGATTAATTTTATACTCTCCGTTTTCTTCATAAATTGCTGGGCAAGCAAATTCTTTCAAGCATAAGCCGCATTTAGTGCATTTGCTTTGATCGATTTCAAACTTAGGAATCTTTAGTCCAGCCTTTCGCTTTCTTCTCGTAGCTACTAGTTGGCATTCTCTTTTTGCAACTATTACCGAAACCTTATCCTTAGCCAAAAATTCTTTTACCGTAGTAACCATTTCGTTTACATTGAACGGGTCGACAACCTTTACCCATTCGACTCCACAAGCTCTTACTATATCTTCTATCGCTACTTGCTTAGTTTCTTCTTTTAAGCCAGTAATTCCTGTTCCTGGATGGGGTTGATGGCCTGTCATAGCAGTATACCTATTATCTAGGATTATAACCAAAGGATTCGAGCGGTTAAAAACCATGTTTATCAAGGCAGGTATTCCTGCATGGAAGAAAGTCGAATCTCCAATAAAAGCAATCGTTTTTTGTTCAGTAGCTTTATTTATCCCATGGATTACTCCTTCGCTTGCTCCCATTGAAATTAAAAAATCTTCTATTTCCAAAGGTGGAAAAATTCCTAGCATATAGCAGCCAATATCCCCGCCATAAACTGGTTCAATTCCCATTTCCTTGACAGCTTTTTTGACAGCGTAGAAAGTTGCCCTATGAGGACAACCAGGACACATTATCGGGAATCTTGAAGCAATTTTAATTTTTTCATATTTTCGCTTGTAAGCTTCTAGGCTTGTATGGTCTATTTTCAACCTTATTCCAGTAATTCTTGTAATCGCAGAAATTACTATTTCTTCATTAAATTCTCCAGCTTTCGGCAAAACATCTTTTCCATAAACTTTAAGCTTTGGATTAACGTCTTTTGCCATAGCCTTAACTTTTTCTTCCAGTATGGGATCAAGCTCCTCAACTACGAGCAATCGCTTAAACCTTTTGAGGAAACTTTTGATTTTTTCTTCGGGCAATGGATTGGTTAGCCCGAGCTTTAATACAGGAAACTTAACTTTTAAATCGTCCATGGCTTCCATCACATAGTTGAAAGAAGCGCTAGCAGTAATTATTCCAAGCTTACTTTTTGCGTTTGAGTTAACAACCCTATTTATCTTCGTTTTTTCAGAGAATTTCCTAATCCTTTCCATCTTTTCCAGAAGCTTTTCATGCATTCTCAAAATGTTTGGCCTAAGGTTAAAGAATCTTTCTTTGTCGCGCTTAAAAAATCCTTTTTTCTTCCTTTCAACCATTTTCCCCAATTTAACTATTCCTCTTGCATGGCTAACCCTTGTGGTCAGCCTAACCAAAACGGGAATTTCAAATTTTTCCGAAATTTTAAAAGCAAGCTTCGTAAAATCCTTGCATTCTTGAGGATCGCTTGGCTCTAGCATGGGAACATGAGCCAAAAAAGAATAATGTCTAGAATCCTGCTCGCTCTGAGCAGAACTCCAGCAGCTTGGGTCGTCTGCAACTACGACAACCAAACCTTTTACCCCAAGATAAGCTAAAGGCATGAAGCTATCCGAGGCTACGTTTAAGCCAAAGTGCTTAAAAGCTACCAGAGCTTTAAGCCCGGCCAAAGCAGCTCCTCCCCCACCTTCCAGGGCAACTTTTTCATTGGTCGAATATTCAAAATAAATTCCTAATTGCTTCGCAATTTTGGAAAAGGTATCTCCAATCTCGCTTGCAGGAGTTCCGGGAAAGGTTGAGGCAAAGCTTACTCCAGCTTCCAAAGCTCCTCTTACTATCGCTTCATTTCCGAGTAAGATTACTTTTTTTCCTTCTCGTTCTAGAACTTTCATCTAAAATTTATTTTGTTAGGCAGAATAAAAATTATTCTTTGAGCAAGCTATCCCATTTTCCTTCATCGACTTCCTTAATTACCTCTTTAGCTTTTTTTCCTTCTACGGTAATTGGCATGCTCACTGCAGTCCCTAAAACCATTTTGACCGCGCTTTTCAAATCTTTTGCAAGCAATTCTTCCATTTTAATCTTCGCTATCTTTACAACTTGTTCCATCTTTAAATCTCCTAGAGAAGTTATTCCTTTAGCTTTATCTTCCTCGCTAAGCTTTGCCTTTTCTATCCCCAACTCTTTTTTTATCAAGCTTGAAACAGGAGGGATTCCAACTTCAATCTCATATGCTTTGGTTTCCTTATCGATTATTATTTTTACAGGAACTTGCATTCCTTCATATTCTTTTGTTTTTTCATTTATCTTTTGAAT
>CAZICS010000007.1:0-32614 GCA_964537835.1 uncultured archaeon | reverse complement strand
CCAACTCAACTCTAGCAGGAAGTGCTGTTTTGCATTCATTAAAATGGGATGATAATAGGGGTATGAGTGGTTATATCTTTAGCTGGCATAATGGCACAAATTGGACAAAAGTATCAAATTCAGGAGATTTAGAATTAGGAGAACAAGGTTTTAGTGGAAAAATAGAAGAAAAGTGGACCACATTTTTTGATAATTTTGATGATGGAGATTTGGGAAGTAATTGGACAACATATAGAAGCGATACAACTTATGGAAGGATTGGAGTTAGGACAGAAGATGCTTATTCTGGAAGCTATTCAGTTATATCAGATGTGAATACAAATGGTCATTACAGTTTAAACGAATTAATAACTGATTATGACTTCTCTGGAGCAACTCAAATAATCCTAACATTTTATCATAGGGAGTGGGCTGATGAAGAAACAGTAGGAGCAGACCATATAGACCACTACAATTCAGATGCTTATTACTTTACTTGCGATGGAAGTTATTGGTATTTAATAGGAGATTTGGGCAATGTGGGTTCAACATGGACAAAAGTTGAAGTTAATCTTACACAACACTCAAACTGGTGTCCTGAAATTAACTCATCGTTTAAGATAAAGTTCACTCACTACGACAACTATGCATTGACTTCAGATGGAAGAGGTTGGGACGATATAAATGTAACTTATTATATAGGTTCACCAAGCCAAGATGCAAATAAAACACCAGTAGTATATCAAGATGTGATTTCAAATCTTTATGAACAAATAGACAACATAACAGTAACAGTAAATGTTTCATATTACGACAATTCTGGTTCGCAAGCAAATGGGAATATAAACCCAACTCTGTGGTTAGAGATTTATAATGGCTCACATTGGGTGGATGAAGGAGATTTTGGAGTAACTGGAACAGGAAATTATTCCATAACGGTTACAACACCTTCTATTTTACAAGGTTGGAAGACAGAAGCAAATAGAGATATAAGGATTTCAGCAAGGTTTATGGATTATAATGATTCAACACATTACGACCAGATAAATTGGACAGATGTGTGGGTTGAAGTTCATTCACAACAAGAGTTTCTGAACGATAGTTGGGTGGCTTTTACAGATAAGGTATGTCCGATACCAAAAACAGAATGTTGGTCTAATGTCACAAAAATAATAACATCTGAAGTAGGAACAATCATCAAATGGAAAGTTTACGCAAACGATACTGATAATAATTGGAATGTGAGTGAAATTTATAGCTATATTACTCTTTCTCCTGAACCCTCTATTTCCGTGAAAGTTTTCACAAATGCAACTTCAGCAGAAAGATTATCTTGTTTAAACATCACATCTGAGATAACTTGTCTATATCAGCAATGTAATTCAGTTAATGCTACAATAAACTTACCTAGTATTTTTGAGTTAGCAGAAGGTGAAACAGCGAAGCATGAACTTGGAGATTTAGAACCTGGTTCTTACAATACGAGCTGGTTAGTAAAAGCAATTTTAACAGGCTCTGATATAATAAATGTTACTGCTGAATCGGTAAATTCAACAGGGAAAATAACTGCCACAAACTCAAGTCCTCTTATAACAGTTGTAGATGCAGTTCCTCCAACTATTACTGTTATTTCACCCGAAAATAAAACCTATAATACTTCATACTTCTGGGCAAACATTAGTTTGGATGAGGCTGGAGATGTAGCTTTATATTCTCTTGATAACCAGGCGAATCAAAGCTTAATCAAGCTTAACTCAACTTATTTTTATAAAAAAATTTATTCTACAAGAGGGAGCCACAAAATCGTATTCTATGCCAACGACACAAGTGGTAACATGAATTCAAGCGATCCTGTTTATTTCTACTTAAATATTACAGGATTTACTACAATTGAACTAAATAAGATAAAAGTTTGGTGGAATGAAAGTGTAAAGTCTTATGGGAGAGCAAAAGACCCCTATGGAAATCCTATTTCAGATGCATTAGTTAACCTTGTTATAGGAAGTAAGAAATGTGTTAATTATACGGATTCAAGCGGTTATTGGGAATGTAATTTTTACTCTCCTTTAGCAATAGGAAGTTATGAAGTAAGAGTAGGTGTAGCTGGAATAGTAAATTCTACTTACTTGAAAGTCTCTCCTTATTATGGGATCTTACCTGCTAAAAAAGAGGAAAGAATTGCCTATGAGATTCCAATAACAATTCAAGACAAAAATGGAGAAATAAGAACTGTTTGGGTTAGAATTACTGTTTACGACTAAACATCTAATCCAAATTCTTTCCTTGCTACATCCCTTAAAATTCTAATCACATTTATCAAGCTACTTCTTTTGATCGCAACTGCTCCTATTGACTTGAACTTGCTGCTTGATCTTATTAAATAATCATGCTTTGTCTGATTTATCCTAACAAATTCTTCTTCCCCTGGATACTTCGGCTTGAAAACGTTAAACCAAAGGGTATCCCACTTTCCTTGCTCAACCTTTCCGACAAACTTGCTTGGCCCTACTGAATAGTAAACCTTTGCAGGACCTCTTTCATCATAGTTTACTTTCTTCTCTATCAGCATCCTCTCTAAAAGCTTTGTTACCGTATGTCTGTTTAATCCAAGCTCTTGGGCTATTTCATTTATGGTCATTCCTCTTACACTTTTTTCAAGCAATTCAAAAATCCTTCTTGCATTCTCTGTATCGTACTCAACATCCTTCGCAGTTTTTACTTCCTTAACCTTTTTCTTAACCATTCTTTTTCACCTCTAAATTATTCTGATTTTTAAGTATATAAATTTTTCCCAAATAAAATGTATAGATTTTTAATTTTAGACTAAAAATTTTAGTTTTCCTTAAAAAGAAGACAAAAATTTCCCCTCACTTAAAAATTCGAGTTAAATTTTCATTTTTGAGATTTTTTACCGGAAATTAACCCTAGTAAAATTTATATATAAGTTCTATGTATCTAATTTATAGAAAATAAATTTAATAAAATATATGGTACGAGGTGATAGAATGCCCGTAATAACTTTATATAGTTTCTCAAAAATCTTGCCTCCAAAAGAAATCGTTAAAAGGTTGAATAAAAAAAGGGCTGAAGGAAAATGGATAACAGCAAAAATCAGCAAGTACAACAAGAATGAAGTAATAATAAGTTACTGGTACTATGAGGATGTAGAAATTGGTTTGAAGAAAGTTTTTTCCGAAGAAGATGCTTTAGAGATAGTAAGCTTCTTGAAGCAAAACGGGAAAACAAAGGTCTTGAAGAGAACCCATTGCTTCATAAACGTTTTCACAAAAACCCTAGAAGTTTATAGAGGTTTGGACTCAAAAACCGAAGAAATAGTTAACGCCTTAGAAAAATTTCTTGGAATTAAATTTTCGCCCATTAAGATTAAGGCAAAAGATTTGAAACAGATCTATTCGAAGCATGGAACAGAATTAAAGCAGGCCGTTTTCAAGAATGTAGAAGGTTTAATGTACGAAATTCTAAGAGGAAAAAATCTAGAAAACAATAAGAAGTTCAACGAATATCTTAGAAAATTTCCTGATTGTCTAAGGGTTATTAGCTTCAGACCAAAGATCAGATTTTTGAATAGCCTGAGCAAATATCAAGTTACCTTGAACGGGGATAAAGGAACCTTAAAGTTTTCCTCTAACGGTATGTTCAGCTTTAGGCCAAGGGTTGAGATAAGGCAAATAGTTTTCATAATAGCGACAACCCTTGGCTTACTTCCTTTTTAGGCGAGAAAGATGAAAATCGTCTTTTGTGTTAGAGATTTATTCGAGAGAAAAGTAATTCTAAGTTTAAAGCAGTACTTGCATATAATTCGAAGGGAGGAAATGAAAGGACAAGAGGAGAAAATCAAACAAACGCTTAAGGATCCGGATGAAATAAGAAGAAGTGTCAAGGATGAAAATGTACTCCTTTTTTACAAATATTTTCTGAACACGCCTATTTCTGAAAAGTATTTGGTCGTGGTGGTTAAAGTTTTAAATAAAAAGGGTAATATAATAACTTCATACTTCAGCGATAGGATAAAGAAGGGTGAAATAGTGTGGAAAAAGAATTGACGATTTGGTGGGATAGAAAGAATGATTTCTTAGAGTTAAGTATAGGCAAGCCTGTAAAAGGCTTTTTTATTCCCCTCAAGGGCGATGTGCTTCTAAGAGTAGATGCTAGAACTAAAAAGCCTGTGGGAATAATGTTCATTAACTTTAGCAAAAATTTTAAGAATAAATCAAGGAAGATGAAGCTGCCAGTTAAGCTTGATTTAAAGCTTGTGAAGAAGAAAGCTTTTCCTTGAGAATTTTTCTCGCTCTTGAAATGTTTCTTCTAAGAAAATTCTTAAGCAAAAAACTTAATTTTAAAAACTACAATTAACCGTTAACTTTAAATATTAGTTTTAACAATTAAATATCGTGTACAAGAAGGACTATATGAAGGAAAAAATTCTGAATTTACTCAAAAATTCTAGTGGGCTATGCATTTCTAAAATTGCTCAAAAGATTGGAGTTTCCTTGCCTACAGCTTCAAAATTCGTTCACATTCTAGAAGCTGAGAAGAAAGTTAAAATTGAGAAGATGGGGGATATGAAGATCGTAAGGGTGAGGAAATGAAAAAAATATTGTTGCTATTAGCAATTTTAATTCCTTTGATTTTTGCTGGCTTTGTAATAGCTCAGGATGAAAGAGGAAAAATTACCATTCAAGGGAGGCTTACGGATGCCAGCGGAAATCCGTTAACTGGAACTTATAATTTTAACTTTAGTATTTATGATTCTCCCAGCGGAGGTTCCTTGCTTTGGTCCCAAGCCAAAGAAGTTCAAGTCGAAGAAAACGGTATTTTTAGCACAGAAATTGGCCCCATAAATCTACCATTCGACAAACCCTATTATTTAGAAATAAGCATCAATGATGAAAAATTAAGTCCTAGGTATAATTTAACAGCATCATCCTATTCTTTCATTTCAATTTATGGGAGTGGTAAGATTCAAGATGTTTGGGTCAATGAAAGCGGGGATACGATGACAGGAGATTTATATCTAAACAAATCAGCAGCTCAAATAGTATTAGGAGACGGATATGAAGGACCTCATGGGATAAGGTTTGGAGATACTGTGAGCGGAGAAGGAATTAACTTATACTATAGGACTGCGTCAAATCAACTAATTGTTGAGGATACAAATGGGAACGACATTTTCTACTTGGATAATAGCGATGATAGCGCTTACTTTGCTGGGAATGTGGGAATAGGGGTTGCTAGTCCAACTAAAAAGCTAGAAGTTCAAGGTTCGGCAAAGATTTTTGGCAAGCTAGGTACCAACGGTTTTGATCCAGACTCTGGATATCCTAGTGGTTGGGGGGGAGGAATACACAGTTGGGATATATATGCTGAAGGAACAGTCGGGGTTGGGTCTGGAGGGGCTCTCTCAGCATGGATGAATAGTACAGGAGACGCGTATTTTGCTGGGAATGTGGGAATAGGAATAGTTCCACAATCATCACCATTGTATGTTCGAAAGGATGTGAGCAATTGGGGTAGAATAGCAAGATTCTACGATCCGTCAATGGTTATAAATGATAATGTAGTAATCCATTTAGGTAAAGATGAAGGCGGGCCAACAGCTGAAATAGGATTTAGTTATCAAGGGGATACCTCCGATCAGAATGTCTTATTCCTTGGCCACTATGACAACCCATACATAGTTAACATAAGAAAAGATGGTAACGTTGGGATAGGAACTACTAACCCTCAAGTGAAATTAGAAGTGAATGGAAGTGCTAAAATAAGTGGTGACTTGTATGTTAAAGGAAAGAAAGTGGAAGGATGCAAACACTATACTGTTACTTCAACATCACCCCAAGTTACTTTTGATGCTACAGAATGTAAGGATGGTTTTTGTACATTCTGGATGAAAGGAGCTAGAATTTGTGGTTTTGAGGAATGTGATGAATTAGCCTTTGGTATGATAACAGGAACTTGCCAGTATGGAGAATGCTGGGCAGCCTTTTATGGAGAAGATGGTTCGGGATGGCATGAGGATCATGCAAATAGAGGAGACGATAGTAGCCAACGGTTAGTGGACGATAGTAGTGATGTATGTGAAATATGGGATGTTGAAAACAGTGATTATAGGCTTAAGCTAAAGATGATAAGTAGTAAGGGTATTGTTTGTAGTCTCACAATTTGTACTAAAGAATAAATTCAAAAGTATGGAAGGAAATTTTTCCCCGCTGAATTAGCATGGAGAAAAGAATGAGAAAGAAAATCAAAAAAAGTTTGTTAATAACGTTGGCCTTCATTTTACTTTTAGATATCTCCTACGGTGTAACCTCCTCTAATGAAAGTTATAATATTTGCATAGGACAGCAAGGTTCTCTTCTCTCTTCACCCAATTACAAGCTTTTGTTTACTTTAAGTTCTCCTTTAGGCAATTCTTCAAGCTCAAGCTATAGATTAAACCTAGGTTTTATCGCTGAATGCATTGAAGGCATTTGCTGTGACTTTAATTCAATTTGCAACGTAGGAGAAACTCAAGAAAACTGTCCGAGTGATTGTAAGACTGAGGTAAGTATTAGACCAAGCAATGTATACAGCGAGCAAGAAGTAAACATAACCATTATTTTTTCTGATTCAAGGTACAAACACAAAATTGGAAGACGAATAGAGGCAAACTTAAAAATAGATTCGATTAATTGGGTTTCATCGCTCAATTGTTTCAGCGATGTACCTATAGTTTTAAAATCTTCAGAAAACTATCAAACATGTAATTGGGATTATGGAAAAAGTTTAATAGAATGCGGCAATTATGATGGAAATATGACCTTGGAGTATGAGCCAGAAAAGCATAAAGTGAAAATTGAGGGTAAATGTAAATTACCTCCGATTGGAGTAGGATATCATATATTAAATCTTACTGTGTCTTTTTATTAATTAAAAGGGAATAAGGTATTTGGGAGAAAGATGGTTAAAAAGATCTTTTTTTTAATTTTTTTCCTGTTAGTCTTGCCGAGCATAGCTAGGTGTCTAGAGGCTAGCTCAAACGATCCTGGAGAGACCCGATACTTTAGGGGAGATACTAGTAATGGATTTTACATTTTAGGTATTACCCAATCCGACATTCCTAGAGAATATTCTCTTCCAGAAGAAATAGGAGACCAAACCTACGGAATTCAGGCTGGTATAAGAGTATGGGTAAGAACTACGAGCGGAAATGAAATAGAAATTACTGGCGGAAGTCCTGTTGCAGTCGTTTCAAAAAGCTCAGATTATCCTAATACAGAAATTAAAAATGGGAGTTGGGATTGTCCTTCCATATCTCTAGCAGAGAATGATAGAATTGTAGTACGCCTTTATTTAAGGATAGGTAGTAATCCTTGGCAACTAGCTGGTAGCTTCTCTACCGAAGAACTAGGTGTAAACCAATTAAATGCTACGAGATGGAATGTCTTTTACTGGTTATTCCTTTCTCATTCAAGAATTCCAGATGAAACTGGAACTCGGGTCTGGGTTACTCGTGGGGGCATAGGATGGGGGGACAAAGATCACAACTCGAGGATAGAGGGATTCAGGCCAACCGAAAAAATAACACTCTTTCCAGCAAACACTGGTTTTACTGTATTAAGCTCTATTATTCCTCCCCAAGTTAAAGTTGTAGGGAATAGAAAATACTTGAATATTTTTTGGACTACTAAATATTTCTCAGATTGGAAAAAAGAAATAGCAGCTAAATGCTATTTAAACTGTCTAAACCCAGGAGATGATATAGAAAGTAATTGTGTAGGATATCAAAGTTGCAACTCAACTACTATAGCTGGCTCTCAGGGGGTGTGTACTATTACAGATCCAAACTATGATTATACAACTGCTAACTTAATAGTTTGTAAAATATACGACCCTTCCCAGCCAGAAATAGAATATAAACCATACGTTAATCTTACATTTTGGCCTCTCAACTTTACCTCCCTTCCTTTAAAAAATATCTCAGCAACTGTAGGAGATTCTATTAGCTTGCCTATAAGAATAAAGAATCTTGGTTTGCTCGAAGACAATTATACGATAAATATAACTCCACTTTCAAATCCAAATTTCATTTCAATCAAAAATAATTTAATATCAGTAAGAAATGTTAAAAGTGGAGAGATGAGTATAGGATATGCTGAAATAATTCCCCTTTCTTCGAGCGAAACGGAGTTAGGAATTTGGGTTTATTCAGATTCTCCAGAATGGTTTGATTGTTCAGCATGTCCTCCAAATTTTGTTTGCGAACAAGCATCTCAAAAATGTTCTAAATATTTTGTGATTAGGATAGAAAGCGATTACTCGAGTCTCGGGGAAATTAGTTTAGCTGAAATAATTCTTTTAATATTTGTAGCCCTACTTTTAATTTATAGAAAGGGCCCATAGTCTAGTGGTTAGGACGCCGAGCCAAGCGGAACCCTTACAAGGCGGAGAGCGCGGTTCGATTCCGCGTGGGCCCATCCTAAAAATTAATTTTGAAAATAACAAATTGAGTATATGGAAGAGAAAAAAATACCGCTAAAACAGCTTGTAGAAGAAAGGTTGAAAAAATTAAAGAAATTAAGAGAGCTTGGTATAGAGCCTTTTGGTTATAGGTTTGAAAGAACGCACAAGATTAAGGAAATAAGAGAAAGATACGAAAAAATAAAGGCTGGAAAAAAATTGGAAAAAGTTAAAGTTAAGGTTGCAGGAAGGATTAAAGCTATAAGGATTCATGGAAAAGCGAGCTTTGCTGATTTGGAAGATGAGAATGGAAGAATTCAGCTTTTCTTTTCTCTAGGTTCTTTAGGGAAGAAGAAATACTCCATCTTCAAGGAACTGATTGATATAGGTGATATAATAGGAGTAAGAGGTTTTATTTTCAAGACTCAGAAAGGAGAATTAAGCATTTGGGTTAGGGATTTTACTTTATTAGCTAAATCCTTAAGGCCTTTGCCAAAAGAATGGTATGGCTTGAAAGATGTAAAAATTAGGTATACCCAAAGATATCTTGATTTATTAATGAATAGGAAAGTTAGAGAAAGATTCATACTTATAAGCAAGTTGATCAATGCGATGCGAGAATTTTTAATTTCTAAAGGGTTTGTAGAGGTTGATACCCCAGCGTTGCAAACAGTGTATGGAGGTGCTTTTGCCAAACCTTTTGAAACCTATCATAACTACCTTAAACAAAAAATGTATTTGAGGATTGCTCCTGAGCTTCACCTGAAAAGGCTTTTGGTTGGCGGACTAGAAAAAGTTTTTGAACTTGCTAAATGCTTTAGGAATGAATCAGTAGATGTTTCTCATAACCCAGAATTTTTGCAACTTGAACTTTATCAAGCTTATGCAAATTATGAGGATACGATGAAATTGGTTGAAGAAATGATTTATTGGGTGGCCAAAAAAATTGGTAGAGCTAAAGTAGAATATCAAGGTAAGAAAATAAACTTAAAGCCTCCTTGGAAAAGAATTCCGATGGTTAAGGCTATCAAAAAATATGGAAAGATTGATGTTCTTTCTTTGAGCGATGATGAATTGAAAAAAATTGCTAAAGAGAATGAAATAGAAAAGGTTAGAAGAGGTGAAATAATCGAAGCTTTATTCGAGAAGCTAGTTCAACCTAAATTAATTCAACCAACTTTCATAACTTTATTCCCAGCCGACATAACACCTCTAGCAAAGAAAGCAAAAGATCCTAGGTTTGCTGAAAGGTATGAAGGTTATATTGGAGGAATAGAAATTTGTAATGGGTATACAGAGCTTAATAATCCTATAGAACAATTTAAAAGATTCGAAGAAGAAGAAGAATTAAGAAAAAGATTTAAAGAACTGGAATTCATGCCCATGGATAGGGACTTTATAAGAGCTTTGGAATATGGGATGCCGCCTGCAAGCGGGGTAGGTATAGGAATAGCAAGGATTGCAAGCATTTTTACGAATACAACTAGCATAAAGGAAGTCATAGCTTTTCCAACAGTTTCAGGAAAAGAAAAGATTTTAGTGATTCCTGATTTAATTCCAGAATCTAGGAAATTTGGATAATTTTTATCTTTGACTAATAATTTTAATTAGATGACTTTTGAATCAAGGATTTTTAAGCAGGAAGAAGTTCTTTTTCCCGAATATTTGCCAGAATTTTTGCCCCACAGAGAGAACCAAATTAAGCAACTAGCAAGAAACTTATTGCCAGCAACCCAAGGAAGAAAGCCGCAAAATACTTTCATCTTTGGGCCTGCGGGAATAGGAAAGACTGCAGTAGCAAAATTCGTTTTTAGGGAATTTGAGGAATATTCTGGTATTAAAACTGTTTACATAAACTGCTGGGACCATAGGACAGCTCAAGCTATCCTATCAAAAATAGTTATAGAGTTGGGTTTTCCTGTGCAAAGGAGAGGGTGGGCGAAGGATGAAATCGTTTCAAGGCTGGTTGAATCCTTGGAAAAAACTAAAAAAGCTTTGATAATTTGCTTGGACGAAGTTGACCAACTAATTTTTAGGAGTCAAGAAGTTTTGTACGATTTGCTTAGGATCAATCAATATGTAAAAAACCCGGTAGGCTTAATTTTCATTTCAAACGACCCGTACGTCTTTGCTAATTTGGAGCAGAGAATTAGGAGTAGCTTGAGCATCGAAGAAATTGAATTCAAGCCTTATAGTCTAGAAGAGATGAAGGATATACTGGAAGAAAGGGTAAAGCTTGCGTTCTTTTCTGTCGAGAAAGGGGTTGTTTTACTAGCTGCTAATCATGCTGTAAAAAAAGGAGGGGATGTAAGAGTTGGTTTGGAATGCTTGCTAAAAGCTGGGAGAATTGCTGAAAGAGAAAATGCTAACCTAGTTAAAGTCGAACATCTAAAAAAAGTTTTGAAAGAAGTGAAAAAAGTTAAACCGAGGATTTTAAGGGAAAGATTAAATGAAACTGAAAAAGAAATTTTAAAAATTTTGGAAGAAGAAAGGAAAAATTTTACTTCAGGCGAGTTGTATAGAATTTATTCGAGTAAAGTAAAAAATCCTGTTTCTGAGAGAAGCTTTAGGAATTATTTAAATCATCTGGAAAGTATAGGATTGATAAAAATAAGAAAAGCAAAAGGAATTAGGGGAAAAACTAGGTTAATTTCAAAAGCTTAAGAGCTTCTTATCCGCATACAATTAATAAGATTTAAAAGTTCTTAGCGTTATATTAAATTTAAGCTCCAGGATAGCGGGGTAGAGCAGCCTGGAGTGATGACAGATTGCTCGCCGAGTTAGTACGCGAATGGCTCATAATGGCTGCTCATGTGACACCCGGAGGTTCCCAAGCGGGCTCCAACGGTGGTTCAAAAGGAGTCGTAAAGACTCCGGGGGATCCACAATAAGGAGACCCCCCGCTATTGGGGTTCAATACCCCACCCCGCTATTTTCTTAAGATGTTTGGGATTCTTAAATCCTATTTCCTTTATCCACTTTCTCAGTTGGCTTATACCATTAAGTTGAATTCTCACCTTACCCTTCCCTATAGAGTATACTCCAAATCTGAATTTTCTTCTCTCAAGAATTTTGATAATCTGTTTTTGCATAGGAGATGGTGAAACTTTCATTTCTAATCTTGGATAAAGAATTCCATTGTTCTTTGTTATCACTACACTCCCGTCTGTATCGAAATATCCCCTTAGGACATTTAATTCAAGCCTGCTTCCTAAATATCTGGAAGGGATTATGGCTCTTTTCCATTTAGGTGCTAATCTAAGGCCAACTTTCTGGATGAGGAAACTTAAAATATCCTTTCTAAAAATTAAGAGTTCACATACTTTTTCATTCTTTTTAAATTTTTTTATTGGCATTAATCCAAATAATTGGAAAATAAGACGCTCTACATATTGGACATATTCTTTATCATCAATAGAGTTTAATGTTACTTTCACCCTATATTGGAGTTTAATTTTACCATTAGACTTACACTCATATATACCTAATGAACCATCACCTAGCAAAATACCCACAAATTCAGCAAGCTTTGGGTCTTTTAAGTTTGGAAATTTTATTTTGAAAATTCTTTTTGGTTTCATAGTTTAGTTTATGATTATTTTATTTTAACCAATTTTCGAGAGGGTTCGTTTCCGGTATTCCTGTAGACCAAACATTTTTCTCTATCTTCAACATTAATATTAATGTGAAAATCTTCCTAACTGGCAAACCAAGGTCAGGAAAGTCAACAGTAGTGCTCAAGCTTATCGAGCTTTTGAAAGAGAAAGGAATAAAAGTCGGTGGATTTATTACTCCAGAAATAAGAGAAAAGGGAAGGAGAGTTGGTTTTTATGTCAAAGATATTTCTTCGAATGAAATGGAAATTTTTGCGAGCGAAGATTTCAAAATAGGGCCGAAGATTGGGAAGTATGGGATTGATGTTAAAGTTTTTGAGCGAATCGCTTTTAAAGCTTTGGATTTTGCGATAGAGAATTGTGATTTGATAGTTATAGATGAAATAGGAAAAATGGAATTTTTAAGCGAAGAATTTAAAAGAAGAGTTTTTGAGTTAGTTTTAATAGAAAAGCCTTTGGTTGCTGTGTTGCACAGAAATTTTGTAAAAAAGTTTAAGGATTTTGGCGAGGTTATAGAGGTTACAGAAAAAAATAGAAAAGTTTTGCCGAAAAAATTAGTTGAAAAAATTTCGTCTTATGTTAAAAAGTGATTTAAATTATTTTTCTATAACTAACTTATTTCCTTTTATTTTTATTTTAACATTCTCACCAATTTTAAAAGGGAATGTTGAATCAGTAGCTACACTAGAAGGAATTGTTAAATATAACGTTTTCCCTCTAGTATGTTTAAATATACGAGATTTACCCTCACTAGCCATATACTGTAATTATGACAGTAAAATATAAATACTTAAATAGTTCAAAGTAATATTGACAGTGAATTTAACAGTGACAAATGTGGAGTTAAATGTTTCAAACATTAAAAAATTAGATATAAAGATTCAGAAAGCGTTAGCTAGGATCCATGCTCATGTTTGTGGTGATGGATGGCTTAAAGAAAGAATTATTAAAAGAAGTCCCTCATCAAGAAGGACGTCATGGGGTAAAAGTAATTATTTCAAAGACTATTACGTTGAATATTACAACAATGAAAAGAATCTTTTGAGAGAATTTATACATGATTTAAGGACGGTTTTTGGAAACAAGTTTTACATATGCATAACTGAGAAAAAAGTTCAAGTAAGAAATAAAAAGATATTTACTCTTCTTAAAGAATTAGGTTGTAATAAAAGTCGTAGCTGGTTTATATCTGAAAAAATTCTTAACTTAACAAATGAAGTTCATAAAGCTTGGCTTTGTGCTTTTATAGATGATGAGGCCTATATTGACACTAAAAAGAAGGAGATAGTCCTAAATTCAGTAAATTTAAATGGTTTGAAACAAGTAGGCCTCATCTTAAAAAAATTACAAATTTCGTTTACACTTAATGGACCTTATAAAGATGTCTATCGTTTAAGAATTACTAGAAGAAGAGATTTATTGAGATTATCGAAAATGATTATTCCAAAACATCCCAAAAAGAGGAGACAGTGGAAGATTTTTCAAAACAGTTGGAAAGTATAAAAGGTGGGCCCAGTGGGATTTGAACCCACGACCTACCGCTTGCTCAGCTGCCCTATAAGGCGGTTGCTCTTTCTGGTGAACTAACCAGGCTGAGCTATGGGCCCTTTATAAATTTATTTCCCTCTATTAATTTTTGAGAGAAAATGTTAAATAAATATTTTTTACTCAACCGGATTATTAAAACCTTGATTTCAAATAGGTTTCAAGTTTTTCTTAATAAGGGTTGCTTTGATATAGCTGCAAAAAAAGAATATAAGATGCTTATTAAAGCTTCCTTTAACCTAGATGGCTTAAGTGAAGAACATGCTCTAAGCTTAAGAGCAATTTCTTACTTCATCTCAGCATATCCTTTAATCGTCTCTGTAAAAACAAATAGAGGATTTTTAGACGATAAAATCATATATTCAAGATTTCAAATTCCTGTAATCACGCCAAAAATGTTCGATTTGCTAGTTAAAAATGAAGAAATTCCGTTTATAGAAGCTACTAAAGGAAAACATCTGGTTGCTATAGATTGTGAAATTTTGAAAAATAAGAGGAAAGAAATGGGGCTAAGCCTTAAAGAACTTTCAAAGCTTGTAGGAATTTCTAAAAAGGCTCTTTATGAAATTGAGAATAAAAGGGTAAACCCAAGCTTTGAAACTGTTGAAAAGTTAGAAAAAGTGCTTAAGATAGATTTAAAACAATCTTTCAAGCTCAAAAGGCCAAAACCTGTATATCTAAAACCTAAAAGTAACTTTCAAAGAATGATCTCAAAAGAATTTCGAAGAATAGGAATAGAAAATAGTTGCGTTTACTCTGCTCCTTTTGAATTAATAGGCAAGGAAAAATATTCTTTGATTACAAGACTGTCGAGGGATACAAATGAAGCAAAAAGAAGATACCAAACCATCAAGAAAATTTCTTCTTTCTTCTCTTCTCAAGCCATTTTTATAACAAAAATTGCTAGGGAAACTAACATAAATGGAATTCCTGTGCTGCTAGAATCAGAGCTAAAAGAAATAGAAAGCACTAGGGAATTTAACAAGCTTCTGAGCGAGAAAATTTAAAAAATCTACCGAAAAATTTTTATACTTGTATACCTACATACACATAATAGAAATTAATTCTCTCTTAAATATTAAGGAGGTTGAAAAGATGGTTCAGGCTATGGTTGGTCAGTTGGGCGGACAACCTGTTTTAATCCTGCCAGAAGGAACTCTAAGGACAAGGGGGAAGGATGCGCAAAAGAATAACATAGCTGCAGCAAAGGCTGTGGCTGATGCAGTAAGAACAACTCTAGGCCCAAAGGGAATGGACAAGATGCTAGTAGATTCTTTGGGCGATATAGTAATTACGAACGATGGAGTAACGATTTTAGAAGAAATGGAAATAGAGCATCCTGCAGCAAAGATGATGGTAGAGGTTGCGAAAACGCAGAATGAAGAAGTTGGAGATGGAACAACTACAGCTGTAGTAGTTGCGGGTGAATTGTTAAAAAAGGCTGAGGAGCTGCTAGAGCAAGACATTCACCCAACGATTATAACTAAAGGATTTAAGATTGCAAAGGATGAAGCGCTCAAGATTCTGGAAAACATAGGGAAAGAAGTTTCTTTGGAAGATGAGGAAACTTTGAGAAAAATTGCGATGACAGCTATGTCAGGAAAATCTGCAGAAAAAGCTTCTGAAAAACTGGCTAAGCTAGTGGTAGAAGCGGTAAAGATGATCGCAAAGGAAGAAAATGGGAAAATAATAGTTGATACGGATAATATAAAGAGAGAGAAAAAGCATGGAGGTTCAGCTGAAGATACAGAACTAATTAAAGGTATTGTTATAGACAAGGAAGTTGTTCATCCAGGGATGCCAAAAGTCATAAAAGAAGCTAAGATCGCTTTATTGGACTGTCCCTTAGAAGTTAAAGAAACAGAGACTGATGCTGAAATAAGGATTACTTCACCAGAACAACTACAAGCTTTCATCGAACAAGAACAGAAAATGCTCAAGGATATGGTTGAAAAAATTGCTTCAACAGGAGCTAACGTCGTTTTTTGTCAGAAAGGAATAGATGATTTAGCTCAACATTACTTAGCTAAGAAGAAGATATTAGCATGCAGAAGAGTTAAAAAGTCTGACATGGAAGCTCTTGCAAAAGCTACTGGGGGAAGGATAGTAACGAACATAGATGACCTCAGCAAAGAGGATTTAGGTTATGCAAAGTTGGTAGAGGAAAAGAAAATTGCAGGCGAGGCAATGGTTTTTGTTAGAGAGTGTAAAGACCCGAAGGCTGTAACCATATTGGTAAGAGGAAGTACAGAGCATTTTGTCGATGAGGTTGATAGAAGCATAGAAGATGCAATAGGAGCGGTTGCTTCAGCCATTGAATTAGGAAAAGTCGTCGCAGGTGCTGGAGCACCTGAAGCTGAGATAGCAAGAAGATTGAGAAAATTTGCAGAGAAGTTCTCTGGAAGAGAACAGCTAGCTATCTTAGCTTTTGCCGAAGCTTTGGAAATTATACCCAGAAGCTTGGCAGAGAATGCAGGTTTAGATCCTATTGATATATTGGTTGAGCTAAGAGCTGCCCATGAACAGGAGAAAACTACCTATGGTATAGATATTTTCAACGGAAAAGTAGTTGATGCAGAGAAGATGGGTGTGATAGAACCATTAAAAGTAAAGCTTCAAGCAATTAAATCTGCTGCTGAGGCTGCAGAAATGATTCTAAGAATAGACGACGTAATATCAGCAAGCAAGTTGGAGAAGGAAAAAACTCCCCCAACTCCTCCAGAAACAGAAGCCTAAAACATTTAAATATATAGCTAGCTCAAAATAATGTATTAATGGAGGTGGAGAAATGCCCGCAAAGCCTCACATAAACCTAATGACAGCTGGTCATGTAGATTCAGGAAAATCTACACTAATAGGAAGATTACTATTTGATACAGGAGCAATAAGAGAAGACGAAATGAGAAAGTTAAAGGAACTAGCCAAAGAGCTTAAGAAGGAAACTTTCGAGTTTGCATTTGTAATGGATAAGTTAAAAGAAGAGAGGCAAAGAGGTTTAACCATAGATATAATGCACAGGCCGTTTGAGACCCAAAAATGGTTCTTTACGGTAATCGATTGTCCAGGTCATAGGGACTTTGTCAAAAACATGATCACAGGTGCAAGCCAAGCCGATGCATGCATATTTGTAATTTCAGCTAAACAAGGAGAAGGCATACAAGAGCAAACTAAAGAGCATGCCTGGCTTCTAAAAGTCCTAGGAATCAATCAAATAATTGTTGTTTTAAACAAAATGGATACAGTAAACTATGATGAAAAAAGGTTCAACGAAGTAAAAGAAGAGGCAGTAAAATTATTCAAAACGATTGGATATAAAGTTGAGGAAATTCCGTTTATTCCAATTTCAGCTTTCTACGGAGATAATGTTGCAAAGAAATCAGATAAAATGCCTTGGTATAATGGACCAACTTTGGTTGAAGCATTGGATCAATACATAAAAGAACCTGAAAAACCAATAGATAAGCCCTTAAGAATCCCAATTCAAGATGTTTATTCAATTACGGGAGTAGGAACTGTTCCAGTAGGAAGAGTTGAAACTGGTGTGTTGAAAGTTGGGGATACAGTAGTTTTTGAACCAGCTGGCGTTAAGGGAGAAGTAAAATCGATAGAAATACATCATCAGCAAATCCAAGAAGCAAAACCTGGAGATAACATAGGGTTTAACGTTAGAGGAGTAAGCAAGACTGATATAAGAAGAGGAGATGTGGCCGGTCATCTAGATAATCCACCAACCGTAGCAAAAGAATTCACTGCACAGATAGTTGTGTTACAGCACCCAACAGTAATTGCTCCAGGTTATACTCCAGTCTTCCACTGCCATACAGCAAGCGTTGCTTGCCAAATTACAGAAATAATCGCAAAGATTGATCCGAGAACTGGAGCTGTTGTTCAAGAAAAACCAGATTTTATAAAAACTGGGGATGCAGCCAAGATAAAAGTTGTTCCAACTAAGCCGATGGTAATAGAAAAGCAAGCAGAATTTCCTCAACTAGCAAGGTTTGCTATTAGAGACATGGGAATAACAGTTGCTGCAGGAATTTGTCTAGATGTAGTAAAAGCAAAGTAGCTACTTTTTTTCATTTTTCTATTTCTTGGGTTTTGATGATAGTAAAAAATAAAAGCTTAAAATCCTTCTAAGAAATATGGCTATCTATTCTTCCCATGCCATTATAGTGATGAGCAGAAAATATTTGCTTAATAAGGAACATAAGGAATTTGGCTTTCTTTTTCAGGCGGGAGATTTACAGATAATGATGTAAGAAAAGCAAACTCAGAAGGATGGTATAAAGTTTCAAGAGAAGTTTTAGAAAGAGAACTTAATGAAAAACTTAATCCTACGAAAATTTTAATAGGAGATTTGGTTGAAGTCCTCTCTAATGAGATAGTAACAAAAATTATCAGGTCTATCCTGTAGACCAAATCTGATTTATCTTGTAGACATAGAGCCGTATAATTTCTATGAACTAAGGAAAAGAACGAGCATACCACTAAGGTTGATGAGTAGAGAAGAAATAGAAAGAGAAGTAATTTCGAATGCTATGAAAAAGGTTTTGAAAAATCTTCCTCCTTATTATTCTTAGTTTAAATTTTCTTAAGCGAAAAGAATTTAAATTAATAAGGAATAAAGAAGTTTTATTAAGGTGAGCAAATGCAAGTAGCAAGAATAAAACTAAGTGGAAGAGACCCAAAGGTATTGGATGAAATATGCAGCGAAATTAAGGAAATTGCTAAGAAATTTGGAGTAAATTATAGGGGACCTATTCCGTTACCAACTAAAAAGTTGAAAGTTGTTACCATGAAAACTCCTTGTGGAGATGGAACAGGCCATGGAAATGCGACTTTTGATAGATGGGAGATGAGAATCCACAAGCGTTTGATGGATGTGCAAGCCGATGAAAGAGCCTTAAGACAAATAATGAGGATTAATATTCCTACAGACGTTCATATGGAAATTAAGCTTATTGGCTAGTTCTAAAAAATTTAATTCTAGAATTCAAATTCAAAATGTGAAAACTTATATAAAATTCCTAGAATCTTTTGAAAAGGAGTTTGCGAAAAAAATTAAGAAGAAAGGGTTAACTATAACTGTTTCTGGGCCAGCAGGCTCAGGAAAATCTACAGGAGCAAAGGCGATTGCTAAAGCTTTAAAGTTAAAGTATGTTTACATAGGGAAAATTTTCAGAGATATAGCAAAGCAAAGAGGCTTAAGTTTAGAAGAATTCTCTGCTCTGAGAGAAAAAGAAGTTGATTGGGAGGCTGATAAGAGAACACTTAAACTTGCAATGAAAGGAAATGTTGTTTTAGATGGAAGATTAACAGGATGGGTTGCTGGAGATTGGGCAGATTTAAAGATTTATTATGAATGTCCTTTAGAAATAAGAGCTGAAAGATCTGCTGAAAGGGATAAGAAAAGCAAGGAAGAAGCTTTAAGAGATATTAAAAAGAGGGATGAAGAGGATAATAAGAAATACAAAAAGCTGTATGGAATAGACCTCTTTGATAAATCAATCTATGATTTGATAATTGATAATAGTAAGTTTAGCTTAAAAGATGCAAAGAGTATTCCTGTAAAACTTGTAAAAGAATTCTTGAAGAAGAAAAAGGTCAAATAACCTTATAACTTTCCCTCCCACTCTTTTTTATACCTCTTCAAGAATTTCATCATAAATTCATGTCTCTGCTTCGCTAATTTTTTGCCCAATTTGGTTTGGATACCATTTTTTAGCCATAAAAGTTTTGAAAAGAAGTGATAAATTAGGTCTGGAAAACCTTATTTAAGCATAACTGATTTCAGTAGCAATGGATTTGAAAAACTATATTGATTGGGATGAAAAACTAAGTTTTAATTGACATTAGTTTTCTTGCTATTTGTATCACATTTTCTAAGATTACCTTAAATTCTCTTTCAAAAGACGAAAGTACCATTCCATGATGAAAAACTAGCTCTGAATTCCTCAGTTTAAGTTCAAACCATCCCAATTCTCTAAATCTAATTAACTTTTTCTGAATATCTTGAGTTAGAAATTTCAAGATTTTCTTTTCATCATTAGTTTTCACGCTAAACTTTTTGTCAAACTCCTTGTTTCCCGTTAAAGTTTTAGAACGGAAATAGTTCGGAGTTATTTCTAAAAACAAAGTTTTGGGAAGGGAGAGCAAGGTTCTAATCTTATACCATACAACTCCTCCTCCATATATTCCTCTTCTCCATACCCTAATCAAAAGAGTTAGTCCATCATATTTTCCTTTTAATTCATATTCTGGATAAAATTCACTTTTAACTTCAAAATTAAGATTTAAATTAATAGCAATTCTTTTCAAAAAATTTCTAAAAGAACTTTCTCTTTCACAAAATATTTTCCATCCTGAAAAAAAGAGTACACCACCTACAAGGGTTATGATCATAATCTTTTCCAGGAAGTGTGAAGGGCTTAAGCCTGCTAAAAATGAACCTATAATAACAAAAAGGGTCCAAGCTAAAATCCCCTCTATGAATGAAATTGTTCTATAATTAAGCTTCATCTAAATAATATTTTTTAGGCCATCAAAATTAAATTTGGTTAAAATGAAAATCCAACCTATTTCATTCGATAGTATCGGTGTTAGAAGCATGGCAACTTTTTCGAAACAAATGACCTAAAAATTTTTATTGATCCTGGAGCTTCTCTTGCACCGATTAGATTTAATCATCTAAATAGATTTAAATTTTAAGAAAAATATTTAAAATGTGAAAAACGATTTAGGCAAGTTATGCGCACTTCTTTTTGCTTGCGAAGGAAAAGCTTACTCATTTAGACAATTAAAAATAGTAATTTATGCTCTTTCTGAAGGTTCAAAAGAAACTTTAAATTTACCCAAAATATTTTCGTATAAGTTTGATGGTAATGATTTTGCTGGTCCTGACGATGATGATTTAAGGGACGATCTACAATGGTTAAATGATGCTGGATATATTCTCGCAAAGAAAACTAGTTTAGAGGGATGCTCAGAACATACACTTTATGAATTAACCGAAAAAGGAAAAGAAATTGGAATTATAGCATTTTCTCAACTTGACGAGGAAAGTAAAAAAGCATTGTTCAAAATATCGAACGATCTTAAAAACTTACATGAGTATCCTGTTGCTAAGTTACTAGAGAAATACGCATCAAAGTGGGAAAAGGCACAATTAGAAATTCTTAGAAAGAGTTAAACACAAATGATATTTTAAACTATCTGTTTTTCTTAACCCATTCTTTCAAAGCTTCTTCCAAAGCTTTTGAGAGGGAACCCTTTCCGTATCCGAATTTTTTCATTGCAAGCTTTCTGAATTCTTTTTCAAGTTCTTCAGGAATCACTCCCCTTATAAAACCCATACTTATTATATTAAAGATTTGGTCTATTTAAATATATGCCAAAGAATCAAAAAGTTTAAATAGTCAAAATGCTATATAGTCATATGTATGGAATATGAATTCAAAAGAGAAAGTGTAAATCTTAAGAATTTGAGGAAATTTAAACCTTCTTCACTTAAGTTTCCTATTAATTTTTGGACAGTTGAAGGTGGGGAATTTTTGGGTGACTTACTCACTGATGGTTCTTATCATAATGATGGTTGCGTAGTTTATTCTAATTCGGAATTAGAAAATATACTCTCGAACCTTAGAAGTACAAACAAACTTTTCAGTGGAAAAATAATGGATGCAAAAAGAATAATGAGAGAATTATCAAATCTCCAACCGCAAGAAATTGTAAGAAAACTTAACAAAATAACTAAAGGTTGTGGTATTTATTCTCGTGTAAGGTTTAAAGAAAGAGAGAAAGTTTTTGAAGTATCCTATTCACGGATTCTCAAAATATTTCTGGATAAATTAAAAATTCCAAGAGGTAAGAGAACCTTGACTAATCCAGAGTTACCTCCTGTACTTAAGGAAGCCCCTTTAGAAGTTATCTCTTCTTTTTTACGTAGAGTTATTTCGAATGAAGCAACTATAACCAAGGATGGGCAAATATGTATAAAACAGTCTATTCTTTCTTCTCATAAAACACCCAAACTCCTTGAAGGTTATAGAGAACTCTTCAAAAAATTTGGAGTCAAGACCACAAAACCTAGAATCGCTAAAAAAGTCAAAAGAAAAGATGGAATACATGTTATCTGGGAAATTTATACAAGACCCTACGATCTAAAGAAAATCATCGAGAGAATTGGCATAGAACTGGAAAGAAAAAGAATGAAAGCAGAAAAATTTCTTAAAAATGCTAAGAGATTTAGGTTATCCAGAAATGAAAGAATGGAACAAATCATTAAAATAGCCAAGAGTTTAGGTAAACCGTTTACCGTAAAAGATTTAATTAAATCGACAAACCTAAAAAGAACTGCGATTCAAGATTATCTACATAGGTTAATGAAAAAAGGGCTTGTATGCAGAAATAAAAAGAGAAAATTTTATCCTTTTGGAAGCGAACCTTTCTTTTATCAACTAACAAAAAAAGGTGAAAAACTTGAAAATCAATCCAATAGCTTTTGATAGCATGGGTGTGAGAAGTATGTGTACCCAAGTGATTACAAAAGATGTGAATATACTCATTGACCCTGGTGTAAGCTTAGCTCCTTCCAGGTTCAGACTTCCTCCACACCCAATCGAACTCAAAAGGATGGATAGTGACTGGGAAAAAATCTTAAAACTCTCGAAAGAGGCTGATGTCCTGATCATTACACATTACCATTTCGATCATTTTTCATGGGAAACTCCAACACAATTCAAGAACAAAATTCTTTTAATCAAGCACCCGACTGAAAACATAAACTTTTCTCAGAAGAAAAGAGCTGCTTATTTCTTAAAGCAAATAGAGGGATTGCCAAAGAAAGTTGAATACGCTGATGGAAGGGAATTTGAATTTGGTGGTACAAGAATAAAACTATCAAAAGCTGTTTATCATGGAATTAGTCCAAAGCTTGGCTATGTTCTTGAAGTTCTAATAGATGATGGAGAACATAAGTTTATCCATACGAGCGATGTGGAAGGCCCCACTCAACCTGATCAAGTGAAATTTATCCTAGAGAATAAACCGAATCTAGTGTTTTTGGATGGTCCGTTATCTTATATGCTTTACAGATTTGGACGAGAAAATTTGAGGAAATCTGTAGAGAACATGGTTAAGATTATAGAAAAATGTCCTCTAGAAGCTTTGGTTATCGACCACCATTTTCTCAGAGATTTGAAATGGAAGGAGAAGATTCAAAAAGTTTTCGAGGTGGCTAAGAAGAAAAGAATCAAGGTTCAATGCGTAGCGGAATATTTAAACAAACCGATAGAAATGTTCGAAGCAAGAAGAAAAGAATTATACGAAAAATATCCAGATATGAAATATAAGTCAAAGAGAAAAGTTTTTGAGGAATAGGATGAGATTCAAAATTTTTGTATGGATGTTAACTTCAGGGATTTTGCTATGTTTTCTTCTATGGTTGTTTGTATTTCGCGAGCTTAAAATTCCAGGAGCAGAAGTATTGAGCTCGACCGTTTATTTGCTTGTCCTTGTTAGTTTATCATCCTAGGCTTGCAAGCTTAAAAATTATAAAATCAGGGAAGAATATCTTTTTAGTGATTGGTTTGAGATTAAAGCTTTTAGTTTTAGACGCTGATTATGAATTAGTTGAAAATAAGGGAGTGATTAAGCTTTTTTGCAAGGATGAAAACGGGAATACAGTTTTGGTCCTTGACCCAAATTTTGAACCTTACTTTTATGCTATGCCAAAAGAAGGGAAGGCTAAGATTTTAAAGGAAAAGTTCGAAAAGCTCGATACGAGCAAGCTTAATGCAAAGATTTTGAAAGTTGAGATAGTTGAAAAAATTTGGGAAGGAGAAAAAACTAAGCTAGTCAAAATCACGATAGATAATCCAAGGAGAATTCCAGACGTAAGAGAGCTTATAAAAGAATGGGAGGAGGTTGAGGAAACTTTCGAGTATGATATTACATTCTACAAACGATACCTAATGGATAAGCAAATAGAGCCCATGGGTTGGATTGAGGTTGAAGGCGGGGAAATTGAAAGAAAGGATCATCGAGTTAAGAAGGTAATTAAAGCAAAAGTTGTTAAGCCGGCTAAGCTTGAAAAAGAAGTTAAATTTAAGATTTTGGCTTTTGATACCGAATGGGTCGAGGAAAACAATAAGAATAAACTGATAATGTTGAGCTTGGCTTCTAACGACGGATTTAAAAAAGTTTTAACCTGTTATGATTGGGAAGAGAAGCCAAGCTGGGTTGAATCTTTGAAGAATGAAAAGGAAATTATCCAAAGGTTTGTTGAAATCGTTAAAGCTAAAGACCCCGATTTTCTGGTTGGCTATAATTCGGATGGCTTCGATTTCCCTAGATTGAAAGAAAAAGCCAGTGAGTTCAAAATTTCTCTAAAGCTAGGAAGGGATGAGAATCCTTTAAGAACTGTAAGGAGAGGGAGAGTGAGCTCCGCCAAGCTTAGGGGAAGGGTTCACGTAGACCTTTTTGTTTTCATAGACCATATCCTATCTGCAAGCTTGAAGAGCGAGGTTTTAACCCTGGATGAAGTTGCTCAAGAGTTGCTAGGAATAGGAAAGAAAGAGATGAAGTATAAGGAAATGGTTGAGATATGGAGTAAGAAAGAGCAGCTGGGAAGATTGGCCGAGTATAGTTTATGGGATTCTGAATTGACCTTAAAGCTAGCTGAATATATTCTGCCCCAAATATTTGCAATAGCCAGGTTAACGGGCTTATTACCCTTTGATGCTTCTAGGAACACTTATTCTCAGCTTGTAGAAGCTTTTTACATGAGAAGAGCTGTTGCTGATAATGTTTTAATTCCCAATAGACCAAAGACAGAAGAAATAGAAAGGCGGAGAATGGCACCAGTTTATAAAGGGGCTATTGTAATCGAACCGAAAAAAGGAATCCATTCGAACATTTTAGTATTCGACTTCAAATCGCTCTATCCTACCATAATAGTTTCACACAATATTAGCCCTGAAACTTTAAGCTGCGAACATGGGGAATGTAGGGAAAAGAATAAAGTCCCTGAAGCCAAATGGCATTTTTGCTTGAAGAAAAAGGGATTTATTCCAAAACATTTGGAGGAGCTGATCAAAAAAAGACAGGAAATAAAAAGAAGGATGAAATTAGTGAAGAGGAATTCTAAGGAGTGGAAGAAGTTGAACAATATGCAGTATGCCCTGAAGATTATAGCAAATGCGAGCTACGGATATTTTGGGTTTTTTGGAGCTAGGTGGTATAAGAGAGAATGCGGTGCTTCTGCTGCTGCATGGGGAAGGTTTTATATTAAAAAAATAATTGAGCTAGCTAGGAAAGAAGGTTTTGAAATAATTTATGGAGATACAGACTCTTGTTTCCTTAAAGCTACTTAGATTTCTTTTTAACCAATCTAATTCTAACTTCTACGAGATCACCAGGTTCCAGACCAAAAACATCCGAAATTTCCTTAGGTACCGTGAGTAGTACTCTATTTCCACTACGAACTAGTTTTTTGGTAAAAATTATTTCTTCCATATTTCTTTTAAAAAAGTTTAGATTATTTAAAATTAAAAGAAATCTTTTTATATCTAGATATATTATAATAATATATGAAGATACAAAATAGAGAAAGAAGAGACTGGTTTATTTTAGAAAAGAAATCACTAAAAATAGTAAGATACAGTTGCCCTGCCAATTTTCATCAACTTAAATCTGATGTACAAATAAAGCTTAAGTCTGGGAGGGAAGTTAATTTACCCAGTAACTTTGAAATTCTTACTATTAAAAACGGTAATTTAGTTCCCAAGAAAGTAAAAGAAGTTCAAAAAGGTGATTTGATAGCCATGCCAAGAAAACTTCCCTCTAACAATTCATATCAGAAATTGGATGTTGAAACACCTCTCAAAATTAAGCTACATATAATTCCGCGTCTACCTTCTACTATAAATGAAAGTTTAGCGTATTTTCTTGGAATAGTATCTAGCGATGGATATATAAGAAGGGATGGTAAGATAGTGCTCACAAATACGAATGAGGCAATTATTAAGAACTTTCAAGATCTAGTTAGAAAGTTATTCAATCTTAAAACAGGAAAAATACCTGTAGAAATAAGAAAAGATGGGAAAATTTTAAGATGGGTACATACACTACTTTACTCCAAGGCTGTGAAAAAATATTTGATGGTAAACTTTAAGCTTAAAGAGGGGAAGAAAAATGAGTATATAAGAGTTCCTCGATTAATTTTTCGTTCACCTAGAAAAGTTATTGCATACTATCTTAGAGGAGTATTTGATGGTGATGGCAGTTTAATTCTTGGAAGAAATAGTATAGTGTTAAAACTTACCGCCAAAAATAGAAAATTTGCTCTTGACATCCAAGAATTGCTCTTATTTTTCGGTATTATTGCATACGTACGGCCTGCAAGGAATTTGTGGGAAGTAGTTATATCAAATAGGATAAATATTAAAAAATTTCTTAAGGAAATTGGTTTTATACATCCTGAAAAATTGAGAAAAACGCAGATTGCAATTACTAAAAAGAAATATGTCCCAATCAAAATTGGAAAAATAATTAGAAAAGAGAGGGAAAGGTGTGGAATAAGTTTAAGAGCTCTTTCAAAAGAAACAAAGATTAAACCAACTACATTGCAACACTACGAAAATGATGATTGCTTGCCAAAGGCCGATACTCTTTTGAGGATAGCCAAACTCTTGAATTCTGAAAAATTGACTAAGATAGCAGAGAGTTCTAAGTATGAAGAATATATAAGAAAAAAACATCAATTGAGTGGATGGAGAAAAACCACAAACGATGATGTTTTACCACCCGAAATTGCAAGAAGATGTATATTGGAAATAAAAGAAAAATACGGGATTTCACAAGAAAAGATTGCTAAGGCAATCGGTAGTAGTCAGGGCAGAATAGGAAACTATGAACGTGGGGATACTTCAATTTCTTTTTTCACTATCAAAAAATTGGATAAAATATTTCCTACACCACTAACGAGTTTAATTGCTAATTCTCATATTTTTTGGGATAGGGTTATTAAAGTTAAGCAGTCTTCTTCTGAGATAATTTGGCCAAAAATTAAAAAGTTTGTTTATTATAATAGAATTATTGCAAGGTGGTGTAAATGAAAAAAGAAGAATTAATTAGAAAGGCGGAAAATTTCGTAAGAAAGGTAAATGAAGAGTTGCCAGGAATGATAGAGCTTGAGTTTAGAGGATTATATGAAGCAGGAATTTTTGTAGCAAGAAAGGGAGAAAAAACAGGCGCAAAAAAGAGATATGCCTTGATTGATGAAGAAGGAAACCTAGAGATTCGTGGATTCGAAAGGTTGGTTTTTTGACCAACCCGAAATACCGTTAGAAGAGATTGGTGCGAGCTGGCTAAAAGGATCCAAAGAGAAGTTTTGGTCACAATCCTCAAGGAAAAGAATCCTCAAAAAGCTGTCCAATTAGTTAGGGAAACTATTAAAAGAATTAAGGAAGGTAAAGTTTCTTTGGAAGATTTGGTTATCTATGAGCAAATTACCCGTCCTTTAAGCCAATACGAACAAATTGGGCCGCATGTCAAGGCTGCTCAGAAGGCAAGAGCAAGAGGTAGATTAATAGGGGAAGGCATGGTTATTGGTTTTGTTATAACTAAGGGAGCGGGGAGTATATCGGATAGGGCTGAACCTATTGAAGATGTAAAGCCAGAAGATTATGACCCTGAATATTATATTCATCATCAAGTTCTGCCTGCTGCGATGCGTGTGCTTAAAGCTTTGGGAATAACTGAGCAAGAAGTTTTGAAAGGAAAGGTTCAAGTTGATTTGAAGAAATTTTTCAAGAAAAATTTATCTTCTTAAGAGAAAGATAGAAGCCTAAGAAGTTAAAAACCAAAAAAATGAAAGCTGAAAGAAAATTTATTCAAATCCTAAAATTCTTCTTGCTTTTTTACTCATCCTCTCAGGACTCCAAGCTGGCTCGAAAACAAGCTCTATGTCTACGCTTTTTACTCCTTTAATTTCTTTCACCCTATTCCTCACATTCTCGATTATAAAAGAGCTCATTGGACAAGTTGGAGCTGTTAAAGTCATTCTAATCTTCACTCTTCCCTTCTCAACCTTTACATCATAGACCAACCCTAAATCGACGATGGAAAGAGGAATTTCTGGGTCATAACATTCTTTTAAAACTTTCATAACCTCTTTTTTTGTAACCATCTCAAACAACTATATGAATTTTTTCTCCGCATTTTCTGCATCTATCCTTATCCAAATTAACCTTATTAACCCAAAAGCCTGTCCTCTCTATCAAAATTTCTCCACAATTTGGACAATAGGTATTTTCGTATTCATGACCAGGAACATTTCCAATATAAACATACTTTAACCCAAGCTTTTTCGCTTCCTCGATAAACTTTTCTAAAGTTTCAAGTGGTGTTACTGGAACGTCTATTAGTTTATAATCCGGATGGAACCTTAAAATATGAAAAGGTGTTTCTGCTCCAAGGTTCTCTATTATCCATTCAACTAATTTCCTGAATTGTTTTAAGTTTTCTCCAATCTTTGGAACTATTAAATTTGTTATCTCAATATGGATTTTATGTTTCTTTAACCCTTTCAAGAATTCAAAAACTGGTTCATTAGAAGGAACTGAAGAGTACTTGATTAAAAATTCTGGATCGTCAGAAGCTTTAAAATCTACTGTCGCTGCATCTAAAAATTTTGCAATCTTTTTTAGCGGATTTAAGTTCATATACCCATTTGTAACAAAGGTATTTAGCATTCCTTTTTTATGGGCAAGCTTAGCAACCTCATAAGCAAATTCATAGTAAATCGTTGGTTCAGTATAAGTATGGCTTATTATTTTACAATTGTTTTCCTCAGCTATTTTAACAATTTCTTCTGGCTCATACTCATCACCAAAAATTTCAGGTAGGCCGTCATGACTTATTAGCCAATTGCAACAAAACTGACATCTCCAGTTACATCCTCTGCAAGCATAGGAAAGAGCAATAGATCCAGGAAAAAAATGGAATAAAGGTTTTTTCTCTATAGGATCTACATTTAATCCGACTACTCTACCATAATTCAAGCTATAGAGTTTATTGCTCCTATTTTCTCTAACCATACAGAATCCTCTTTTTCCTGGTAAGATAAAACAATTCCTAGCACAGAGAGTACATCTTATACCTTCTCCTTCTCTTTTCCAAAACATTGCTAAGCGAGCTTCCATCTAATCACAATTAAATTGCTCTGATAAAATTGCAGCTAGGATCTACTTCCACAAAATGGCTTGCCTTCCCTTCCCTATAAGCTGAGCATTGGTTTTCTGGTAAGTTATCTGTCGCTTCTCTTGGCTCATGAGCAACATCGCAAACCCAGTTTGGTAGTTCATCCATCGGATTAAGCAAGCAGGGACCAGCGGATAAATCTTGACCTTCGGCTAAAGCTTTTTTGCAGGCATTTATACAAGCTGCCTTAGCTCTTTCTAGTTCAGAAGGAGCTTTTTGGACACAGCCTGAAATTGCTATTGTTCCTATTAAGAAAATCGTCCAAATTATTTTTTTCATCCAATCTCCTCAGAATTTATTTCTTTTCTATTTTCTCTCACTTTTTTCTATCCTATCCAAAATAAATATTGAGCTCCTCCTTATAAGTCTTTTTTATTCTTGTCCTTAAGTAAATTCCAAAACCAATTCCCACGATTAAGCCGAATAAATGGCTTCCATGCGCTATGTTACTGGGAATAAAAATCCCGATAAATTCTATGAAAGCCCAAAAGAATGCAGCTGCTATCATGGGCATTGGTAGATAGCCAACGTAAACCATCGCATAGGGTTCTAACACTGCCAAGCAACCCATTATTCCGTAGATCGCACCAGAAGCACCTACAGCAGGAATATTTTTATCAAAAGCCGTTAGCATGTAACCGAAATTTCCGACTATTCCTGCCAAGAGAAAAATTAAAATGTAATCCCTCCTACTAATCCTTCTCTCAAGATACAAACCGAACATAAACAAACCGAACATATTAAAAAATAAGTGCTCGAAGCTTGCATGAAGAAAAATAGATGTTACAAAAGTCCATGGCCTTTCAAAAGCTTCACTAGGAATAAAGTAAAATGCTTCTATAAACCCAGGGGCTGATTCTAGAAAGAAGAAGATCAGACAAATTAAAATCAGAATCAAGGTTGTGCTCTTAAGCATAAAATAATTTTCTCATTCAAGCTTTTAAATCAGAAAGTTTAATTCAACTTATATGGAAAGGGAGGTAGTTGAAAGTTACAAAAAAGCCAAAGAGATTTCGGATAAAGTTTTGCCTCTTGCAAAAAGGCTTGTAAAAGAAGATGCTAGCATTCTGGAAATTGCAGAAAAGATTGAGAGCAAGATAAAAGAGCTTGGGGGAAAGCCAGCCTTTCCTGCCAACATTTCCATAAATGAAATGGCCGCCCATTATACTCCAGACATTAACGACACCTTAAGGATTAAAGCTGGAGATTTGGTTAAAATCGATTATGGGGTTCAAGTTAATGGTTATATTTGGGATAGAGCCTTTAGCGTTTTCATAGGAGAGAAAAAACACCCATTGATAGAAGCAAGCGAAAAAGCGTTGAAAGAAGCCTTAAAAACAGTTAAACCTGGGATAAAAGTTTTTGAAATTTCTGAAGTTATAGAAGACGTTGTAAGCTCTTTTGGGTTCAATCCTGTAAGAAATTTGAGCGGTCATGGCTTAGAAAGGTATAATCAGCATGCTTATCCTTCAATTCCCAACTCTAAAAATACCATTCAAGCTGAGATTAAGGATCAAGCTATAGCGATAGAAGTTTTTGTAACGGACGGCTCAGGATACGTGAAAGAATCTGCTCCTACTTTAATCTATAAGTTTAAGCAAGCCAAGCCTGTTAGAATGTGGGAAGCAAGGAAAATTCTTGAGAAAGCACAAAAAGATTTTGAACTCCTCCCTTTTGCAAAAAGATGGCTTAAGGACATAGCTTCTCCCCTCAAAATAGATTTGGCATTAAGACAATTGTTGGAAGTAGATGCGTTAATAGATTTCCCAGTCCTAAAAGAAATTTCTGGAGGTAGGGTTGCGCAGAGCGAAGAGACCATCATAGTCTAATGATTTTTAGCATAAAAAATCAATTAATAAAGGGATAGAATGGCTTTTTCGTATACAAACAAAAAAGGCATAACTTTTTGGCTACACGAAAGAGAAGGAAGGGGAGGAGCAAAGCTCTATTACTTTAGTAAGGATCCAGAAGGAGCTGTAGATTTGCCCGAAGGATTTGAAGTTATAGAGAATGAAAAGACTGGCTTACCTATGGTCAAGAAGAGACAGTAATTATTTGTTATACTTACTCTTCACCCTTTGTCTGGCAGAAGTGAACTTAGCTAAAGAAGCAACCAGAAGAAAATTGCAATTGTTACATCTTCCATGAGTTAGCTTAAGAATTTTCTTTTCAATCCTTTTTCCACATCTTGGACACTTAATAGATGCGACAACCATTATTTTGCCCTCTTTTTAATCCAGTAATACTCATTGTTGTCCTTATCAATTTTTTTCACAATTTTTTTCCTCCTAACCAAATCCTCTATATGAGTCTTAAGAGTATTTAGGGAGATTATCTTTTTTGTTTTCTCGTTTATTATAAAGTTAATCGAAAGGATCTTCAGAGGAACAGGAGATTCGTTCAGAACATCTAAAATCAAGGGCTCAAGGTCAGGATAAACGCTTCTACCTCTGCTCATAGAATATTATTTGTTTTGTGAGAATATAAAGGAATGGTAATCTTTCTTTAACCATCTTTCAGTAAATAATTGATTTTTGACAAAAGAAAGTTTAAAAGTGGAAATTTAAAAAAATTCTTGTGCTTAAATCCAAAAATAAACTGAAAATAGCTGTTTTAAACTAAGAAAAGAGAAAAGAATAAATTTCAGCATTCATAAAATATCAAATAACCAACACTAGCCCCAGTTGGCGCAAATCAGGAGTGAAGAATTTGAGAAAGGATACAGCAAAAAATATAATTAAGATAGTGAGATGCTTGAAACAAGCAGAAGAAGGATGGCTTTGGATAAGGGAAATTGCAAGAAGATGCAACCTACATCACAAAACAGTTTCTCGTCTAATCAATAAGCATTTGCTTATGTTTGTAGACATCCAAAAATTTGAGCCCTTTAACGTAATGATGGTGAGACTTAAACCAGGAACGGATGTCTATGGTATTTTCAAGTTTCTGGATATAATGGAAAGATTGGGAAAAAATAAGGTCGAGAAAAGCTAAATATTTATTATGCCCTGTTTTTTCTGTTATAAAACAAGGGGTAAAATGAAAAAAGTTTGGTTTAGAGGCATGCGAATAGAGGTTTGTTCTACTTGCTATAAGAAAAAGTTTAAGAGCGATTGAATCGAGCGCTTCAAGCGTTTTGAGCATTATTGAATTCTTTAAGCCTTACCCAACCTACTCCGTTTCTTGTAAATCTTTCGATTTCTTGAGTCCTCCTGCACATATTAGTTAGAAGTCCTCTTAAAGATGAAACAGAAATACCCAATCTTTTTGCTAAATCCTTATAGCTGATTTCCTTTGTTTCTCTTAGAATTTCCATAACTCTTTTCATCTTTGAGGTAAGTGGTAAGGAAGATTCAAGAACATCAATTTGCTGAGAAAGTTCTGATTTAAATGGCTCTGGCAATTCAAGCGCTTTCGATCGCAAAGCTTCTATTGCGCTTTGAAGCGCTTTAAAGCGCATTTCCTCTTCCTTTTCATGTTCCTCTACTATCTTCAGGAGTTTTAATAATTTTTCCTTGAGTTCTAAGTTAAACCAATCTTTTGTTATCATTTGGGACTCAATCCTAAGTAAGGAATTTTCGATTTCTCTAAGAGATCTTCCCACATATCCCGCGGCTACCCCCAATTGAAGAGATTCCTTTTCAAGTTCTATAGTGGCTTTTTCTTTAGGTTTTTCTTCTACCGATTGAATCGCTTGAAGCGCTTCGAGCGCTCGAGCTGTTTGAAGCGCTTGAATCTCCGATTGAAGCGATGTTGAA
>CAZICS010000006.1:44129-49031 GCA_964537835.1 uncultured archaeon | reverse complement strand
AATATTAAAACAAATCCTATTTATATTTGACGACATAATTATTTAAGAATATATTAGGTGAAAGAATGTTCATTTTAAGACCTCCTGCAGTAGCTGGAACTTTCTACAATTTAGACCCAGAAATGCTCAAAAAGCAAATAAATTCTTGTTTCAAGCATAAGCTTGGCCCAAAAACTATGAAAAAGGAAAAAATTTTGAGCGCGATAGTTCCGCATGCTGGCTATGTTTATTCCGGCCCTGTAGCTGCTTGGGTTTATTCGAGAATAGAAAAAGCAAATTACATAATAATAGGGCCTAATCATACTGGAGTTGGCGAGAAATTTGCTTTAATGAAAAATGGTTTATGGAAAACCCCTCTTGGTGAAATTGCGATAAGCGAGCAAATGGCTGAAAAAATTAAAAAGGAGTGTAAGATTTTAGAATATGATGTTTTAGCTCATCAATATGAGCATAGTATAGAAGTCCAATTACCATTTCTTCAGTTTAGGTTTGGAAGTGATTTTAAATTTGTTCCTATTTCTATTCTAAATGAATTTGCAGACGAAACTTTGTTAGAAAGCTGCAAGCTCATAGGAAAAGGTATAGCAAATGCTATTAAAAGCGAAAAAGAAAAATGGATAGTCTTAGCCAGCTCAGATTTTTCTCACTATGTTCCGCATCAAACTGCAAAAAGGGTTGATAAAGATTTAATTAAATCGATAATTAGATTAAACTCAAAAGAGCTTTTTGAAAAAATAAATGAAAAAGATGCTAGTGTTTGCGGATTTGGGCCTATAGCAATTGCGATAGAAGTTGCTAAAAATTTGGGGGCAAAAAAAGGTAAGTTATTAAAGTACGCTACTTCAGGAGATATAACTGAAGAATATGGGGCAGTAGTTGGATACGCAGCAATTATACTTGTTTGAATAAAGGAGCATAAGGTCTTTTAGTTAGGTTTCTTAGCTCTTCTATGCTAGATTCATAAGTTTCAAAAGATCTGTTTAAGGCTTCCAAAACTTCTCTTTTCCTTCCAGTCTTGATCAAAATGTTTCGAAGTATGGAAATATGCTTAGGTGTAGCTTCGCTAATCTGCTCTAAAACAGATGTTACTACTTTTCTTTTCTTTCTCGCAACCTCAATTTCTCTTCTTGCTTCTTTAAGTTCATTTTCATATTCTCTCAGAATTTCCTTTAATTCCCTGATCCTACCCTCCTTTGCCAACCATTTGGCTTCCTTTAATCTTTCTTCAGCTAATTCTAAGTGTTTTTTTGCCCTCTCAACATTACCTCTAATCAAGCCTAGCAGAAATTTTTCTCTTGCTCTTTTAATTCCATAAAATATTTGACCAGGATATGCATCAACTGTCATCACAAAGTAAAGCGAGGAAAATATTAAGAATGAGAGAGTTAGAATAGCTATCCATCGATAAGACTCAGGATGTAAAACCTTTTTTCCTTCTCTAGTTAGCTTGTAATAAATCCATTTTCTTCCCGGTCTTTCTATTCTTTCGACCAAATTTGATTTTTTTAAAATTTCTAAATGTTCAGAAATTGTTGTAACATGCTTTTTAAGCAATCTTGATAATTCAGAAGCTGTCATCTGTCTTCTCTCTAAAGCTTTTAGGATTTTTACCCTAGTATCTACAGTTATAGTTTTAAGCAAATCTTTTGAAACTTTAAGCTCATCCTCCATAATCAAACCATTAGAATAGTTAAATTTAAGCTTTAAAAAGATTTAGGGTCTAGACCCAAAAAAATCTTAAAGTAATTTAAAGCTTCCTTTTTCATTCTTATTCTAGGTGAGGAAAATGAATAAGAAAATAGTTGCAATCCTTATCGCTTTGATAGGAAGCGCTAGCATAGGAACGATAGCAGCAGCACAAACTTTTTCGAGGGAAATGATTCCACCTTACCATTACTACAGAGAACCCAAAGTGATGCTAGCAGAAGGTGTAGCGTTCAATAAAGAGAAAAATGAATCGAAACAAGTAATCTTTCTAGTCATGAAGTATGGAGAAGAAAGGTATAACTATCTAATAGTAGGAGAAGAGGTTTACAAGCTAGAGAAGATGGAAAGCTACAAATCAGGCCCAGGAACGAAAGTAATTAAGTATAAGGGCGAAGATGGAAGTATATTGACAATCTTGATTCAAAGATTTGGCTGGCGAATAGCGATTTCAGGAGATTTCAAGAATTATCTAATGGTCTTCAAGCCAATGCATTACTATTCAAAACCAATCTATGAGATTAAAAGAACTCAGGAAATTAAACCATTGATGGGAAAGATTAGAGAGATAGGCGAAAAAGAAGGGATGAACTTAACCTGGGTTGAAGAAAAAGCAGGACCAGTAAAAGAATGGACTGAGTAAATTTTTCTTTTTTTTCTATTTTTAATTTAGGAAAATATTTATTCGACCATTTCAAATCATAATTGGTATGAAAGAATTGATTTTAAAGCACGCATTAATAAATGCTATACAACATGAAGGTAAAGCAGACTTTCAAGCTGTCTTGGGTAAAGTTATAGCAGAAAAACCAGAGCTTAGAAAAAAGATTAAAGAAATCGTTCCAAGGATAAAAGAAGCCATTGAAGAAGTAAATTCTTTGAGCTTAGAAGAACAAAAAAAGCGAGCTGAAGAACTTGGAATTGAAGTCGAGAAGAAAAAAATTAAAGAGGAAAAAAAGCTACCGCCCTTACCTCAAGCTCAAGCAGGAAAGGTAGTGATGCGTTTAGCTCCATTTCCTTCAGGACCTTTGCACATAGGGAATGCGAGAATGGTTATCTTGAATGATGAATACGTAAAGATGTATAAAGGAAAACTCTTGCTCGTGATAGATGATACGATTGGTTCAGAAGAGAAATTCATAATCCCTGAAGCTTATGATCTGATAATAGATGGGTTGAAATGGCTGGGTGTTAAGTGGGATAAACTCATATACAAATCGGATAGGTTAGAAATCTTCTATGAGTTCGCTGAAAAGTTGATCAAAAAAAATTTAGCTTATGTTTGCGAATGCGATGCTGAAACTTTGAGAAAAAACAGAAGGGAAGGAATAGAGTGTGAGCATAGGAAGCAAAGCATAGAGGAAAACCTGAAAAAATGGAAGGCAATGCTAGCCGGCAAATATAAAGAGGGTGAGGCCGTTCTAAGACTCAAAACTGATATGAAGCATCCAAATCCTGCTTTTAGGGATAGGGTTTTGCTAAGGATAGTAGAAAGAGAGCATCCAAGAGTTGGAAAGAAATACAGGGTATGGCCTATGCTTGAATTCTCTTGGGCTGTAGACGATCTAATGCTTGGAATAACCCATATCCTAAGAGGAAAGGATTTGGTAATGGAAGATATGGTCGAAGAATTCATCTGGAATAAGCTTGGTGTTAAGCAAAAGCCGAAATTCATTCATTATGGTCTTTTAAGTATAAGGGAAGCTAAGCTAAGCAAGACCGAAGCAAGAAAAGCTATAGAGAAAGGTGAATACTCTGGATGGGACGATCCAAGAACTTGGAGTTTGCAATCTTTGAGAAGAAGGGGGATTCAGGCAGAAGCGATAAGGAAGTTTATATTAAACTTGGGTTTAAGCCTATCCGACGTAACCATTCCGGCTGAAATTTTGTATGCCGAAAACAGAAAGATTATCGATCCTCTAGCGGACAGATATTTCGCAGTTTTGGAACCTGTTGAAATCTCGATCAAAAATGCCCCAGAGGTTAAGGAAGCAGAAGCTCCCTTACATCCAGACTTTAGGGAAAGAGGTCGTAGGAAGATTCCTGTAAATTTAGGAAAAATTTGGGTCGAAAAAGATGATTTTGAAAAGTTAAAAGGTAAGGAAGTTGGACTAATCAATTTGTTTACAGTTAAATTGGATAAAGAAGCTGAATTTGTTAGTGAAGAAATAAGGTTTGAAGACCCGAAGATTCAATGGGTTTCTGAGCCGAATGTGAAGATAAAAATTGTAATGCCAGATGGTAGGATGGAAGAAGGAATAGCTGAACCAGAAGTTAAAAACTTAAAGGAAAACGATCTGATCCAGTTAGTTAGAATTGGCTTTGCTAGGGTTGACCGAGTAAAAGATGGAATAGTCTTATACTTTGCACATAAATGAGAAAGAATATTCTTGCTTATTTTAAAAACTAGTCTAGTCTTATGAAATTTAATAGAAGCATAAATTAATAATAGATGGTTGCTCTTTCTTGAATTTACTCAATTCCAATCGTTTTCCCTACCCCATACTCGATAAAGTTTTCTCCATATTCCTTCCTGAAAGCTTCTCTTACTGGATCACCCGTGCAATGGGATGGTGCAACCTTCTCTACTTGCAGCTTTCTAAATTCTTTAACGCAAGATACGGAAGGGTGATGAAACCCTCCCAAAACCAGGTATACCCTATCTCTTTTCATCAATTCCTTAGCCTTCTTCACGACATTCACAATTCCTGGATGAGCACAACCTGTAATAACAACCAATCCTTTTTTCGAATCGATGATCAAGGATTGCTCCTCTGGAGGTCCGTAAAGTTCTCCAGTCGTATAGACAAACTCAGAAATTTTCTTTGGAGCCGAAATTTCCACATACTTAGCTCCTTCCTGGACTATCATATTTTTAATGGATTGGGGGAAGGAGCTTGGGATGAAAACTGTGACATCGCTGTTTTTCTCTAAAAAGCCTCCTAATCCTCCTACATGGTCACCATGGATATGGGAAATGACTACTTTCTTGATTGAAGCAGGGTCTATACCCAATTTTTCCATGTTAAAGAGCAGGATTTCTGAATCTCCTCCTGTATCAAATAGTATCGATTCGTTAGGAGTTTCGATCAAGGTAGCAAATCCCCAGGCAGCTTTCAGCCTTGGGTCTATTTGGTAGTTATCGTAGACGGAAACTAAAGTTATTTCTAGTTTGGTTCCTTTCGATTCAATAAAAGT
>CAZICS010000006.1:0-44029 GCA_964537835.1 uncultured archaeon | reverse complement strand
CGTAGACGGAAACTAAAGTTATTTCTAGTTTGGTTCCTTTCGATTCAATAAAAGTTTCTGGCTGAGCTGCTTTTTTAGCTTGAATCGAAAACCAAATTATCAGACATGCTAAAACTAAAATTCCTACCAACATTAAAGTTTTGGGATTCATGCAATCTACTTTTTAGCATATAGCAGATAAGCCGCCGCTCTTTTTTTGACGCATGAAAAATCTAACAGCTTCTTTCACGAATTGGATGGCTCTTTTTGGATAATACCTCTTTCCTTGTATAGAGTTTCCCAGCTTGGCATAATGAAGTTATAGTTTTCAGGCTTAAATTTTTGGGAGCTAAATTTTAAGCAAAACATATATAAATCTTCTAGAATCTATAATTGATAGTTAGATGAGGTGATGGAATGCCGAAGAGTTATGTGAAGTTTGAGGTTCCAAAGGAATTGGCCGACAGAGTTTTACAAGCTGTTGAAATGGCAAAGAATACCGGAAAGGTTAAAAAGGGGACTAATGAAACTACCAAGGCTGTGGAAAAAGGTTTAGCAAAGTTAGTTATAATAGCTGAGGATGTAGAGCCTGAAGAGATAGTGATGCACTTACCAGCTTTGTGCGAAGAGAAAAAAATACCCTATGTTTATGTACCAAGCAAAGCTGAGCTGGGAAGAGCTGCTGGAATAGATGTGGCCGCGGCTTCAGCCTGCATAATCGAGGAAGGAGAAGCAAAAGATTTGGTAAAAGAGATTATAGAAAAGGTAAACGAGCTTAAGAAGTGAAGTTAAATGCAAGATGCTTACCCTGCTGAGGTAGTGCAGATAATAGGTAGGGCTGGAGTTAGGGGTGTTACTCAAGTAAGGTGTAAGGTTTTGGAAGGACCCGATAAGGGAAAGGTTTTGATAAGGAATGTTATCGGGCCTGTTAGGAAGGGAGATATTTTGATGCTAAGAGAGACTGAGATGGAAACTGCACCAAAGCTTATGGAGAGGTAGTTCTATGAAATGCAGCTTTTGTGGGAAGAGTTTTAAGCCACCCAAGGGTAAAATGTTTGTAAAGTTAGACGGGAGCATACTATATTTCGATAGCTCGAAGTGTGAAAAATACTATTTTATGGGAAGGAATCCTAAAAAGCTTAAATGGGCAAGGAAAAGATAGGTTTGTGATTTAAGTGAGGGTTGGGGTAGAATTTAAGGATAAGGATATTCATACTATTATTCAAATTTTGAATTCCAATGTTGGAAAGGAGATTAGGATAGATGACTTACTAGTGCAAGCTCTGATGAAGAACATATGCTCTTCTGACCTGGTTTTTCTGGTTCTCCAAAGGTTGGAGGAGGGAAATTATATCAAAGGGAAGAGGGGTTCTCTTTTGGTTAATGAAGAGATTGAAAGGGAAGAAGCTGAAAAAATTTCAAGAATTGTTCTAAACAAGCTCTCAAGATCTAAGAAGCTCTTTGTCACACCTTTGGAAGTAGGAAAATTTTTCCAATGCCCAAGAAGGCTATTCTTAGAAAAGGTTGTCCTTTCAAGACAGTATAAAGAGAGAAAAGGAAAAACTTGGGATGGAGAAGCTATTCATCTGGCAGTAAACATTTTCATCAAAAATTTAGCTAAAATGCAGATAGAACAACTCATGGAAGAGGCTGCCAGAAGGGCTGTAGAAAAGTTCAAGGAAAGAGTAACCATTAGGAAGGGTGAGATAATAGACTTTCTAGAAAGATTTTACGAGCTGATAAAAAAAGAAGGTTTCTCTTATATTTTCACCGAAAAAACTTTTGAATCCATTAAAGTTGGGTTGGTAGGAACTCCAGACATAGTTGGGATTAAAGCAAGCGAAATAATTCCAATAGATATCAAGCTTGGGGAATTGAGCAAGAAAGGGGTAAAGGAGGAGCACTTGTTGCAAAGCGTTGGGGAAAGCATTTTGGTTGAAGAATTTTTCAGGAAAAAAGTAAGCTTTAGTTATTTGATTTACTTTGGTTCAAAATCCTTGGTTAAGATTAAGCTCACAAACGAGCTTAGAAGAAAGTTCTTGAATTATAAAAGGGGTATAGAAAGGATGTGCAAGCTTGGAAGGATTCCTGGGAAAGGTAAGCTACCAAACCTGGAAAGGAGGGTTTGTTTGGGCTGCCATGTAAGGCCAAGCTGCGAAAATATAGAAATGCTGAGAAGGATTAGATAATTCTTCTGACTAAATCCAAGGCTTAAGGCCTTTTTTATCCCTAAGAGAATTTTCAAGACTCCTTGCCATCCTATGGACCAAAAGATTAATCGCTGGATCATCTTCTGGATAGTTATGCCTTCTCAAGTAACAATACTCAAAAATTTCATGAATTAGTGCTGTCTCGATATCGTACTTTGGAGAAAGGCGACAGATTTTTTCCCTTTCTAAGTACCACTCTATCCTATAGAGATTCACCAGGATTTTTCTTTCTCTAAGGTTTCTTCTAAGGTCGTAACCATCTTTTGACCTTGTAAATTCTAGGCTTATTTCATCGACAAAAATTCCCAACTCTGGAATGTTTTCTTTAATCCATTTCTTAGCCTTTTCAAATGCTTCTTTAACTTCAAGCTCCGTCATTTTCATAGCTTCACCAAAAGAAGTTAAATTCTAATAAATTAGTAAGATATTTAATATTTGAGGGCCGGTAGATCAAGGGTAGATCGCCACCATGGCAAGGTGGAGGCTCCGGGTTCGAATCCCGGCCGGTCCATAAGAAATATCTTTATTCTTCAGAGCAATAACTAAACTTATGATAAAAATTCTAGGGGCCGGTCTTTCGGGACTCTCTACAGCAATAAATCTAGCAAAGAATGAAAGGGAAGTTACAATCTTCGAGAAAAAAGAAAAAGTTGGAGTTGGGAAAAGCAATGCTCAACTGTTGGGAAATTGGGAAACAAAAAACGATATTCTTGATTTTCTCTCAGAAATAAACATAGATGTAAAGTATGAATCGAGGTTGGAAAAGATTGTATTGGTTGCGCCAAATTTAAAGAATAAGGCTGTAATTTATTCTGATGATATACCAGTCGGCTATGTCGTTCTAAGAAAAGGGGATAATTCGCTCGAAAATTTTCTTGCAAGAAAAGCGAAAAAGTTTGGAGTCAAAATTTTAACGGGGATAAAAGAAAAAATTCAAGCAGAAGTAATAGCTACTGGCAGCAAAAGGATGGATGGCATAGGATATGGCTGCGCCCTAAAAGGTAATTTTGATGAAGAAAAGGCACTGATCCTTTTTGACGATAGAATAGCACCAAAAGGATATGTTTACTTGCTTCCACATTCGAGAGATAAAGCTACTTTTGCAATAGCTATGAGACCTAAAGCTGATCCTAAACGATCTTTAGAAAAAGCGATGAAGCATAAAATTTTTAGAGATACGATCGAATCTTCGACTCTCTTGTATAACTTTTCTGGATACGTGAATTTTTCGATTCCAAAGACAGCAAAATTTGGTAATTCTTTGTTAGTGGGTGAAGCTGCTGGATTTCAAGATGCAGCTTTTGGTTTTGGTATGAAATATGCTTTTCATTCTGGATACCTTGCTGCTAAGGCTATAGTCGAGAATAAAGATTACGACAAACTGTGGAAAAAAGCTTTCTTGAGAGACCTGAAAAAGAGTCTCTCGATTAGAAAAATTTTCGATAAGCTAGATTATAATTCACTGCTCAATAAGTTAATCCCAAAAATAGGAGAAAGGAGTATGAGAGAGTTTAAGAAAATTTATTCCTCAAAATTTAGAATGGCTAATCTATTCTTAAAAAGCTTGCTAGAAATTTAAATTTAACTCACTAGTAAAAAATAAAATGTTTCAAGAATATCCTTTGGTGACGAATGCAGCAGGAGAGGGAAGCAAAACCGTTGAGCAAATAGAAAGACTTCTTAACTTTAATCCTTATAGGTCTGCTGTGATAGGAAGTATAACCCTAGAAAAAAGAGGAGGGAATCCAGAACCAAATTTTTACTATTTGGAGGATTTGAAAACGAGCATTAATTCAATAGGTTTAAAAACTCCTGGGATGGAGTATTACACAAAAAATTTACCTAGAATCCTAGAAGAAAACCCAGAAAGCTTTTTAATCCTTAGCATAGCTTGGGCTCCTGTCGAAAAAGGATACAAAAATATTAAAGCTGAAGAGTTGAACGAAGACCCAAGCTTGCAATTTGAAATACTAACCCAAGAGCTTGTTAAAATTGACCGAGAAAGAATTCTGGTTGAATTGAATCTTTCTTGTCCTAGCATTAACGATTCTCTACTCTACGAAGATTTGGAAACTGTAGGAAGAATACTCGAGAAAGTCTAGAAGAAAACTAAAAGATATACGATTAAGCTTGGGTACATGCTTCCGAATCATTTGAATAAGATGGTATCCCTCGTTTCTTCCTACAATCCTTTCGGGATAGTTGCAATCAATAGCATTCCCGGCATGTTTGCAAACGAGGAAGGAAAACCTTATCTAGCTAAAAAATATGGAGGAGCAGCAGGTAAACTTATCCAACCCTTTGCTCTTTATACAATTTCCAAGCTTAGAGAAGAATTAGATGAAGAAGGAAGAAAAGATATAAAAATCATAGGTTGCGGTGGTATTTTAAATGCTAAGGATGACCTAAAATTTTTAAGAAATGGCGCCGACTACTTGCAGGTTGGAACTGTCTTCATGATTAGAGAAGCTAACAGAAAATTTTTCTCCCGGTTTGTAATAAATCTCCTTAGCTTGTTTGAGAAGCAAAAACCCTAAACTTTTAAACCTTTAAAAGCAATACTTTTTAAAATCAGAAACCAAAAAGTGATTTTATGGGAGTAACTCGAGTTAAGGTTCCAGAAGAGGAAGAGAAGAAAAAGGAAGAAAAGAAGAAAAAAGAGGAGAAGATTAAAATAGCTAGACCAAAGGCTAAAAGTATAGTTAGAGTTGCTGGTACTGATTTAGATGGTGAAAAGCAAGCTTGGATCGCATTAAAAGGTATTAAGGGGATCGGCTTTACTATGAGTAAAGCCGTTTGTAAGGCAGCTGGAATAGATCCTAAAATTAAATTAAAGGAGTTAAGTGAAGCTCAGATTGAAAAATTAGAGGAAATTATTAAAGATCCTGCAAAGTTTGGTATCCCTTCTTTTCTCTTTAATAGAAGAAAGGATTGGGAAACTGGTAAGGATTTACATCTCACATCTTCAGAGCTAGAAATTCAAACAAAGTTTGATATCCAAAGAATGATTGACATGAAATCCTACAAAGGAATAAGACATATGCTTGGCCTACCTGTAAGAGGACAAAGAACAAGAAGCTCCTTTAGGAAGGGCAGAACTGTAGGTGTAATAAGAAGAAAAGAAAGGGCTAAAATGGAGAAGAAGTGAGTTAGATGAGAAGATTAAGGAGAAAGTATGAAAAGCCAAAAAGGCCATGGGATAAGGAGAGGATAGAAGAAGAGAAGAAGCTTATGAAAGAGTATGGATTAAGAAGGAAAAAAGAGATATGGAGAGCTGAGGCCATTTTGAGAAAGTATAGGAGGATGGCAAGGGATTTGATTGCAAAAAGAGATAAGGAAAAAGAGAAAATCTTGATTCAGAAATTAAATAGAATGGGTGTTTTGCAAGCTAATGCAAGCTTAGACGATGTTTTAAGCTTAACCGTTAGGGATATTTTGGAGAGAAGACTGCAAACTATAGTTTACAGAAAGGGCTTAGCAAATACAATTAAGCAAGCCAGACAGTTTATAGTTCATGGACATGTTAGGATTAATGGAAGAAAAGTGATTTTTCCAAGTTATTTAGTTCCAAAAGAGGAAGAGGATAAAATCGAAGTTACTTTAAAGGTGAAATAGATGGAAAAGAAAAAGAAGGAGGAGAAATGGGGAATTGCATACATTTATAGCAGTGCTAACAATACTATCGTTCATATTACTGATATTACAGGAGCTGAAACTATAGCAAGATATTCTGCTGGAATGATGACAGATAAGGATAGAGAAGGTGGTATGCCTTTTCCTGCAATGCTTGCAGCCAAAAAAGCTGCAGAAGAAGCTTTAGCTAAAGGAATTACAGGGGTGCACATTAGAGTTAGAGGCCCTGGAGGAACTAAAGGAAAAACTCCAGGAGCTGGTGCTCAACCTGCTATAAGAGCTCTAGCAAGGGCTGGTTTAAAAATTGGTTTAATAGAAGATACCACACCTTTGCCGCATGGTTACATGCGCCCTAAGGGCGGGAGAAGAGGACGTAGAGTGTAAGCTTTTCTTCTTAGAAATTTTGAAACTTACCAACCTAAAAGGCTTAAATATTTTTTAAACCAAAACAATTAAAATATCAACTAACTAAATCTATGATTATAAGTGGTTGAATGAAAATTGAAATTTTGAACAAAACGGATTCTGAAATTAATTTTGTAGCAAGAGGGATTACTCCTGGATTTGCAAATTTGCTTAGAAGAGCTATGATGATGGAAGTTCCTACTTTAGCGATAGAATGGGTTGATTTTATAAAGAATGATTCTGCTTTGCAGGATGAAATTCTAGCTAATAGACTAGGCCAAATTCCTTTAACCTTTGATAAAAAAGCTTACAATTTGCCTGAAGAATGCACATGCAAAGGAAAAGGATGTAGCAGATGTCAAGTAAAGCTTGTTCTAAGCAAAAAAGGCCCTTGCATGGTTTATTCGGGGGACTTAAAATCAAGAGCTAAGGATGTAAAGCCTGTATTTGATAACATTCCAATAGTTGAATTGTTTGAGGGGGAAGAACTAGAATTTGAGGCTATAGCCCAATTAGGATTCGGGAGAGAGCACGTGAAATGGCAGGCTTCTGTAGTTGGCTATAAAAATTCCCCCCTAGTTACTATAATTCCAAAGGATAAAAATTATGAAAAATATTTGAAGCTTTGCTCAAGAGGACATGTGTTCAAGGTTGGAAATAAAATAGTAATTACTGGAATAGATAATTGTACTCTATGCCAGAAATATAAAGAAATTAGCAAAGGTGATGAAGTAAAGGTTGAAGATGAGGAAGATATATTCGTTTTTAATGTTGAAAGCGTATCTGGATGGAAAGCCGAAGAAGTTGTTTTAGAAGCTTTGAATCAGCTTGAAAAAAGATTGAAAGAGTTTAAGAAAAAATTGAAAAAAGTTAAATAAACTTGTTCTTAATATTATTTTGACATTAAGCAGGGGTCGCCTAGCCTGGTCAATGGCGGCGGGCTTAAGCACAAGCTTAAGCTCTGAATTGATGAAGAAACCCGCTGGCTTAGTGCCTACGTGGGTTCAAATCCCACCCCCTGCATTAGATTATAAATCTCTTTGTTCTTTATAGTGAAATATGGAAAAAGAATTGATTGAAAAGGTAATAAAAGTTGCGAACAAATTTGGTTATTTAGAAAAGGAACTAGATATAAAAGATGGTTCTCATTTACCCTCCTTTGTCCCAGCAATGGTCATGATAGGAGATAAAATAGAAATATACCTGAATATTTATTCTAAAGATAAAGATTTGGAAAATTATATTGCCCATGAATTAGGACATATTAAATTTTGTGAAAATCATAAAAAGCTCTTTTATTTTATCCAAGCAGTTGATTTTCCAATAAACTTTGGTCTGGCACAAAAATGGTATATTCGATACCCATATTTTATAGGACTTGCTACGTTGGGGCTTTTATTCGCCCCTACCTTATTGGCAGCATATATGGTAACAGCTTCCGCTTGCTATTTGGTTGGCGAATACGGAGCTAATAGAGAGGCAAGAAAAAGAGGATTTAAGCTTGGATGGAAATATGTTTTATAAGAGAAATCTGGTATCTCAGTCTTTAAGAGTCACACCCAAATATTTTTCAAAATTATCTTTCATAGCATCTGCAAACTTTTCAAAACTTGGTAGCTTATAATTCCTTCTTCTCAGTCCTTCATAAACTTTTCTTAAGCCAGATTTCTCTAATTTTTTCAAGGTAATGAAAGAAACAGAGTCCTTATCCTCAAACCAAATTTCAAAGAGAAAGTCTTTAATGCAGTAAATACTAACCTTAAGGTTTCCTATTTCAAATTCTTTTGGCCAATCGTAGCTCACAGATTTCCTATCGGAACTTAAACTTATAAATTTAGTACTGAATCCCTTTCTTTGCTGGAATCTCTTTCGGAAATTTGACATCAGTAATTATATTGACAAAATCAGCAATTTCAAAAAGCTCTTTTGGAGCGTATCTTCCGGTTAAAACCACATCAGTTTTTTTAGGAATCGATTTTAAAAATTCAATAACCTCTTTTATATCCAGAAGCTTCCAATGCAAAGCTAGATTGATTTCATCTAAAACGAGCAGATGAGGCTTTTTCTCTTTAACAATTTTTTTAGCAAATTCTAAACCTTTCTTTGCAAAAAGTTTATCCGCATCTTCCAAACTTTTAACCACAAATTTTTGCTTCCCAAATTTGTAAACTTTTTTATCTCCGTTCTTTACTTTAAACCATCCAGGCCTCCCAAACTGATAAATTTCGTAGTAAGGCTTGAGTTTATTCCTTATTTTGTATTCTCCAGTTTTTTTCCACCATTTAAGGAACTGGATTATTACAACCTTATGCTTATGCCCAACTGAACGCAAAGCTAAACCTAAAGCATTAGTTGTTTTTCCAGCCCCCGTTCCTGTATATAAATAAATATGACCCATTATCTTACCTCTTTTTTAATCCAATCTTCAAATTCTTTATTAGCTTTCACTTCAATTCTTGTTATGCACGGTATTTTATACTCATGAACCTTTTTTATTTCTTTTTTAATTTTCTCGAAATTTTTCCTTAAAGTTTTTGCTATTAAAACATATTCGTTCGATTCTCCTATCCTTCCTTTCCACCAATAAAAGCTTTTGATAGAAAATGGGTTAGCATAAGCAACCAATTTTTTCTTTAGTAAATGTGTCGCAATTTTTTCTGCATGGTTTTTGCTTGGGCTTGTGATGTAAATAAAAATAAGACTCATAAGAATTATTTTTAATTTTAAAAATAAACAATTGCCGATATAGAAAAAGTTTTTAAATTGAAAGTCTAATTTTAGAAAAGGTGCGGAAAATGGGTGAAAGGCTTTGCTTTAAAGCTTATTAAGGAAGCTCTTTCTGATAGCCCTAAAACTAGGCTAGAATTGTTAAAAATAACAAAACTTCCTGAGAGAACTTTGAGGTATAACTTATTGATTTTAAAAAGACAGAATATGGTAAAAGAAATAGCCATATTTAGAGATTTAAGAAGAAAAATATTTTTATTAAATAAGGAGGTGGTAAAATAATATTAAAGCTCGGGTGGCCGAACCTGGCTAGGCAGTCGGCTGCAGTTTTTTCTACAAACGGAAACCGACGCATGCGGGTTCAAATCCCGCCCCGAGCTTCTTCTAAATCTAAGTGATTCAAATGCCACTAAAACTTTTTAACACGATGACTAGAAGGAAAGAGTTATTTAAGCCGCTAAAAAACAAAATTGTTAAAATTTTCGTATGTGGCGTTACAGTATACGATTATGTTCATCTAGGCCATGCAAGAACTTATTCTTTTTATGATACTTTAATCAGGTATTTGCGCTATTTAGGTTATAAAGTGAAGTATATTCAAAATGTAACAGATGTTGGTCATTTGCTTGACACAGGAGAAGATAGAGTCATAAAAAAAGCAAGAGAAGAGAAAAAACATCCAATAGAAATTGCAAACTTTTACTTAAACCATTGGCTTGAAGTAATGAAAAAACTTAAGATTCAAAAACCCGACCTAATGCCAAGAGCTACTGAGCATATAAAAGAAATGATAGAACAAATTCAAATTTTAATTAAAAGAGGATATGCTTATGTCACTAAAGAAGGGAATGTCTACTATGACGTTTCTAAGTTTAAGGATTATGGAAAACTTTCGAAAAAAGTCCCTAAGAAATTGATAGCAGGAGCGAGGATTGAAATCGCTAAAGATAAAAAAGATCCCCGAGATTTTGCTCTTTGGATTAAAGCTCCTCCTGAGCATATAATGAAGTGGGAATCTCCTTGGAGCATAGGTTTTCCAGGTTGGCATATTGAGGATACAGCTATTGCAATAAAGTACTTTGGACCTCAATACGATATTCATGGTGGGGCGATAGAGCTAGCTTTTCCGCATCATGAAGCAGAAATTGCTCAAGCTGAAGGAGCAACTGGTAAAAAACCATATGTAAAATACTGGGTCCATACTGGCTTACTAACTATAAACGGAGTAAAGATGAGTAAAAGTTTGGGAAATATAGTTAGGGTTGAAGATGCACTCAAAAAATATTCTGGAGAAACTTTGAGGTTATGGATTGCCTCCACACATTATAGAAAGCCATTAGACTATAATGAGAGAGATTTGGAGGTCGCGAAGAAAAAAGTTGAAAAAATAGCTAATACTTTGAGAAATATAGAAGAAAAAATTAGAGTTGCAAAGAAAGGAAAAGCAAAATTTGTTAAAAAAATTAAAGAATTAAGGAAAAAGTTTTTTGAAGCAATGAATGACGATATGAATACTCCTTTAGCATTAACTTACTTCTTCAAGATTCTTTCTTTGGTTAACAGAAAAATTAGTGAAAAAGATTATACGAAAAGGGATTTAGAGTTTGCCAAGAAAACCATTAACGAACTTGGAGAATTCTTTCAAATAATCCCTGAAATCAAAGCCGAAGAATTACCTGAAGAAATTAAAAAATTAATCGAGGAAAGGGAAAGGGCAAGAAAGAAGAAAGATTGGAAAACTGCAGACAGAATAAGAGAAAAGATAAAGGAAATGGGATATCTAATTGAAGATACTCCAGAAGGTGTTAGGTGGAAGAAAATCTTAACTTAAATTTTTGTTGCTTCACAAAGGTATGAAAAAGGAGTAAGCTCTACTACTCTCACTTCTTGAAAAACTTTTTGAATAAGTCTTCAAGCTCTTCTTTTGAAAATTGCTCCGATATAAAACCATTTGCATAAATCACTCCCTTTTCTATTTTTAAAATTCCTACACCTACTTTCTCATAACTTTTAACCCTTAAGTCAAGAGATTTCTCAGAATAAACACTAACAACAACTTTCCATCCTTTCTTACACACTCTTTGCATTTCTTTTAAAACATTAACTTGATGAAAGGAAAGTTTCCAAATGTATTTGTCATAAATTTTTTCTTGCTTTTTTAATCATAACCTTATTATTATCTATCCCAAAAAGCTTGCGCGAACTATTTGCTAAAATTTTAAGATGTCTTCCAAAACCACAACCTATATCTAAAATGCTTGAGTTTGAAGGAATAATTTCTTTTAAATATTCTACTTCCCTTTTAAACCATTGTTTGAGCTCTGGAAGAGTTTCTCTCAACCATTTTTCAAAAAGAGGAGTAGAAAAGAGACATCCATAACTCAATTTTTTAAGAGTAAAAATAAATAGCTACTCTATAGAAATTGCTCCTGCTGGACAGCTATCCCTTGCATTCTCCAGATTTTCACATTCTCCGTTTGGGTCTATCACTTGTGATTTTCCCTCCACTAGCTTAAAAACATTCGGACAAAGGCTCGCGCACAAACCACAACCTATGCATTTGCTTCGATCAACTTTTACAACCATGGGTTCACCTTTATTTTTTAATTGAAGAAATTAATTTATAAGATTTTCATGATAGTTTTAATCCTTAGCTTAGTAGACATGCTCGCAGGAATTTTAATACTCTATCCTTTTTTACCAACCACCTTCTTACTCTATCTTGCATTTTTTTGCTTGATAAAAGGAGTCGTCTCCCTTCCTTCGATCCTTCAAGCAGATTTTCTAATTTTTTTGTTCGGCCTCGTAGATGTATTGGCCGCGATTTCCCTATTCCTAACTTTTTTTAACATCCAAAGCTTAAAGCTAATCGGTTGGTTGATTTTAGGAAAAGGTGTTTACAGTTTCTTCACGAGCCTTAAGCTATAGTGCAAACACTCCATCCACAATCCAAACATTTTAAGCAGCCGCTCTCTTCCACAAGCCTCGAGGAACCACATTCTGGGCATCTATTCTTTTCAACTTTTTTTAATTTTCCTCTCGGTATTTCTTCTTCATAATTCCAAAATTGAGGAACCTCTATCCCAAACTTTTTCATAATCTCTAGAGTTTTGTTCTTAATCGATCGCATAACCTCTTTTTGCCTGTTTCTAACTTCTGCTGGAGGAGAATACAAAACTTGTTTAGCCTTTGAGCCATCTCTATAAACAGTTATTCCCTTGCAGCCAAGCTTGTAAGCCAGCAAGAAAGCATTCTTTATATCTTCTGGGGCAACCCAGTTTGGCATGTTGATGGTTTTGCTCGTGGCCGCACAAATCCATTTTCCTATTTCTGCCTGAGCCCTTACATGGTCCCACCAGGGAATGTCTAAAGCAGTAACAAAAACTCTTCTCATCTCTTGGGGAATTTCTTTCAAACCTTGAACGCTTCCTCCATTTTCTTTAATTTTTTTCAGGATATAATCCTCGTACAAGCCGTTCAATTTCAACTGATGCTGGAATTCTAAGTCAGTGTAGTAAAAGCTTCCTATGGTTACAACCTTTTCAAAAACTAAAGCATATTGAGGTTCTATTCCAGAAGAAACATCGCAGAGCATGGATAAGCTTCCAGTTGGGGCGATGGTAGTTACTTCTGCGTTCCTTATTCCATTAGCTTTTATAGCCTCGACCACTTTATTCCAATCTTGAGTCCAGATTTCTTTCTGATAATAACCCTCTATCGGTAAGTCATCTGGATAAGCAGATTGTTCGTAAAGCGGGAATACTCCTCTCTCTTTAGCTAGTTCGCTAGATTTAAGCATCGCGTGAAAAGTAACGAACTCTGCTATCCTGCGCATGAGCTCAAAACCTTCTTCTGAATTGTAGGGTATTTTCATGGCAAAGAGTGTATCAGCTAAACCCATCATGCCTAGGCCAATCTTCCTGCTCGCTTTCGTGGCCTTTTCTATCTTTTCCAAAGGAAACTTGTTCACGTCTATGACGTTATCTAAAAACTGGGTTGCTATCCGAATAGTTTTCTTAAGTTCTTCCCAGTCGAATTCTTTATTGCCCATTTCATCTTCCTTGAAATGAGCGTAAAGATTTATAGAACCTAAGTTGCAGGATTCGTATTCGTATAAAGGTTCTTCACCGCAGGGATTGGTAGCCCTTATAGGTCCTTTAGCTTTGAGTAAAACATTCCTTTTATTCAAGTTATCGAAGAATATTACTCCAGGATCGCCAGTTCTCCAAGCACTCATCGCTATAGCATCCATCAAGTATCTTGCTTTTACATGCTTCCATGGTTTTTTAGTTCTTGGATTGACTAAAGCATACATTTCATCCTTTTCATAAGCTTCGATAAAATCTGGAAATACGAGAACTGAAAGATTGAAGTTTTCAAACATTCCGGGAGTTTCTTTTACCGTAATAAACTTTTCGATATCGGGATGAGAAATTTCTAAAATTCCCATGCAGGCTCCTCTTCTTTTGTTATGAAGCAGAATTCCGTTTGCAAGATAGGTACCAGAAGGTATTACCTCTATGTGAATAGTTTCTTCTTTTCTCTTTTCCTTTTTAATCACGCGTGCAAAATAATATTTTCTTTGAAGAATATCTCCAAATTCTCTTTTTAGTTCAGGGAATTCCTCGCTTAACTTTTTGAGCGCATTAAAGGTTAAGTTCCTATGGTTTAGCATATACTTGTGAGTTTTTCTGTAAAACCTTTTCGCTATTTGTTTATTTCCTTTCTTAAGTTTTTCGTAGACTTTCCTTAATCTCTTAGAAACAAAAGGAACTTTCCACTGAAGCTCAAACTTTTTATTCAGGACTTTTTCAACTTTTTTGTTCTTTTCCTCATTCACGAAACCTATTTTCTCCAGAAACCTTCTGACACTCTCCTTCTCTATTATAGAAATCGTGAACATGGCATTCTTCCCTAAATGGCCTGGAATTTTTCTCGCTTCTCTTTTTCTCAATTTTGAAACTATTCCAAGGGAAAGGAGTGCTTCCTGAACTTGCCTAGCCAATTCTTCTGAGGTAGTATAAAGAACGGGATAGCCATCCCCATGGACATAACCATCTCCCTCAAAAAGACCTTGGAGAAATGCTGAAAGAAGCTTAGAGGATGAAAGGATTTGAAGGGGTATGAACGCCTTGCTTGAGCTTACTTTTTTCCATCCCATTTTTTCAAAATATCTTTCCAAATCTTTCGAGAACCAAACTACATCAACGTACCCCTTTCTCTTTCTAACCTCTCCTGGAAGCAAACCAAAAACTTTTTCGAACTCACTAATCCAAAATTCGATATTCTCATTTTTATTAAAAGAAAGTATCAATCTCCCATTATTCCAGCAGCCATCTGCCATGTACAGACCTATAATTCTTGCAAGAGAGTTTGTAATATACTTAGGAACTCTAACTAGATTTGAGTTCGGATGAGAAATCTTGAGAGGAGGTAGCCTTACCTCTTTTTCATTCAAACCGTTCAAACCTACAATTAAATAATCGTTCTCATTTATCCTCCATGCTTCTCTAAATTCTATCCCATTCTCTGTCCATACACCAACTAATTCATTGTAAGTAACATCAACCCAATTTCCGAGTTCTGTCTCTATTCTAAATACCTCAGCCTTTCCATTCAAGCCTCCTAGGATTACAAAATTGAAGCTTTTTCCATCGAAGATAGAATGGGGTAGGGGCATTTCATCTTTAGGATTAAAAATCTGGAAAGAAGAGAACGGGATTATACCATCGCTTGTTCTAGCATAAGAATTAAAAGAAACACAACCACCCTGTTTGACAACGTCTGTTACCACATCTATTATCCTAGCAAAGCTTAAGGGACCGCTCGCTATCCCTCCTGTAGAAGTTACTACATCCCCTTCTGGTCTAAGCTTAGAATAGTTTATCCCTATCCCTCCACCAGACTGAAAAATGAGAGCAGCATCTCTTACAGCTTCCATTATCGAACGCATATCATCCTCAATGTTTAAAACAAAACACGCAGATAATTGACCCAATCTTGCCCCTGCATTGAATAAAGTTGGAGAATTCGGCAAGAATTTTTTGTTAACCATAAGCTCATAATAATCCAAATAATTCTGGTAATATCCTTCAAACTCCTTATTTTCAAGCATTTTAAGGAATTCGCTCCATTTAACCTTCATCTTTCCCTGCGAATTCAGCTCGTCGTACAAATGTTTCATCCTCTCTAAATGCCATCTATTCCACTTTATTTCTCCCAGACCAAGCTTACCTTCATAGCTTACTGGGTCGAATTCTTCCTTCGGCTTAACGGCCTGCTTTCCTTCCTTATCAAAAATTTTTGGGTCGTGCAAAATGTCAGGGATTACTATTAAGGCTGCAACTCTTTGGAATAGTTGCTTCGGAGATTCTATGAGCTTACCTTCTTCGTTCTTAAGCAAATATCTTGAGGCTAGGATTTTGATGGCATTCACAGAAAACTTCTTATCAACCTCGTCTATCGCTTCCTTCTGCAAAATCCTTTTCTTCTCTTCTCTTATTAAAGTTCTTTCTTTCCTGTACAAGATATAAGCTTTCGCTGTCCTATAATGACCATTCTCTACCAAAACCTTTTCTACTAGGTCTTGAACTTGTTCTACCGTAGGAATTTCTCCAGGCTTTAACCTTTCTTTTAGAAGTTTTACAACTTGATCGGCAAGCCTAGCTGCCAATTCTTTATCCTTACCACCAACTGCTTTTGCAGCCTTAAAAATTGCATTCGTTATTTTTTCCTTGTTGAAATCTACAATCCTTCCATCACGCTTGATTATCTTAGAAATAGTTTCGACTGCCACAGAATCACTAATAGAATTTATAGCTGGAATTTAAATTAATTTTCTATGATAAAATTTATATTACAAGCAAAATAGATGGTCAAGATGATTGGAATTGAAAATTGGATTTTAATCGGATTTGTTCTGCTCATAGTTTTGTTGGCAATAAAGGATAGGAAAAATATAGAATTTAAGTACGGAGTTTTGATAAGAAGAACTAAAAAGGGGAAGGAGTGGATTTACAGAATAGCAAGAAAGTATAAAAAGCTATTCAAGGTTTATGGTTTGATAGCTATTGGAATTAGTATTTCGGCTTCTCTTTTTGGTATTTACATGCTCCTCCAAAATGCATACACTTCAATAATTCAACCTCAAAAAGCCATTCCAAGCGTTGGCTTAATTTTACCCCAAATCCCAGGAGTTGAATACCCATTTCCATACATACTTGGAGTTCCTATAAGCTATTGGATTATAGCCATATTAACCATACTTTTCTTTCATGAAACTTCTCATGCATTGGTTGCAAGGAGTGAGGGAATAAGACTCAAATCTTTTGGTGTGCTTTTGCTTTTGATATTCCCAGGTGCCTTTGTTGAACCAGACGAGAAGCAGCTTAAAGAAAGCGGGATTTTAAAAAGGATTAAGGTATATGCGGCAGGCTCTTTCGGAAACTTCTTGGTCGCTGCCCTAGTTTTTTTAATATCCTTTAGTTTATTCAAACTCACGCTTCTCTTCTTAGAGCCTGTTGGAATAGATTATGAAGTAATCCCTGGAACTCCTGCGAGCGAAGCTAATCTATCCGGAACTATTTTAAGCATTAACGGAAATAGAACAAAAAATATCTTTGAATTCATTGCTACTATGGAAAAGGTAAAGCCGGGAGAAGTTGTAGAGATAGAGACATCCTCAAAAGTTTATAGGATTAAAACTACAAGCCATCCAGAAAGGCCTGAATGGGCTTATCTTGGAATAAGGTTTAAGAAGAACGAGATTGATTTTAGGGAAGAATTCGAGTTTCTTGGAAAACCTTCAGGCTTGCTCATTAGCTTTCTCGAATGGCTTTTTGGCTCGCCTCTTTTCTCACCATTTAATCCTGGTCTCTTTAGTTGGATAATAATGCTAAACTTTTTAGTAGGAGTGTTTAATGTTTTACCAATAAAGCCATTGGATGGGGGGTTTATCTACGAAGCGATTCTAGAAAAATTTTCCAAAAAGAATGCAAAAGATTTAGCAAACCTACTTACTCTTTTCACTATATCTATAATTTTGATAACTATAATCATTCCCTTAGCTTAGAACTTCAGTCTTCCTAATTTCAAAATGTCTCACAGGATAGATCTTGCTAACTTCTTTTATCGCCTTATTCTTAATCTCATCGGAAATTATCTTATTTACTAGTTCTTCGAGCGTAGATTTTTCAACCTCAGCTTTCATCAATTCCTCAACTCTCTTCCTTATGGTTTTTTCCATCGTACTCTTCACTCTTCTCGAAACGACGACCAGGCTTTTAACTCTTATCTTTACGCCATCTTTAGTAATTAAATCTTGGATCACATCTATCCTTCTAACTCTTCTTACAACCATCCTTGAGATGTAATCGCGCAAGCATTCAGAACCATCGAATTCTGCTATCGCATTCTCCCCTTCAACCCTTTTTATCTTGAATATAAACTTCATGTAATATTTGCTGAAATCGTTCGTTAGCTCCATCAAAGAAACTGCTATCTTCCTTCCTATCACTTGCTCTGGTTCAGAAGCCAAAGTTTTTGTAATCTCTTTGTTGAAAGGTTTGGAAACTATTATCTTATACCAATTCTTTTTCTTTCCTTTTTTTATCGGCATGCCATCACTTCTGAACTATTAACTTTGCTTCTTCGGGTGAGTATTTCCAATCTTTCGGTAAGATCCCTTTTCTCACGTAATACTTTCCGAGCTTTCTTATCTTGGATTCCAAAAGCTCTAGGCCTCTTTTCGAATGCTTGTCCTTCTTATGCTTTTCCAAATGCTCCCTTAACCTTACGGCTTTTTTCAACAAGCTTAAAAGGTCTTCAGGAATTTCTGGATAAACCTTATGCTCCTTCATTATTCTTGAAATAGACTTCCCAGTTATAGCTTTCACATCAGGAATGCCATATTGATCTCGCAAAATAATTCCTATTCGAGCAGAAGTATATCCTTCTTTTGCAAGCTTAACAACCAATTCTTCAACCTCAGCTTTCTCATACTTAACCCATTTAGGAACTCTTTTGACTGGCGGCTTCTTGCTTCCATGCTTCCCTGTTCTTTGCTTCCCCATCTATTCACCCTTGAATTCTCTTATCAGCCAAATTGAAATTAAAGCTAGGGTTGAAAGGAATGTTATTAAACTTCCGAGCATAGCTAGAATTACGGGCCAACCTCTTGGGGTTATTATGGTAGAACCTATCCCAAAAGAAAGGGTTATACCACCTAGAAAAATAAATAGGATTGAGTAATTTTCCAGAGTTTCTAGTTTATCCTTTCCTCTGAGCTTTTCCTTAAAGTTGAGCATATTAATTAAAAACGAAGTTAAGGAATATAAATTTAAGGTTATTTCCTTTTCATGTACCTTGCCCTTCTTTCTATTTCCTCGACCTTTTTAATAACCCTATCAGCCTGCTTAAACTCTCTCTTATAACCTTCTAGAATTTTTTTCCAGCATACATCCAAAATTCTGAAATGAGTTGATCTCAAAGCCTCATAAAGCAGGTTCAAGTCGACGCCGTAATCTTCTATCCTGGAAGAAAAGCCGCCTAAGCTAAAATCTATGAAATAGATTTTCCCGTCTTTTAAAATAAGGTTGGAAGTTGTTAAGTCGCCGTGAACTATTTTGTTAGAGTGAAGCCTTCCTATCAGCCTGCCTATTTCAAAACAAACCCTTTCCATCTCTTTCTTAGAAGCAGAATTCAAAAATTCCTTGATTCTTTCTCCTTCTATAAATTCCATTATAATCCTGTGGTTTTTTTCGTCTACATGCAAAATCTGGGGTGTTAAAACTCCGCATTTCCTCGCTTCTGTTAAAAGCTTGACCTCTCTCCTAGTCCTTTGCTTCCTCAATTTTTCGTCCAACTCTTTAATCCTATAGCCTTTTCTAACCCTTTCCTTCACCAAAACTTTTTTTCCTTCGTATTTCCCAAGGTAGATTATGCTTTCTGCTCCCCTGCAAATAATTTGCATAAAAAGAAATTAGAAAGAGAATTAAAAATTTTAAGGATCTTTTATTCCTTCTTCAGTTATCTTGAAAATTGCCTCAGCTTCTGGCAAATTGGGAGCGTCGACCATCCTAGCAATCCTTGTACCAGCCTTTCCTCTCCTTAAATAAATTCTGTAACCAGACATGTGAGCCAATACGTGCCCCCCGACAGCTCTCGTAGGATCGCCGAACAAAACTGAAGGGTCTGCCATTACCTGATTGGTCACGTAAACAGCTATGTTGAAAGCATCCGCTAACCTTTGCAACTGATGTAAATGCTTGTTTAGCTTTTGCTGTCTTAAAGCTAGCTCTCCCCTCCCAACAAAATCTGCTCTGAAATGAGAAGTAAGAGAGTCTATTATAAGAATTCCTATATTCTTTTCAGGAACTACATCAAAAGCTTTTTCAACTAAAAACATTTGATGCTCGCTGTTGTAAGCTCTGCTTACATATATGTTCTTCAAAACTTTCTGTGGATCTAACTCAAACCTTTTTGCTATGGATACTATTCTATTAGGGCTAAAAGTATTTTCTGTATCTATAAATAAACAACCTTTTTCCAAACCTCCTTCTCCTTTTGGTAACTGCACGGTAACTGCAAGCTGAAAAGCTAGTTGAGTATTATGTAAAATAGTTGGAAGTTCTCCACCCACGAAGGTAAAAGTAGACGGGACCACAAAATCGTAAACCCAATCATTATAGTTAATTACCTCAATTTCTTTTATTTCATCCCAAGCTAAATTATAGATGTTCTTGCAAGTCTTTATTACAAAGTTAATTTTATCTATCCTTTCCTTTATTTCGTCTATTAAAGCTTCTTTAACTATTTCAACGATTTTTTTAGAGGTTGGGAGTCCTCTATAAATATAGTTTGAAAACGTGCTTCTTTTAATCCCGATTTTATCAGATAAACACCTAAATGGAAACGGTAAGAGTTCGTAGAGTTTTCTGAATTGTTTTTTATCTAGTTTTTCTAAATTTTTAGCAAGAGAGAGAGCCTTTTCTAAGTCGATTCTCCCTTTCAAGAAAATTTTAATTACTTTTCTAAAGGTTTTTTCATTTAAAGTTCTGACTTTAGTATGCCCTATTAACACATCATATTCATATCTTTTAAGTGTTCGTTTCCCTATCTTTTTCCTTAGGTTCCCTCTATTTCCACCCAAACAACTCTTATAAGAATTGATGAGAAACTTAATTATTCCTTTCGGAAAGCCATAGGGAGAAGTTCTAGTATTGTATTTCAGAGAAAGCTTATCTTTATCAAAACCAACAATAAAAATTCTGTAATATTTCTTCCTTTTAACTTTCTTAGATGAAAGACTGCAATTTATCCCTAGCCTCTTGAATAAGTAAGGCAATTGAAGGGAAAGTTTTTTACTTTTTGTAACTATCTCAATTTCATTTCCAACATATCCGTCTCCATCTAAGTATCCTTTAATAAAGCTTCTCACTATATCTAAAGAAGCATTGAATATAGACGAAGGAATGAACTTCGTTTTTGCATCAGTGTCTGCTAGATTTCCCAAAAATTCTTTAGTTGATTTTCTTAACAAGATTCGAAAAGCACTCTTTCTCTTATCCACTTTTGGTTTATAGCCAAATCTTGAAGTTATGTAATAAAGGAGCCACTTCTTTATCCTTAAATTTTTTGTAGATATGGAAAGAGGGTTTCTTGTCCCTTCAGCAACAAAGAGACCAAGAAAATATGCATCTTCTTTTGTCAAAAGTTTCTTCCCTTTAAAATCTATCTGCTTTGGTAAAGCTATAGCATCACCTGGTTTAAGTTTGGCCGAAGGTATCCAAAACATGCCATTTTCATTAACAGAAAGAAGTTTATGGCCTGGTGTTATTTTCAAAATACCTCCTCTTTTTGTTTTTATTTTTAAGAGCTTTGGGGCAAATTCTTTATAGAGCATGGTTGTGGGTACCTTTTTTATGCCATTTTTTGTTAATCCAAAAACCTTTACTCCTCTCAAGGGAACTATAAACCCTTCGTCAAAATTTCTTTCTCCGTATTTTTTCCTATAACTTTCATAAACCTCTCCTATAAGCCCGAAATGTAGTTTTTCATCATTGATAAAAATTATAGGAGTATCCTTGCTCACACATTTACCGCTTCCATAAGCTCCATAGGTTTCTGTTATAGCTTGAGTTTCTACTCCTCCTCCCAACAAGTTATCCAAGTTTTTGCTTCCAGTAGTGATCCTTGCTGCCTTTTGCTTTTTCTCCAGAATTTTGTCAGCTGGTTCAAAAGTAATCTCAAGCATTTCTCTCACAGCTTTTATTATCCTAGCTGCCTGCCCTTCCCCAATTTCAGCTATTCTTGCAAGTTCGCCAGGAGAAGCAACGGCTATTGCCATCGGTTCAGCAAAACCTACTTCCCTAAGCTTTTTAGCGATTTTTTCCCCCACTCCAGGAATATCTTCCAGAGAAAATTTTTCTTCTCTAACCATCATACCTATTTTTCTATCTTGAATATTTAAATATATCTTCAATTGATAGATAATGCAATAAAATGTATTTTTCAAAAAGGAAAAATCTCTTCATTTCTATTAAAATATGTTTAATCCTATCCTTTTAGAACAAGAACAAGTTATTTTTATTTTTTTAACTAAATTTATCGGAAATTTACTTACGAAAAATTAATATATTAGTAGTACTAAATTTTTGTATATAAAGAAAAAAGTGGAAAAATGTTTAATTTGTTTCGATTGCATGATTGGAAAGAAGACCTAACACCAAGAAGCTGGATAAAAGTTGGTGGAAAAAAGCTTTTAAACGAAATGAGAAAAATCGTAATAGAAATTTTAAATAATAAGAATATCTCTATTAGGGAACTAGCAAAAATTATTGCTTCCAAGTTAAATACAAAGTGGGAATTTATCGCTAGCTATTTGAGAGAAATTAAAAATAATAGATGGAAGGAAAGGAGACCCTTCATCCCCATTCCTCTAATAGAAAGTTTATTGGAAACCAAATCTCCTGAAGGAGGTGAGGAAAAATGGAATGTTATTCATTTAGCCGAATGGTTTGTCTGTGGAGTACCTCTATCGAAACCTATTAGGCTTCCTAAGAAACTGACGAAAGGATTGGCTAAAATTTGTGGTGCGCATGTTGCAGATGGAACTTTGGTTAAATCAAAAACCAAACACGGTTTTTCTTATACATGGCGTATTACACATGGGGACCGGATTGCATTAGAATACTTAAGATCATGGATTAAAGATAGCTTTGGTATTGATGCTAAAATAAAAAAATCCAATCATGGAAATTTTTATATCATCTCCATCAATAGGAAAGTCGTTTTCAGATTCCTAACTAGAATTATAGGATTTCCCATTGGAGACAAGTCTAGCATCATTTCTATGCCAGAAATTATTAGGAATTCTAACCAAGAAATGAAAAGAAATTTTGCATTAGGTGTATTGAATTTTGATGGATGTGTTAATATTGATGGATGTGTTTGGTTAACATCAAAAAGCAAAAGGCTTAGAGATAAGGTGGCAGAAATAATGAAGAATGATGGGTTGGAAGTTTTTACTTCTACCAAATCAGACAAAAATGGGAGATGGTACTTACGTTCGAAAGCCTTAGAAAATAGAAGTTTGCTTTTAAACTATTTCATCAAACGCTCTAAACCATGGCTTAGAGCTAAAGGATTTATAGATAATTTCAAGAACGAAGATATTTTATCCATATTCAAAAAGACTTCTACCAGCAAAACGAGCCTAAAAGAAGTGTTAAATTTAGTAATAAAATTAAAAACCTTTGATAAGATCGTTCTGTCAAGAAAATTGGGTGTGAATGAAAAAACTTCAAGAACGTATCTTAAAATTCTTGAAAAGGCAGGAATTATAAAGAAAATAAAATCAAATTCTCGCATTTCTTTCCCTGTAATTTTAGATAATTTTGATGACACAACTAGACTTAAACTTAACTCAAGATTTAGAAAGAGGTTATTCCAAAAACTTTTAGACAAATATAAGACTCTTACAAAATTAGCAGAAGTTATGAAAACAAACATAAAAAATGTTAGTAGATGGAAGCTCTCCCAAAGAAAATTAACGATTAATAACTTCAAAAAACTACTAGCCTTGGTTGGTTTGAAAGAAAAAGAAGCCTCGAATGGTATTGAAGGGTTTGGAAAAAATATATATGTTTTAACCGACTATCTTAACCAGTCCTATAGTTAGTTTTTATTTCAATCATTCGAGCACCAATCTAATTTGCTCAGCTAATTTTTTACTCTCTTCCCCTATATTTAAATCTTTTATTTTGTTCGCCACAAACTCGAACCTGTCAAAAATTTTATTCTTTTTAACCCTTCCTACCAAGACTAATTCTAGCCCCAAAATTCTTTCTTTCACAAGCTTGAACCTTTCTTCCAACTCTAAAGCCTTAAGCTCTTTAGCGCTAATACCCAAAAGCTTTTCGGCATTTTCTCTAAAGAAAACAACTCTTATGTTGGCACTTCCATCGTCTATTATCCCGCTAATTACCATGGCATGCTCAGGCTCTATTTCCCCGTGCTCTTCGCAGACAAATTTATTCTCTACGAACTGAACACTACTCTTGCAAACAGGACAGATAGAAAAGATGAATTTTCCCCTAAAAACTTGGACTAGGGTACCTTTTATTTCATAGATACCCTCTTCCAAATCCTTTATTTCTGTCCTCTCAGGAATTACGTTGAGAAACCTTTTACTCATTTCTTCTACAGAAGGCAACTCATACTCTTTCTCTAGCTTCTCTATACTTCCGTATTTTCCCAAGGAAATCTCTATATCCCCAAAGATGTTTTCCCTCGCTAAGCCATTCCTTATTCTTACCACATCTCCAAGCTTTAGCTTGCCATCTTCCACAAGCTTAACCTTATCGTTCCATAAGGGTAACTTTATGTAGCCAGTAGGGTCTCCGACGAAAAGGTTTATTACTCTTCCCTTACTCCCATCTTTTCTTTCGAATTCAAAAATATCTGAAACTTTGAATATCCTGCCTATTAGGCTTATCCTTCTCATTCCTGCAACCAAATCTTTAATCTCTACTAAATCGCTTTCCTCTAGCTCTACTCCAAAATCCCTAGCAACCAAGTAAGCAGCTCCTTCCTTAGAAACTAAGCCAGAAAGTTCTTTCTGCTTGGCTTCTATTTTTTGAAGTAATTCTTCCCTGCTTAAATTAACCTTTTTCTCCAAGATTTCAAGTATTCTTTCTAAGGGAAGCATACCAAAAATATATTCAATTAAGAGGAATTAAGCTTTTCTATAAGTTTAACTTTCTCCTCGCTAGCCTAACGTCAGAATCAAAAATAGTCTTTCTTCCCGCATGTTTTGCGAGCAAGGCTGCTTCCTTAGCTATTTCCAGCATTTTCTCTTCCATTATATTTGCAAACTCTTCCATCGCTCCTCTGGAAACTCTCTTGGCCCCAGCTTTTTTCAAAATTCTTTCAAAGGGCGAGAGAGAGAAAAATTCAGCCATATTTTAATTATTCGAAATGAACCTTAAAAATCTTAACTTCGGGGTTGGAATAAACCAATTCAAAATGCTTTAAGCCTTTGCCATCAAAGAAGAACATTTTTGTGAAAATGGAATCCCTAATTTTTGGGTCCATGAAGATAACCATACCAAAACCAGGATCTACCCAAACCATTCCATCGATAGCATTGGTAACGTTTTCAAATTTGTATCTAATCTCTTGGCCTTGTTGATAATAGACTATCTCTTTTACTATAGCGTTTCTTACTCCTTGTTGAGGAACATTGATTACTGCTGCAAGCTTTCCATCTTTCATGGTTAGGGTTAGCATGTTTCCATAAACCAAATTTCCGTAAGCATCTTGACCTGAAAAAGGTAGCTGGATGAAATTCCTTCCATCGCACTTCCATTCTTGCCCATTGGTTTTTTCCCAAAGCTCGTAATCAAAGCTTCCGAAGCAGCTTAGCCAATAATATTTCCCTATCAAATCGGCTGAAGCTATTATATAAATATCGCTGACTGGTTTACAAGCTTCTTGTGGCATTTGAGGAAATCTTTTTTTAGCCTCTTTGCATTGTTCTGGAGTCAATTGCTTATACTTTTTCAAAATCTCTAAAGCTTCTGTTTCATTGCTAGTCGAAAAAATCCTACCCATGTCTCTAATTCTTATATCGTGGTTGTAAGGATAGCAATCTCCACAGTGTGCACCATCTGCATGAACTCTTAAAGGCTTTCCTTTATAGTAGCTGTAGCCAGCTAGTATATGGCCAGGATCCCACCAGGTTGTTATTAGCGAATCCTTATCTGCATTCTCAACTAGCCAATCCAAAGCATCATACCAATTTTTGCTTATCAGCATGCCAGAAGCTTGACCTACTTGGATCGAGTTAGAAATGAAGAATAGAAGCTGAAAAGCAAATAAACCAAAAACAAAAATTTTAGTTAATTTTTCATCTCTTTTGTATAAAACTAAGAATGGAAGAATGAAAATGAAAATAAAGCCAATAGTTTCGAATGGATTTCTTGCTAAAACCTGTCTTAGGAAAAGCAAGCTTAAAGTTAGAATTAAGAGCAAAACTTCCGGATATTTTTTGTAGTGGCCTATAACATAACCTGCTGCTACTGAAGCTGCTATTGAAAATTGCAAGGAAAATCTTACACCCCTAGAAATTAAGTAAAACATGGTTAGAAGCCAAATGAAAAAGAAAACTTCCTCGCTAGTTATTTGCTCCTTTTTCCAGATTTTGTAAAAGGCTAGAGCGAATAAACCAAAGGCTAAAATTGTTGGTAATAAGCCTACTCTGCCAGCTACTGCCATGAAACCATCTTGGGAAAAAATATTTATTGGTTGTAATTCTGCTACTGAGATGTTTACTATTAAAGGTTTGGTTGGAGCTATACTAAAAGCTGAGAAGAGAAAATAGAGCATAAAAGCTGAGATTAAAAGCTGGAAAAAATAGTAAGTTCTTTCCTTTAACATTCCTTTTAAAAATGATGAAATAAAGTGAAAAGACGAAAAACCAATCCACAATAGAGAGAGAAGAAAAACGAACCATCTAGTTAAAGTTGCTAGACCTGTGAAAGCTAAACCTCCAAAGAAGGAATGAAAAATTGAGAAATTGAAAAGAAAATAAGTGATTATACTAGAAATTCCAATTATTTCAAAAATCGGATCGTTAACATTTACCCATTCCTCATAAATTTTCTTAAAATCAAACTTAAAAGAAAAAGTGTGAAGAAAGTTTTCAAAAATTCTAAAAATTGGCAAAGCTATTAGAAAAGCTATTAGTAAAATCGAGGTAATCCAACCTCCTCCCCAATTCCAGACGAATAGAATGTTTGAAATTATAGCAAAAGCTAGATAAGCCCATTTTCTTTTTTTTAAAGCAAGTAATGAAGCAAATACTGATAAGAAGAAGTAGAAAGCTACCGGAGCATCACTATCACAGTAACCTGCCATGCTTACTCCAATGAAGGAAGGTACCAAAACTGCAAAGAAAGCAGTAACTAGACCACCTATTTCATTTGTTAAGAGTTTTCCTAGGAGGTAAGCAGGAATTGTTATTAAAGCAACTATTATAAGAGGAGAAATAATTGCAACTTTCATAAAAGTTAAAGAAGAGAAAAAGTTTAGGAAATAGTAGAAGAATATCATTGTGTAAGGCCAACCCTGAAATAAAGCTATTCCTCTACCCGTCAAGGAAAAACTTTGCAAATCCCACTTAGGAACTTTTAGACCATTATTTAAAATCATTCTTGCATACCTATAAAACCACCAAGGATCATAGTCTAAAACTGTAGGAGTATTTATTGTCGATAATCTTACCCAAATCCCCAAATAGGCTATAATTAGAATTAAAAAAATTATTAACAAACTTGATTTGTTTATGGTTAACATGGCCATTATTATTTCTTTGACTTCTTATATTCAAATATTTTAGCCAGAAACCTCTATTTAAAATATGACAAAGATTAAAGTTTGCGCTATAATTTTAAACTGGAATAATAAGGAAAGTCTTAGAAAAGTTTTGAAATCTATTAAGAAATATACGGATAAACAAGATTTAAAGAAAATTAAAATAATAATCGTAGATAATCTTTCAGAAGATAGTAGCATTCAATATATTCAAAGGTACTGGAAGGATATTGATTTGATTCTACCAAAAGAAAGATGTGGAGCGCCTACTGCATTTAACCTCGGTGTTTCTTATGCTATTAAGAAGTATAATCCTCTCTATTTGCTCAAGTTAGATAATGATATTCAATTCATCCACAAAAGCTGGCTTAAAAAAATGTTAATGCTCATGAAAAATCGATCGGTAGGAATAGCAGGATGTAAAATATTATATCCTGACAAAAAAACTGTACAAAATTTTGGAACAGGATTATATAAAGTCTTGCCTCTTCCCATTGGCAAAGGCAAACCTGATGAGGAAAAATACTCGCGAATTATGGATGTATATGAAATCTCGGGTGCTTTTATGTTAATAAAGAGAGAGGCCATGGAAAAAATTGGGTTGTTTGACGAAAATTTTTCTCCCTACCTAGGAGATGACGCTGATTTTTGCTTAAGAGCAAAGAAAAATGGCTATCGAATAATTGTTAATGGATTTGTTAAAGTGATTCACGAAGAAGGAAGTAGATACAAAAAAATGACGATGAAGAAAAAAAATGAAAAGTTTTTTATAACTTTGAATCATTATTTGTTATTTACTTTAAAGCACTTTCCACTATCTTTTAAGCTGTGCAGAATTTTTGTTTCTTTTTTGTTTTGCTTTCTAGAAAGGGAAAATCATGTAAGTGCATCAAATCTTAAATTTAAATTTTGCGCAAATTTTCCTAGGAGAATTTTAATATTTTTAAAAGCTCTTAAGTCTGCCTTGTTGACTTACAAACGCCCAAAAATCCCTAAATTAACAAAAAGTATAAGAAAATCGTAAGTGTAGAGCTCAATGTTTTAAGTAATTCTAAAAGTAAAAGATTTATGATGAGAAAAAATTATCCGTTTGTTTCAATAATTATAGTAAATTGGAATGGAAAAAATATGCTCAAAGATTGTCTAATTTCCATTAGAAAAATCAGCTATCCGAAGAAGAAGTACGAAGTAATAGTTGTAGATAATGGCTCTACTGACGGGAGTGTGGAACTCTTAAGAAGTAAATTTAAATGGTCAAAGATAGTGGAATTAGACAAAAATTATGGATTTGCCATACCAAATAACTATGGCGCAAAAATAGCAAAAGGGAAGTATTTAGTTTTTTTAAATAACGACACTTTAGTCGATAAAAATTGGCTAATTGAATTAGTGAAGCCTTTAGAAAAGGATAAAAGCATAGGAGCAGGTACATCTAAAATTCTTTATTGGAGCCGTCCACGGGTTATAAATGCTATGGGAGGGTTTTGGACTCTATTTGGCTTTCCTGGCTTAATCGGAGATGGAGAAAGAGACGATAAATTTCAAGACACACGAACAGTCTTTTTCCCATCTGGCTGTTCTATGATAATTAGAAGTGAACTCTTCAAAAAGTTAGGTGGCTTTGATTCAGACTATTTTCTATATTGTGAAGATGTAGACTTGGGATGGAGAATTTGGAATGATGGAAAAAAAGTAATAGTCATACCAACTTCAGTAGTATATCATAAAAAAAGTGTCACAGCAAGAAGTTTAAATATCAATGCTTATTATTATTCTACAAGAAATAGCCTAGCTACTATACTTAAAAATGCACGGAGAAGGGATATCTGGTGGATGGTACCATTTTTCCTTCTTTCGCATTTCTTGGCTTTATTATGGTTAATATTCCAAGGAAAGGTAATGGAAGGTAAAGGTATTTTAAAAGGTATAAAAGATTGTTTTAAAATGTTAGAAAAAATCAATCAAAAAAGGAAGATGGTTAACAAAAGCGGCCTTGCAAATCTAAAAATGGGAAAGCTGGCAGAGAATATTTTACTTCTTATTAAGGTTATAAGGAGATATTCCAGTTTTTAACTTTATTCTTAACAAATTCTTTTGACATCTTAATAGTTGCATCCATATTCATATACTCCCAACGACCAAATCTTCCAACACTTTCAATTCCAAGTGAGCATAGATAATTAAAAATAGTTTCAGTATTTTTAAAATATTCCAAATCATAAATCACATACGCGTACTTAAATCGATGAAAAGTTGTTAAAACTACATCTTTCTTATTAATTATTTTAATTTTGTTTAAGTCTTCAAGCGTTCTTTCAACTATCTCTTTTTCACTCATGTTACTAATTCTATCTCCTTCTCTGTAGGTGATTTCTGCCAAAATAGAAAAATTATTAGTAGGTGCGACAAGAGGCGAATAATTAGATGGAAAACTAATCCTATGAGGTAAAATATTTTTGTCTGGCAAATATACCCAAGAAAAGTTGTTGAGCATTGGTTTTTCAATTCCAATGCCAACTGTAATTAAGGAATTGAATTTTAAGTTATTAACGGCCCCCTTCACTTCTTTTGGGACACTTTCTAAGGCTTTGGTTAATTCTTGTAAAGGAATTGTAGAAATTAGCTTGTCAAACTCAAATTCTTTTCTTCCGTTTGAAACAACCCACTTCTCATCTTCTTTTTTGATTTTCTTAATCTCAAAATTCAAAATAACTTTATCGTCTAAAAATTTTTCAAAAGATTCTGCAAGAGCTTGGATACCGCCAGTTTTGGGGTAGTAGAAATGAAGTTGATGTTTATACCCTTCCGTTTGAAATCCTAAGGAGGATTTAATTACATCCTCTATGGGTGGTTGTGGTATGCGCTCTACCCAGAATGTACTAATTTTATCAAGTGGGAATTTCCAAATTTTTTCATTATACGGCAGAAGGTATTTTTCACTAATTGCATTTCCAAACATATAATAAAACCATTCTTTCATATTTCCTGGTTTTTTAAATTCACCTTTCTCTCTTCTGATAAAGGCTTTGATAAAAGAGTAAAGGCATTCAAAATTTTCCTGAGAGGGCAGATCTCCTAATCCATTTTCAAAGGGATATTTAATGTAATTTCCTTTATAAAAAATTCTCGCATTTCTATAATTTCTAACTACATTATTCCTTAGTAAAGATATTAAAAACTTTAAAATTTCTTTGTCTTTAGAAAATATTACATGAGAACCTCCGACATCGAAAATAAATCCATCAATATTAACTGATTTCAATAATCCACCTATCTTTTCACTCTTTTCTAAAATAAGAAAATCAATGTTCTTCTGAGAAATAAAATAACCTAAAGATAAGCCTGCTAAACCTCCTCCAAGAATTCCTATATTAATCTTCTTTTCATTCATGCATATCGGGTTTTCTCAACTTTTTACATTAACAAATAACTTAAAAATTAAGCGATTTTAATAGGTAATCTAGCGTTAAATCTAAGCCTCTTTCAATGGAATATTTAGGAGTCCATCCAAGGCTCCTAATTTTCCTTATATCTAATAGCATCACTGGTACATCCCCCTTCCACCCTCTCCTCCCCCCAGTAAATTTAAACTTAGGCCTTAGACCCATCCTTTCGCACACTTTATTGGCTATTTCCTTAACTGAGATCCACTCGTTCGATCCTATGTTAAATATTTCTACTTGATTTTTTGCTTTTTCTTTTCCTACTATCATAGCTTCTATACAATCGTCAATATAAAGATAAGATTTTCTTTGGGTGCCATCCCCTAGGATTTCAAGTTCTCTTGGGTTTTTCTTTAATTTCTTTACAAAATCATAAATTACTCCATGGGTTGCTCTAGGACCAATAATATTAGCCAATCTAAAAATTACAGCGTTTATACCAAATGTGTGGGAATAAGCAGAAATTAGTGCTTCGCAAGCTAATTTAGAAGCACCGTACAAAGAGATTGGCCTTAGTGGAGCATCTTCCGGTGTTGGTATCATTTTAGCTTCTCCATAAACTGTTGAGGAAGATGTGAATAAAATTTTCTTTACACCATTTATTCTCATACTTTCTAAGACATTATAAGTTGATAAAATATTATGATCTATATCAATTCTAGTATTATTTAATGCAGCCCTAACATCGGGATTTGCCGCCAAATGCCATACCTCTTCCACATTCTTAAAGAAATCGTCAATTTTATCCTTGAACAAATCAACCTGGTAAAATTTAAACTTAGGGCTACTAAAATGACGATAAATGTTCTCTTTCCTTCCAGTGCTCAAGTTATCAAGTACGATAATTTCGTTCTTTCCTTGAATTAGTCTGTCAACTAAATGAGAACCGATGAATCCTGCCCCACCGGTAATCAGTATTTTCATAATCTGATTTTGTGTAGTTAAACCTAAAAATTATAGAGATTTCATTAAAAATCTTTCAAACTTATCAACAATTTTATTCCACTCTAATTTCTCAGCAGTTTTAAACCCATTCCTTATTATTTTTTTACGAAGGTTTTTATCCTTTAAGAGTAATAAAATTGCCTCAGCAAGTTTTTTTGGATTTTTAGGAGGTACTAATAAACAGTTGTATTTATGCTTTGCGTATTCAGTCGCTATACCCTGAGTATTTGTCGTAACCACAGGACATCCGCAAGCCATAGCTTCTAAAGGTGGAAGGGTATAACCTTCATACCAGGATGGATGGACAAATACATCAGCGTTTGAGTATAAGATGGCTAGTTTATTATCATCTGCCCTAAGGATTTCGCAGTAAATTTCATGAGAAATATTCTCGATTTCATTACTCACTATTATTAACTTTATGTTTTTAATTTCTTTAGACACAATCTCCATAGCTTTTATCAAGTCAGAAGTCCCTTTCCATTTAACTTTTCTCCCTATGTGCAAAACTATCTTTTCTTTCTTTTTTACTTTTTTCCTTGGGAAAAAAATTCTCTTATTAATACCTGGGGGTATATGAACTACTTTCTTCTTTTTTTCTTTCATAAACTTAAGCTTTAGCCACTTCGAAATTACTACAATATTTTTTTCGTCAAAAAGATCATAAGTTAAATCAACTAGTTTTCTCAAAGGTAACATTAGAAGGCGAATTATTGGGTTTTCATCAGAAAAAAACCAAGGCTCATAATGTTGAACAAAATATATTTTTCTTCCTTTTCCAAAAAAAGCAACAGGGAATGCTGTCGGCCACCAGGTTGCAATAGTCGCATCGCAATTTATTAGGTTCTTTGAAAGAGAAAAAAATCCGTAGAGAAAGTTCAAGAGAGAGGGGTATTTAAATGGATTACGAAGAAGGATCAATCTGGGCTTAAGGTTAAACCATGTTGGTTTTGGCCCAAAAGTTGTTATAACAACTTCATGACCCCTCTCCCATAACCTGTTGGCTAGCTCAAAAATTACCCTATTTCCACCAGTTAATTTGGTAGTCCATACTACAAAATTTATTCGCATATTACCCGCTTATTTTCTTTTAATTTTTAAAAGGAAAATTAATATTTATGCAAAAGGAAATCGAGATTAAGGTAGAATATATAATTTTCCTTGTTTTTCTAGGGATTCTTTTTCTAGTTTTCTATCTTAATTTAAGTGTAGCACTTAATTCTCCGATAGTTTTTGGTGATGAAGGGTTTCACTCAAGACTGGCCCAGTGGATAGCGAAAAAAAGAGAATATCCCGTTTATTTAAATGGAATTGAAGGAACCTCAACAAAAGCTTCTGGATATGCAAGACCACCTCTTTGGAATTTATTAGAAGCGAGTTTATTCTTAATCTTCGGGTTTCATGAAATAATAATAAAAATTTTTACACCTTTTATAGCTTTTTTAGTTGGAATATGTACATATCTTTTAGTTAAAAAACTTTTTAATTCTAGGGTCGGGATAATTTCTTCGATAATAGCAGTAACTATCCCCTCTTTTGTCACCTACTCAGTTCTTTTTTACACAGACATACTTTTCACTTTTTTCAGTACTTTGTTTTTCTTCACGTTTTTACTTTACATCAAAGAAAAATCAAGGAAGTATCTTTTTCTTTCAGGAATTTTTGCTTCTTTAGCTACCTTAACTAAAGCACCCGGATATGCATATTATCTTTATTTCCTTCTTGTGTTCTTGTACGAAATATTTAAAAAGAGAAAACTTTTTGAAACCCTGAAGCTATATTTTCCACTTATTCTAATCCTGCTTATAATTCCAAGTGGTTTGTATTTAAGGAATCTCTATTACTACAACAACCCAACTTGTTACTCAATTCCTTTTTTTAAACCGTTCTCTTTCGAGAAATGCAGTATAAATAAACTGGAAGAAAAATACCATTTTTCTGGAAGAACTGAACAAACAGGAACGGAACAAAGTGTCTATAGGCTTGGTATAGTTAGCTACTTAGATTTTACGTATGGGAGTCTAATTTTTGTTATTCTAAGCTTTGTGTTTGGTTTTATAATTCTCTATAAAGGGAAAAGAGAATTATTCCCGTATTTCGCTTTGTTCTTCCTTCTGTTTTTAGCCATATTCTATATCTCGACAGGAAGGGCAGAAGATACAGCTAGATATACTCTTGCTTGGGTCCCTTCCATAGCCTTGGTTTCAGCCTTATTTTTCGATGAAATTTATAAGTTTTTGAATTCTTGTTACAAATATCTAGGTCTCCTTATTTTCATACCAATAATTTTACTCAGCTTTTCCAATCAAAAAAGCAAGCTTGGCGCAATGGCTTTGGTTAAACAATTCTCTCCAACATTTTTTGAAGCTTGTGAATGGGTGAAAGAACATCCTGAAAAAGTGCCAGAGAATGCAACTTTGATGACTGTATGGAATCATAGAGCTATTTATAATTGCCAAAGGAATTCTATCGGGAATTTGGCCGATATAGCTCTAAGCAGGGATGTAAATTATACTTTAGAGGTTGCAAAAAAAGTTGGAATAACTCATTTGTTTATCCAAAAGTTTAGCATAGACTTAAGAAATAGACACTTAGGAGAAAGGTATGATGCTGAATTTGTTCAATTTTTGGAAGCCCATCCCGAACATTTTAAGAAGATATACGAGAATGGTCCAAGCTTACAAGAATGCTTTACAAGAGGGTATTGTGATGGTAATATAATCTATGAAATCGTTTACTAGAAGAGTATATAAAATTTACTGTCGATAAAAATTTTATGCTTACTCTATTAGTTTCGATGCTAGCAGCTCTCTTTGTAACTTTTTTTATCACTCCTCAGCTTATGAAATTTTTGTATCTGGCTGGAGTCGTCGGCCTAGATTTGCATAAGAAAAACAAACCGAAGCTTCCTACTTCAGGAGGGCTTTGCGTTGCTATAGGAATTCTAGCTGGCTTATTAACCTACATAGGAATTGAAACTTTCCTTTTCGGTTTAAGTAATGAAATAATTTATTTGCTTGCTGTAATTTCCTCTGTTCTGATAGTAACGTTCGTAGGATTTTTGGATGATCTAGGAGTGAAGAAAAGAAGAGTAAGAACTAAGAATGGGATGGATATAAGGGTTGGTTTACCTCAGTGGCTTAAGCCTTTAATTACTTTGCCTGCGGCAATACCTTTGATGGTTATAAAAGCTGGAGTTACTACCATGGCGATACCTTTTATTGGCGCAGTAGATTTTGGTTTAATCTATCCTTTAATTCTAATTCCTATCGGTGTGGTAGGAGCAAGCAATGCAATCAACTTGCTCGGCGGCTTTAACGGTAGCGAAGCGGGCATGGCTTTAATTTATACCTTAACCTTGGGCCTATACGCTTTACTTCATGGAAGCATTGCATCTATAATTTTTTTCGTAACTTTTGCTTCTTTGCTTGGCTTTATAAGATACAATTGGTATCCTGCTAGGATTTTGCCAGGGGATAGTTTAACCTATTTGCTAGGTTCTCTGGTTGCATGTGGGGTAATAGTTGGAAATATGGAGAGAGCTGGAATAATTGCCCTAATTCCATTCATAATAGAATTTTTCTTGAAAGCTAGGGCAAAATTTAAAGCTTCTTGCTTAGGAAAGCTGAGAGAAGATGGCAAACTTGATGCACCCTATGGAAAGAAGATTTATTCTTTAACTCATGTTCTCATGAATTTAAAGCAAATGAGAGAAATAGATGTTACTCGTTCGCTCATCTTAATAGAAGCTTTAGTTTGCTGCTTAATTTTCTTCATTTAACTCTTTTAGAAAGAAATTTTAAAAGAAGTGAAAGTTGTTTTTTGAAAAAGGGCGATTTGGAAGCGAAGAACTCTAGGATTCTCAGGTCTTCTTTTTTATAGAAATTTAGTGAAAGAAGAATCCAGAGATAAATTATTGCAGCAATAACTGAGAGAAATAAGCCTATTAAAAGACCTGAGGTAAAGTAAGTTGTAGAGTAGAGAAAGGAAAATGCTATCGAGCTTGCTAGCAGAACTTTACCCATATCTTTTAAAGGCAAGCTAATTCTCAAAAATTTCCTGATGAAAGAGAAGCTTAAGGAAAATAGGATTAAAACTGCAAGCAAATAAGAAAGAGCAGAACCAAAAGCTTTGAAGAGAGAAATTAGAGGAAATGCAAAAATTAGGAAAGAAATGGTTGTAACTATCACTATATTCCTATTCAGCTTGGTCTTTCCTATGGCATAGAGATTTCTTAGAAAAATATTACCACAGCCATAAATTATGGAAGCAAAAGCTAGAATGGGGAATAGGGCAGATGCTTCTAAATACTTTTCGCTTGAAAATATGAGGATTACTGGTTTTGAAAAGATTATTAGAAAAAGGGCTACTGGTAGAGTAATTAGAAAGGCGTATCTAAAAACTAACCGGATCAAATAGCTTTGCTTTTTCTTGGTTGAGTGGTCTATCGAAAGTTGAGAAATTATGGGAAAAAGACCTGAGGTTAAGGTGTTGGGAATGACTGCTATCAAGGAAGTTAAGACCATGGCTACAGTAAAAATACCTGTTTCTCTTGGATTGGTTAAAGCTGTAAGCAAAACATATTGTCCATTCATGAAAATTATCCACGCTAAAGTTGAAATGAAAGCAGGGAAAGCGTAATCGAACAAAATTTTTCTTTCATTTATTTTTCCATATTTTCTTTCGAAAGGAATGGAGAAAAATCTTAAAAGAGCTGTTACTAAAAATCCTGCTAGGAAGCCTATTAAGGGACCTAAATAGCTAAAACCTAGAAATATTAGAAGAGCTGCCAGGGAAGTTTTTACCAATTGCCCAAAAGTATCTGTTGTTAAAAATTTTTTCATGTTTTGGAAGCCGTAGATTATAGAGCCAAACTGGCTATAAAAAGGTATTATGAGAATTGCTATAGAAGCGAAAATTATTGCTTCTCGGGGGAGGTTTAAAAACGAGGAAATATAGGAAGAGAAAGAAAATAATATTAAAGAAAAAGATATGCTTGAAAGAAGTATTATCTTAATGGAGAATTTTATCAGAGAGTTTATCTTTCTTCTCTCTCCTTTGGCTACAAACTCAGGAACAAGCTTTTGAATTGCTATATTTAAACCGAGTGAACTAATGCCAGCTAAAACTAGAGCCAGATTTACTGAGGTGGAAACTATTCCATATTCCTTTGGCAGTAGAGTTTTCCCTGCAACTAGCCAATAGAAAAATCCCATTAGAGTTAAAACGAACCAGTCTAGGAAGAGATAAATTGTATTCGATATGAGTTTTTTTCTTAAGCTCATATTCATTAAATAGATTTCAAGAATTTATTTTGTTGTCTCTACCCTTTCCCAAATTTTTTCAAATGGTTTTTTGGTTAAAAATATCCAATAGGCTCTTAGCCAAGCTATTAAATAAATCAATCCAACGATAATCATTTTATACAATTTTTTAATTCCATAAATTTTATACAGATCCCTTATTCCAAATGAAATTTCATCCAGAATTCTTCTTTCTTTAAAGGCGAACCATCTTCTCAATTGCAAAAAGCCTGCTCTAGTCCTCGATTTTTGCTTTATAAAATCTTTAATCGATGATGGAAATTTAACATAAACTTTTGCTTTAGGCTCATACTTGATTAAATAATTCTTCAATTTAAGAAAGTAGCCGATATAAGCATCGTCCGCTATGACATTTACAGGTATTTGCTTAATAATCCCACTCCTCATCGCATACAAATAGCCAGTAAGGTGCCAAAATTCTTTCTTCTTATCTTGTAATTTTCTTATTTTGTCGAAAGTCTTTTCACTTAACTTGGCCCATTCGTAAAACAGAGAATTTTTTGAAATAATAAAGACTACTCTCCCTGAAACTGCAGCCACATTTGGAGTTTTGAAATGTCTTATGAGGTAAGGAATGGAACTTTTGCCAAGAACTACGTCGCCATCAGTCAAAACTAAAATTTTATTTTTAACTTTTTTAAAAGCAAGATTTAATGCCTTGGGTTTACCTTTCCCAGGATCTTTTACTACTTTTAGATTTTTATACTTCTTTCCATAGGTTCTAGCAACCATAGCCGTAGGCTCATCCGGGGTTAAGACTAGAATTTCTTGTTTTTTTGGTAATTTTTGGGCCAAAATAGAATCTAAGCATTTCTTGATATTTTTTTCTTCTTTATAGGCTGTAATCAAGATTGTTACATCATTTTTCATAGAACCTTCCATTTTTTCAAAACTTAACTAGATAATTAATTTTATGAAAGTTTTACATCAAATAATTTCTTTTAGATTTTACAAGTTTTAACGCATCAACCAAAGCCCAAAATGTTATCAAAATTCTTTTAGGTGCTAGTTTTCTTAATCGAAGGTTAAATAATGAAATTGGTTCCAGATCATCAGCTTTGTCCAAAAAAGAAATAATAATTCTTAGTAAGAACCCTAGGAATAAGTATCTTCTAAAATGTTTGAGAAGAAAAATAAAATAATTCCTTGTTATTAGTTTATACCTATCCAAATCGAATATTTTTTTCCATGAAAGAGATACTTTATGTATAATTTTTACATTATGAGCACAAACTGCTAAAAAACCAGCTTTTCTAGCTCTTACAAAATAGTCTAAATCTTCATAAGAGGCCGGAGTGTATATTTCGTCTAACTTTCCAATTTTATCTATGACACTTTTTTTTATCATAAAACAGGCACCTAATGCAACTAATATTATTCTGAAATTATTCTGGACTTTTTGGAATGACAAACGATGTATATAGGAGGGAAGAATTAATTCAGAAAATCTTCTCATCCCAGCATGTTGGAGAGTTCTATCAGGAAATAATAAACTGCATCCGACTATTCCTATTTTTTTGTCAGATTCTGCCACTTCTACCATTTTAGTTAGCCAATCTTTCTGAATTATTTCTGTATCATTGTTTAGTAGTAAGATATATTTTGGGTTGTATTTCTTTAGAGCATATTTTATTCCTTCATTGTTTCCTTTAGAAAAGCCATAGTTTTTGTCTAGAGGTAGAATATCGGCTTTAGGGAAATGCTTTTTTACGTATTCTACGCTGCCATCGGTAGAGCCATTGTCTACAACTATTACTTTATAGTTCGGATAGGATGTAAGTTTGAATAAAGAGGATAAGCAATCTTTAAGTAATTTTTTTCCGTTCCAGTTAAGGATTATTATGGAAACTAAGGGACACTTCATAATTATTATAATGGTAAATAGTCAGATAAACTCTTTTAAGTATATTTAAAAATTCTAAAATTTTTCTTGGATAATTATTATTCTTAAAAGGCTAAGCTTGATTCTATTCTTCGTTCGGTAAAAAATCGCTATGTATCTCAAAAAGAAGATTTAAAAAGAAAACTTTTACACCAAAAGCTTTTCATTCTTTAAAAAAATAAAAAAGTATATGAAGAGTAATAAAGTAAAAATTGGTTTTATAAGTACTTTTCTCTCTCTTAAATATGGGAATTACTATTTTGAATTATTAAAAGAAATATCGAATTTTGAAAAAGTAGTTGCCTTTACGTCCAACCTCCATCATTATCAGTATTTTGAAAAAATAAAAAAAGATGTAATTAAAGTTAATAAAAATTTTCTAATCGTTAGGTATAAAGCAATCGGAAGATTGAGAGGAATGGTGTTTCCCTTTAATCTATTTAATTTGCTTAAAAAACATCCAGTTGATATTTTAATTTCAAACGAATATTATCAACTAATTACTTTCATAGGATTAATCTTTTCGAAACTTAGAAAAATTCCTTTCGGAATAATTCAAAGAAGGCCTCATAAACTTCCGTCAAAGTATTTCATCCTGAATTGGATGGGAAAGCTTGTTGTAAAAAACTCTTCTATCATATTCTCACTGACCGAAAAAGGAAGAAAAACACTAAACTTATATTACAAAATACCAAGAAGTAAAATAAAAGTGATTCCAAATAGCATACGCCCAGAGAACTTTTTGATTAAAAAAGAAGAAATAAAGAAAGTATCTCAATTGAGAAAAAAACTTGGAATAGAAAAAAATGATAGAGTAATTCTTTTTATTGGAAGGATATTTAAAATTAAGAGGACCGATTTGTTAATTGAAATCTTTGCTAGAGTTAAGAAAAAAATTAAAAACTCCAAACTTCTTATTGTTGGTCCGTCTGAACCAAAAGAAAAAAAGAAATTAATAAGAAAAATTAAAGAGTTGAAATTGGAGAATGATGTGATATTAGTAGGCCCTGTTGCTAGAGATCGAATAAAGTATTTTTACAAATTAGGAGACATTTTTTGTTTAACTTCTTCCTATGAGGTATTTGGAGTAGCTATAATAGAAGCAATGGCAAGCAAAGTTCCTGTAGTTGTTTTTAACACTGGTTGTGTAGAAGAAATAATTAGAAATGGGTATAATGGATTTTTAATAGAATTTCCTGATATAGAGAAATTTTCTAATACCATCATAGAAGTATTAAAAGATAATGAAATTAAAAGAAAAATCATTAAAAACGGGATTAAAACAGTACAAAAAAGATTTGATTTAAGGAAAAATACAAAGAAGATGCTTGATGTTATTAAGCATGTAATTTGTTATGGAAAAAATTAAACTTAGAATTGCAAAATTTATAATTAAGAAAGTATTGGAGATATAACGATGCTAAACACTTATTTTTTACCCAACAAAATTAAAACTTAATGAAATACATTATCTAGCGAGAAATTTAAAAAAAATAAAGTCGTTGAGAATATGAAGAAAGAAAATTTATCCAATTTTAAAAAAATGTATTGGGATACAAAACGAAAAATAGCAAATAGAAAAATAATTATTAGTGTGATTGGTCTTGGTTATGTAGGTTTTCCCTTAGCATGCCTTTTTTCTCAAAAAGGCTTTAAGGTCATAGGATTCGATAGAGATAAAGATAAAATTAAAAAAATAAATAGTGGAAAAGTTGATTGGAGCAACTGGAAGTCAACTTATAAAAATTTTATTCCAACTTTTGATGAAAAAATACTAGATGGTTCAGACATTTTTATAATATGTGTTCAAACACCATTGAAAAAATACAGACCTGATTTAACATATATAAAAGATGCCTCTTCTCTAGTTTCAAGATACCTTAAAAGGGGTAATATTGTTATAATAGAAAGCACTCTATATCCTGGGGCTGTAGAAGAAGTAGTGAAACCTATACTAGAGTCCTCGGGCCTTCAAGCTGGCAAAGATTTTTTTCTAGGCTATTCACCAGAAAGAATAGATCCTGGAAATAAGAAATGGAAAATTGAGAATATTCCAAAGATTGTTAGTGGAATAAATAAGGAAAGTAAAGAGTTAGTTAAAAAATTATATTCTACTGTGATAAAAAAAGTTGTACCTGTTTCAAACATAAAAACTGCTGAAGCTGTTAAAATGGTCGAAAATGTTTTTAGAAATGTTAACATATCCCTAATTTACGAACTATCTCTATTTTTTGAAAAAATTGGAATTGACACATGGGAGGTCATCAAAGCTGCTTCTACAAAACCATTCGGATTCATGCCTCATTATCCTGGTCCAGGTATAGGTGGGCATTGTATACCGAAAGATCCATATTATTTACTCTTCAAGGCAAGGAAAAGTGGATGTAAATTAAAAATAGTAGAAGAGGCCCTAAAAGTAAGTGAGAAAATGCCAGAACATATTATCGAACTCGTTAAGAAAAATGTAAAAAAAGGTTCATCGATTGCAGTCTTAGGTGTAACTTATAAGAAAAATGTCCCAGATATAAGGAGAAGTCCTGCAGAAAAAATCATTAGAGGTTTAAAAAAATCAGGTTATAATGTTTTTGTTTTCGATCCTTTAGTTAATGAAACTTTTGGTGGAAAAAAATGCAAAAAATTAAAAGAAGCCATTAAAGGAAAAAAGTGTATTCTTTTACTAGTTGACCATAACTACTTCAAAGAACTCGAAGAAAAAATCAATAAGTTTTCACCTTCTTCAGTTGTTGTTGATACGAGAAACTTTATTAATCCTAATAAATTGACAAAAAGTATAAGATACGTAGGCCTAGGAAAGGGTAGACCATAGACTTGGACTTTAAAAAATATTTTAATTTACCCTTTTTCTTTTCTACAAACTAACCAAAAATCGGGTTTAAGGGATTTAGGTAGAAATTGGAAAAAATAACCAAACAATTTATTGTTTATCTTAAACCAATTGTAATATTTCTTAATAACCTTAAATCCTAGTGCTATTACCATATTTTCAACTGTTTCTTCGCAAAGTAAGTTAATATGATACGGTTTTTTATCTGCTGTTTGAAATAGTTTAGTAAAGATGGAATGAATATTTGGCATACCTATAATTAAAATGCCATTACTTCTAAGAATTCTCTTACATTCCTTTAATACAAGATATGGCGACTCCAAATGCTCTAAAACATGTGATGCAAGAATGGTATCAAATTGGTTATCTTTAAAAGGGAGGGGCAATTTATTTAAATCATACCTGACAAAAGGGATTGGAAGCGTAGGAGATGGTTTTTTTATGTCTATTCCAACGACTTTTTTCACCCAAAAAGTATTTCTAAAATCCCCGCAACCAAGGTCTAAACATTTGCCTTTTAAATATTTTTTAATGAAACACATTACATGGAGAGGATAAAAGTGCCCTTTTTCTGGCATCATCAATAATTATAGATTTATATTCATAAATTTTTGTAATTTACCTACCGAAAAAACCACATAAGGAATAAGAGATAATATTAACCTCATATTAAAAAATCAAAACGGAAGTTATTATTATGAGAGATGTCACTTGGACACACCCAGGACTTTTTAAAATTCTCAAATTAATTCCAGAAGAAACTGTCTCGTTATTAGACTTAGGATGTGGTCGTGGTATTATTGGCGCCTTATGCAGAATCTATAGAGATGTTAAAAAGCTTGTTGGAGTAGATATTTTTGAACCATATCTTAGGTTCTGTAAAAAATATAATCTATATGATACAGTCCTAAAATGGGATTTGAGAAAATTACCATTACCCTTCAAAAATAATGAATTTGAAGTTGTGGTAGCAATAGAGGTGGTAGAACATTTAGAAAAAAATGATGCCTTAAAACTTATAAAAGAAATGGAAAGAATAGCAGAAAAAAGAGTTATAATCTCAACCCCAAATATTTTCTTTGAACAAGATACTTATGATGGAAACCCATTTCAAATGCATAGATGTGTTCTTAATTATAGGCAACTAAGAAAATTGGGTTATAAAGTTTATGTTGGGGGTAGTTTAATGTTTCTCAATTTACAAATTCCGTTTATCTTTACACCAGTAGAAAGTAGAAAATTCAAGTCTCTTTCCTCTCTTTTAAATAAATTACTAGTTAGATATGCTTGTACAGTTCTAGGAGTCAAGGACTTTAAAAGATCATAAAATTTTTCCCTCTATTTCAACTTCTTTCAAAAATTTGCTCGTTTCTATCAAATGCTTATACCATTTAACAGTTATAGTCCTCAAATCATTTGGGTCTAGCCTTCCATCTTTCAAAGCTTCAAAAATCTCTCTTGCACCTTCTCTTGGAGTAAAATCTGGCTTAAACTTTAAAACTCTTTCAATCTTATCGAAGCTAACCCTATAGCTTCTTTTATCCGGCGAACCATACCAATCATACCTAAACTCTAAGCCGATGGATTCGGCTATTAACTTAGCCAGAGGAAATATCTGGAAGTTTTGATCGTTCGAACCAACATTAAAAATTTGTTTATTGACTAGCTCATCTTCAGCCTCAATAACCTTAATAAAAGCTTTACTCGTATCCTTTACATGAACAAAAGGTCTCCATTGAGTTCCGTCTCGCATAATGGGTATTCTTCCATTTTTGAAGAAACCTAGCACCATTCCGTTTATAGCCAAGTCAAACCTCATTCTATAGGATAAACCATAAACTGTTGCTTGTCTTAGGACTGTGACACAAAAGTTTTTATCAGCTAAGGGTAAAGTATCTTTTTCCCATAGAATGTTTGCTTTTGCATAGGTTGTCAAAGGGTTTACTTTTGAATTCTCGTTTAAAATACCATCTTGAAAACCGTAGACGCTACAGGAAGATGCTAAAATATACTTTTTTACTCCATGCTTTTTAGCCAGCTTTGCAACCCTTACTCTCCCCCTATAATTTATTTCTAAAGTTTTTTCTGGATCTAGCTCGCCAGAAGGATCATTAGATAAAGCCGCCATATCTATCACAACATCCACGCCATTCAATAGAGATGGATCAAACCACCTAACATCATCCTTTACGATTTCTATTTGGTCCTCGATTTTTTCCAGCGAATCCTTACCGAAGAAAAATCTGTCTAAAACTCTAACCTTATAACCTCTTTCTAAAAGCATCCTAACCAAAGTTGATCCTATGTAGCCTGCTCCTCCTGTAACTAAAACTTTCATGATTTTTCACCAAGGAACTCTTTGATCGCCTCAACCAACTTATCCCTCGTTTCTTTAGGACTCTCTTTCAAAACTTTCGTCATGCTCGTAGCTTCTACAAAGCCGGTATCCCCTAACCATCTCGGTATTATGTGCAAATGTAAATGCTGATAGGTTGCACCCGAAGCATTCCCAAGATTAAAACCGATATTGAATGAGTTAGTGTTATAAACTTTTTGTAAAATATCTAAAAGTAAATTCATCACCCTATAAAATTCAATGCTTTCTTCCTGAGTCAATTCCCTTGGATCAATCACATGCCTCACAGGCAATAAAAGTATGTGACCCTCGTTATAAGGATGAATATTAACAACGCTAAAAACTTTATCATTTTTAAAAATTATCGACCAGTTATTTTCTTTAAGTAATTGGCAAAACCTACATT
>CAZICS010000005.1:0-51097 GCA_964537835.1 uncultured archaeon | reverse complement strand
CATTATCCTTAGGGTTACCATAATTAATAGTTTGGAAAGAAATTAAAAATTCTTGGGATGGGGCGGGTGGGATTTGAACCCACGATTGGTGGTGGTTTTTCAGACCACTCACACCGGTCTTCAGCCGGTTGCTCTCCCGGGCTGAGCTACCGCCCCTACAAAAGCTCTCTAAATAATTTCGAGTTTTTAAATTTATCTTTTTCTAAAAGGAGATGCCAAAGATTATTAACAAAACAAAACCGATTAAGATAAGCATTAATCCAGCAAGCATTCCCCACAACTTTACCCAGCTTTTAATCCTTTTACCTTCGCATCTTACTTCTTTCAATTCAATCCTATGACTTAATCCCCTCAAGAACCAGCCTTCTATTTCAGCTTCTTTTCCTACCAATTTATCCAATTTGAATAGAGCAAAGACTAGATTACCAAAGAATGGTATTAAACCCTCGTAGTTTAGATATACTAACCCTGTTCTATCCTGGAACATCATGTCTTCCGAAAGAATTAATCCTGGTATCCCTCTCCCTATTATTTTTCCCTTTAGCTTAACCCACTTTCCTCTTATCGGGGAAGCATAAACATCTTCCATTAACTCAAATATGGTTGTTTCTTTCAAAGATTTCTCAGGATACCTGTAGAGGGTTTTAGCCATTACGGACAAGCCTAGACCAACGAAGAACAAACAAACTATAAAGCTTAAGGGTATGGGCAAAACTACAAGCTTGAGAAAGAGTAAGATTGCAGAAATAGAAAATCCGAGGAAGAAAAGTAAAGGTAAGAATAGGAAGAAAATATCCCTGAAAAAGTTCGCATACAGCTTTTTAAGGTCCACAGGATATTTTTCTATAGCTTCGAAATCGAAAGCTGAAACTTTTCCTAGCTTAGAAAGTCTTCTTATTCGTTTTGCGGTTAAAGGATGGGAAGAATTGAGCTCGTATACGAAAGCCCACGGGTTTTTTAAATCAAAAAGGAAGATCTTTTGCAAAGGCTTCCAGCTTTTGAGTTTTAAGGAAGTTATGTAAGCCAGCCCTATTCCTTTAGCAGCTGAAAAATCCATTATTCCTAAAGTTCTCGTTCCTTTCATCAGCTCGAGCTGACTTTTTGCTTCTGGCTTAGCTATTATTCCATAGGCTACTTTAATCAAAGCTCTAGCCAAGCTATCAGGGCTCGTAGCCTTTGCTGAGAATTCGTCTGCAAAATATTCTCTTATCCTGCTAAGGAAAAGCAAGATATAAGTTCCAATCCAGTAAAAAACATAAGAAATTATTCCAAGAATTACTATTCCGCCCTTTTTCCTTCCTCTTGCTCTTAGCAAGACTTGAGAAAAATGGTAGAGTAATGAAAGTAAGAATGCTGCTAGGCTCATTATTATGAAATCTCTGTGAACTATATGGCCTAGCTCATGAGCAAAAACTGCCTTTCTCTCTTCCTTATCCAGGTAAGTGAAAATCCCTTCTGTAAAAACTAGTCTTGCGTTAAAGGCTGCAGAACCATAGCAAAAGGCTTGCGGATTATCGTCGTTTATAAAACCTATCTTTGGTACTTTTATCCTATTCTTCTTACAAGTTTCTTCTATGAATCTTGCCAAACCTTTGTCTCTCTTGGCTATTCCCTCTATTCCTATCCACTTAAGCTTGTAGAGCCATTGAAAAACCAGGTCGGATAGATAAGGGGAAAGCAACCATTGAAGGAAGAATAAAACTCCTGTGAAAGTTATTAGGAACCAAATTTCAACAATTCCCAAAAAATAGAATATGCCAGCTATTACGGCAAGTAAGAATGCGAAGAGCAGGCCTAGGGTGAAAATGGAAGCTAGGGCAAGCTTCATGATTAAAGTTATTTTTCTAAGTTTAAATTCTCTTCAGCCTAAATTTTAACCCTTCCTTTAAAATAAAAATCAAAACTCCTAGGACGACTCTTATTCCTCTCAAGAAGCTGCTTTTTTTCTTGTAGTAAACTCTAACAGGAGCTTGTCTAACTTTTAGGTTATTTCTTAAAGCCTGAACTAGAATGGAATTTTCAACTATGTAGCCTCCTTGCAAACCATCCTTAACCTTTTCTATAGCTTCTCTCGTTAAAGCCACCAGTCCGCAATTTGTATCCTTAAAATTCGTTCTGAAAAAAAGGTTGAAAGAATTTCTCCAAACCCAGTTGCCCAGCCTATGCCTCAAAGGAATTTTTCTAAAATCTCTGCAACCAAAAACTATATCAACTCTATCCTCTCTTAAAGGAAGCAAAAGGTTTAGCGAATCCTCTGGCAAATACTGAAGGTCTGCATCCAGCAGAACAACATGCTTTACTCCATCCAAGTTTTTCAAAAAGTTGAAGCCCGTCTTAATCGCTTCTCCCTTTCCCTTATTTCTCTCATGCTTCAAAACAATCGCTCCAGCCTTTCTAGCAAGCTCGCTCGTTCTATCCTTAGAACAATCGTCTATAACGATTGGTGTTAAGCCTATCCTTTTGGCTCTAGTCACGACTTCATAAATGGTTTCTTCTTCGTTGAAAGCTGGGATTAGTGCAACGTCCATGCAAACCTAAATTAGCATAGAAAAATTAAGCTCTTAAATTTTTTGATTAGGGTAAGAAATCTTGATTTTTAATTTTTTCAGGTAAGTAAGTTTCTGTGACGAATTTTAACCCTCTTCCAGACAAAGCTTCTAATTCTGCTTTAATCTTTCTCTTAATCATTAATTTAAGCTCCTTTTGCCAAGCTGGATGCTTAAACCAAGGATATTTTAACATTTCCTTTGCCCTTTTTATATCAACTTCCTTTGCTTTAATGGTAAAGTTATGAAGCTTGAATTTATCCACATCGCTTATGGTTAATCCAATAAACCTTGCTGTAGGCGTCCCTAATCTGTCAGAAACGTGAGCTAAGCTCATGGAACCATACTTGATAACCGAATAAATATACCATCCATAGCTGTCCGCGTCTGTAAAGACATATACTGGTAAATTAAATTCTGTTGCAAGTCTTTGAATTAATCTTCTAGCTCCTCTTGCCGCTTGACCTTGAGTAGTCAAAAGTATGCACTTATGCTTCTTCCAGAACTTATCCTCATGCAACCTTTCGAATGCAGCATTCTTCTCTATAACCAAAACAAATTTTGCATTAACTTTCTTGAACTCTATATCTTCGACATTGCTTGGAATGGCCCATCCTCCCGAACCAAGCTTAGACCAGTCTATCCTATCTCCTCTATCTCTAATAATCACATCTCCTACTACCCTTCCTCTTACATCTGCATTCAAATGCAATTGTTCTCTTAAAACATCTAGAGCAACTTCCAAGTCAACTATTATCGGGTCGCTTTCTCTTTGTTCATCAAAGGTATTCTCATTGCTGTTGGGCAAAGTCCTTTTCAATGCATAAAACAAATCTCTTAAGCTTGTATGCAAGTTTTGAGTTATCAATTCTTTGCAAAAAGAGGCAACCAGTAAAGTTTGCATGAATTTTTTGGCATGAGCTACATGGAACAGGTATCTTTTTGCACTCTTCTTTCCCAAGGTTAGCATCCCAGTCTTCTCATCGTACACGACGTTGGATAAAGCTCTTATAGGAATCTCTATGCTAGGGTTTTCCCCTTTCTCTATATCCTTCAAAATCTTCTTGCCCAACTCTTCAAGCTTTTTCTTCGCTTCTTTCAACTTTTCCACCTTTAACCTCAACCCTCTTTTTAATCATTCCTTCCAACTTATTTAAAATAATTTTCTTGTCTTTATTAGTTAACTTAGCCAAAGCTTCTGAAACAACCGGTATATACCTTTCGAACAGTTGTCTTCTCAGTTGTCTCTCCCTTGCCTTCCTTTTCTGCCTTAGATAAGAAGCCAATTTTCTTCCTGCATCCTGCAAAGCAAGCTTGATTTCCTTAATTATTTCTGGATAGTTTGCTATCGCTTGCTTTCCTTCTGAAGTAAATGGTACCCAAACAGAAACAAAATGGACTAAGATAGTTAGGGGAGCGCTTGGTAATTGGCCGCTTGCTTGGGATATTCCATACCTTCTCCAATCAACTTCTTTGACAGCTTGGGTTATTGCACATCCTGCCTGATGATAAATAAGCGGAACCTTGTTTGCAAACCTTAATAGATTACACGCTTCTGGCAATTCTCCTCCGTAAGCTAAGCCTACTTCTACTTGAAATGGATAGCCTCTGTAAACTGTAGGCGGTCTGGTTACAGCAACAAAGTATTCTGCGTTTATTTCCTTTTTTAAACCCTCTTCTATTAGCTTTTCGCCTAGGGGAGATAAGCAATTGGTTGGAGGAGACATTAGCTTGACCATTTGCATGGCTTTGTGCAATCTAGAAATTTCATCATGCTTCAATTCTCTTGGATTTCTCCTTAATTCTAGCTTTGCAAGCTTACAGATTTGAATTGCTGACCTTTTTCCAATTCTTGAAAATTCGCTAGTTAAAAATTTTAGCAAAGTTTTTGCTTTGGTATTTGAAAGCATCCTTCTCAGAATTCCCAATTCAACCCCATAAGGATGGGGCTTAATTTCTATCGGTTGCTTGGGAATCTTATCTATCGCCCTTTTGAATTCTATTCTCCCATCAGGTCCATCAAAAATTATGTGGGCAAAAGGATTTGCAATTGCTGTTTGCTTTAGATATTGGATTACAGACTGAGAACCTCTAACGTACCTTCCTTCTATTTCCAGTTCAACCCTTACCCCATGCCATTTCTTTGGATTTTCTTTAACCGAGTGAGAAATTACCTTTGGTTCGTTTTTTGTAACATCTATCATAAGCTCAAACTCATGGATTTTTTTGCCAGTACTCGAAATAACTTTAACTGGCTTGCCTGTCGTAAGCTGAGAGTACAAAACAGCTCCATGGATGCCTATACCTTGAATTCCTCGACTTTGTCTAAGCCTATAGAATTTAGAACCGACTAAGAATTTAGCAAACGCAACTGGTACCTTAGACTCGACTATTCCTGGACCATTGTCTTCAACTATAACTCTAAACCTTTGGGGAGCAATTTCCTTAAGCGATACATAAATTTCTGGTAAAATTCCTGCTTCCTCGCAAGCATCTAAAGAATTATGACAAACGATTGGGCCAAAACCTGCAACAAAATTTTCATTTCCAGGAACGCTCACATCATAAACCCATTCCCTTTCATAATCTATTTCCTCTATTTTCTTGATTGGTAAAACTCCTAAGTCGCCCTTGACGAATTTCTCAAAATCTTTATCTATTTCTACTAGGCCACCATTAAGGGCTCTGAGCAACGTATCCACGTATATCATCCTTTGATTCGACCTAGCAACCGAATACCTAAGCTTGCTATCAAAAACTTTTCTAAGCTGAATCGGGACTTTAAAGATAGAAGATTTAAGCTGATTGGTATAGATGTAGAGTGTATGCGAAGGTGAGAATCTTGCTATCTTATCCTTAATCTTTCTTTCCTCTGCCTCGGAAAAGGAGTAGCTATAAGAAATACCTAAGGAAGAAAAGAGATATTGCAAGTCAACTATCAAACCTCTGCTTACAGTAGCTAAGGTTATTTTTTCAGCAGGAATTTCATGGATATTTCCTCTTTTCTTAAGTACTCTAAATATTTTTAGCGATGGATGACCATCCCCACTTAGATAAGCTAGAATAAAAGTTTCTTTAAGTTTCGGGCTAAGCTTGAATACAAACCCTGGTATTCTTTTTTCTTTAGCATTGCAACCTACCTTGAAAACATACTTTAGTAAAAAGCCTAAATTCTTGGAATTCATGATTAAATTCACTGCAGTTTCGTGAGGTTTTTTAATGGCTGCATCAATTCCCCAAACCCTTTTTACAATCTTCTTCGAGTAGTTTAAAAGCTCTTTTTCTTCCGCTCCAAAGGAAAGAATAACTTTTTCCAAATTGTGTAAAGTACAACCTTCGGCTACGTAAATTCCCAAGAATGCTAGAAGCTCCTCGGTTATCGGAATCTCCAACGGTATTTTATATTTCGAAAATTTAAGTCCAAACTTGCATTTTTTAAAAACTTTTATTAGTTTAGGTGGTAGCTTCCTTGCCAAACTTAATGGTATGCTATCGCACTTTTTAAAGTCCTGAATTCTATAAGACTTTTCTTTTCCAAGAACTTTTTTGAGCTCGGCTTTTAATTTTCTAATTATATTTCTAACTCCATAAATTCGAATGTTTCTGGTTATTTCTTCTGGCAAGCGAAGGAGTTCTTCCAACACATCTATTTTTTCTATGGGGCACAGGTTCCAAGGATTCCTTGGGACGATAATCAAATCACCCAATTTGAGTTGAGAAGTTTTAACAGCCTTTACTTCAGAACCCCGAAGAGAGAAGATAGAATGATAGTCAGTAAGCTCTATATACCTTCCACCTTCCAAAGTAATCCTGAATATTTTGCTATTTGGTTTATGTCTAAAGAGAGTCCTCACAGCTTTGAACTCAAGCTTTTGGGTTCTCGGATTAAAGCACAAGACTTTTGTTGGGTCAAACTTCTTTAACTTCTCGAGATTTCCATTCCTTTCTTTTATCACAAACTTCTTATATTTTTCAAACTGCTCATCTATAAACTCGCCTATTTTCCTTATTTCAACCTTCCCGTTTACTTCGAGAAAGATTGGTGTGCTCCAGGTTAAACTATTCTCGACTGCCTCCTTAACAACCGTAATCAAAGCTTTAGTTAGACTTTCATAGCCAAGCAAATGTCTATTCTTTTCAAAAAATTCTGCAATGCTAATTTCCTTAATTTTCTCGCTAAGCTCTTCAGCTGTTATGGTCATTACAACCTACTCCTCTCCAAAAATCTATAGACTGTGGAATGCAAGCTTCCTTTTAAGAGCATTTCTATGGCTTCTCTCGCTATCCTAACTTCATCGAACCTTCCTATTATCGAAATCGTTTTTCCATAAATTGCAATTTTTGCATTCGTATACCTTTCTATCATTTTTTTAGCCTTTCCCTCGCTTCCTATTACCCTTGCCTTCAAAGTTTTCATCCTATTCTTTGATTTGCCAGAAAAATCTTTAACGTTTATTATTTCCAGATAATAGTCTTCGTCGAGCAGGCTTAAAGCATCCCTAAAGCTAAACCCTCTCCCAAAAGCCTTTATAACCTCCTTTATCCTCAAAATTTTTAGAGGATCCTCGCTCTCTATGGAAACTTCTTCGTTTAGCTCTATCTTACACCCTGCCAAATTTTCCAATTCCTCTATCCATTCCTCATTCTTCTTCAAAATCTTCATTCGCTCTTCAGGAATTCTAACCCAATCCTTCATGGAACCAACTCTTCAAACAATTTTTCCTCATCCTTAACCCTAACTCCAAGCTTTTTGAAGTATAAATTAATATTCTTCAAATCTCTAATTAAAAAATCTTTTGCAAGCGGATGGGCAAAAGTTACAGCCTGACTGAAGTCTATTAGATAAGGTTTGTTGAAGAGTAAAATGTTGAACGCACTCAAATCTGTATGAACCAATTTAAAGCTTACAAGCTTTTTTACTTCTTGGATTATTCGCTTGTAGATTGAGCTTGCATCCTCTTTGCTCAGAATAACATCCACTAAACGAGGGGCTGGCTTTCCATCTTCTCCAACAAAACTCATTACCAGAACATTTTCAAAGAAAGCTATTGGCTTTGGGCAAGCGACTTTAGCTTTGAAAGCAATTTTTAAATTCTTGAATTCTCTCCTGCACCAAGCATAAACCACGCTTCTCCTATCCTTTTTGATTCCAAAGAACCTTGGGTCAGCAATTAGATATTTCCACATGTTCTTAAAATCGCAATGCTCAGTTCTATAAACTTTCAAAGCAATCCAATTATTCGATTTATCCTTTGCAGAAAGCACGCAGCTTTCTTTTCCTTCCTTAACCAAGCTTTCAACCCTATCGACATAACCCTTATTCATGAGCTTGAAGATAGCCAGCAAAGTTCTCTTATCAAAGAATTTTCTCTCAATCTTAAAATCTTCCAAAAATTTTTCCCTCAAGAATTTCACCTAAAATAAAAAAGTAAAAAGTTAGTCTTTCCAAACTAGGTCTAAAATAAGACCTATTATTAGTGTTGATATTCCTGTAAGCACATTGAAGATTAGGGATGCTGGATAAGGAAGAGTTAAATATCCTATGAAAGATCCTAAATAAGGTATCCTATACAAAATGTTTAGTACTCCTATTCCTAGTCCTCCTGCCAAAAAGTATTTTATCAAAGCTTTTCCGCTTACCATCTTCCCACTTTTTAAAATTTAGTTTTTAAAAAGAAATAGATTTAACATAACCTTTTCTTTTAAGCCAGTTTGCTTGGGTTGGCGTATACTTGAATATAACATCTCCCCTCTCATCGCTCTGAGCCTTCCATGGCTGAACTAAGATCAAATCTCCAACCCTAATCCAAACTCTTTTTCTTAACTTTCCAGGAATTCTGCATATCCTTACCTTTCCATCATCGCATCTTACCCTCATCTTATCTCCGCCTAGCATTAACTCGACTATTCCCAAAACTTCTCCTTCTTTCGGAACTCTAATCCTAGCTATCTCAAGCTCTTCCTGGCTTGGTTGAAACTTCTTCTTCCCCATTCATTCACCCATCGAAAGCAAAATGGTATATCTGCAAAGCTTTTTACCCTTCTTAATACTACCTAGTTTTCTTGAAATTTTAATCTTTCCGTCAAACTTTCTCCTTAAAATTTTTACTAAAGCTAAAGCTGCCTTTTTTGAACCTATAAAAATGTTAAAACCGTTTTTAAGTTCTTCTACCTTTGAAATGAATGCAAGCTCATCAGTTTTGTTTAAGATATTAATTTGCTTCTCTACCTCTTTTAAAATCTTGCTTGAAATGTCTTTTGATGCTCTTACTTGCAGGATTGCTTGGTAATAGCCAGTGGATTTCATGAAGCAAAATTTACAAGTTATGTTTTTAATAGCCAATTTAGAAACTTTTTCTTCTTGTTTTTCCAGATCATCAATCCTTATCCAAATTTTCACGGAAACTTTTCCATCCAAAATTTCATAAAAGACTTCTTTTATTTCATCCTTTTTAAAAAGCCTGGACAGAATTTCTTCTACGGCATCGTTTGCTCTGTTAAAGTATTTATTTCTCCACAAAACTCTACCGCAATACTTGCATATTTTAATCGAAATTTTATCTGGAATTAAATCCTTGAAAGAAATTTTTTCAAGAAAGCACTCGCTGCATAAATTATCGTAAAATTTTTCAGTTTCTTTACCGCACTTAGGACAAAATTTTTTCCTCATGATTAAACCTATTCTCTGGTTAAAAGAGCTACCCTACTAGCCAAATCTTCATCCTTATATTCATAGCCGATTAATTCAGCCAACCTTTTAGCAAAAATTCTTATATCTTCCATAGAAGGCATGTTTTCTTTTTTCAATCTTTTTTGACTTTCTCCAACATGCATGTAGCTTTTAGCTTCGATGAAATCTGGTTCAGCTTTCAGAATCAACTCAGCATACTTTTCAGGATTTTTTAAGTTAAGATCTTTAACTAAAGTTAACCTGATAACCTTTCTGCAATCCAAGCTCGGAAAAAGCTCAAGGCTTTTGTTTATCCTCTTCCAACCATCCTTTATCAAAGGCCTGCAAGCTTTCAAATAAGTTTCTTCATCCGGAGCAGGCAAAGTAATGTATAGCTGCCAAGGCAAGCTAAGCTTTTCCAAAACTTCTGGTAGGGTTCCATTGGTTACCAAAAAAGTTTTCATGCCAAGTTTATGCGATTCCTCTATTAATTCGGATAGCTTTGGGTACAAGCATGGTTCACCAGACAAGCTTATAGCAATGCTGGTTGGCTTGATCGCTTCTTCCCACTTTTGCCTATCAACCTTAGGGTTTCCTTTAAAGCCGGAGAGCAACTCTTTTCTTGCTTCTATTGCTTGGATTAAAACTTCTTTTGGCTCGTCTATTTTTTCTGGTTCAAATGGGAATTCTTTCCAAACTAAATTAGCCCTGTCTCCAGATTGAATTCTCCAGCACCACAAGCAATGATGATCGCACCAGATTACATTTGGTGAAAATTGTAAGCAGCGATGCGATTTGATTCCATACCATTTTTCCTTGTAGCACACTTTATTCTCAGTTAAACTTTTTTTAGTCCAGTGACAAATCTTAACAGCGCTATGCGAACCTACTATTCTGTATTGCTGTGAAATTAAAATTTTCCTAACGTCTTCTGGAATTAGCATGAAATCACTTTAAATTAAAGATTTATAAAAATAATTAGTTAAGCTATTTAAAGCCCCGGTAGCTCAACGGTAGAGCACCTGCCTTGTACCTGCTAGTTTGATGGAATGAAAGCGAGCTAGCAGGGGGTTGGGGGTTCAAATCCCTCCCGGGGCTTTTAAGTTTTTAAGTTTAATTATACATTGTGCGTTATTTAGAAATCGATTTGGCGAGAGGAATTGCAGTTTTACTAATGGTTGCTTACCATTTTGCCTTTGACATTTTCTTTCCTTCTCCAAACATTTACCTCTTTGCTATTCCAATAGCCTTCCTTTTCATTTTAATCTCTGGCATTTGCTTGCACCTAAGCTATTCAAGGAGAAGAAGCTTTTACAGGTTCTTAAGAAGAGGAATTAAATTGATAATTTTGGCAAGCATGATAACCTTGCTGAGCTTTCTCTTCCTCAAAAAAGGTTTCATAGTTTTTGGTATTTTGCATTTTTTTGGGTTAACTTCATTCTTGATTTATCCGTTCCTGAAATATTTTGAAAACAAGCTAGTTCATCTATTGCTCGGAATTTCTATAATCCTTGTCGGAATTTGGATTTGGAACTTAAGGTTTGAATTTAGCTACTTGCTTTGGTTAGGCTTTATCCCCAAAAATTTCTTTTCGTTCGATTATTTTCCTATTTTCCCTTGGTTTGGCGTTTTACTTCTAGGAGTTTTTTTAGGAAAGATTTTTTATCCTAAGGGAAAAAGAAATTTTAAAATCAATTTGCCGAATCTAAAACTCGTTAAAGTTCTTTCTTTTCTTGGTAAACATTCTCTAGTAATCTATTTTATCCATCAGCCGATAATAATTTTAATTTTAAATCTAATTGGTTTGACAAATGTTGTATCATTTTTTAAACTTTAAACTTAGTGTTATTAGTAAACTTTTAAAAATAGGTAAACAAATTAAATTTTTGAGGGGTCGTCAGCTAGTCTGGTCTAGGCTGCGAGGCTCCAGAGGTGCTTTGAGTCTTGGAGCTTTGATAAAAGATGAAAGGAAGGTACCTCGTCACCTGGGTTCAAATCCCAGCGACCCCATTTAATTGATTAAACTCTAAACCCATACTTTCCTGTTAAGGGTAAAAATATCACTCCGCCCAAATTCTCTTTCTTAATCTTATCGTTTACTTTTCTGATTTTAATCAAATCTTGCCCTCCTGAAATACCACCAACGGGAGCGATTAATATGCCATTAGGTTTAAGCTGCTCTATTAATGGCTTAGGAACCTCTGGGCAAGCTGCGCTTACCAAAATTTTATCAAAAGGCGCTTCCTTAGCTGAACCTTTCGAACCATCCCCTAAAATTAATTTTATATCTTTATACCCTGCTTTTCTCAAATTCCTTTTTCCAAACTTGAAAGTTTCTGGATTGATTTCCATCCCAATTATCTTCCCTTTCTTTCCAACAATTTCTCTGATATAAGCCAGTAAAATACCAGAACCAAAACCCACTTCTAAAACCTTATCCCCTTCCTTTAACTCTAAAGCATGCAAGTAAATGCAATGCATGTGAGGCGCAGAAATGGTAGCATTTCCAGGAATTGGTAAAGGAGTATCCACATAAGCATCAGCTTTGTATTCGGGTAAGACAAAAAGTTCTCTTTTGACCTTAAGCATAGCTTTTTTAATTCTCGGATCTTTTAAATAGCCGAAATCTTCTAAACGCTTGACCATTTCTTTCCTAGCTTTTTCAAAAAAGCTCATCTATTTCCCTAATAGGTTTTTCGGTTAAATATCTTTTTATAGCAAGCGAAAAAACTTCAGAAACATCTATCTTGCTTACCCTGCTTGGAACAGAATTCGTCGAAACCACTTTACAAAATTTTTCAACTTTTTTTAAACCTTTTTCAGAAAGCAAATGAACAACTATACAGAAAAATTTTCTAAAACCTAATTTTTTTAGTTCTTTGATGGTTTTTATCAGAGTTTCACCCGTGCTTAAAATATCATCTATTATAATAGCATTTTTCTTAGAAGGCTTAAGTTTAGAAACAAAAATTTTTACTTTTTTTGAACTAATTCTTCTTTTTCTCAAAATAAAATGATCGAAGCCGGAAATTCTTGAAATTCGTCTAACAAAATTAGTAGATTCAATATCCGGTCCAACTAAAACCCACTCATCTTTCGAAAATTTTTTTTGGATATATTTTGCTATCTCTCCTTCGCAACTAAGTTCAAAAGCAGGAATTCTGTATATCTCGCTCAAACTTTTGATCCTGTGCAAATGAGGGTTTAGAGTAAATAAAGCATCTATTTCCGAAGCCTGAAGAATTTCTGCTAAAACTCTTGCACTAATGCATTCTCCCTTTTTAAACCTTTTATCCTGTCTCATATAAGCTAGGTAAGGAATTACAGCAATCACTTTTCTTGCCCCTAAATCTTTTGCAGTCAAGCTCGAAAAAATTAGCTCAACCAAACGCTCATTAGGTTTTTTTGCAAGGGATTGAACAAGAATTACTTCCTCATCTACCCTTTCTTTAAATCTCAAATAAATCTCATTATCTGGGAAATATTTTATCTCAATCCCAGAAAATTTTGCATTGAGTTTTTTAGCTATTTTTTTAGCTAGAGAAAAAGCCGGGCAAGCAAAAACTTTCATGTAAATCAATTAATTTTTTAAAAGTTATAAAGATAAAATATGAAAATTAGCAGAAAAGAAATTGCAAGGTTTATAGATCATACAAATGTTAAACCAACTTCAACTGAGAAAGATATAGAAAAGCTTTGCAAGGAAGCGATAAAGTATAAATTTCATTCGGTCTGCGTTCCTGTAATTTGGGTTAAGAAAGCAAAAGAATTAGTTAAGAATAAAGTTAAGGTCATTGCTGTCGTCGGCTTTCCCTATGGTTTTAACCCTACTGAAGCAAAAGTTGTAGAAACTAAAATTTCTATAAAGAATGGGGCCGATGAAATAGATATGGTTTTGAACAGGTGCTGGCTAAAGAGTAAAAAGTATGATTTGGTTGAAAAAGATATAAGGGAAGTTGTAAAAGCTGCTGGAAAGAAAGGAGTAAAGGTTATAATAGAAACTCCTGATTTGAACGAAACTGAGATTAAGAAAGCTTGTTTGATAGCCAAAAAAGCAGGGGCAGAATTCATAAAAACTTGTACTGGTTTAAGAGGGGGTGTGAAAGTTAAGGATGTAAAGCTTATTAAAAGAATTGTGCCGGATATGAAAATTAAAGCTTCTGGTGGAATAAGAACCTACGAGAAAGCTCTAAGTCTAATCAAAGCAGGAGCTGTAAGAATTGGAACAAGTACAGGGGTAAAGATAATTAAAGGTGAAAAAGTTAGTAAGAAGATAAGATATTAGTGATTTTATGGAAACCATACCTTTAACGATTTTAATCGTCATGTTTGCCGTTTATTTAGGGATATTTTTAGCAAGAACTAGTCCTAGCATCTTGCCTAAAAATTTTTGCTCGAGCGATGAGGATTGCGAATGGAAAATAACCAATTGCTGTCCAGAAAATGCTGGGGCAAAATGGGAATGCGTGAACAAAAAAACTTTTGTGCCTCCTGAATGTCCAGGGCTAATAATTTGTCCTCAAGTTATTTCTCCTAAGCCAGCTAAGGCTTGCGTTTGTAAAAACGGAGAATGTGTTGTTAGATGAAGCTAAGAGTAAAGCTTTTAGGGATTACATCTGGAGGAAAGCCTATAGTAATTTTGAATTCTGAGGATGCAGAAGAGCTGGGCATAAAAGGAATGGATAGGGTTGTTTTAAAGTACGATAAAACTGAGGTTACTGCAATAGTAAACCTAAGCTCTACCGTAGTTTCTAAGGGCGAGATTGGAGTTTATGAAGAATTGGACCATATAAGGTTAAAGGAAGGTAAGCTTATAGAAGTCGAGGTCGCAAAATTTCCCAAATCTTTACAGTTTATTAAGAATAAGCTGGTTGGAAGAAAACTAAGCTATGAAGAGATGGAAGAAATTGTAAAGGATGTAATTAAAGGTAATTTAACTGACATAGAAATTGCTTCTTTTGTAGTAGCTTTGCATGCTTTTGGCTTAGATTTAGAAGAAGCAGCTAACTTAAGCTTAGCTATGGTGAATACAGGAGAGATTTTAGAGTTGAAGAAAAAGATAATTGCTGAGAAGCATTCGATAGGCGGAGCCGTTGGAGATAAAACTTCCTTGCTTTTGGTTCCAATAGTAGCAGCCGCTGGCTTAACCATACCAAAAACTTCTTCTCGAGCAATAACTTCAGCTTGTGGCACTGCAGACAGAGCAGAATGCTTGATGCCAGTCGATTTGAGCATAGAGGAAATGAAAAGAGTTGTTGAAAAGACTAATGGGTGCATAGTTTGGGGTGGTGCTTTGCATCTAGCTCCTGCAGACGATATTTTCATCAGAATAGAGCATCCCCTAGAGATAGACCCTTTGCTTTTTCCCTCGATAATGGCTAAGAAAAAGGCTGTGGGAGCAACCCATTTGGTTATAGACATTCCTTGCGGAAGAGGGACAAAAGTTAAAACCATAGGGGATGCTAACTTGCTAGCAAAGGATTTTATAGAATTAGGAAGAAGGCTAGGAATTAAAACCCAATGCGCCATAACCTATGGCGAGCAACCGATAGGTTATGCGATAGGACCTGCTTTGGAAGCAAGAGAAGCTTTGGAGGTTTTAGCAGGAAAAAACGTTCCTGATTTGATGGACAAGGTTTGCAATCTAGCAAGGATTTTGTTCAAGCTTGTAGGAAAAAGAGCTGACCCGCTTAAGATTTTAAAATCTAGGAAAGCAGAGAAAAAGCTTAGAGAAATAATCGGCATGCAAGGTGGGAATGAAAGGATTAAAGCCAAGGATATAGAAGTTGGAAGCTATAAGCTGGATGCAAAGGCTGAAAGGAATGGTTTAATTTTTTGGATTAACAACCATGCTTTAATTCAAGTTGCAAGGGCTGCTGGCTCACCCAAAGACAAGGGTGCTGGATTGCTAGTTTATAAAAAAATTGGTGAAAAAGTTAAGAGAGGCGAAAAGCTGTTTACTATATTTGCTGAGAAAGGGAGAAAGCTTAGAAGAGCGGAAAAGGTTCTGAAAGAGCTTAGAGTTTTTGGAATTGGAAAAAGGAATGAAATGCTAATTCAAGAAGTTAAAGAAATTCCTGCTTATAAGAAGGCTTTTATCCTGGAAAGGTAATTAGCATTCTGGGTTGTTCAAGCAAACCCCTAGAGCTGCACAATCTTCTTTAACATTCGTATTATTACAACCATCATCCGGTTGTCCTGAACATCCTGGATCGGTGGCATGAAGTCCTATTTTTTTCAAAGTTTCTTCGCATTCTTTCACCGCATCTGGCATACAATGCCAAGCTGGCCAACCCATTTGAGCACAGTTTGAACACCAAGTTATGTATCTCGATTTGCACTGCTCGACAGAAATGGTTGGCGATGTTGCTGTTCTAAAAACCCAGTATACTAGAATTGCTAAAATTATTAATCCAATTACTAAAGCGATGATGTAAGGAACTGCTATGGCTTTATGGGCAAAACTCATTCTTTACACCAACCGTACAGCAATCCTTTTTTGCATCTTCTTCGCCACAATTCCCATACTCGCTTATGTTAAAAGAAAGATGTCGATAAAGCACATCTCTACAATCGTCGACCAAGTTTTGAGGTAGACTAAGGGAAGGAGACCATCTCAAATTACTACACATCCCGCACCATTCAATAAACCTAGACCTGCATTCTTCGGTGGATAACTTTCCTGAACCAGAGGCTCTTAGAAAAAGATAAACCATTACTGCTAAAATTATTAATCCAATTACTAAAGCGATGATGTAAGGAACTGCTATGGCTGCTTTGCTCATAATTATAATTTAGATTCTAAAATAAAAGAAAAAAGAAGGGGCTATTTGGCTAGGGTTATTGCAATCGTTGATACATTCACTTTTGTCTTGTCCTCTAGCTCTCTCTCTTCTGTCCCTATCTCTATGTTCTTTATCTTCACGTCATTCAAAAAGCGTCTTCTTACAATTTCTGCAACATCCACTGCCCTGCTTATCGCCCTTCCCCTTGCCTTTATAGTAACCTCTTTCTTATTATCGGAGAATTGGGTTATTACAGCAAGTACATAAGCCATGCTCGGCTTTTTACCAACATAGACTACATTATCTTCTTGCTTAGCTGCTTCCTCTGGCATTTTTCCACCTCCTTGCTTTTTTGCTTAGCTTAATTTAATTTCTTAATTAACGTATTTAAATGTTTATCAAAATCCTGAGCATAGAACGCAGAGCACAAATAAGGCGATATTCCCCAAGACTATGAGTTTTGGGTTATCGCCGACGAATATCATGATAACTCCTAATATAGTAAGAACCAAAGTTGCACCAGCTGAAAAGACCATGCCTACCAAACCAATTGCTGCAAGAATCATCCCCCCTATTTTGCCTAGCATTATTGCAATTATGTATAGAGCAATGGAAGAAATGAACAGTGAGATAAAAAAATAGACCATTCCTGGGATTCCTGGCCCAACAAACCAACTTATTATTCCACCTATCATCCACTTCCATCCACAAGCTACCCAGCTCAAGAAGGGAATGCAAAATTCCATAATTCATATTTGGTTTTAATTAAATTTACAGGTTACTTAAAGCAATAATTTGATAAAAAGCTAAATTTTAATTAGAAGGTTTCTTGGCGAAAAGAGATGGTAGAAAAAAATCTCAAGAAATGTCCGAAATGTGGAAGGTTGGTTCCTAAGCTAACTTGGATGGGTTTATGTCAAGGTTGTACTTTAAGGGCACATCACATCACTAAAGCAAAAAAACCCTTGGAAAAAAAAGCTGAGTTTGAAAAAAGACCCTTACCAGAAATTAGAAAAGAAGTGAGAAATTCAAAAGGATCTGAAGGGTGGCAACGCTACATAGAAGAAATCCGAGCTTTTATTCAAACTAATGGAAAGGCTTTAGGCCCAACTAAAACTCTAGAAGAGGTAAAGAGAAGATGGCCAAGTGTATGGACTAACTTAGAAGCAAGAAGGCAAATAGGAGGAATGATTAGAAGTATTTTTAGTACAGAAGAGTGGAAAAGAACTCCAGAAGAAAAACCTAAAAAAATAGAAAAAGAAAAACCTGAAGAAAGAGGATTTTTCTGCAAGGAATGTGGAGCCTGGATAACAAAATATCCATGTAAATACTGTCACTTTGATCCTAGAAAGTTAAAAAGAAAGAAAGAATTAGAAAAAGGATGGAAAGTAGTTAAAGGAGGTTTGGTAGGAAGCATCATTTCTATACCTCTAGCTGTACTTGGTTGGATTCCTCTATGGATAGCTTTATTAATATTAGGTGGATGCCTACTAATAGCCTACACTCCTAGTAAATGGGTAAGATGGCCTGTTGGTATTGGAATAGTTCTGGCCTTAATTTATTTCCTAATGAGCGTTCCATTAATTCAGTCCATACTCCCAATGGGACAAATAAATGAAATAATTTACGAATTAAACTTGAAGAGAGCATATGTCGAGTGTTTAATTACCCATATGACAGATGTTGAAAACATAATGAACTATGGTGGCTTAGATGCTTTGTGTAAAAAATTAATTACAGAAGTTCAAGCAGTTAAAGAAGGCTGTACCGAATGCTTAGAATTAAAAGTTGAAACTGAAGTTCCTTTAGCAATTCCTGGAAGGTCTTACTTGTTTAGGTTAGAGTACAATATGGACGAGGGAGCCGATTTACCGGCTACTAATATAACTTCCACTTTTTACATCGATGATGAACCACTCGAAGATGGATTAACGAGATGCAATGAAAAAGACCCATGCATTCTTTACCCTGGGGATTGGGAAGAATCGAGCGTAAGATTGAGTAAGTATGAAATACCGTGCGAAAAGGATAGTTTTAAGTATACGGTTGTAACCAGGTACAACTACACGAGCAGAGGCTATACTCATTTCTACATAACCGATAACAGGAGAATTTATGAGAAAAGGAAAGCTATAACAAGCTCGGGTCCTTTGGATATAGTCGTTGCAAGCGATTCTTCTTATTATAGGAAGGATGAGGATGCACGAATATTCCTTGCTTTTACTTTCGTGAATAAAGGAAAAGGAGAGATTAGAATTAACGATGTGACCATAATTGAAATGGCTCCTAAGAATATTGAATGTTCAAATGATGGTTGTAGCTTGCTCGATAAAGCTGCTAACAATGAAAATAGTTATTGTGATTATGAAATCGAAAATGTCAAGTCAATGGATGGAGAAAGAACTTTCATATGGAAGATTAAAGATGAAGAAATGGATGAAGATTTTAGGAGGGTAAGCGCTGAGAAAAAATGTCTGTTTGTTTGCGAAATTTATATAAATGATTTTTTCGAAGACTTAAGAGGAGCGCCTTACGTAACCTATACTTATGAAGTAATTGTTAACTACACTTACGAGAAAAACCAAACTGGCCAAGTTTGGGTAGACACAACCTATCCTTGTTATACTAGGCTAACTGAAAAATGGTGGAAAGGAAAATTGATAAACTGCAGCGAAATATCTTCAGGGGGGGGATGTTCTCCTGATGAAAAAAATGGTAAAGAATGGTACGAAAAAGACTATAACGATTCCTCATGGAAAACTTGTAACTTCCCAGAAGAAATCTGTACAAATTGCTCGAAGTTTTATAGAAGGAAACTATTCTGGGACAATAGTTCTACGGTGTGGCTTAATTTTACTGCAACAGAAAGTGGTGGGTGTTTCGTTAATGGAAAAGAATGTAGGATTAACGAAAAAAATATAACATTTTCAGAAGGAGAAGAAATTAAATTAAACATTACTTCATGCCTAGACAAAAGTGAAGAGAAGCAGGTGATTGCATGTTGTATAAAGAAGGAAGAAGAAGGGATAGGATGGCTATGGACGATAAGTGCACCCATTGCTTTATTTCCTTAATTCATTGCAATAATACAGTATTTGAAAAATGTACTTCTGTGAGTTAAAATTTATAAAATGATTTAACTTGGACATCTCCTATTAGCTGGGTAACAAAAACAAATACAAGCCATTCCTCATTCTACAACATTGAAACCCTTCTTGACATCCGCAATCCAAAAACAACAAGTCTTCCAATTTTCTATAATTTAAAATAAAGTCATAGAGTTGTAAAAAACTCATTTACAAACAAAGCATCTATCACAATCCAGATTAATTTGCATCCTTGAAGTTTTTAAAACTATTACCGCTATTTAACTCATTCGCAAATACAGCAACATTTCTCAGTTCCACAATCTGAGTAGCCAGTTTGACACGACCAAGAAGTAAATCCGTTGAGTAAACAAAGGCTTCTACATCCTGTGGGAGAGATGCAAACACCTCCGACATCGCTACATTTTATGCAAGGAGAAGATGTATCCTCAAGCTTATCCTTGCACTCTGCTTCAGTCAAGCTTGCATACTCTATTGAATCAAGAATATTTACGCTACCGTCTTTGTTTAAATCTGCTACTGGGTCGTAATTTGGAGAGCCGCAGCTTGAACCCATTGCAAGATCTATTCTTTCCTTGAGCTGGTCGCAGTAACAAGGACTTTCGGTCTTGCTGAGCATTTCCTCACACCAGTCTTGCCGATAATTCCTCGATAGCAAGGTGGAATCAGTCATGTTAACTTCCCTGTCCTTGTTTAAATCTGCTACTGGGTCGTAATCTTCGTCGCCACACTTGGTTCCAAAGGCTTGAGTAATCCTATCAGCAAGAAGCTTGCAATAGTCTATCTTGCAAGCACCGTTCTCGCAGCCAAGCTTGCAGTCGTAGGTTTGAGTCTTAACCCACCCATCTTCGCAATAGGCTTCTACCAAAGTATTTTCATCCTCACACCTGTCGTACAATTCTTTGCCGTCGTATTCGACATAGCTAGGAACGAAGTATTCTAGACCCTCATCGTGATCTACGCATGAGCTCGGCTTGCAAGCTCCATCCTTGCATTCGTCGCATTTAATTTTCTCAAAATAGCAAAGGTTATAGGCAGAGAGTGGCTTGTATTCGTACAGCATGCTATCAAAGCAAACGTCCTCGTAATCTCCGGTAGAATCGCTACATTTTCCTTTCAAATAAGGGTCTGCTCCGTCTTCATCCACAGCAAATTTTGAACCTTCCTTGAAATAATTGCAAATGTCAGATTTTGAACCCAGAATTCCCAAATGCGAGTCAGAGCATTCCTTAAAAATCTTTAATTCTTCAGCTTTATATTGATCTGAAGCAGTTTGAGCGGTTCCAACCTTAACCATAAAATCTAGGCCCAAATAGCTTTCGTTCATCGAATCCTTTGGAAAGTTATACCTTACGTAAGAAGAAGTATTATCCTCTATTTTGACTTCTATAAAGGCTGTTCCTGAATCGAAATTTTTGAGGTTAAAAGTAAGGTTTAAGTCTTTTTCAGACAAGCTTTGGGCAAGATTTGCCAAAGACTTTTTCAAGCCTTCTTCATCGCTATAGTCGCAAATCTCTTTTTTAACGCATTTTCCGAGCAAATCTTTTTCCAAGATATCTATGGCTTTTTTGATAGCCTTTCCAAAACTTGTGTAAATTTTTGAAGTTAGGTAGGTGCTTCTGGTTATGTTTATTTCATTCCCTAGCGCATCCTTGAAGCTTCTCTTAAAACTTAGCTGCTCGCTACTTTTTACCAAAACATAGTCATCCGTAATTTCCAGAACTTGAGGGCTAATGCCATCAAGGAAATCTACAGGATATGCTTTCTTGGCCAAATTCTCAAAATCTTTCAAGTAGTTTTTCAAATAATTGAGAGAGATTAAAGAAATCTTTTGCTTGAAATAATTTTTAAAAATTTCAAGCGGACATTTGAATTTCCTCTCTGTTTTATAAGTAACTCTAACCCTAACCGAATCGACATAGATGGTCGATTTTGGGATTAGCATATCAATAGCTTCTACGGACGAAAGGTTTTCAAACACTAACTTATCATCAGCCAGCTTGGAAAATAAGATTGCGCTCTCGTTGAGCTTTACATCATAAACAATTCCACGAAATCTTTTTTTCAATATCCTACTTACTTGAAGAAGAGTAACATTCCCTCCTTTTAAGTAATAAAGCTTAGTCCCTTCTTTAAGCTTTCCTGCCTTTACAATATTTTCTCCAGGAATCAAAACAGGATGGTCGTCTGTTAAAAGCATTTTACTCTTTCCGACTTCTAACTCAACCAAATCCCAATCCCCAAAATGCTTGTCTGTGCCAACAACTTTACAAAACTTAAGCTTTTCCTTATAGCAAACCACAAGGTCTCCTATTTTCATTTCTTCTGGACTTTTGAAAATGTAGTGAGTCGAGTTCCATGTTAAGATATAAGTTGAGCTTGGATAGCAACCACCTCCGCCACCAGAAGATTTGTATGCTCTAAGCTTAACCCTTAAATTTTCTCGGCTTAACTTGCTCGAATCCCATGAAGTGGCAGAAGAAAAATCTAGGAAAATTAGGTTTTCTGTTGATTGGGTTGGAAAAGTGATTTCATGCCAATTCTTCCCTCCATCCCATGAAATGGAGCCATAAAGCAATTCATAGGTTGAGTTAGAAGTGTACCACTCAACACCGACCTCAACCTTTTCTATTTTGGCATCTGGTGGAATGTCAAACGTAAAATTCTTGTAGGTAATCCAATAGGATGTTCCGGCAGGAGGGGATGCATAAGCTAGATTATCATCAGAAGCATAAGCATTAGCTGGAAAAACCCACCCATTGTTATTTTCAAAATCGGTTGGTAAGCTTTCAACCGTAGATATAGCACCATCAGATTTGTAGCATAGCTCTAATGGAGAATCATAGACTTGCCAGTAAGGTAAGTAGGTAGAATTAGAATAGTTCCATTCAAACTCGTAGGGGAGTAAGATAGAGCCGTAGCCTGAATCGAAGAGGGATTGGATATAGCCCAATTCCGCAGCCTTCTGATAGCTTCTGACCCAAGTTTCAAGCTTGCTCGATTCAGCCACCAAATTAGCTTCCCCTAAGCTCCTTACCTGCTGGGAAGCTTGATGGAAATATTGGGAAAAGAAGATGATTACAGCTAGAAGGATGGAAAAAATTATGAAAATGGTTCCTAAGAATGCTCCGAAGATTCCTTTTTTAGGCATAGGCCTCAAACTTCATGGTTGTGGTAAAATTAGTTCCGTTAAAGACCAAAGGAAGAGGAAAAGTTTCGTTGATATAGGTGATATTAATAACAAAAAGACTTCTGTAACATTTAGTGACAGGAAGTACATCTTCACAATTTCTTCCTACTAAAGTACTCATTACTGGACAGATATCTTCACCATTCACATTATGGCATGGACACTCATCGCTACATTTACATTCTTTGATCCCTCCGTATATTGTACCGGTCACTACTCTACAGCCTTCATAGAAAGGTGTTCCAAAAGACAAACCCGAACTCCTTATAACTAAGAAATACTTTTCTCCTACCTGAGCAGTAATGTTTTTTCTAACACAACTCACAAAATCTTTAAATTCATCTTCTGAATAAAATCCATAGTAAGCCTTGTTAAATTTCTCAACAAAACTTTCCTTGTTAAAATCAGAAGATATTAAAGCTAGAGGGATCTCCTGAACTTTGTTATAATGGTATTCTTCCATTATGTACTGAAATATTTGAACTTTGAAGTTGAGAAAATAGATTAGGGTAGCCAGGAAAAATACTAGCGTTCCTATGGCAGCGATTGCTGCAAACGTCAATATAGCTCCTCCCTTACTCATGTGCTAACTATCACCTTCTTTCCATCTTCTGGAGTTGGAGTATAATAAACTATTATATCCACGCAATTCGTTTCAACACTTCTTAAATCTAAAGAAGAATCGTCCAAATCTATGCCCTCCTCCTTGTAGTAATACTTACAAACCCTTTTTAAAATTCCGTTAAAGTCTACGTCCATGCAAACCCTATTCTGGTCTTTAATAAAAATTATATCCTTTACGTTCCTTCTATCGATCCTTAGCCCTCTTAAGAATTTTTCATCGCTCCTTTTGGCCCTGTACATGGCTTGGGAAACTAGAAACGTAAGTTCAGAAAGAGGCGTTTTTTGAAGGTATAGGCTTGCCTTACCAGGATGCTTTTCTTTTCCATAAGAGATAACTACGGGTAAATCAACTCCTGCGCTTACCCTCATAGATTCAGGATAGCACTCAGAGTTTAAATCAAAGTAAAGGTTTGAAATATTCCAATAATTTCCGTTTTCCAGGTCGACGACAGTAAAATTATAATCGAATTCTAAAGGATCAAAATTTCTTTCCCAGAAGATTCTTTTCTCGCCTGGATTTTCGCTTCCATAAGAATTAACCCCTCTGGCATAAGTGTCAAGCTTTTCCTTATTCAAAACTAGCCTCAAGGGCTCGCTCTCGTACCTTTCTACTAGAGGACTATTAGAAACTATTAGATTTAGCAAGTCTATCGCATACCTTTGAGCATCGAGCTTATACCTAAACCCTTGGATATCTACCCATCTTCCTGTAACGAGTAGCATAGAGGCTGTAATGGCAGCAAAGGCCAAGATTATTGCAAAGATCGTATCCAAGCTCAATCTAACCATTCGATTTCCTCCTCACCTTTTTCAACCGTATCGTTAAACCATTTTTTGATTTTCAGCTTGAAAGCAGAGGCTTCCCTTCCTTCTTCGGGAAAATCAGAGTTTATTTTAAAAGGTAGGGAAATGCAATCGAGCGTTTTAATGTTCGTAAAGCCTGTAGCTTGGACGCAAAAAACCTTTTCTAAAGGATAAAACTTGTATTCAACTCCTTGAGTTATGTTGGAATAAAGTATTTCAACCTTTCCAGGAGTTGCCATGGCTGCCAATCCCCTCATCCCCAAATCATAGGCAGTTGTTTGAGAAGGGCCTAGAGTGAAAAAATAGAGTTGGGCCGTAATCTTTTCTATCAAAAGAGTCAAGCCTAAGGCAAAAAGGACTAAGGCTATTATCGCAAGTATTATATCACCGAGCGTATAACCCATCTAGTCCACCGAACAACTTCCAACTTTTTCCTTACAATTCAAGCATTCGATTCCATGAGGTCTTATCCAAAACCTGTAGGTATAGCCAGGAGAAATTAAAGCATTGTCTTTAGAAGTGTAAGGCCATTCCCAAACGTTTTCTGTCTTAACGAGAATTGGGGTTTTTTCCTCCAGGAATATTACTGCCAATCCCTTGGCTGACACGTTGTACCAAATGCATTTGGCACACCATTTCATCTCGAACGGTTCGATGAATTCTTTAAAAGTTTCTTTCGATTGGGTAATCCTATTGTCAAAATCCTTTATAAGCTCTTTCTGTCTGTCCACGCATGAAACTGCCTGAGGAGGCTTGAAGAGATAAATAACCGCCAAGTAGCTTAAGAAAAAGATGATTATACATATTGCCATAGCTGTGACTGCAGATATCGGAACTGTCACAATTAATTTTTGGTTTAAGAAGAAGATATTATTTGCATCCTGGCTCTATTTCTTCGTCGAAGCAATTGGTGCAGTTCAACACCCCTCTCTTAACCCAAAAGTTATAGTCAAAGTTTGGGTTGTTAAGCCTCGCTTCGTCCTTGCTATTCCCTATGCTTAGGTAAACGTTCCTGACAGACCAGTTGACTGGCTCGCTCTCGTCCTTAACCCAAACCTTCAAAGCTTTTTCATCCTTATCGTACCATATGCACTTTATGCACCAGTTTACTTTAAAGCCTACAGCCTTCTCTATATCCAAGCCTGCTTCGCTAGCAAGAGTATCGAGCCTTTCTATCCTTTGGAATTGGTCTCTTATGCAAATATTCTTTCCCCAGTCAGCTATTAGCTTTGGGATAAGGGTTGCGAAAAAGAGGAAACCTATTGCTATTAAAATTATCAAAAAAAGCGTTTCCGTAGTTGCTTTTTTTAGCATAGGTAACCAACACCTATTGCAGCACAGGATTCATTCAAATCTTTGCAGGTTGGGGGATTTGCATCATTCCAGTTGCATGAAAGACCGCACTTATTCAAGCATTCGCATACTTCCTTCTCGATTTCATAGCCTGAGCAATGAGAGGACCAGCATATTCTGCAAAATTCTCCGAATTTTGCTTTGCAAAGGTTGCAGTCTAGGGTAGGGGTTGAAGAAGCTTGAAGGATTAAATAGGCCATTACAGCCAGAACTATGAGTGCAAGGACTATTAAGATTATCGTATTGATTCCTATTGCCATTAATTAAAAATAGAATTTTCAAAAAGATAAAAAAAGTAGTCCTATCCCGACCAACCTACTTTATTGCAATCTGTTTTTGCGCTAGTGTCACAGCTTGAATAAGAATTAACCCCTAACTTACTCTTTAGTAAAGTTGCACAATTGGTGCCTATGGTATTGTTGCTATTTGGGCCACCCGTCCAACCTAATGCACTACATGTATTACACCATTGAAGCATTCTTGCCTTACACTCCTCTATACTTATTTGAGGTGCTGAGAATAATCTGTAAACCCAGTAGACCACGAATACTAGGACTATTATTCCTATTACTAGTGCTATTATATATGGGATTGCTATTCCTTTCGACTCCATAATTAGATTTAGAAAAAATGAGAATATAAAGGTAACTAATCAAGGAAGAAAATCAGAAGTAGCGTTGGTTAATTTCTCCAAAGAATCCTTTACCCATCCTATTCCCTCTTTTATAGTTTCTGGGATGAAGATAAGAACCAGCACTAGAATTATTACCGAAAAAATTATTACAAGGATTACTTTGGTCGTTACCATCTTCCTCACTTACAGCCTTCCCAAGTGCATTCTTCTCCTGGATCGCATCTCTCAAAATTCTCCCATCTCCAGCCTCCGTTCATGCATCTTACTCCTGAGAAGCAATACTTAACACCGTCGATTTCTTTCTCGCAATAGCCTAGGCCGCAAGTTCCCGAAGAGCAATCACATTCTCCAGCAAAGCCTGTGCTAGAAGACTTTCCTCCTATGGATTTATAATTCCACCCTCCTCCATTAGCTTCGCAATCTAAACCCCAGTAGCAAGTTTTCCCATTGTCCACTATTCTATTGTAATCACCTGAACCTTCTGTGCAGAAAGGTGTAATACCATCTTTGGTTAATAAACCTATGTAATCGATGTAGACGTCTGGATCTTCATAAAAGCCATAATACTGATCTCTATAGGTTGTTATTAATAAGCTGTCAACATTTCTCCATGCCCATTCGTTTTGAGGCTTAATTGACTTAGTTAATACGAGTGTAATCTCTCCTCTGACATTCACAGTCTGACTTATATCCCCTGCGAGAAACCATCCACTACCATTATGAAGAAATATGTAGATATGAGGAGTAATTGAATAAGTCTTTGAACTATCCGCCATTTTGTAATGTAGCTTGTAGGAAACAGTTACACCATATACACTTCTACCACCTTCTGAAATTCTTATAAAAAGCCAACCACTATTATAATATGGCAAATCATCTCTTAGCCGACAAACACCGCTTCCCTCATATTCAGTACCCTTTATACAAACTGCAGAAGAGAGTTCTGGAGGTGGTGATTCATCATTTATCCCCCTGCAATCATAATCGTCATCGCAATCTGGATCATCTTCAAAAACTGCATATCTTCCATCTTTAACTAAAACATTTCTTGAATTTTCGACATCCCATGAACAGCCAAAGGGACCGCAATCCTTTTCTCCATACCACCAACTTTGGGTCAGTTTATCATCTGGATTGGAATCTATGGACAAACAAGGTATAGAAGTTACTATTCCGCTATCACCCTCGCAGCCTACCCATTCTGCCCCAGCTGGGCAACTTAAGAGTGCTCCATCCGACTCACAAAAATCTTTATCCCAATCCTTCTTATATTCACAGTAGAATGTGCTTCCAAAACCTCCAGGTTGGCAGCACTTACACCCCAACCATTCACAACCACTTGACTCGCATTTTCCTCGTTCATTATCCATACCATTATCATTACATGAAACTATTTCTGCATCTGGGCCAGGTGAATAATAATTATCTTCGGAAATACAACAAACGCTAGAAGGAAACTTTCCTTGACATTCTTGAGGATCCATACAACTATCGCATTTATCACATAAAGTTAAGTAAGATTGACAATCTGTATCTCCCCCTGGTGGTAATGTATCATCCTTTACATCCTCACAATCAACGCTTATAGCTTTCATGCCACTGCCACAAATTTCAGTTGGAGTGCCTTCATCACTACAATCATCACCATCTCCAATACCTCCACATTCCTCTACTTTAATTAAAGGCAATTCCGATTCATCTAAGCCTTTCATGCAAAAAACAACCATATCTTCATCTCCATTATTTTCACACCAACCATTTGTACCGCCGATCCATTCATCATCCATACTTCTATCACGATCTCTTTCCTCACCATCTATAGCTATTGATTCACAATCTACTGTTAATGCATGCCATTCCTCACCATATTTCTCTCTACAATAACTTTCGGGTGATTTATCCAATGTCTTTCTACAGTCTCCCTGGCAATCTATTATTCTTGCCCTAATTTCAGGTTTTGATGCTAATTTTGCGCAGGTTATTGTCATATCCTCCTCTCCTGTACCCGCACACCAATCCACAACATCGTCCATAGTTCTCTCGCAATCTATACATGTAACATCAGGGATTTCGACAGTTTCACAGTCAACGCTTATAGCATACCATCCATCACCAAAGGCTAACCTACATATTTCATTCGGGCTTCCCTCGTCTCTGCAGTTTCCGTTGCACTCTATTACTAAAGTTCTATATTCTGTATCTAAAGAACTTCCCGTAGGGACACAAGTTACAGTATAATCCTGATGAGTACTTGCAAAGAGAGGATTTGGTTCATGACACCAAGTAAGCTTATCGTGACTCAAATCTTTGAAATAAGGATTTTCTGGTGGAGGATCCGGTGGACTAACTATTAATTCTTTTGAAATATTCTCCCCTGGTTTATCGTACTTATGATCTCCAGGCTCGTCCAAATCCATCAAAGCATAGAAAGTATAGGTTGAATCCGAGCTTGAAATATCCTTACCTATTCTGGCCTCATACCTGGCCTCATCATCCATTATTGAACGAGTAGTTATTACATAGCTAGGATTATTAACCGAAATATTTACATTATGCTCGTTACAACCAGGAGCAATTACTTTTATGATAATTTTATCCCCAGCTTTTGCGCTTGAAACCTCATTGCCATCTTTCAAGAAAATTAAATCCTTTAACCCAGCACAGCGAGGAACTTTTAAAGTAAGACTAATTGTTTTAACCAAGGAAGGATAATCCTCTGGGCTTACTTCAAACTTTATCGTATAGTTATGTCCTCTAGCATCATCCAACGTAGGATTGCAAATTAGAGAAGCTTTTGCGCTTGAGTAATTCTCAACAAACAAAGGATTTGGTACTACATGGCAATTTACCTCATTGCTATAATCTTTATCATCTTTTCCATCTTTTTCAGGTACGCTAAACCTTATGTTAAAATTCTCGTCCTTATTCAGCCTGTTTTCAACGATTAAAATATCTGAAATTTGATTAATTCTTCCTGCTATGGCTTCCGCTTCACAAGGCTCTTTACCGCACTTAACGCTAAAATCAGAGGCTATTAGTTTCACCATAGCATGTTCTTCAAACAAACTTCCTCGAGCTATTACTTTTATATCATAAGCTCCTTCGCTTTTTGTCGTACAGTTAAACTGTAAACTGCCAATAGTATTGTTTTTAACCGTTATGTAAGCAACTTCATTTCCTGAATCGGGCCAATAACAAGTTATGTTTGGATTATCAAAAGTATCGAGCCATAGAGTAAATTCAACCTCAGAAAGAGAATAGATCTTATTATCTATGCTTGCTGTATAAGTAGCTTCTAAACCAACCGGCTTAACTTGTTCGGCAGGGGCGACCTCTAGAATGAAATGATCTGGATGATACCTATTACTAACTATTGCTATATCAGCACATCCTTCTTGAGAACTTAATGCCCACATTCTGATTGAACCTTCAAACAAGCATTGATAATAACCCCATTCTTTTGTTATGGGTATATAGTGAAAAATGGAAATAGGCTTTCTTGTACAACCAAATATTTTTCTAGCATCAGTGGGAAGTAAAAATATATCGCCTCTTCCCGGAAGTTCTCCACCGCTACAACTAGTATGACCACTTTCATCTATTCTGCAAATTACAGCAGTCTTAAACATACTATTCCACTGACCAGAAGACCAGATAGACCCGTACTCTAGTAAATCAAGCCTATAGGAACCTACAGTAAAGCTTCTCCATGGGCAGCAGCAATCCAACAAATCCTTATTGAGAAAGCATTCTTCACAAGGAGGTTGAACATAATTCGGAAAATTCTCTGAATTGTTAAGTTCCAAAATGGTATCTTCCAAATCTGTCTTAAACTTGTATCGACAAACTGACAGTTGAGGATCGCATGAAGAAGAACCAATTGGCCACTCATAAATACCTCTTAAAAGCACTCTCCCTTCCAAATCAACGGTTATGTTATGATATTGATCGCAGCATTTTCCTGGAGCATCACACTCATCAGTCCAGTTATTTTCATCGCATATATCCTGGCACCATTTATTACACTTTTTAGTAATGGGATCTCTTTCCACGCATATAGCAATTTCATCAGGCGTTTTGTTCTCGTCCAACCAATCATGCCCGCATCCTTTGGTGCAGATTGCGAGCATGCATGCATAGTATCTAACAAGCTTATCCTTATCAGGAGTTGGAAGCTCAGGCTTTACAAGACCCCTTGAGAAAAGGATGTAAACTAACACCATTGCCAAAATTGCGAGGAAGAGTATGGCTACAGTTTTGAGGGCAGGCATTTCCATCAGCCCGGGAAAAGAACTCTAAGAGACTCGAAAAATGATTTGGTTATAGTGTTGTAATTCATGATAAAGTAAACTACGAGCAAGGCTAAGCCTAGGCAAAGCAAGATAACTTCAGCCAAAAACTTAACGCTTATCCCCATCAGCAGGCACCCATTAGCTTAACGAACCATGGCAACAAATCGCAGATCGTTTGCTTGAAGCCTGAAACTATGCGTGAAAAATTCACCAAAAACCAGTCTGAAACTTGCTTGTTGAACATGTAGAAAAAAATTATTGCTATTATCGAACCTACTATTACTAGAATCGCTGCCATCAAATGACCGCTTACACCCTTCATCTAATAAATAATTGGATTTTTATTGAATTATTCTTTTCCTGGTATTCCCTGGAAAACGTTTATTATAAACTCGAGGGAATTGATTATGTTTGGGACTAGGTTCTTGTTTATGATCAAATAGATTAGAAAGGCTACTATGAGAACGCATATTAAAACTAAGACCAAAGTTTGCGCGTAGGTTATCGAGCCTTTCATCGAGTCACCTCAATCATTCCTGAAAAGCTGAAGTAAATCAGCAAAACTGAAAATGTGAATATGCCCAAGCTTATTAAAATCGATTGGGCAATAAGCTTATACCTATCTAGCTTATCCTCCCCGTACTCCAGAAGCGAAATGAAGTAAGCGAGCATTAGAGTAACTTCTAGCATATAAATTCCTACGCACACCAGAAAAACCTCGGCCGGAATTATATTCTTAAAATCGACTGCAAACATTAAATTCTCGGTGCTAAACTCTGGCCTATCGGCCAAGCCTGTCACATTAGTCAGAATAGATTCTATCTGAAAGAGAACCATTACCATTAGAGTTGCTAAACCAACTACTGCTCCAGAAGCTATGGGGACGAGCAAGTTCATCATTATTCTCATGTTAGAAAGAGATTCGTCTAAAATTTCTTTCATATGTTCCTCCACAGCATGCAAAGTCTTTAAGTAGCTAGAAATGGATAGAATGGTTTTTGCAGTACCTGCCACACCCTTTTCTATGGTATCTGCTATCACGCTCATTATAGATTTGATCAAGCGGGAAGGATATTGCTTCATCACGCCAAACTTCTCGTCGAACAAGGCTTTCTTGAGAGTAAAGCCGAATTTCCTTATGTTCGTAATTATCCCGTCTATCAAGCCAACTATTCTCAAAGCCCTTACCCTATTCCTTATCCTCTCCAGCCCAGCTTCCAGAGGAATGCCAGTAGCCATTATATAGCCAAGCTGGAAGAGAACTTCGTCAAACTCTACTTCTATCTGCCTTATCTCATCCCTTATATTCAAATTGCCAAAAAATTGGAAGAAGGAATAAGCGAGGATTGCACAAGCTATTCCGGCGAGAATGACCAAACCTCCGAATATTTTTGTTAAGGAAACCTTTCCTCCTGGAAGAGAAGTTAAGTAAACTCCAGCGGCAATTATCAGGGCTCCTATGAGAATGGAGATTAAGAGGGTTGGGATTTTGATTTTTTTGCCAAAAAAATTCAGGATTAAAACGTCCCCCCTCCTGGCTTTTGGATGCTGGGAAATATCTATGGCGCCAAAAGTTATTGGCTTCGATTTAAGGGTTTCGTGCATGATGTAAAAAACTATGAGAGGTAAGATTGCATCGTAAAAGAGGAAGAGGAGCCAAGGCTCTATAACTTCTGGCAAGAAAATAACCATTATGGGAAAGAGTATTACGGTTAACACAGGCAAAGTAATTCCGAGTGTGTTAATTATTAGCAAAGGATTCCTCAATTGCCTTGAGTAGCGCATCATTCGTTCCATGTTGCGCTTAAGCATTACATCTATCGCTTCATCCAGCATCCTTTCCCTTCTTTCCTGAGTTTGGAGCGTAGAAGTTCTTATCAAATCAATTGCTTCGTAAAATTCTAGGTTCTCTTGTTTCCATTCTTCCGCAAACTTCTCCAGAACTTCGTCTGCACTCCTATACTTTCCTATCTTCAACTCCCATGCCATTTTTCTAAGCTTCCTCCCAACTACTCCATGGGTATTAGAAGCTGCAAAAATCAATGCATTCTCTAGGCTAGGGGATAAACGCAAAGAGACAACCAAGTATAGAACTGTTTGGATTAGCTCGCTGGTTGCCCTTATCCTAGTATACCTAACTTGCAGGCTAGGATAGATTACCAGGTAAACGGCCAGGCCTATCGAGCCTAAGAGTAGTAGAATTCCTATAGGTGCTAAAGCTAAAAAAAAGAAGATTGAAGAAAGAGGTATTGAAAGAAGGATTAGGATTAAGCTGGCTGAAAAAATTTTTCCTGGCTTAACTCTTATATCGCAGAAATCAAGCTTTGCCGCTAGTTCTCTCTTCTGTTTCTCGCTCAGAGGAAATTCAAAAAAACCTAGAGAGTTGCACAACTTTTCATACCAGCCTGCCTTTCTTTTCTCAAAAACTAGGAGCTTTTTTTCAAGAGCTTGCATTAATTAGAATTTGGTTTTAGAAAAAGATAATTAATGCACAAACTAACTCTTTAATTTTGTCTCCCAAATATTTTTCAATCTGGCTTATCTACTACTAGAGCGTAACAAGGGCACCCAAAACCTTTAAGACCACCACACCAACCAAAGGGTGCGGGTATACACCAACCAAAAGGTCCACAGTATGGTAGTGCTGTAAAAGCCCATTGTGCCCAGATAACTATCTTTAAACCTTTCTTAAATTTACAAATATCTGCTTCCTCAACTGTTGTGTTTTCACAAATAACATCGGTTCCTAATAAATTTTTAGTTATGTTTATACAATTAGGTTTAAAATCGTTAAACCATATTCTTCCTGGAGGAGACGCATCCATTATGCAATTTAAGCAAGAACAATCTGTTAACTCTTCTATGTTTCCATAGCAAGAAAGATCGGTCTGTCGTCCAGACTTAAAAGGTCCGCATTTCCCACGATAAGTTCTGGTATTGAGGGGATCTATAGAATAGTTTGCTACATATTCTATAGACTCGTCAAAAGTAAAATTAATTGCATAAGCTTTTCCACAATATTTGTCTTTAACTCCATGAACAGCCTTCAATTCATCGCACAACTCTCTACAAGTCTTTTCCTTCCCTTTTTCAAATTCTATTAGACCGACGCTTAGAACTTCGGGACTTTTGCATATATCTCCATCTTTAGCTCTACCAGAACACATAGCAAATGAGCAACTTAAGTATCTTATGAACCTGAGTTTTTCTGTCTTGTTTATAGGATAAGGTACTTCTATCCAAGGCCATTTTGCAGAAACGCTTAAAATTATTGCTATAACCAAAATAGAAAGCAAAAGGGCGACGAGAATTGCTATAGTAGTTCTCCTTGCCACAATTAAATTTTATTTTTCTAGAAAATTAACTTTTCAAGTATTTCCTAAACCACTCTAACCATCTTTCATAGATAAGCTTCGAATCCAAGCTTCCAACCTCTTGCCTTACCTGCTCCGAAAACAAGTGAAACATCTCGTTCGCTTCAGAAACTATTTTAGCTTCCAAAATCTCAGGTCTTTTAAGCTTCTCTGCAAACTCGAGCATTGCTTGCTTGATTTTAGCTCTGAGTAAAATATTATCCCAGACAGCATCCCAGTTAGCATGCCATTCCCTGACCTTCCTTGCAATTTCATTCAGCACGAAAGATTCTCCTTCGAGCAAAACGTCAGTAGGCTTCAATCTATCCTCTTTGGCTGAATATTGCATCAAGGTTACAAAGCCACCCTCTTCCAAAGGATCCTTCTTCCACTGCTTTTTGACTTCAACCAGCTCGGTAATCCTCCTAAACCTGTGCAGGCCATCCGCTGACTTTAAGTTAGAACAGATTATGATTAAATCAGTTGCCTTAAAGCTTGTGGGTGGCACGCCCAAATCGTGGACTACTCTATCAAAAACTCCGTAAGCCGATTCTCCATGGATAGTTCCTGCAACCAAATTAGCTAAAGCTCCTATTCGCATGGCTTCATAGAGTGCAAGGGCCTCCTTACTGCGTACTTCTCCTATTATTAAGACAGAATCTCCCAGACGCAAAGCAGTCCTTAGAGCTTCTTCAGCAGGCAATTCAGTTTCTACCCTTGTTATCACTGAACGAGATTTCAACCTTTCTATGTTATAGCCCAAGCTTCTGATTTGAGTAACTGGGATTTCCAATGTGTCCTCCAATACAACCACTCTAAACTTCTTCATGATTTCCAGGATCATGCTCGAGAGAAAGCTCGTCTTTCCCGAGCCTCTTCCGCCAGCTATTAAAACGCATCTCCCTCCATCTATTATGAAACTCATCAAGCCAGCGAACAAAGGGTCGAACATCTTTACTCGCATAAACAAAGGAAAAGTCCATGGCCTTTCTCTATGCCTCCTGATGGCAAAAGCCAAGCCTTCAGGGCTTAGAGTTCTGGTAATCGCACAAACTCTTGCCCTTCCACCCGGAATTATCAGCTCGGTATCCAAAACTGGATTTGCTTCGTCTAAAGGACGACCAGAATACATTCTGAAGCGAGTTGCCCAAGCTTCTGCATCCTCTCGAGTAGGAATTAAATTTGTTTCGCATTCTTCATACTCAGAATGCTGAACGAAGATCGGAGTTGAACCTATTGGAGAGTTGATGTAAATATCCTGGATTCTTTCGTCTGCAAGCAAGACTTCTAGAATTCCAAAGCCTGTCGTGTATCTAGTTAGAATAGAAGCAAGCTCGTTGATTTCTTTCTCCTTCAGCCTCAACCTAAACCTTCGAGCCAATTCCTTCACTATAGTTTTCCCCAGGGAAAAATAGGTTTCCCTCGCCCTCTCCATATCCCTAAACTCCTCCTCGCTAGGCCTCCTCTCGCTCAAGTATCTTATAGCCTCTTCGAGCAAAGCATGCTTCTCCTCGCTCAGAGTAAACTCCGGCGGCGTTATATGGTAGTAAAACCTAACCCTTCCAGGAATCCTATAAATTTCAACTTGGATATCACCAGGCAGCTTATACCTTTCGACGCAATAGCCTTCCTTCGGAGGAATTAGCTTGAAGCGAGTGAACATGAAAACAGGCTTTATAACCGGTTTAAAAAACTCTCTGTAAATCCTTCTATCCCCAAGCTTGTAAGTTTTGAGCAAAGGCAAGGCTTTTTTGATCAGGTCGCAAGCCTCTAAATTCCTCTTCAGATATTCAAGCTTGTTTGCCAAAAAGCTTATAAAATATTTTTTGCAAGCCGGAGGTAATTTTTGGATTAGAAATTTAGTCCTTCCTATCATTCGGTTTAGCTTAACCCAAGCACCCACAGGATCTTTTCTCATCAGCTCCCTAACCAAGAAGAAAAGCTCTTTAATCCTTTCAGGATAGTATTTGTTGCACTCGCTCGGCCCCAGCTCAACTTTCTCCAAAAACCTTTCGAGCTCGAGCTTATTCAGCAAATCCGCTATTTGGGTTAAAAGCCTTACTTGCTCAAGATCGTATTCAACCTCCCTTTTTTCAACCAAAACAATCTTTTCAACATTTTTAACCTCTCTTAGCAAATCTATTATAACTCCCATGCATGCATCGGAATCCTCTATACTAGGCTCAATGACCCAATTCCTACAATCTATTCTAAGAGTTCCTTCCCTCAACTCATAGCTTACCAAGAAAACCCCTATTTAAATTTTTCTTCTCCGAAAACAAATTCTTTATTAATGGCAGAAAGAGAAATTGCAGAAATTACTTCTGAGATTGTGAGAAGGTTGAATGAAAATACGAGAAGGATTAAGCTTTTGGAGCAAAGCATGGAAAGGGTTGAAGAAAGAATTAGCAAGGTAGAGGAAAGCGTTTTAGCAAGACTCAGCGATTTGAAAGTTGAGCTGGACAAGCTTGGGATAAAGTTAAATTCTATTTCTGATAGGCTTAAGCTACTCGAGAATGAAGTTAACAGGATTAATAAAGAGCTTGATAAGAAAGCTAGTAAGGCTGAGTTAAAGCAATTAGAAAATTTTATCGATTTGATAAATCCTATAACTTCAAAGTTTGTTACTCTAGACCAGCTCGACAGAATTTTGGATGAAAGGTTAGCTAAGAAAGCTTAGATTTAATATTTTTTCATCAATTAGAATTATGAGAAAGCTAAAGGGTGTTATAAGCGGGAAGGAGCTTTTGAAATCTTTAAGTCCCGAGACAAGAGAAGCCATAGAAAAAATACCTGAAGAGAATGGAAAAATTTTACAAAAGGGTGGGAGAAGAGCTAAGGAGGCTTAGGTTGTTAATCAAGCGAGAGAAGACTTAGATTTATTATTTAAAAGTAAGAAAATTATATTAGAGAGGATGATTCTTTTCAAACGAAAGAAAAAGCCTGAAGAAATTAAAGGAAAGGGTTATGTTCCTGTAGAAAGAGTTAAGGAGTTAAGCTCCAAGGGATTTTCTGAAATCGAGATGATAGATGTTCTAAGAAAAGAAGGCTTTTCTCCAGAAGAAATAGACAAGGCTTTGACCGAAGCTTTAAAGGAAAGGGTCGAAGCTCCAAAGGAGGCTAAACCTGAAACGCCGAGCGAATTGCCTGCCTTGCCAGAAGAGAAAAAGACTGAAATGCCCGAAGTTCCTGAGACTTCTTTACCGGAAGAATATTATCAGGGTTATGCGACTGAGGAATACATTGATTATTTGGTTTCTGAAAAGCTAGCAAGCGTGAATGAAAGGATGAACGAGTTTAACGCAAGGTTTCAAGAATTGGAGAATAAAATCGCTTCCATTAGCGCTCAAATAAAAGAGATTGCAGAAGCGAAGGTTGGAAGCCAAGAGACGATTTTAACCAAAATAGATAGCTTTAAGGAAAGCATAAGCGAGATTGAAACAAGGTTGGCTAGCTTGGAAAAGGCTTTCAAGGAAACCTTGCCTGCTTTGATCGAATCGGTAAGAGCTTTAAGCGATTTGGTCCAAAGGTTGAAGAAAGAGGTTTAAAAGTAGAGAAAAGGATAAATTGTTCTTTTTTGAGTTTTCTTTTCTTTTTCTATTTCCCTGATGGTAGAGGTTAGTTTGTTGATTTGCTTATCTATCCAATCTATACATTTTCTTATAGATAATGGAGAGACAAGCCAGTCATATCTTTCTTTAAATAGACATTCATAAAGAGTTTCACGTTTACTAGCAAGTATATCAGCAAGCTTTTTTAAACCATCAGAAGTACCAAGTTTCTTCGAATATATACATGCATACTCCAAAGATTCTTCAAATTGCCAATCAGTATACACCTTATAAATTTTTTTCCTAAGTAAGAAATCTCTTCTAATCTTGATTGTTTGACCTAAACATTTATTGCAAACCTTTAGGTGCACATTCAATCTTTTTTGTATATCTTTTCTGAATTATTAGGCGACATCCAAAATAAAAAAAGGGGCAAAAAATAAATATTTTAATATCCTACCGAAAAAGTGATGTTCAGGCTTAAGGATAATCAAAAGGAAACATAGCGATTCATAAGCTTCCTAAAATATCAAAAAGAAAATTTATGAGAAAATAATAAGCTATTGAGAGGAGTACACCAATAAAAAACCCCTTTCCACCCTTTATCTTTTGAGTACATAGAACGAAAATTGAAATGAATGGTAGAAAAAACCTTCCTGGACCAATTATAACTATAGTAAAAAGTGATATACATCCCGCAAGAACAGCATTAACTATTTTTGCTCTGAAAATCTTTTTTGTAATTAAATAAAGAGCAACTGACAATAAAATCAATGGAATTAGAAAATCTTTTAAAAATATTGGCCATCTAAGCAATTCAGGAGATATACCCAAAATTTTTGAAATGGTTAGCAAGTCCATCTATAAACCTAACTTATTTATTTTTTACCAAAAAATCCTTGGTACTTCCTCTTTTCTATCCTTTCACGAACTTTTTCTTGTGCTTCTTTTACACTTTTTCTTAATATTTCACATGCCTCATTATACTTTTTTTCACCATAAAATTTTTTGTGCGCTTCTGATATATTTTTAGCTAAATCCTTAGCAGTATCTAATTCACCACTTAGCCTTAATGCGTCTATTACTCCTTTTGCTTTAGTTAAAAGTTCATCATACTCTTTTTGAGCCTCAATCTCGCTTATCAGCTCCTTGTAAGCTTCTGAAGTTGCCGATCTAATCCCCCCCAAATTTTCTATGACCAAAGAAATACCCGAGAGAAAGAAAAATAGTACGAATATCGCAATCGAATACAAACCCAAAGTTGCGAGCATAGCACCTACGATTCTTCCAAAGATGCCAACTGGTATAGTAGCAAAAGCTATACAAAAAGCAAGTACATGCGTCCAATTATGCCATATCTCCGTAAGAGGATTTATTATTCCTTCAACCATGGCAAAAATAGCCAGAAATGGTATAACAAACAGGTAAAAAATAGCTGGCATATATAACCATTCTTCTGGCAACCCAAAAAAATTTTGTAAAATTGGTTTGACTTGTTCTGGTAATTCTTCTCCTTTCATAAATTCAGGTACTTCTGGATACTTTGCTCCTGAGACTAACATGAAACCTGTAAAAGCAAAACATATCGATATAATTAAACCATTAATTCCATAATCTTTCCCAGTCCACCAGGGTATTAATATAGAAAAGATTATGAATATAGCAAGCGCTGCAATAGGTCCTATAAGTGGAACCTCAAAAAGAGTACCAACTATTAAGAAAGTTGATATACTCAGAAAGATACCTGTCAAAAAATTAAAAAAATTTAGTTTCATCTTTTCCCTTAAATAAAATTAGATTTTTAGAAATTTATACTAAACTTTCGGTGGTTTAGTGATATAAACAGGGATCTTTGCCTCTCTTTTTTTTCTCAACTCATTATAATACTTTAAAGCAGCTTTTTCTAGAGTTGAAAAAGCTTCAGCTCTATTTCCTTTTTCCCACTTTTTATCAGCCTTTCCCAATTCATCTGCCATGCTTTGCAAAATATCTTGAACTCCTTTTTCAGTCACTCTAGCATTATCCCTCATAGTTCTTCTAAACCATTCTCTTAAACTCTCATACTTTCCTTCAACTACCAAAGAAGTATAATAGGGAGAAGAAGTAAATCCCCATTCATACATTCTATCCAAAACTAAACCTATAACTCCAAAGAAGAACAAAAAGAGAAAGGCCGCTACTGAATACATTCCTAGAGTTGCGAACATGGCAGCAGCTATTCTGGTAAAATAGCCTAAAGGAATTAAAGCAAGAGTAAAAACTAGAGCTAGGACAAGATTAATTCTGTCATTAAAAATCCCTATCGTAGATAAGAATCCTGTTAAAATCGCGAAAATTCCTAGGAATGGGACGAAAAAGAAATAAATAATTGCAGGAAACCAAAGCCAATTGGCTGGTAATCCAAGCATGGAAAAAACTTTTCTTGCCCATTCTGGCAATCGAGTAACTTTTAGCTCCTGAGGAACTTCTTCGCTATAAGGATAATAAGCTGCCGTTACTGCTAAAACTATGAGAAAAACTATAGCAAGCCCTATTATTATACCTCTCAAATACCTTGTGATCGCCACAATTAGATTTTAAATTTTTACAAATTTATCCTTAAACAAGCTTTAAATTGCGAGTTGAGAAATTATAATTATGGAAAAGAAGATGTTAGCAAGCATCTTAGCCCTGCTTTTAATCCCAATAGCTTCTGCCCAGTACTATCCAATGCCTAGAGTAACTCTCTCAGCAATCCCAGCCGCTTGGCTAACATTCCCTCAAGTAGTCTCTTATGTACTATTCCCTGGTCTAGTGCTCTTCTTGCTAATCTGGGGAATCCTATACAGGATAAGGTTTCCAAGAATTCTGGCAGCATTCGTCTCATTCTTCCTAACCCTAGCAATAGTATTTTCAGGATTTTTCCTCTGGCTAGTGCTCAACGTAACAATCCTAGGGTTTGTAGCCCTATTCTTCGTAGCAATATTCCTCCTACCGCATGGAGAGAGAATCTCAAGAGCCATTGCAGTCAAGGCAAAAATTAGAAAAGAGTGGATTGCCAGGCTTGAAAAAAAAGAAAGAGAGCTTGAGAGAATCAAAGCTGAGATTGCAAAGGAAAGCACAAGAAAAACTCCTAAAAGAGCTAGGATAAGAAAGTTGGAAGAAAGAAAAGCAAGGATAGAGGATGAAATAGAAGAGTTGAGAAGAAGGTTGGGCTACGCATAAAATATTTGCACCAAAGCCAAAAATATAATTATGGCTTTACCAGAATTTTCAGGAAGCTTTTACCAAAACTTTTACTATTTTTTTCTTCCTTTCATCTTCGTGTTTGCAATTTTCTTCGGGATTTTAAGCTTAGCAAATGTTTTCAACAAAAGGATTAACATTGTAATTTCGATAATAGTTGCACTGGCTTTAGCCCCAACTGATTTCTATCCTTTCATAACGAATTATTTGCTTAGATTAGGGGCCTGGATTATTCTGATAGCCTTTGTCCTAATCTTTGTCGTTGGGGTTGCTTTAGTAACAGCTGGAAAAGGAAGGGAAATTTATAAAAAAACGTTGAGTCCAAGCGAAACAATAGCGCAACTTGAAAAAGAGATTAAAAAGATAGACGAAAAAATTTTGAAAGCTAGGAAGAAAGGTAATGTGAAAGAAGAGGAGAAGCTTTGGTTAAAGAGAGAAGCTAAAGTAAGAGAATTAATTTTACGCCAGAGAGAATTGGAAAAGGAAGTTAGATTCAGGAAAAGATTTCGATTTTAAGAAAAAAGAAATTTCAAAAAGACTTACTCACTCCGGGACTCTAGCAATTTCCCTGAGCACTTATGTTTTAGACTTTCTTGAAAAATATTTCAGAGAGATAAGTTAAATTATTCAAAAGTATTGATTAAAATTTCAAGGTTACTCTTGTATAAGTTGAAAGAGACTTAAAGAAGAATAGAAAAATAAATATTTTTAAACAAAACCCTAAAATATGGCATATTTTTATATCCAGTCAAGAAAAGTAGATCAAACAAAGTTAGACAATCTAAAAACAGTTGTTAGTGAATTCGAAAAAACTCTTTTTAGAATTAGGAATAATCTTGGGGATTATAGAAAGCTGGAGTACCTGTCGGATGATCTCTATGCGAAACTAAAGTTATTGAAGAAAAATATTCCTAAAATGAAAACTTACTCACAAATAGGAAAAATTGAAGCAATACTTGAAGATATTAATTATGAAAAAAATTCTTTTTCACCACCTTCTTTAGAAGAAGCTAGAATGAGCACAGAAGATTATTTTCTTTCGGCTATAATAGGAGGAATGGCGATACCGTTCGGAATAATTCTATGGGTTAACTCAGGTTATGCTACTGATGAAATCGGGAGACGTATTTTATCAACTTTAGGCTCGATTTTAACCTTTGGACCGGCAACCTTTCCAGGAGTTGTAGGGTTATGTGAATGCATTAGTAAGTTTGTTAACTATTATCTTCCTAAAAAGAAGTATGAAAGAAAAATAAAGAAATACTCAAAAAAACTTGTTAAAGTCTCAAAACCATTTTTAGAGAAACTAAAAAAAGATTTTGAAATTTAAGCTTTAAAAACCAAATTCTAATTGATGCCAAGCTTGTTCGAACCTGTAATCAAATGGATGATCGATTTAGGCTTTTACTCTTTTCTATTCCCTTGGATAGTCACCTCTGCAATTTTTTATGGTTTGTTAAGGAAGTCTAAGATATTCGGTGAATCGACAACCTTGAACGGCTTGATAGCGATTTCGATAGCCTTTTTAGTAATAGGCTTTCCAATTCTTTCCCAATTCAGCTTAAGCTTACCGATTGCAACGTTTTTCACCCAAGCAACAGTCTTTATCCTGATATTTGTTTTCGCCTTCATAGCTGCAAGCTTTTTCTACCCTGACCTTACAAGGATGCTCTTGGAAAGATTTACTCGAAGGACTACTCTAGCAGTTTTAATCGTCCTAGGCATAGCTCTTTTCATAACCTCAGGCCTGGCAGGAGTTTTTACCTATGGCCTAGGAAAGCCTGCTCCTCCAGGAGCTCCAGCTCCTCCTATTGATGTAATTATACTTGCAGCTGGAATAATTATTTTCATGGTAATAATTATAATAGCAGGAGCCATAGTAATGGGTGGGGAAGAATGAATCCGTTCGAGCTAACCATCAAAAAATTGCATGAACTAGGTTTTTTCCAGTTTTTCTTACCTTTCATCCTAACAGCAACTATTTTTTATGGACTGCTAAGGAAGTCTAAAATATTTGGTGAGCCAAAAGAAAATGTTGTGGTAAACGGAATGGTAGCTTTGATAGCAGCTTTCATGGTCTGGGCATCTCCGATAATTTTAGGGGTTAACATAGAAATGCAGCTAGCAGCCTTCTTCCTGCATGGAATGCTAGCAACTTTGGTTATGATAGTTGGCCTAATAATAGTAAGCTTGTTCGCCCCTCCAGATTTGCCCAAGCATCTAACAGATGTTTTTAAAACTTCAAGGTTTTGGGCAGTCGTTTTGGTTGCAGGAATTCTGATAGCAGGAAGCCTAATTTTTACTTCTGGCCTGTTAAACATTTTCATCCCTTCTGCTGCTGGAATTCAAGAAATTTCATGGGATTGGATCATGAGCTTAGGGATAGTAATTGCGATGATTGTTACAGCATTCCTGATTGCTAGATAAATAGATAAATATGAAATTCTAAATTTAATTTAAGGTGAAGAAATGGTAACCATAGCTTACTTGATAGCAAAAGCGAGAGAGTTAGGAGTGTTCGCCTTTGTTCTCCCATTCTTGCTAGCATTTTCAGTAATCTATGCTATACTAAGAAAAGCAAAGCTATGGGGCGATAAGAAAAACGTTGATCTAATAATTTCATTGATCATAGCTGCATTCGTAGTCGGTTATACACCATTTGGCTATGCAATGTCAGCATGGATGGTAAACATACTTGGCGGCAGTTTTACAGTAGCAATATCAATGCTAGGAATAATACTAATCTTCTACATGATTTTACCTTTGTTAGGTGTGGGCAAAACAGAAAAAGAATATAGTAAAAAACTAATTGCACTTGTACTTTTAATTTCAATAGTAATAGGCATAGGAATTCTTTTCGCTTATGTTCCAATAACTCCAGGAATTGCTTTACCAACCATAGGAGCGCCGGCCATGCCTACGCCTGTAGTGCCAGGTATTCCTCTAACTTGGGAAGATTGGGCAATAATAGCAATAGTAATAGGTATATTCATAGTAATCTGGTATCTTGCAAGAGAAAAATAGCAAGCTTTTATTTTTTCTTTTTAAATTTTGTTAAAGGTAAGAGTAAATGGGAGTTCAAGAAATAATTGAAATTGCGAAAGAAGTTGGTGTTTTTAGTTTCTATTTGCCATTCGTTCTAATGTTTGCAATTTTTTATGCTTTACTAACCAAATCGAGGATTTTTGGCGACCCGAAGGATAAAACCGTAAAAAGAATAAATACCTTCGTTTCTTTAATAGCTTCTCTTTTTGTTTTAGCCTTTACTCCTTTGGTTGACCTGGCTGCTTTCCTTTCAGCATTCTTTGGCCAGCTTTTCATGATCCTAGTTTCCATCCTTGGTTTTCTGATCATAGCTTTCATGCTAATTCCAGCAGAGGATTGGGAAAAGAATAGAGGAAAATACCTAAAGATTTTAGCTCCTATATGCGCGATAATAGCCATTGCTGTTCTTTTAACATCTTCAGGCTTAAGCTTCTTTCCTACTTTACAGCCTGCTTACATGCCAAGAATTAGCATAAGCTCTGAAGATTTGCTAACCATTCTAATAATCTTTGGTGTAATATTTGTTATTTGGTTTGTTACTAGAGAGGAAAAGAAAGAAAAACCTAAAAAAAGGATTATTGGTTACCGTCCTGAGCCCATTTATGAAGGCGAGGCTTAGTTCTTCTTATTTGAAGAGAGTTTCTCTGAAATTTGCTTGTAGATATTATCGAAAGTGTTTCTCATATCAGTTACAGCTTTTCTTGTTTGTTGAAGTTCATTCAACTGTCTTGTTAGCCACCAGCTTGTTAATGCATATTCTGTATCAGCAGATGAGCCAAAGTCTTTTTCAATTTGACTTTTGTATCTAGAAGCCAAATCGAGTACCCGCTTAGCATTTTCCTTGTCGTATTCTGCAAGCAGGTTTGCAAGCTCTACTAAGGGGTTTATTGAGTTATACCCTTCCATTAATCTTTGTTGAGATCCTTGATAGGCTCTAAGCATTTGAGATACTATTTGGCCAACCGCTCTTCCTGCTCTAGATGCTATCTCTGAAGCTTTCTTTGCCTCTTCTTCTATTTTCTTAGCCTTCTCACCTTTTTCTTTAGCTACCTCTTCTAATTCGCCAATCAAACCGATGAGAGGGTTTTCTTCTGCCATTTTAATCACTTATAAATGTTACCACTCACTAGTATTTAAAGATTTCTATTCATCACTATATAATAGTAACATTAACCGATGTATGAAGGCTGATTAAGGTATGCCGAGTTTCTCTTAATCTTTTCTGCTCTTCTTCTCATGCCTTTGCTCTCATAAAACTCAACTATACTCTTATCTATAAGAGGCTCGAGTTTTTGCTGAAACTCTTCCGGAATTCCTAATTTAAGCAAGTAGAAGTGAATAAACTCATGCAGAGCTATGTCATCCACATCTTCTTGTTCCATATATGCTATTGGTAAATTTCCAAGCAATAGAAAATTCTTTCCAGCTTTGTATCTAATCAGAGGTGATAATCGAGTGGCAGCAGCTGCTGCTCCCTTGAATTCGTATATATTTTTCCCTTTTTTGCTAATTTCCCTGCTCCAAGAAGGTAAATAGAGAGGTAAAATTTCTGGCATTTCTATCTCTGAAATATCGCTTTCTAAAAATAAACCAACTTTTGAAAGATTTTTCCTCAAATATTCCTTTATTTCAGGTAAGATTCTTGCAGAATAAACAAGACCTTTTTTCAATTTTTTCTCAACATTCTTAGCATCTTCAAGTTTGCCTATTTCGTTATATCTTTTATAAATCTTAGACCTAACTTTATTCAAATCTCCTTCATATTGATTCAAGAGAAACTCCAGGTAAGGAAGATCGCCTGAAGTAATAATTTCCCTTACTTTAAAATCAGAGGCATAAAAATCTCTAATGTAGTTTATACCTCCAACTTCTGAAATTTCCTGAAAGTTTAAATCCATATTACTTAAAAGAATAGAAAAATTTAAAAAGGTTTCTATAAGAGATTAAGGTTTCTGTAGCCCAAGAATTTCGGATAATTTATGCTTCTCTCTACTAGCTCATTCCCTGGATTATCATAGAACAACTCCTTATTTTTCCATACTCTATAAACTCCTGTTGCTTCCAGACCAACACCATACCCAACAGCTACTGCTTCTCCGATTCCTGGGCTGACATAGCCTAAGAGAGATAAGAGCGTTCCAGCAGAATATCCTAGAAACTTCTTCCCATTTTTCTTGATACCATAGTACAATGCATGTATAGCATTCCACGCTCCTACTAGGTATAAACCAAGTAGTCCAAATCCTCCTGCTAAGCTTCCTAGAATTACTAGACCCTTAAGTATGCTCCTGATTCCTTTTTTTACAGGTTTGCTTACCCTTCCATTTTTTTCTGCCATATCATCTTAAAAAGAAGTTTAAAGATTTAAGCTTTTTGTTAAGGAGAGAAATTTTAAATACTAATCCTAAAATTTTCCAAAAATTCTTTTTCAGTAAAATGAAGCAAACCAGGAATTATTATCACAGCTGGTGCATCCTCAAAATTTCTTTCCAGAATATCTTTAACCTTTCCGAAAGCTAGCAAAGGTTTTTCGCTTCCTGCTCTTGCAAAAACCACAATCTCATCTTCCAAGCTTACCACTCCTTCTTTTCTCTTAGCTTCAAGCTCTAGCAAAATCCTTAGACCTTCGTTTATTTTCATCAGCTTATTGGCTTCAGCAACTATATCGAGCAAGCAAAGGGTATGCAAACCCCTAGCCTTGTTGAGCTTTATAACCTCATAAACAGATTCAGGAAGTTTACCTTTAGTTTTTTCAAGGAAAGGAATTGTGACAGAAGCTCCGAATTTGTAAATGTGCAAGCCAGTTTCGCCTATGGCAGAAATTATCGAAGAACCATGGACTACTCGAGTTTCTATTCCTTGCTTCATAGCTTCTAACCTTAAAACTGCGTGCGTGGTTGCAACAAAAACATCTCCTCCAACCAGCAAACCAACTTTTTTATTCTTTGCTTTTTCTAAAATAGTTTGATAGTTTTCTTCCAAATCTTTCCTTGATAAAATTTTGATCGGCTTACCTATCAATTGCTCGAGTTTTTCTCTCGTAGTTTCAAGCTTTGTTGTATAAAATTCAGCAAAGAGTAAATCACAAGCTCTAGCCATTTCCAAAGCTTTTAAGGACATATCCTTTTCGTCATGTAAACCCAAGCTTATGAAGTAAAGCATAAAACCACTAATAATTAAGTAACCTAAAAATAATTTATGAGTGATATTGGAATAATCCTTGCTGCCTTGCCGATAATGCTACTCACAGCTTTGTTGCTAGGATTCGAACCTCCCTTTTATTACGGACTAAGCTTACTTGGATTTTCCTTCTGGAATTTTGGAGAAAGCAAGAACGTTAAACTTGCTGGAATTCTGATTTGTTTTCTTGGCTTAATCCTTTTTTCAATTTGCTTTATCCATTACTACATTAACCATATAATTTTCCCAGAAAACCCTTTTGAGTTTAAATTCATCGCTTCAACTTTTTAAAATCTAAAAGCAATTTCAGCTAGCTCAAAGGCATTCTTCACTTCTTCCTCTAAATTAATTTTTAAGTAAGCTGCATAGGTTCCATAAACTTTGGTTGAAGAAATTGTTAAAACTAGACCAGAGTGATTAACTTTTATCCCGACTGGTTCATGGCTTCTTATCAAAGTTTTTGCTCTAACTATTCTCAAAACCCTTTCAGTTATATTTTTTCCGAAAATCTTTCCTGCTCCTCTTGGAGAAGGGAAAAAATTTTCAATTTCATCAGGATCATTCCATAGAATTTCTTCTAAAAAACTTTTTTCAGGATGAAACTTGCTAGCATTTTTTAGTTCTTCAATAGAATCTAAATTAACTGGAATGCCACCATGAACAAACAAATATTTTTCTTCAACCAAAGCCGAAGTATACAAATAACTCCAGAATTCTTTTATCCTTTCATAAACTTCCTCGCTCTTGTATTTTTTAGCAAGCCAAAAAGGCAAATCATGAGGATAAACTTCTAAGCCCTTAGGAAATTCATGATTTCCGCGCAACAAAAAAACTCTTCCTGGAAAATTTTCCTTTAGAGTTAAAAGTAGATAATAAACTTCAGCTGAGTATTCTCCTCTATCTCCATAATCCCCAAGAAAGATTATTTTGTCTTTAGTTTCTAAAAAATTGCTATGTTCAAGAATGAAAGTTAAACTTTTTAAATCTCCGTGCAAATCACCAACAACTATCAAAGAATTTTTTGGTTGAATTATAACCAAATCATCCTTCTTCTCCTTTTTTAAAATTTTTAAAACATTCTCTATTCTTCCAAGAATTTCTTCTTTCCTCGAATTTTTTGCTGCTTCGATTAATTCTCTTAAATCCATTTTCTCAATTAAATTTAGGAGAAGATAAATATGAGCTTGAGAGATATTTTGAAAAATAAGCTTAGCGAGGAAGAATTGAAGCTTGTGCCAAGAAGCTTTGATATAATTGGTTCTAGGGAAAAAGCAGTAGCTATAATCGAGATTCCTGACCAGCTAAAGAGCAAGGAAAAAATAATAGCAGAGGGAATAATGAAGTTGCATAAGAATGTAAAGTCTGTCCTGAAGAAAGTTTCTGGAAGGAAAGGTATAGAAAGGTTAAGAGAGTATAAGCTAATAGCAGGTGATGAAAATACAGAAGTTATCCATAAAGAGTATGGTTATGTTTTAAAACTTGACCCAAGAAAAGTTTATTTTTCTCCGAGGGAAGCAACAGAAAGACAAAGGATAGCAAGCAAGGTTAAAGATGGTGAAAAAGTTTTAGTTATGTTCTGTGGAATTGCGCCTTACTGCATAGCCATAGCAAAAAAAGCAAATGTTGGAAAAGTTTATGGAATCGAGATAAACGAAGCGGCCCATCTTTATGCAAAGCATAACGTTAGAGTAAATGGGTTAAGCCATAAGGTTGTTTTGATAAATGGTGACGTAAGGGAAGTTTGCCCAAAGCTAAAAGAAAAATTCGATAGGATAGTAATGCCCTTGCCCTTAGGCTCAGAAACTTTTTTGGATTTAGCCCTAAAATGCGTTAAAAGAAATGGAATAATTCACTTTTACAGCTGGGGTAAGGAGGATAATTTGTTTGAAAACGGAATTAAAGCCATAGAGAAAAACGCTAAAAAATTTAAGAAAAGATATGAGATTTTAGAAAAAAGAAAAGTTTTACCCTATGCACCAAAAAGATGGAAAGTTTGCATAGATTTCAAGGTTTTTTAGCGGGGGTCGCCTAGCCTGGTCGATGGCGCTGGCTTCAGGAGCCAGTGGCTTAGTGCCTTCCTGGGTTCAAATCCCAGCCCCCGCAAATCATTTAAATATTTCCTTTCCCAATTGAATGGTATGCAAAAAGGAGATTTTGTTTACATAGATTATGTTGGAAGGATAAAGGAAACTGGAGAAATCTTTGACTTGACGAAGGAAGAAATAGCGAAAAAAGAGGGAATTTATGACCCAAAGTTTAGGTATAGACCAATTCCAGTAATAGTTGGCTCAAACCTTTTGATTAGAGGTTTGAACAAAGCTTTGGAAGGGATGAAAGTTGGTGAAAAGAAAAAGGTTGAAATTAAGCCTAACGATGCTTTTGGGGAAAGGAAGGAAGAGTTGGTAAAAATAATTCCAGAATCTATTTTTAAGGAGAGAAACATCGAACCCATTCCTGGCTATCTGGTGACTGTAAGCGGATTGAGAGGAAGGATACTAAGCGTTTCAGGTGGAAGAGTAAAAGTTGATTTTAACCATCCTCTAGCAGGGAAAACTTTAGAGTATGAAATAGAAATCGTTAAAAAAATTGAGGAAAAGGAAGATAAAGTTAAGGCAATAGTTTGTTATTTTACTGGTATGGATGAGAAAGAAGTTAACGTAAACATTAAAAATGAGGAGGTTGAAATCTCTTTCAAAAGCAAGCCTGAATTGCCTATGAGAGCAAAGGATATAATCTCAAGAACTATCTTTGAGTGGATAGAAGGTATAAAGAAGGTTAAATTCGTAGACGAGTTTGAGAAAGAGGCTTAAGCATTTATTTTTAATTTTTTTATTTAATTTAAAGGGAATTGCATGGGTGTAAAACATTTGATGGCTAAAAAGGAGAGAAAGAAACGAAAGAGAGAGGATAGAGAAATAGAGGAAATTTTGGAAAAGAGAAAAACTCAAATAAAGGTTGTTGGAGCAGGAGGCGCTGGTAATAATACTGTTACCCGCTTAATGGAAGTTGGAATTTTCGGAGCAGAAACCATAGCAGTAAACACGGATGCTCAAGATTTACTTTTCACAGAAGCTGATAAAAAAGTTTTGATAGGAAAAGAATTGACAGGCGGTTTAGGAGCTGGTGCTGATCCAAAAATCGGAATGGAAGCTGCGAAGGAAAGTAAAGATGAACTCAAAAAAGTTTTGCAAGGAGCTGACATGATTTTCTTAACTTGCGGCTTGGGAGGAGGTACAGGAACAGGAAGCTTGCCAGTAATAGCTGATATTTCGAAAAAACTTGGCACTTTAACTGTAGCGATAGTAACCCTGCCTTTTAGGATGGAAGGAAAGCAAAGGATGGAAAATGCTAGGAAAGGATTAAAGAATTTGAAGGATATAGTTGATACTCTTATAGTTATACCGAACGATAGGCTATTGGAAATAGTTCCGGATGTTTCACTCCTAACAGCTTTTAAGATATGCGACGAAATTCTAGTGAATGCTGTGAAAGGAATAACCGAGCTAGTTACAAAGCCTGGTTTAGTAAATCTAGATTTCGCAGACGTGAGGGCTGTGATGCAAGATGGTGGGTTAGCAATGATAGGAATGGGTGAAAGCAATACAGACAATAGAGCAATAGAGGCTGTGGAAAAAGCTTTGAACAATCCGTTGCTTACCGTAGATATAGAAGGTGCAAAAGGGGCTTTGATAAACGTTCTGGGAGGACCTGATATTACCATAAGAGAAGCTCAACAAATAGTTGAGGCTGTTTCAACTAAGCTTTCTCCTGAGGCAAAAATAATCTGGGGTGCACAAATAGAGAAAAGCCTTGAAGATACTTTGAGAGCATTATTAATAGTGACTGGAGTTAAGTTTGAAGGAATAGAAGAGATTTTTGAAAAACCATTTACTAAAATAGATAGAAAAGAGATGGAAAAAATACTTGGAGTAGAAGTTGTAAGGTAGGTTTTCTTGAATTTGAAGGAAAAACTAGAGAATTGTAAGAGAGTAATTGCTATGACGAAAAAGCCTGATTTCGAAGAATTTTCACTAACCTCAAGGATTTGTGCGATTGGTTTGCTCTTAATTGGTTTTCTCGGTTTTTTAATTTATTTGATTGCAAATATTGGGGAGCTTATAAGCTTGATAGGTGGTTGAATGATATACACAGTTAAAACTGTAGTTGGAAGGGAAGAAGTTGTTTTAGATGCTATAGCAGCAAAAGCGAAAACAGAAAACTTGAATATCCAAGCCTTGGTTCATCCAGAAGAAATTAAAGGTTACATTTTTGTTGAAGGTGATTTGAAAGATATAGAATTAGCTATTAAAGCAATCCCTCATGTCAGGGGGATGATTAGAAAGCCAATAGAAATTAAAGACATTCAAAGATTTCTAGAACCTAGGAAAGCTGAAATTGAGCTTAACAAAGGAGATGTAGTTGAAATAATAGGAGGTCCATTTAAGGGAGAGAGAGGAAAGGTTGTAAGATATGATAAAATAAAAAGAGAGGTTGTTATTGAGCTTTTAGAAGTTGCTGTTCCTATTCCAGTAACTGTTTCTGCCGAGTTCGTAAAATTAGTTGAAAAAGTGAAGTAGTATGGAAAAGGATGTAATTGAAATTTTAGTAGAAGGAGGAAAAGCTTCTGCAGGCCCTGCCATCGTTCCTAAGTTAGCTATGTATAAGCTAAAGGTTAATGAAGTTATTCAAAAGATAAATGAAAAAACAAAAGAATATGAAGGAATGCAAGTTCCTGTAA
>CAZICS010000004.1:0-56024 GCA_964537835.1 uncultured archaeon | reverse complement strand
GGCTATTCTTACCTACTACCTTAAACTTGCCAGCATAATCTTCCATTTTTTCTTTACCTACAAAGAAATTAACGAGAAATGCTGCTTCCTTTCCAACTTTAAGGGTTGCACTGCTCGAATTAATTGAAAACCAGGTTGAATTAATTCCTTCTATAGAGAAGTTAACTTCTGCAGTTATGTTGCCAGTATTTTTAACTATAACAACAGTAGAGTTTGTTGAATTTTGTTCTATGGTAATCAAATTTTCTGCTCTGGTAAAATTTAAATCTACGAAGAAGGTTGGAAGGGTATAGGTTACGTTTTCCCCTTCTTCTTCAGAAGGTTTGGGATTTACTATAATACTGAACAATTTTGCACTATTTTCAAACCATTTTCCATTCGTTACGTTTATCCATGCGTTACACGTTCCATTTGAGATTGCTGTTATAGTAAATTCGTAATACTTTCCTGTAAAGTCGAACCCATTTAGATCAAGCGTTCTGCCGTCTGAAGGACTTACAGATATTTGATTACAATTTTCTATAAGCTTTACTTGAGCATTACTCGATTTTAACGGACCATAGTTTTTGACTTTTACTGCACATTCTTTTGATTCACCTTCGGTCAGGCTCAAAGAACAGTTATGCGAAACTATGTAGAATCCCGTGTCATTAATAACTAATAACTCATTTCTAGCCTCTCCCTCTAACTTTCCGTTTAAACTCTTTAGGTTTATCTGGATCTCGTATATCCCTCCTGGCTGATTAGCAGGGACAGTAAAGTTGAATGTATAATCTCCACCACTCCCTAGATACTCAAAATTTCCATTAGGATTAAAGGTCAAATTCTTTCCGTTTCTGGGTATGTAATAGCTTGCATTCCTATGATAGAGTCTTACGAGCGAAATACTGCTAAAATTAAACTTATCTTCTCCAGTGATTTTCGTTCCGTTTATGAAGAAAAGATTAAGAAATCTTACGGTTACATTCTCAGGGGAGGAAGTAAAGTTAATCCAATCATCTCCATCCATAGTTCTTATTCCTGTGATGTTTGCAATTATTCGACTGGTTAAATTAACCTCCAAAGTTAAATTAAATGCTTGATAAGGATTTGCAGGATAATCGCTTTCATTCGTAGTTATGAATATCCAACCCTTATAAATCCCTTGGGAATCGTTTGTGTTTGCTGTATTTATTTCTAAGGTTAAGTTTATTAGAGAAGAAGAATTAGCATTCAGCTTAACTGGCCAATCTATGCTCGATATGTTAATGAAGTAGATAGGGTTTGTTGTATGGTTAAGGAATGATGAGCTAAAAACAGTAAGGTTAGTTAAATTATAGCTTCCCGTGTTGTTTATGCTTATGTTCAAAATTTTAGTAAGATTTGCATCAATGTTTTCAGTGATTTTAACAGTAGTAGAATTAATCGTATTGTTTACTATTAGTATTGGTGTTGTAAGCTTGAACCTTATAGGAATTTTTATTCCTCCACTATTTTGGTCAAAGTAGCCCAGGAATCCTTCATAATCTCCCTCCAAGGAATAATTTTGTGGAGTAAAGTTCAATTGTAAAAGGAGAGTAGAGTTTGGTTTTCCACTTTCGTTAAAAGTAAAATTGCTCGTGAAGTTTGTGCTTATCCATTTTCCAACATTTCTAATTTTAAGATAAACAGTTAAATTGTAGGGGTCGTTAGATTGAGTATTATTTTTAACATAAACTTTCCAATAACCTTTTTTGAGGTTAGTTGTTTTTCCATAAACTTCTTGAATAGCTTTGGAAATGTTTGCGTTAATCCAATTTCCCGTAGAATTTAGAATGTTTATTCCATCAGGGTCGTAAACTTCAAAAGAATAGTTAGAACCTCCCTTCCATTTTAAACTAACTTTAACCAAAGAAACTATTGAACTATCTGGAACAAGAAACGTAAAAGTTTTCTCAGCGCTGTCGTTAAACCTTTTAACATAGTAGAGCTCTTTCTCTTCCTGAACCTTATAATGAGTAAGATTTCCAACATTCGTCAAATTAATTAGAGTAATGTTTTTTGGTGAAGTGGTATTTTTTATTCCATAATTTAGCTCCCTAACGCTCGAATTTAGAGTAGAAAAAATTACATTTCCCCAATAGTTGGTTTCATTACCCGAATTACCGTAGATTCTAATTTCCCAAAATCTATTAGACGGAAGAAAGCTATAAACCAAATATTCATTTCCACCTTCGTTGATGGACTTTGATTTTAAATTGCCACTTTCATCAAAAAGGAATAAATCAACTTCGTTGCTTGAGGTTAGATTTATACTTATGCTGGTTGCATTTTCAATCGAGGAAATATTAAAGTAGAAGGATTGATAGGTTTGAGGGTTTGGAGGCAAGGTTCCGTTAAAAACACCTATTCCATTACCCCTTATCCTAATAGGAATGTCAGCTACTATATCTATATGAGCAAACTCTGATGAATTTGAAGAATTATAGATCTTAACCTTTCCTTTAAATTTTCCCGCTACTTTTGAATCAATATTCCTAAGCAAGAGAGTGAAATTCGTCAAGTTAGAATTTGTTAAAGCTTGGCTTTGATTAACGTAATGGCCTGTCTCATTTCTTACTAAAATGAAAATACAATAATCCAAATTTTGATTACAAGTGTCTGGACTAGCTTGTTCTGTAGTATAATTGAAAAAAAGAAAGTAAGACAAGGAAGAATTATCGATAATAACACTAAAATTATAATTTACATTATTTGCCTGGACAGTTATGTTTCCTTGGTAGTTATTCGTCCAATTTATAAAAATTTCATCTGGAGTAACATTAAATTCGCCGCCGGTTGAAGTTTTCCCGCTCGTCAAGAATAAGCTTAAGATTAGGAAGAATAAGACTGAAAAACTAGTTAAGATTAACCTTTGGTTCATCCTTCCACTTAAATTAAATTTTGGTTTTTGGTTGAAATAAAAAATTAAGGATAGTTCACAGAAGCTTGCAAAGTTTTAACCAAAATTTTCGAATAGTTTGCCTTCCAATCAACTTGTAAAACTGTAACTTCCTTTGATTTTAAAGGATCTTTTGGTTCATTCAGAATCTTTGCTTCTTTTCCATCAACAAAAACTTTAAAGCCAGAAACTTCAAGCTTGCCAGTATTTACCACGGTTATCAAAAGGTTGCTATTAGAATCTCTTTCAACGCTCAAAATCTCAATCTTATACAAAACATTCTTTACGATTGCTATTATCTCGCCAGTAGAGCTTGGAATTTTTGGAGGGAAATACTTGCTTATAAAACCTTCTAGATAGCTACCGATTATCGGTATATCTTTCAGGCTTGGTATGGAGCCAAAGATTAAATAGCTTGCAAAAAGGACTAAAGCTATTAGCACAACTCCAACCACCACATTCTGCAAAACTTTTAGGGAAATGTAGACTACTATTACCAAAAGGATTATTCCTATTATGAATGGGACTACCATGATTAATATTAGAAATTTAAGAAATAAATAGGAAGCTTTTTCCGATGAGAGGTGTGTCTTCATTGATCAGACCGTATGCCACCTCTTCATCTTTGGAAGCTTAATAATATAAATAATCTTTAACAAAAAAATTATGCCCCCGTAGCTCAGTTTGGATAGAGCGGCGCCCTCCTAAGGCGAAGGTCGCGGGTTCAAATCCCGCCGGGGGCATAGAAAAATTATCTTTTAAATGAAATTTTGTTTGGTTTCTTTGTAAAATGTAAGATTTATTTTTTCATAGTTACATGTTAATGAAGGTAATAAGTCAATCCCGAGTGCTTTTGCCAAGAATAACTTAATCTTTCCAGCAGTTTTATCTATTATATCATCACCAAAATAAAGTATTTTTATTTCAAAACCAGTTTCTTGGAAATAATTATTTATCCCAAATTTAAAAATAACTTCAGTTTGTTTGTTATTTTGATAGATGATAGGAACCAAGACTATTAGGAATGAGTTGTTAGGTTCTATAGTACGGAAAGAAGGTGTTAGGTTTTTGAATTCTATATATAACCATGCAGGAAGATGTCCATAGTTGCCAAATGTTAAAGAAAAATTTCCAACAGAAATATTAGTATCTTCTTTTGTTAGGGAAAGATACTCCGGACATTTTATTCTTGGATGATATACTCGTGGTAATTCACTATAAATCGTTACCCATACCCCCAAAATAGAAAAAAGTGCTATGGTAAGAGTGAAAAACAAATGAAGCTTTTTATTAATACTTTTAATCTTTTTGGTTGCTATAATCTTGTGACCAATGATTAAAAAGAATACAACTATATAAATTACGAAAAGTTCATAAAGTTGTATACCGCTGAAGAAAATAAATGTTCCCAAACAAATTAATGCTCCAAGAGTGGACATAAGTATGTTATTCCAATAAATTTTCTTTAAAGCTTGTATAACCCACTTCATTTTTTCACTACCATCTAAATAAGGTTATTAACACAGATAAACTTTATTTCCTTTAGCTAAAATATTAAATATGCTTCCTAAAAAAGAACTCCAAAAAATAGCAAATCTTACCGTTAAAGCTATGAGAATAGGAAGAAAGCCAAATCCTGGAATAGAAAGAGCGAGGAAAAAATTCGGAAAGTTTGTTGACAAAATTTTAAAACTAAAAACTTTTTCAAGGAAAGACTTAACAAAAAAAGAGCTAAGAATCGTAGAAAAATTGAAGGATCCTGATTTTGGTCCCTTAATAATAGAAAAAGATGGAAAGTATTTGGTTAAAACAGAAGTTGGAGAAACTGTTAGGCTAGTCTACTCTGAAGTTAGTAAGGAGTGCAAATTGCTTGCTCAACTAATAAAAGAAGCCTGCTGGAAAAGAGGTGTTCATGTAACCGATTTAACCTACAGCTCGAAAGAAGCGAGAAGACATTTAGAATTAATCCCTTTCGATACAGCAGCTGAGTTGCCCCTAACAGCAAAGCTTTTTGCAGGAGCCTATGATGCAAGAATTTTTTTAGGCGGCGATGAGGACATAAATTGGATTAAGGGTTTAGAAGATAAAGTCAAAGCTGGAGCCTTAGCCTCACAAAAAATTCATGAAATAATAGATAGGAAGAAAGTAAGATGGTGCTACTTTGGATGGCCCATACCAAAAAAACAATATTTTGTCAGCAAGCAAAAATACAGGAAAGTTTTTATCAACTCCATTAAAGCAACCTTTTCTCCAAGAGTTAAAAAGTTGTGCGAATACTATAGAAAAGCTTTGGAAAATGCTGATGAAGTAAGGATTACTGCTAACGATGGAACGGATTTAACTTTTAGGATAAAAGGAAGGCCTATCTTGGTTGCGGATGGAATCATAGATGAAGCTGATTTGAAAAGAGGAGACGTTGGGTTGAACATACCTGATGGGGAAGTTTTTACTTCAGCGCTAGAAAACTCGGCAAACGGTTTTATAATTTTTGATTGGGTAGCTATCCATGGCTTTGGCTTGGTTAAAGATTTAAAGGTTAGGTTTAAAAGAGGAAGAGTTGTTTGGTTTGATTCGCCTCAGAAAGAAATATTCCAAAAGTTTTTGGACGCAAACACAGGAGATAAGGATAGAATCGCTGAGCTTGGAATAGGAACGAACCCTGCAGCCAGGTTTATAGGAGAAACCATAGTGGATGAAAAAATATTTGGAACTATTCATATAGCAATCGGAAACAATAGAGGAGCTTATCACGGTAAAAATAAAGCATCAAGCCATCAGGACATGATTAAGGTTATGAAAGGAAGGCAAGGAAATTTATACGTGGATGGAAGGCTTGTAATGAAAAATGGAATGCCAGCTGGTAAAGTATGAAGGTAATAGAGAACGTAATCAAGAATGCAATTTTGCTCAGGCCGAATGAAAACGTTTTGATAATTTATGATGAAGGTAAGGAAAAAATAGCCGATCTATTTTTTAAAGCTTGCGAAAAGTTGGGAGCCGAGGTTTATTCCTCAAAAATTAGAACGAGAAAAGAAACGAAAAGAGAACCTCCTCTGGCAATAAAGGAAGCTATGAAATTTTCGGACGTGATCTTAGCGATTACAAGCATTTCTTTAACCCATACAAAGGCTGTTAGAGAAGCTAGGAAGTATGGAGCAAGAATTGCCAGCATGCCGGGAATTAATGAAAAGATGTTTCCTGCGTTGAATGTTGATTATAGAGAATTGGCAAAGGAATGTAAAGCAATCGCTAGGTTTTTTGAAAAAGCGAGAAAAATAAGAATAAAAACGAAGCTTGGAACTGATTTGGCTTTAGAGAAAGGAAGAAGAAAGGTTCAAGTAGACGATGGTATCTTAGACAAGCCAGGAAGCTTACACAATCTACCTGCTGGCGAAGTTGGAATCGCTCCTCTAGAAGATTCAGCAAGCGGAAAAGTAGTTATCGATGCTTGCATGGTTGGGGTGGGTAAAATTTCTAATCCAATAAAAATTGAGGTTAAAAAGGGGAAAATAGTTAAGATTTCTGGAAAGGAAGAAGCGAGAAAGTTAAAAAGGATTCTTAGAAAAGCTGATAAGAATGCGAGAATTCTTTGCGAGTTTTCTATCGGCATGAATAGAAGAGCAAAGCTTATAGGAGAAGTTTTGAACGACGAAAAAGCTTTTGGAACCTGTCATGTAGCCTTTGGAGACAATAAATCGATAGGAGGAAGGAATGAGAGCAAGGTTCACTTGGATGGTGTAATTAAAAGGCCGAGCGTTTGGTTTGATGAAAAGTTGATAGTGGAAAATGGTAAACTTGTGATTTAGATGAGAGCTATAGGCAGAAAAAATTTGAAAAAGCTAAGAGATTTTATGGAATCCAATAGAATAGATTTGGTAATCTTTAAAAGTCCTGATGTTAACGTTAGATATTTTTCAAACTTTGTTGGTTCTTGCTTGTTGGCGATTACAAAAAATGAAAGAATTTTGTTTACCCATCCCCTGGAGCTTGAAAGAGCAAGAGAACAAGCTGATGTTGAGGAAATAATAAACGTAAAAAATTTTGATTGGAGCTATGGAAAAGCGATAAAAGAAAGAGTTGAGTGCAAAAAAGTTGGAATAATCGAGTCAGCAATTTCTTTAAAGCTTTTTGAGGATTTGAAAAAAATGAGAGCAAGGTTTGTCGATGTAGAAAATTTTATTGCAAAGCTTAGGGCAATCAAGTTTAAGGAAGAGATTAAGCTTTTGGAAAAATCGGCATCGATCGCAAGTTCTGGCATTAAAATTGTAGAAGAAGTTTTGAGTGGTGCGTGCAAAGGAAAAATTAAAGAAAAAGAACTTGCCGAAATTTTGGAAGACTATTTAAGAGAAAAAGCAGAAAGTTTAGCTTTTGAAATTCTTGTGGCTTCTGGAAAAAAGTCTGCTTTTCCTCATCCTTTTCCCTATGCTTCAAGCAGCTTCATCAAAAAAGGCTTAGGCTATGTGGATTTTGGTGTTGTCTATAAAGGCTATTGTTCTGACATTACTGTTCCGTTTGTGATGGGAAGAATAAGCGAGAAGGAGAAGCAAATGGTTAAAACCTTAGAGGAGGCTTATGAGTTGGCTACCAGCTCGATAGAGATTGGGATGAAAACCTGGAAATTGTACGAAAAGGTTGAAGAATTCTTAAAATCTAAGGGTTTTGAGTTAAAGCATGGATTGGGGCATGGATTAGGCTTGACTGTGCACGATTATCCTTCCATTTCTCCAAAACCAAGGATAAAAGATTTTGAGATGGAATTTAAGCCAGGCATGGTTTTTACTCTTGAGCCAGGGATTTACACGAAAAGAGGAGGCTTAAGGCTAGAAAACGATTTTGTTCTAACTAAAAAAGGTTTGAAAAAATTAACTCATGCTAGGATAATTTGGTGTTAGAATGCTTAAAGGATTGCTTGAAAGGCTGGGAATTTACAAGCTGTACGAAAAGTGGTTAAAGTATCAGGTTAAGAATGGAGAAATGCCGAAGCATATAGCGATTATTCTGGACGGAAACAGAAGGTGGGCAAGGAAAGAAAGTTTAAGCTTAGACCTAGCTTATTCAATGGGAGCAAAGAATGTTGAGAAAGTTTTGGATTGGTGTTTAGAGCTTAAAATCCCTTCTCTTACTCTCTTTGGCCTATCTACAGAAAATTTGAGAAGAAGGCCAGAAGAGCTTAGGCCAGTTCTAAAAACAATTAAAGAAGAGCTTGAAAAAGCTTTGAGCGATGGGAGAATATACAAGAATAGGGTTAAGGTTAGTATTTTAGGGAATAAGAAGCTTTTGCCTTCAGATATAAGAGAGGTTGCTGAAGAACTTGAAGAAAGAACTAAAATTCATGATAAGTTTCACCTTAATTTAGCGATAGCTTATGGAGGGAGGAATGAAATTGTAAATGCGGTCAAAAGAATAGGTAAAGAGGTTGAAGAAGGCCGCTTAAAGCCAGAAGAAATAAACGAGGAAATCTTTGAAAAATATTTGTATACGGCCCATCTACCCCATCCTGAGCCAGACATAATAATTAGAACCTCAGGCGAAGAAAGGATAAGCAACTTCTTGCTTTGGCAGAGTGCTTATAGCGAGTTGGTTTTCCTAGATGTTTACTGGCCAGAATTCAGGAAAATAGATTTGCTAAGAGCGATAAGAACCTATCAAAGAAGGAAGAGAAGGTTTGGAAAATAGTTAGACTATTACCTTTATTTTCTTCCTCCCAAAAATTGCTTTTAGCAATTCTCTTCCGATTTCAGAAGTTTTGGTAACCTTTATCCTTCCTTTCTTTCCTATGGTTGCAGAAAAGAGGAATTCATCCTCTACATAAACGCTTGCAATCTTTCCGACCAAATCCCTAGTAAACCTTAACTCTATGCTATTCCCAGATTCTTTAACTTCAAAATAAACTTCTTTACCCAAAGCAGGAATTCTTGGTTCGACATCTATTTTAATCCCCAGCTTTCTTTCAAGTTTTGAAACCGTAGCTCCATTCTTCCCGATTAAGCGAGGAATGACCCTATTGTCAACTCTTATCACGACTTTATCGGCTGAAACAAATTCTACTTCAGCATTAGAATCAAACTTTCTTATCTCTTGCAAAATCCTTTCCTTAGCCAGTTTTTCCATCGCACTAACCTTTTCTTTCTCGCTTACCGGAACTACTATGTTTTCTTCCCCAAAAGTGTAGATTTCATACTCAAGCTTTCCTGTCTCAAAATCCCTTACTTCAACGACGGGCCTAGCTAAATCAGCTTCTGTCATTCCGGTAGGAACTTTAACTTTCAAGCTCAATTCATAAACCCTCTTTACTTCTCCATCTTTTACAAAGATTATCGTATCTATTATATGGGGGATCATTCCAAGCTCCACTCTTCCCATAAACCTTTGAATAGCATCTATCGCATTGCTCGCATGCACTACTCCTACCATTCCTACTCCCGCTAAACGCATGTCGGCAAAGATTTCAAAATCTCTGGTTTTCCTTACTTCATCGAATATGGAATAGTCAGGCCTTACTAAAAGCAAAATATCGGCAGTCTTCTCAAAACTTCCTTCCAGAGGAGCGTATTGAGTAATCTCGTCGCTGACTTGCAAATCGCGAGGAGATTCCAAGGTTTTAACGATCTTTCCTTGATTTTTATAGAATTCGGCTAGACTTGAAGCAAGAGTAGTTTTTCCGCTTCCTGGAGGGCCTGCTATGAGTATTCCTTCTGCTCTCTCCTTCAACCTCTTAATCAACTTTTCGGATAGCTTGTAATCTTCCAAGCTAAGCTTTACCAGGGGCCTGACTACAGTAACTTCTAATCCATCGCTGAAAGGAGGTCTAGCAATAGCTATTCTATAATTCCCAAGTTGTAAAACTGTTGCCCCGCTTCTGCTTATCTCAACATATCCTTCCTCGCTAACCCTCGTAGCTTCTAGAATTTCCTTGATTATCCCTTCTATTTCTTCAGTCGAGCAAGGCTCTTCCCTTATTTTAACCAGCTTAAACTTTCCAGGCTTACCCTTCTTAGCATAAGGGGGGACATTCTCTTTTAAATGAATGCTCAGAGTTTCTTCATCGAAAAATTGCTCAAATTTTAGGCCAGTAGTTTTTACTTCAGCAGGTATATACTCAACCTTTACTCCTTCGGCTTCAGCAACCAAAGCCTGAACATAGTCAGCTGTTAACAAAGTCCCGTTTTCCTTTTTTGCCACATCTCGAATCAAAGCATCTATTCTCCCACTCCTCGCCAGTTTTATATCTTCCAAGCTCGGCCTTTCTCCAGTAAACCTGAGCTTTATTCCTTTCTTCTCGCAAATTTGTCTAACTTTTTTTAATTCATCCAAGCCAATAAAACCAGGTTCTCTTCCTTTAGAAGCTTGGGCTTGCAATTCGTCTAAAACAGCAACAGGTATAATTATCTCTACATCCTTAAGCTTTTTCTTCTCGACCAACTCGCTAAGCTTTCCATCTATTATAACTGAGGTGTCGCAAACTATCCTTTTTACCATAAACTTCGCCCTTTAGATTTATTGTTTTTGAATAAGGTTATATTTTATTCTCTTGAATTTAAAAGGATTTGGGGTTAGAGATTTCGGTTAATTATATACTTAACTATAGAAAAATATTTATATAAGAGAAATATGTATTTCAAAATATGAAGTCTTTTCTTCTATCTTTTGATTTACCAAGAGAAATGAATCCGGTAAGGTTAAGAGTTTTTAGGGCTTTAAGGAAAATGAATGCAGAAAAAGTTCATGATTCTCTCTGGAGATCTTCTGAGCTAGAAGCTTTAATCCAAATTGCCTTACTAATTAAAAGAGCAAAAGGAAAGGCAAGAATTTTAGAAGAAAAGTTTGTGTTTTAATCCTTTTAGGCTTCTTGAAGGAAAAGCTTAAAGAAAAATATTTTTGATAAACTTTATTTCAAGATTTCCATATTTGCTCATAGAAATCTATTTAAAATTTTTATTTTACCCTTTAATCATGAACAGTTGCCCAGAGTGCGGAAGTGAAAAGCTGGAACTAACTGACGAAGGTCTAGTTTGCAAGAAATGCGGGTTAGTGATTGAAGAAACTTATTACTCAGGAAGAAGAATTGCTTAAAATATTCAGGAATTAGCTTTCCTTTAGCTCAAACTACCCTTCTCGAAAAATTTTAAAATTTCATCAATTTCTAGCTCTAATTCCTTTTTCTCATCCATCTTCCTTATTTTCACCTTTCCAGCTTCTAACTCTTTCTTTCCAACTATAATTACATAGGGAATCCCTAGAGAATCTGCATATTTCAATTGCCTGGTTAGATTTCTTCCTCTCAAATCAAAATCTGTTGGAATTCCATTTTCCCTTAGCATGAAAACAATTTCTAAAATTTTATTTCTTACTTCATCACTCGCGCATGCAACAAAAACTTTGGTCTTACATTTCTTTGTTTCAATCATCTTTCTCTCTTTCATAACCTCTATTATTCTTTCTATACCCAAAGAAACTCCTGTTGCTGGCAAATCTTTTTTAGCAAATAAACCAATAAGCTTATCATACCTTCCACCTGCTGCAATACTTCCTATTCCTTTTTCAGCAAAAAATTCGAATATAGGGCCAGTATAATAATCTAATCCTCTTGCCAAACTCAAATCAATTTTTACATATTTTGAACATTTCATTCGTTCAAGCCATGCTATCAATTCTTTCAATTCATTTATTCCTTCTATACCTTCTTCAAAATCTTTAATTAGCTTTTCAACTCTTTCAAAAATTTCATCTGGAGTACCTTTAATTTCAATTAGTTCAAAAATTTTCCCTATAGATTTCTCAGGAATTTTTTTTTCTTTTAGTTCTTTTTTAACTCCTCCTCTTCCAATTTTTTCTAGCTTATCAATACTTCTTAAAACATCTAGAACCTTAGCAGCTTCTATCCCCGCATATTTAACCAAAGCATTCAAAATTTTTCTGTTGTTTAACCTAACCACAAAATCCTCAAAACCCAATGCTTTTAAGCAAGCTATTGCACAAGCTATTATTTCTGCGTCTGCAAGCATGCTTGCTGAGCCAACTATATCTATATCGCATTGCAAAAATTCTCTTAGCCTCCCCTTCGCTACATCCCCATACCTCCAAACTTTTTGGATTTGATATCTTTTAAAAGGCAAAGGCAAATCAGGATTTTGAGCTACTACCCTGGCCAAAGGAACTGTTAAATCATACCTCAACCCAATTTTTCTCCCTCCTCTATCTTCAAAACTATAAGTTTCTTTTAGGATCTCCTCCCCTCCAGCACCTTTTGCAGCTAAAACTTCCCAGCTTTCAAGGGCAGGAGTTTCTAAAGGCTGGAAACCAAAATTTTCAAAAATAGTTTTAATTTTTTCTATTACTTGCTGCCTCAAAATCATTTCAGCTGGCAAAAAATCCTTTGTTCCTTTTAATGGTTTGAATTTCATGCCAATCAATTAGTTTTTAATTTTTTTATCTTATAAGGTAAATTTTCCCAAAATTTTTATTTAATTCAAATCCTAAAGTTTATTCTATGCCAGAAACCTACTACAATCCAAAAGCAGTAGAACAAAAAATAATGCAATTCTGGGAAGCTAATAGAATACCTCAAAAGATAGTAAGGTTTGATCCTCAGAGAAAAAAATTTTATCTTTTAGATGGTCCTCCTTATGTTAACGCTGAGCCTCATGTCGGCCATATAAAAACAACTACTTTGAAAGACATTTGGTCTAAGTTTAAGTTCATGCAAGGTTTTTCGGCCTGGTTTCAACCAGGCTTCGATTGTCATGGCTTGCCAATAGAAAACATGGTTGAAAAAGAGCTTGGAATAACTTCTAAAAAAGATATAGAGGAGAAGGTTGGAGTAGAAAATTTCATTAAGAAATGTAGGGAAAAGGCTCAGGGGAATGAAAAGCTTTGGCTCCAGCTTTACAAAAAGCTTGGAGCATGGAGAGGCTGGGTTAATCCTTATCTTACTCTAGAAAACTATTACATAGAATCAGCCTGGTGGAGTTTTAAGCAAATGGCAGAAAAGGGGATGCTCTATCAAGGAGAAAAACCAACCTATTGGTGTCCTCATTGCCAAACTGCATTAGCTGGCTATGAAGTTACTGACAGCTACGCTCAAGTTAAAGACCCTTACATTTACGTTAAGTTTCAGCTAGCTGGCAAGCAAAACGAATATATAGTTATTTCTACAACCACTCCCTGGACTCTAGTGAGCAATGTTGCGATAGCAGTCCATCCAAACGAGTATTATGTTAAGGTAAAAGTTGGAAGAGAAAAGCTTATAATTTCTGAAAAAAGGGTTGAAGCAGTCCTGAAAGATTTGGTCAAGGCTGATTATGAAATCGAGGAAAAATTTTTGGGTAAAGAATTGGTTGGTTTAAAATACTTGCCAGTTTTAAAAGTTCCCGTTCAAGAGAAGCTGAAAGCCGAAGCGAATGCACATAGGATAATTCTATCAATTCCTGTCCTGAAATCAAAATCTTACAAGCATGGTATCCTAGAAAAAGCAGCTGAAATGAAGGCAGAATTCTTCGATTTTGTTAATGCTGACGAAGGTTCTGGCTGTGTTCATGTAGCTCCTGGGCATGGGCCGGAAGATTACTATATAGGTCAGCATTACAAGCTACCAGTAGTTTCTCCCATAGATGATGAAGGCAAGTTTACAGGGGAAGCAGGAGAATTTAAAGGATTGTTCGTTAAAGAAGCTGATAAAAAAATCGTTGAAAAGCTTGAGAAAAAAGGTTATTTGCTCCACTTCGGCTGGATAGTTCATTCTTATCCCTTATGCTGGCGCTGCAAATCGCCGCTAATTTTCAGGCTAACCAAACAATGGTTTTTGTCAGTTGACTTGATAAAAGAAAGAATGCTAAAGGAAAATGAAAAAGTTAGATGGCTACCTCCTTTTGGAAAGGAGAGATTTAGAAATTGGCTGAGGGATGCTGTAGACTGGTGTATTTCTAGGCAGAGATACTGGGGGATTCCTTTACCAATCTGGATTTGCGAGAAATGTGGGAAGATAGAGGTTATTGGTTCAGTAGAAGAATTGAAAAGAAAAGCGAAAGAGAAATTGCCTGAAAATTTAGATTTACATAAGCATGTAGTGGATAGAATAAAGCTTACATGCCCCAATTGCGATTCAGATATGCGAAGAGTTCCTGATATATTAGACGTCTGGTTCGATTCAGGAATAGCTCCTTGGGCATCCCTAGGCTATCCTTTCAAGAATAAAGAAACGTTTGAAAAGCTCTGGCCAGTTGACTTGATAGATGAAAGTCAAGATCAAATAAGAGGATGGTTCTACAGCCTAATGTTTTGCGGCACTGCCATTTTCGACGAATCCCCTTTCAAAACAGTTTGCATGAACGGCTGGGTTTTGGACGAAAAGGGGGAAAAGATGAGCAAATCCTTGGGCAATGTAGTCTGGGCTCAAGAAGCTTTTGAAAAGCTTGGAGCAGATGTATTAAGATTTTACTATTGTTGGGAAGTTGCGCCTTGGGAACAGCAAAACTTTAGCTTTAAAACCGCTAACGAAATCAAAAAAGCCATGAACATTCTCTGGAATTGTTATTCCTTTTTCGTTTTGTATGGAGCTGAATTTAATTTACTAGAAAACCCCGAGTTCAAGCTGGAGGATAGATGGATTTTATCAAAGCTGAATAGTTTAATAAAGGAAATAACTGAACATTTAGAAAATTTTGAGTTCCATCTGGCTGGAAGAAAAATAGCAAATTTCATAATAAAAGACCTAAGTCATTTCTACATCAAGCTTATAAGGGACAGAGTTTGGGTTTCAAAGGCTAATCAAGATAAGCAAGTTGCACTAAATTGCCTTTATCGAGTTTTAATAGGATTAGCTAAAATTCTAGCGCCAATAACTCCCTTTATTTCAGAAGAAATTTACCAAAATTTGAAAGGTTATGGAAAGGAAGAAGAAAAATCTGTTCATTTATGTAAGTGGCCTCTGCCGGATGAAAAGTTAATAGATAGGGAGCTGGAGAAAAAAGTGGAAGTTGCGAGAGAAATAATCGAAGCTTGCTATTCTGCAAGACAGAAAGAAAATATTAAGCTGAGATGGCCTGTTAGAAAAGTTGTAATAGTTTCCGAAGAAAAATTGGTTGAAGAGGTTGTTAAAGAATTGAATGAAATTTTGGTTAAAATGTGCAATTGCAAGGAATGTTTAACAGAAAAGGAAAAGCCAGAGGGAGAATTTAGCGAGGGAGAGTTTAAGCTTGGCTTTGTTTTAGTGGATAAAAAATTGGATGAAGAAATTTTAGAGGAGTGTTTGATAAGAGAATTGATAAGAAAAGTCCAATCCCTAAGAAAAGATTTTGGTTTTCATGTCAAGGAAAGGATTTATTTGACTTTAAGTTCAGATGAAAATACGAACAGAATTCTTGAAAAATATTTAGAAGATTTGAAGAGAGAAGTTGGAGCAAGCGAAGTTAAAGTAGGCGAGCTCAAAGGAGAGTTTAAAGGGAAGCTAGAATTTAAGGAAAAGCTTGTGGAAATAGCTTTTGAAAGGATTAAATGAAACTCCCTTCTAAAATTCCGGCAATTACGATTAAAGTAAAAACTAGAGATAAGGTTAAAGCAGTAGTTCTAGAAAAAAGCAACTTTTTACCAATTTCTTTACACTTCTTCCAGCTTCCTTTTAAGATAAATGGAGATAAAATCTCAAGATAAGCGAAGCCTAAAGAGGTTGCGAGGAATAGAGCAAGCAATTCAAAAAAGGCATAATTCAGAATTAGCTTAGCAAGTTCTAAAAATTTTAAAATTCCAAAATTCAAGGAAATGTAGGTTAAAAAAAGAGAAATTAAAAAGCTGTTTAGGATTAAAGAGCCGGCTGGTATCAAATATAGGCCAAAAAGAACTATTTTCGTTCTTTTCTTCTTCGAAACTTTAAATTTCTTCGTTAACTTATAGTCAGGAGTTTGGGTAACATACATAGCTATCAGTAAGATTGAAACTATGGCTAGGGCTAATACAAAGAGATTGTTAAAGATAAACCAATAACCCTTTGGAAAGAAATTAATTCCAAAAAGAATTCTTTTACTCCAAATGTTTAAAATAAATTCAAGAAAACTTTTATTCAAGAAGAAAAGGAGAGGAGTGATCAAAAATCCGAGCAAATAGCCGAAAGCAAAATAAAGCAATGAAAGTGGCATTTTCTTTAGGACTAGCTTAAAGTTAAGTTTTTTTCACAATACTTATTTAGCCTTATCTTCTTTTGAGTTTTTACAATCTGAATTTGGTGGTTTGTATGGTAGCCATATTTTTACGGTAGGCAAAAAGTTTTCTCTCCCATAGGTTTTCTCCAAAACTTTTTGAATTTCTTTCTCCAATTCTTCTACCGGATGAATCCTAATCATACCATAAACTTCTATTTTTCCCATATTTGGAAGGTTAGAAAATGCTTTAAAAAGTTTTAAGTACACTTTTGTACAAATATGTACAGTGAGACCCGAGTTAAGCGAAGAGCTTGTGAAGAAGGTTGTTGAAAAATGGAGGAAAGAAACTGGTATAAGCATAGATATACCAAAATCTAAGATCATAGAGGATGTCCTGATAAAATACTTAGAAGAGCCTATTGAAAATTTAAAAGTTAGGGATAGAAAGAGAGACAAGCTATTCAGAACTTTTGTTAAGATGAAAAGAAGGATAAAGTTTGGGAATAGGATGCAAGCTTCAATAAAAATAAACTCTGTTGAATTCGGTTCTATAGTTATTAACAACAGAAGATACAACCATGATGTTATAGTTTCCTATAAAGGCTTGATCCAAGAAGGGAGACTTAAAACTAGACATTTGATTTCAAAGAAAGAATTTAACTTGATGCTGGTTGAAGATCCAAAAATAATTGTTTTTGGAAGAGGGTTTGAAGGTTGTTTAAGAATTTCTCCAGAAGTTTTAAAATTAGCTGAACTAAAAGGAATAAGAATTATAAATCTCCTTACACCAGATGCAATAGAAGCTTTTAACAGATTGCATGAAAAGAATGAAAAGGTCGTTGCTTACATTCATGTAACCTGCTAACTTAAAATTTACTACCTTTAAAGTTCTAATTCTATATTTGAGTTTTAGGCTAATTTCTTCTTCATGAATTTAAGAATAAATCTAACGCTTATTTGCTTTATTTGCTCGATTATAGGCTTAGTTTTAATTTACTTGGCCGCCATAAACCTCCAGCCAATTAAAGTGGAGTTGAGTGAAATAAGCTTTGATTTGATTGGAAGAAGTGTAACTAGTGAAGGGAAGATAGTCTATAAAAAAGTGCATTCTGCAGGCCATCTATTCTTAACTTTAGAGGCTCGAAGATCAAAAATACAAGTTCCGATATTTGCAGGTTTAATGAATAAGCTTAGAGAAAAAGGAATAACTGAAGAAAACTTTTCTGTCGGAGATAAATTGGTAATCGCAGGCTTGGTTAGCGAGTATAGAGGCCAATTACAAATTATTCCTAGGAAGGTTGAGGATATAAGGTTGAATCATGTTTCTTGAAACTCTAATTTTTTGTTTGGCTGGAATTGGAATAGGAATCTTTGCAGGAGTAGTACCTGGCATGCATATAAATACCTTATTGCCTTCTATTTTATTTCTTGGAATAGTTTTTAAATTTCAGCCTTATTCTCTAGCTGTTTTAATAGTTTCAACAGCCATTACGGAAATTTTTGTTAACTTTATTTCAAGCATTTTTATTGGAGCTCCAGAAGCTGATACAGCCTTATCCGTTTTACCAGGCCATAGATTGCTCCTAGAAGGAAGGGGGTATGAGGCTATTAAACTAGCGGTGATAGGAGGAATAGGTGCATTAATAGCAACGCTATTCCTACTCTCATTTTTTGCACAGGCTTTTAAAATCTTATACAAAATTTCTAGACCATGGATTCATTGGCTAATAATCGCTGTTATAATTTTTATGATAGTTTCAGAGAAAGGAAAGAGGAAAATGATTTCGGCTTCGCTAATAATTTTACTCTCTGGATTTTTAGGGATAATAACTCTAAATTCTTCCTTAGTCAACCAACAAAATGTTCTATTCCCAGTTTTAACCGGGTTATTTGGCTTACCAACTTTGATAGTAAGCATTTCTCAGAGAGCAAGCATTCCGAAGCAAGCTAGGGACGAAAGTTTAAAGATTTCGAATAAAGAAATAATTAAATCGATAATTCTAGGCTCGATAGCAGGAATAATCGTTGGTTTTTTACCAGCAATAGGAATAAGTGAAGCAGCAACTATGGTACAATATTTAGGAGGTAGAGGAGAAGCAAGAAGTTTTTTGGTCACTTTAAGCGGTATAAATGTGGGGAATGAAGTTTTCTCTTTAATCAGTTTATTTCTGGTAGGAAATCCTCGATCTGGAGCAAGCGTAGCAATCCAAAGGGTTTTAAGCGAGCTAACCTTTTGGGATGTTTTTTATTTAATAGGAGTGATTTGTTTTTCAGCTGGAATAGCTGGTATACTAACCTTATTCCTTGGGAAGCGAATTCCAAAGTATTTGGAAAAAGTGAATTATAGAGTACTTTGCTCGTGTGTAATAATCTTTATATTGACTATGATTTTTGCATTAACTGGAATTTTTGGTTTATTGATAGCTTTTACTTCAGCTTCTATTGGTTTGCTATGCAATTATTTAGGAATTAGAAGAAGCCATTGTATGGGAGTGTTATTAGTACCAACTATTTTATTTTTTGCAAATCTAAATCCTCTTATACTTTCAACACTAAGAATTTAGTGGGAGTATGGAACTTAATAAAGAAAATTTAATTAAACAGTTCCAAAAGAATCCAGAGAGATATTGGAAAGTTAGGCTATTCGACGAGCTTGGCTTCGAAAGAAGAAAATGTAAAAATTGTGGAAAGTTTTTCTGGAGCTTAAGCGAGCAGGAAGTTTGCAACGATGCGACTTGCAAGCCATATGAATTCATAGGGAATCCCCCAACAAGAAAAAAGCTTGGATTTTTCGAAACTTGGAAAGAAATAGAGAAATTCTTTGTTGAAAATAATCATACCTTACTCAAAAGATATCCTGTGGTTTGCAGATGGTTTCCTTTATACTTTACTATTGCAGGCATAGTTAACTTCTATAGATTAACTAATAGCAAGCTTGATTTTGAGTTTCCAGCAAACCCTTCTATCCTAGCTCAGCCATGCTTGAGGTTCAACGATTTGCCGAATGTTGGATTAAACTCAAGAAGCTACTCATGCTTTTTCATGATTCAGCAAAGCTCCCTCTTCGATGGAAAAAAAGGCTATTGGAAAGATAAATGCATAGAATTAGACTTTAACTTGCTTACAAAAGTTTTTGGAATTAAGCCAGCTGAAATAGTTTTTATCGAGGATGCATGGCTTGGACCAACTGCTTTTGGTTCAAGTCTGGAATACCATGTTCAAGGTTTAGAACTAGGAAATGCGGTTTTTACTGAGTTCGAGTTTATTAATGGAGGCTACAGAGAAATGGAGAAAAAAGTGATAGATATGGGAGCTGGATTAGAAAGATTTTGCTGGATTACGCAGGGAACTTTAACGAGCTATGATGCAGTTTTTGGAAGTATCATAGAAAAAATGAAAAGGGTTTGTGGTTTGGAGACTGATGAGATTTTAAATAAGTATTTCAAGCTTTCAGGAAGGATAAATGTCGATGAATCTAAAAATATAGAGACTGCTTTAAAAGATATTTCAAAAGAGATTGGAATTTCTGTAGAAAAATTAAAAGAAAAAATTGAACCTTTCCAAGCCTTATATTCTATAGCTGACCATACCAGAGCATTAGTTTTTGCTCTAAGCGATGGAGGAATTCCGAGCAATACAGCTGGAGGTTATAACTTAAGAGTGATTTTAAGGAGAGCTCTAACTTTTATAGATAAGTTTGAATGGGATTTAGATTTAAAAGAAGTTTGTTTCTGGCATGTAGACGAACTTAAAAAACTATTTCCGGAGCTCGAAGAAAGTAAAGATCAGATAGAAAAAGTTTTGGAAGTTGAAATTGAGAGATATAAGCAAGCAAGAGAAAGAAGTAAAAGAATTGTTGAGAGTTATGTAAAAGCTAATAAAATTCCTAGTGAGGAAGAATTGATTAAGCTTTACGATTCCGAAGGAATCACTCCCGAGCAATTAAAAGAAGCTGGCCTAAAAATAGAGATCCCTCTTGATTTCTATTCAAAAATTACTGAAATGCACATGAAAGAAAAGCAAAAAGAAGAAAAAACTCCTTTTGATGTTAGCGAATTGCCAGCAACTAAACTCTTCTTCTACGAAAATCCTGACTTGCTCGAATTTAAGGCAAAAGTTTTAAAAGTTTTTGAAAACTGGGTTGTTTTAGACCAAACAGCCTTTTACCCAACTTCTGGTGGTCAATTGCATGACAAGGGTTTTATAGATGGTGTGGAAGTTTTGGATGTTCGAAAAATTGATAAAGTAGTTGTTCACAAAGTTGCAAGCAAGCTAGAAGAAGGAAAAGTTGTAAGTTGTAAAGTTGATGGAGAAAGAAGAAAAATTTTGAGGAAACATCATACTGCTACGCATATAATAAACTATTCTGCAAGAAAAGTTTTGGGAAAGCATGTATGGCAGTATGGAGCTGAAAAAGATGTGGATAAGGCAAGGCTTGATATTACTCACTACCAAGCTTTAAGCGAAAAGGAAGTTGAGGAAATAGAGAAGCTTGCTAATGAGATTGTTGAAAAAGATTTGCCAGTTAAAATTGAGGTTTTACCTAGAGGAGAAGCAGAACAGAGGTATGGTTTTATAATATATCAAGGAGGACCAATTCCTGAAAAAAACTTGAGAATTGTTTCTGTTGGCGAGGATCATGAAGCTTGTGGTGGCTTGCATTGCAATTCAACCAAGGAAGTAGGTTTTATTTCTATTTTAAGAACAAAGAGAATTGCTGACGGCGTAGTAAGGATAGAGTTTTGTTCAGGTGAAGTAGCTTTAAATTATTTGAGAAAAAATGAAGAAATTTTGAAGGAAACTTGCAAGTTACTCAATTGCAAGGAAGTCAATGTAATAGAAGCTGTTGAAAAATTGTTTAAGGTATGGAAGCAGAAGAGAAAGGAGCTTAAAAAATTAGCGAAGAAGCAAATAGAGGAATAAGGCTGCTAGCAAAAGAAAAGCTGAAAAGTAGAGAAAAGGATTGAAAGAAAGATAGAGAGGAATTGAAAGAACACCTACAATTAGAAGCCCTAAGAGGTTTGCCAGGAATTTTTTCTTCCTATCTTTTCTAAGAAACTCATTTATCTTTCTCAGGCTTTTTGGATTTTTTGAGAAATATCTCCACGAAAATGCAAAGGAAGTTCCAGTTAGGATTAGCATACAGCTTGAAAGAAATTGAAGGATTGCGGTAAGAAGCAAGTATGGATTGGAAAGCAAAGTGTTTACCCACTCTTTTTGGTACCACCATGCAAGTATATAGAAAAAGAAAATACTTAAACCAAGGAATAGAGATAGGTAGCTAACTAATGCATATCTAATGAATTGTTTTTTAATCTTCACAATTTTAAATTTAAATCAATTCAAATAAATACTTGATGAGACCGATAGTTGGAATAGGAGTTCTATTAATAAAAGATGGAAAAGTTTTGCTTGGAAAGAGAAATAAAGAACCAGGAAAAAATACTTGGTCTCTGCCAGGAGGGAAGCTAGAATTTGGCGAAACTTTTGAAGCTTGCGCTAAAAGGGAAGTTAAGGAAGAGACAGGCTTGGATATAGATGATTTAGAGTTTATTTCCTTAAGCAATGATAGGTTTGAAAACCAACATTGTGTAACTCTTGGATTTAAAGCAGGAAAGTTTTTTGGAGAACCAGCGAATAGAGAAGAGGAAATTAAAGATTGGAAATGGTTTGATTTAAACAATTTACCAAATAATCTTTTTCTGCCTTCCAGGAAAATAATCGAAAACTATCTTTCAAATAGAATTTATGAGGTGGGCAAATGATTACCAAGAAAGAATTCTACGAGTTAAAGCAAAAAGATAAAATTTTAAGAAAAGCTGCAGAAATTTTGAGAGTAGAGCCAAAAGATTTGCCTAGAGTAATAAAAAGGTTTTTGAAGGAAATTGAAGAAATGAATGAAAAGATTCAACGCTTAACAACTACTAACAAAAGCTCATAGCCAATTTTTCTTTTCTCTTTCCATGGAAGCTTATACTTAAACTTTTTCTCAAGCTTTATTTTTGCCTTAAATTCTTTGCAAACTTTTTCTATTTTTTCCTTCGTAGCTTTGCTAAACTTATGGACGCTGTAAACGTTCTTAACAATTTGCAAGGCTTTTCTCAAAAAGATTATATCCCAATTTTTTCTAACCCCGCTTATAGGAGGAAATTGGATTACTGTATCTGCTTTTGCATATAAATTTTCAACTCTATAACAAACCCAGTTAATTTTACTCGTTATTTTTACTCCAGTTTTTTCCTCAACAAGCTTAGCATTCTGCCTTGCTATTTCCAAAACTCTTTTATCTATGTCAACTCCAAAAACTTTCTTTGCTCCTAACAAGGCTGCTCCAATAGCAAACCTTCCAGAACCACAGCCCAAATCATAAACTATTTTGTTTTTTATATCTTTTTTGGCAAGAAAAAGAATCGAAGAAGCTATGCTTGGGGTTATAGAATATTGTTCCAACTTATACTTTGGATTCGGATTTTCGTTTAATCTTGAAAGAATTATTGCAAGTTTTCTTTGAGTTAACATGATAATAAATTAAAGTTTCAAAAATTTTTTCTTTGTTATATATAACAATTTATCAACCTAAATATCTAAAATTACTCTAGCCTTCCATCTATTGTCATCCTTTTTAATTTCTAGGTTATGATAGGTTGCTGCTTTAACTTCAGTTTTGGTTTCATGCTTTTCTGGATTAATCTCTTCTCCAAAGCATTTTGCCTTTAGTTTTAACTCATTTTCATCAACTTCAACTTCAAACTTAGAGAAAGCAAGATTTTCTGAACCATAATAAAAAAGCAATTCATTAAGCCACTCGAACAATAAACCTTCCAAATCATTTGCTTTTACCTCAACTTTTCTCTCAACTTTTGGCTCAATTTGTTGAGTATTTACCATAACTTCAAACATAGCTAGAGCAGAATTAGCGAATAGCTCATTCAAATCCTTTCCATAAGCTTCGAAGGCAACATCTGCAGTTGTTATATCAACAAACTTAAATTTTTCCATAATTTTAATAATTTAAACTTAAAATTATTAATCTCCCTTAGAAACATTTTTAAGCGCTAAACCTCAATTATAAATGGGTTAAGGAGGAAGTTTAGATTTCAGTAGCCTTATAGGCTACAACTTTTTCAGGAGCTTTCTTAGCTTCCTGGAAAGTCAAAAAGTCTAAACCTCGAACTTAACCCAACTTTTTAAATTTTCTAAACGAAAATAAAAGCATGAAATTTCTTTCCCAGAAGACAATTTTTTCTTCTAGAAGCTGGAAGCTCGTTCAAGGAACTTATAAAGAAGGGTCAAGGAAAATAACTTTTAATTTCATAGAACATCCGCAAACAGTCGTAATAATACCGTTCATCTCGAGAAATGAAATTATTTTAATCAGACAATACAGATACCCTATTAAGAAATTCATCTGGGAATTACCTGCTGGGAAAGTTAAGGAAGGCGAAAGCATTAAGGAATGTGCTGTTCGGGAGCTAGAAGAAGAGACAGGATTTAGAGCAGGAAAGCTCAAGAAATTATTCTCTTTTTATTCAACTCCTGGCTATTCTAGCGAGATAATTCATGTTTTCATCGCTTCTAAGCTTAAGAAAAGCGAGCAGAAGTTAGACGAAAAAGAGATTATCCCAAGAGTCAAAAGATTTAAAATAAAGGATGCGATTAAGCTAATAGCTGAAAGAAAGATAAAAGACGGGAAAACTATTTTAGCTTTGCTGAGCCTAAACCTCAAGTTTAAATAAAACCCCTCTCTTTATGTACTTCAAGTAAATATACCTTAACAAATCTCCAACGCTTGGGTCATCATAAACAAAAAACTTTTTAACCTCATCAGAGAGGGAATAAAATCCATTCGAAAAATTCAAAGTTTTTAACTCTCCTCTAACTCTTTCTTTCAAAAACTTCTCCCACTGCATTTGCTTAACAGGAAATTCTGGATGATTTACAGGTATTCCTTCCATTTTTCTTACCACATCTACTACAGAAACTTGTCCTCTCTCTCTAATGAATTGATAAAGTTTCCTATATCTATCAATCTCATACCTTAAAACCTCTCTAAATTCTGTCCTTATCTTTAAAGAAAGGTAGAGCAAAAAAAGACCAAAAACTGTTCCTATTAGGCCTGTGATAGTTGAGAGCGAAACGAGTACGAATAGGGTTAGATCCAATCTTTCACCTAATAATTAATTTTTTTAAAAGAAATTAAAGGCGTGCCGGCAGTAGCCCCTCTTTTGTTTGAGGTAGCATTTGTCTAAGCGCCTAAAGCTTGCATCTCATCAGGCCCGTCAGGCCGTTTCATCCTCTTAGCCTCAACTCAGTTTATCATCGTTAGCGAGACTAAGAGGTTACGTTTCTGATCCTGACGGAGGCTTCTCAGCCTGTTGCTTTCGCAACACCTTCGATGGAGGGAACTTCCTCACCCTTGCTTTGAGGCAAGGGCGAAGCTACCCTGCCGGCTCGCCTAAAAGATTAATAGCTTAATGATTTATAAAACTTTTGCTTAATTCTCGAAAATTAAATTCTTAACTACCTTATTTTAATCATGTCGAACGAACTAAGACCTGAAAATGAAAAGATAATCAGGATAACCAGAGAAGGTAAACTGATGTCATATGTACAGCATGCTCTCTATAAAATTTCAGTAGATGGTATAACTTATCTGGCTGGAACAGGGAGTGTGACGAAAAAGGTTGTCGATGTGGTAGAGATTCTTAAAAAATACAATAAAAATCTTAGGCTAGTCTATGGTGGAATAGGCACTATCGAAATTTCTATCCAGCCTGGAAAGAAAAAAAGAATAAGCAAATTAGTCTTAGGACTTTCAGACCACGATTATAAACCTCTCTTTGAATTCATCGAATAAGCAATTTTATACTTAAAATCCAAATATTATTTGATGACGAGAATAATTAACTTGGTTTCTGGAAAAGGAGGCGTTGGCAAAACAACTTTGACTGCAAACCTTGCTTATGCTTTGGCTGAGCTTGGGGAAGAAGTAGTTGCCATAGATGCAAACTTAACAACCCCCCACTTGGGCTTGCATCTAGGCTTACAATTCGTTCCCATAACTTTGCATGATGTACTTAAAGGAAGCTCAAACCTTAAGAATGCACTTTATCCTCATCCTTTTGGCTTTAAAGTTTTGCCAGGAAGCTTAAACGTAAACGACCTGCAAGGTGTTGATGTGGGCAAGCTACCGGAAATTATTCTAAGCCTTCTAGGAAAAGCAGATTATATCCTTCTAGATTCTGCTCCTGGTTTGGGAAGGGAAGCAGCCTCTTCCCTTTCTTCAACCCAAGAAATTTTAGTAGTTACAAATCCTACCATGCCAAGTTTAGTCGACGCCCTCAAAGTTTTAAAAGTTGCCGAATCAATCCATAAGCAAGTCATTGGAGTAATCTTGAATAGGGTTGGAAGGAAATCCTACGAATTGAGTAAAAGCGAAGTGGAAAATATTCTAGGATTTCCTGTTTTGGTTGAAATACCTGAGGATAAAAATATACCAAAGAGTATTGCTATGAAAAGACCTTTGCTTGATGTTTTCCCAGATTCTCCAGCAGCCGTTGAAATTAGAAGATTGGCTCATAATTTAGCTGGAATTCCATTTAAGTACAAGCCAAGAAAACCTGCTTTTAATTTGATTGAAAGATTAGTAAACTGGATGATTAGGTGATTTTAAACTTTCTATTTCTTCTAGGTTAATTTCAAAAGCGCTAACAGGCATTTCCAGTTCCCATCTTTCTAAAACTAAAGGAGAAATTTCCCCGAAAAATCCTATTTCCTTTCTATTCACAACAACCTTTGCAACCCTTCCTTCGATAAAGGAAGGGTGCCTAAACTCTTTAATCCTATAATCAACACCTAAATTCCTGAGAAAACTTTCAACTACAGATTTAATCTCAGAAAAACTGGCTTTTGAATGGCTGATCACACAAGCAAGCTTCCTTAGGTTCTTACTCATAGTCTCCTCTTTTTTATCAGGAATTACTACATCTCCAATTTCAAACAACTTTTGAGGATATTCAACATGCTTATTAGCTGCTAAAACTTTTAACAAGCTTGGAATTAGCCACTTTCTCAAGCAAGTATACTCTTCCGAAACAAAATTTTCTATCTCAATTATTTCGCTAGCTTCCAAATTCATTCGCTCAAAATGGTCTCTAGGATTGGTTAAAACCGGTCTTAAAATCTCTTGAAAGCCGAAGCCTATCATCAGCTGCCTAACTTTAGCGCATAATTTCTCTAGAGCTAAAGGTTTACCAGTAGTTGCTACATTAGCAAATTCAGGAATCAAATTATTATAGCCATAGGCTATTGCCACATCTTCTATTATATCGACTGCATGCAAAATATCGACTCTATAGCAAGGGATTATAACTTGCAATTTTCCTTTAATTAGAGTAGCATCATAGCCCATCCTTTCAAGCAATTCGATCATTTCGCTTACGCTCAAATTCAATCCAATTAATTCGTTAACTTTTTTAGGATCAACCTGAATTACCTCTTCTTTCAATTCTGGAATAACTTCAGTCTTTCCTGGATATTTAATTTTTACAGCCTCTATCTTACATTTTCTTTCAGCAAAGTTTGTCACTAAGATATTCAAGGTTTGGAGCAATGCCTTCTTTTCTATTCCTGTAACTTCTACAAAAAGATTTCGAGTTTTTTCCGTAACTCTTGTCCTATCCGAATTTATTATAGGAGGGAAGCTGAAAATTCCTTCAGAATCTATATAAACAGGCCAAAGTTTGCTATCTTTAATTATATACCCGTATTTCCTCCCCTTCTCGGTCTTTTCTAAGACTTCTTCTAAACTCATTTCAACTTTGCAACCCAAAGGAATAAACTTCTCGCTTCTACTAACAGCTGTATACTTTATTGGTGGCTCAATCTTGTCCAAATCATGAATCCCTATCGCAACCTTTTCTCTTTTCCTTCCCAAAGTTTCATGCAAAACTTCTTGAATGTTCATTAAACTTTTGATTGTCTCGCTAGTAAGCTTAAAGTTTCTTATGATAGCACAAGCTATGTAGGGCCTGATTTTTACAGGCTCAACTTTCACGCTTATTCTTGCGCCCTCAACCAGAAACTTCTTCAAACCTTTTTCAATTCCTAAGTAGCTTCTAATAGTCCTTGCCAAACCTTCTATCCCGAATAGGTCAGGCCTGTCAGCGCAATGTTCAATCCTTATCTCATCCTTACCTATTTCTTCAACCTGCGGCTTAATCAAGTTTATTATTTCTTCCAATTCCTCATCGCTAAGTTTTTTTCCTACCAAGCTTACCAAATCCTTTTTATCGTAGCTTAGAGTCGGCATTTAAACTACCTCTTTATTCCTTAACCATTCCAAATCATCCGAATAAAGATAGCGAATATCCTCAACTTTAAGTTTAATCATAGCTAGCCTTCCGATTCCAATACCCCATGCTAACACAGGAACTTCTATTCCTAAAGGCAAAGTCACTTCTGGCCTAAAAATTCCTGCCCCACCGAATTCAACCCACCCAAATTTCGGATAGTATGCAAAACCCTCTAAACTAGGTTCGGTAAAGGGGAAATAGCTTGGCTTAAACCTTATCTTTTTCGCTCCAACTGTCAAAGCAATTTCTTTCAGATAAGCAATCAAATTCCTTAAATTCAATCCTTCCCCAACAACTATACCTTCACAATGTTCAAACTCGATAAAATGCTTAGCATCTATGACATCTGGCCTAAAAACTTTATCTATCACGAACATTTTAAATGGTAAGTCCTCTTTCTTAAGCTTGTAAAGAGTTCTTGCAGAAACAGCTGTGCAATGGCTTCTTAGTATAAGCCTTCTTGCAAGCTCAAAATCCCATTTTCCCCATCCTTTGCTGCCAGTTATCCATCCGTTTTCGTGCGTAGCTTTAACTCTTTCCCACAATTGTTTGTCCAAAACTTTTCCATGTTTAGGGTATTTTACGTTAAAAATGTCATGGATGCTTCTTGCTGGATGGTCGCTAGGCATGAATAAGGCATCACAATTCCAGAAGTTTAGCTCAACCAAAGGTCCTCTAACTTCTACAAAACCCAAACTCAATAGCTTTTCTCTAACCTCGTCTATTATCTGCCTATAAGGATGAATTTTTCCCGGATAGATTTTAGGGGCAGGCAATAGAACATCATATTTCCTAAGCTTTTTCCGCTTCCATTGTTTAGATTTAATTATTGCTGGGGTTAATTGTCCTATTTCTTCCTCGATTTTAATTAGAGGCGCTATTCTCTTCCCTAAATCTGTCAGGAAAAATATTTTTCTCTTTTCCTCAATTTTTCTAACCAAACCTCTCTTTAAAAACTCTTCAATCGTTTTTTTGCTTACACCAATTTCTTTTAGGTTAGCTCCTCCTTTTGAAAGTTGCTTGAGTAATTTTTCTCCCTCAATTTCTTTCGATAAAACTTTTTTTCCAGTCTTAGTTAGCTTAACCTTACCTTTCTCTATGGTTATCCAACCATTCTTCTTTGCCCAAATTATTCCAATGTCAGTTCTCTTATATTTTTTCTTCAATTCCTGAATAGAATCTATTCCAGAACTAACGAGCTCGATTAAATTCTTTTCTGGTAATCCATCTTTTAGGTATTCCTTTCCTTCTTCGCTTAGTTCTAAAAACTCTTCTCTTTCTTCTCTAAAGCTTAAAGCACCTTTTAGCTTGGCCCATAAGCTAGCCTTTTCTATCTCATCCTTTTTTAAGCCTGTTCTTTCAGAAATTTGCTGAGAAGTGGCTTCCTTTAATTTTTCAAGAGACTTGATAACCCTTTTCTCATATTCATGCAATTTTTCCAAAATAGTTTCAATTTCCATAATTTTAAATTTGGTTTGAAATATTAAAAACGTGCATAGAGTTTTTATTCTTCTATGAAAAAGACTTCATCTTATTGGTCTGTATTCTTTGGCAGAAAATCCTTTTCCGATTAGTAAATAGTTTAAGTAACCCAAAAGATATTTCCTTGCAGCTTGAGTTCTTCCCCATTTTTTAATTCTCCTAGGTGAAGTTAAAACAAAGGTATCTTCAACCAAAACAATTTCCCCAAGTTTTGAAATCCTTTCAGCCAAATCCAAATCTTCAAGAGTTTTAAGATTTTCATTAAAACCATTAACTTTTTCAAAAGCCTCTTTTCTGTAAGCGCAACAACCCCCAAAAACTTGAGGGGTATTCAATTTTATAGAACTTTTTACAAACTGATTTGCTATCCAATAGAGAAAATAGTCTCTAGCTTTTGGGCTTAAAGGGAGAATAGGACAAGTGCTTCCAACTACTTTCTTTTTTCTAAAAGGTTTAACCAGCTTAGAAATTGTGTCAAACAAAAGAATTGTATCAGCGTCAACAAAAATCAATATATCTCCTTTAGCTTCTTTAGCTCCTCTATTTCTCTGAATTCCTATCCCTCTTCTTTCACAAACTATCACTCTATCCGCATATTTTCTTGCTATTTTTACAGTTTTATCCTTACTACCTCCATCAGAAACTATAATTTCATATTTTCCATCATAATCCTGATTTCTTATAGACTTTAAGCAATTCTCAATATACTTTTCCTCGTTTAAGGTTGGTACTATTATGCTAATAAAAGGTTTCATATTAATCTTCTAAGATCTCTCTTGCTTTATCCATAAACTTTTCTCTCCTTTTTTGATGTTCTTCCAAAAATTTAGCAACTATTTCTGCAACTCTTTGCTTACACTCTCCGCATAAAATTTTTCCAGATTTACAATCCTCATACAATTTCTTCAGTTCTTCATCGTTCTCAATAAAATGGAATAGACAAAGCTCATAAATTACGCATTTTTCGGGCTCTCCCCCCAGCTCTCTTTGCTCTTTTGCAGTTTTTCTTCCTCCATCTATTGCATTTAAAATTTTTTTCTTTGCAATTTCTGGACTATCATTCAAAACTAAGAAAGACATAGGATCTCTCTTACTCATCTTTGATTCTCCTTTTAAAGATCTTTGAAGCTTATGATAGGTTGCTGAGGGTAGTGTAAAATTAAACTGATCTTTTACTCTTGCAACTATATCTCTCGTTAACTTTATATGAGGATCCTGATCTATGCCCACAGGAACTAAAACATGTTTTGGTCCGTCAAAATCTTTTAATTGAGGTAATAAGATATCACCAGCCTGAGTAAAAGCAGCAAAATACAAGCCAATATGTCTTTCTCCGTACAAGCTTCTCAAATGGTTTAAAGTAATTTTTCTACTAAAGAGATAAGCTAGGTTTGTTACCCTTTTTTCTTGAGATTGTCTATAAATGAAAGCATTTTTTGGGTCTAAGCCTAGAGCTAAAATATCTGCAACGTTACCTATTGCAATTTTTTTTGCTTCCTCTAAGGGAATTTGATTATCAACTAAGCTTTCTAAATCAGCTATACAATAAAAAACCTTTGCTTTGAATTCCTTTTGATAATAAATTATTTCATCAGCAGTCATCTTGCTTCCCAAATGAAATTCATTGCTTGGTTTAATTCCTGACATTACAGCTATTGGTTCATCTTTTTCAAAAGCATTCAAAAATTTATCTAAATCTCTATGAGCGAACGTAATACCTCTTCTTAAATATCTGCTTGGATTTTTTATTCTTTTTAAAATTTCTTGGGTAATTGGTTTTAAACCAAATTCTTTAAAAAGTCTAGAATAATCAGTAATCAAACTTGTTCCAAACGGATCCAATACATTCTTCTTCCCTTCCATGTAACTCCCTTAAATTTAAGATTTAAATTGATTTAAAAATAATTAATCTAATATTAAAGTTTAAGGTGATGGGGTTGGCAACTTTTAAGTTTGTGATAAACGATCCAGAAACTAGAAAAAGTTATCAAGTTGAAATAGAACAATCCAAAGCTTTAGGCTTAATCGGAAAAAAAATTGGTGATGAATTTAATGGAGATATAATTGGATTACCTGGTTATACTTTAAAGATAACTGGTGGTACTGATAAAGATGGCTTTCCTATGCATCCTCAAGTAGAAGGTATGGGAAGGAAAAAAGTTTTGTTAACTGGTCCTCCATGCTTTCATCCTAAGCGAAAAGGCGAAAGAAGGAGGAAGACTGTAAGAGGAAATACAATTAGCGAAGATATTGCTCAAATAAATTGTAAGATTGTTAAAAAAGGAGAAAAATCAATTGAAGAATTACTTCCTGTTAAGAAAAAAGAAGCTAAAGAAGAGAAACCAAAAGAGGAAAAAACAGAGAGGAAAGAAGAAATAAAGGAAGAGAAAAAGGAGGCCAAAGAAGAAAAGAAACTAGAAAAAGAAGAAGCTAAACCAGAGGCAGAGCCACAAGAAAAAGTAGAAGCTAAAGAGGAAAGTGAAGCTAAGCCTGAGGTTAAAGAAGAAAAGAAGGAAGAAGAAAAACCCAAGGAAGAGAAGAAAGGAGAGGAAGGAGGTGGAGAAAGTAAAGCCTAAAAGCGAAGTTAATCCAAAGCTTATTCCTGAAGTTAACATTGGGCTAGTAGGACATGTTGCTCATGGAAAAACAACTTTAGTTTATGCATTAACTGGGAAATTAACTCTTTCTCATTCAGAAGAGCTTAAAAGAGGAATAACCATAAGGTTAGGGTATGCTGATGCAACTTTCTACAAATGTAAAAAAGGACATTATTGCACTAGTCCCAAATGCCCTGTTTGCTTTTCTGATTGCGAAATTTTAAGGACTGTTAGCTTCGTTGACGCACCTGGTCATGAAACTTTGATGGCAACTGTCCTAACAGGAGCTGCTTTGATGGACGGAGCTTTATTGTTAATAGCTGCGAACCAAAAATGTCCTCAGCCTCAAACGAGGGAGCATCTAAAAGCTTTGGAGATTGTTGGAATTAAGAATGTTGTAATAGTTCAAAATAAAATAGATTTGGTTTCGAAGGAAAGAGCTTTGGAAAATTATAGAGAGATAAAAGAATTTATTAAAGGAACCTTGATTGAAGATGCACCAATAATTCCAGTTTCTGCTCAGCAAAGGATTAACATACCGGCAGTTATCGAAGCTATAGAAAGGTATATACCCACACCTAAAAGAGATGAAACAAAAAATTTGAAAATGTTGGTTGCAAGAAGCTTTGATGTTAATAAACCAGGAACAGAACCAAAAAAACTTAAAGGAGGAGTTTTAGGAGGAGCGATAATTCAGGGGAAGTTAAAAGTTGGTCAAGAAATAGAGATAAGGCCTGGAATTAAAACTAATGGAAAGTATGAGCCTTTGTTTACTCGAGTAAAAGGTTTGCAAAAGGCCGGAATAGACTTAGAAGAGGCTGGACCTGGAGGTTTGTTAGGAGTGTTAACAGAATTAGACCCTTACTTGACTAAATCTGATTCTTTGGTTGGAAATGTAGTAGGCCTGCCAGGAAAATTGCCTGAAGTAAGAGAAAGCCTAAGGCTTGAAGTCAGGTTTTTAGAAAGAGTAGTTGGCTCAAAAGAATTGCAGGCTTTGGAGCCAATCAAAACTAATGAAACCTTATTAATAAATGCGGGAACAGCAAGAAGCTTAGGGTTAGCTACTTCTGTAAGGAAAGATGAGATTGAATTGGATTTGAAAATTCCTGTTTGCGTTGAAGCTGGTGAAAAAGTTGTAATTTCAAGGCAAATAGCTAGAAGATGGAGATTAATTGGTTATGGAATAGTTAAATAACATTTATCCTAAACTAAAAGATAAAAAAAGATAAAATTTCTACATCTCACTTTAGCAATAAGTTGATGTTTCGTCTTTGTTTGATGGGCCTACAACCTTTCCTGTATGTGGTGAGCCTGCACTAGGAACATCTCCAGCAGGGAAGTTGTACGTACACTGTGATATTCCACCATTAGCTGGTATTGGGTCAGGTGAACAAGTAACACCAGTTAATGGTGAATTGTCCCAGAAGAATGTGAGGTCTGTAGATACAGTTATCGAAGCTTTGGGATCTAAATTTTTCACCGTAAAAATTATTTTTTCATTACCAGCTGTTAGATCGCAGGTTACATCTAAAAGTTTTATTGTTTTTCCGGTCGTTCCTGTTAGAACTCCTGAAATGTACACATAAGCCATTCCTGCTAGTGCTATAGTTATCATCAGCATCAATATAGTTGCTATAACAGTTGATACTCCTTTCATTTCTTCACCTTAATTAAAATTTTGGAAAAGTGAATATAAATATTTAACCAGAAAAGAAAAATTATGAAAAAAGTCTTGCTTGACTCGAATTTTTTAATCTCCTGCTTTAAATTTAAAGTTGATTTAAATCAGATAGAAAATTTACTAGCCGGACCTTTTCAGCTTTTAACTTTAACTTCAATAGTAAACGAATTAAAAACTTTAGCTGGAAGCAAATCCAAAGATTCTAAATTTGCAAGGCTTGCTCTTAAACTCTTAAACTCCAAAAAAATTAAAATTTTAAAAACTAACAAGCCAGCTGACGAGGCTATTCTAGAGCTAGCCGACAAAAATACCCTAGTTGCAACAAACGATTTAAGCTTAAGAAAAAAATTAAAAGTAAAAGGTATAAAAACTATTTATTTGAGGGGAAAAAAAAGATTGGAGGTTAGCTAATGGAATTAGTAATAGGTTCAAGCCTTTTAGCTTTACTAGCTGGAATTTTCCTAGCCCTTTGGGTTAAGGCTCAGCCTTCAGGAGAAGAAAAAATGAAAAAAATTTCCGATGCAATAAAAGAGGGGGCTATGGCTTATTTGAAGAGACAGTACAAAACTTTGTTGCCAATAGTTATAATCCTTGCTTTAATCTTAAACTTTGCAATAAATTTGATAGCAGCTTTAACTTTTATCCTTGGTTCTTTTTGTTCAGCTCTAGCTGGCTTTATTGGAATGAATGTTACGGTTAGAGCGAACGTTAGGGTTGCAAACAAAGCTAAAAGAGGGTTGAAAAAAGCTTTGGATTTGGCTGTAAAAGGGGGAAGTGTTACAGGCCTAATGGTTGTTGGCCTAGGCTTGCTTGGAATAACAGCTTTATATTTAATTTTAGGAAAGCCAGAGCTTTTGATAGGCTTTGGCTTTGGGGCAAGCTTGATTAGCTTGTTCATGAGAGTTGGAGGAGGAATTTACACTAAAGCAGCAGATGTGGGAGCTGATCTGGTAGGAAAGGTTGAGAAAGGAATTCCAGAAGATGATCCAAGAAATCCTGCAGTAATAGCTGACCAAGTTGGAGATAATGTAGGAGATTGCGCAGGAATGGCTGCCGACGTTTTTGAATCTTATGTCGTAACCCTAATCGCAAGCATGCTTCTGGGCATTTCTCTAGGAATTAAAGGTATAGTTTATCCTTTACTAATTTGCTCAGCCGGAGTAATTGCTTCGCTAATAGGAATTTTCTCGATAAGATTAGGGAGAGATAGAAATATCTGGAAAGCTTTGAATAGAGGAATAATAATTACTTGCATCTTTGCTGCAATAGGTTTCTTTTTAATAACCTACTATCTCTTCAACCAGTTCAACCTTTTCTACGCTTCTCTGACAGGAATAATAACAACCCTAGCCATATGCTGGATTACAGATTATTTCACTTCTAGGGAAAGAAAGCCTGTTCAGCAAATAGCCCAAGCTTCCAAAACAGGAGCAGGAACCAATGTGATTACTGGCTTAGCTATGGGGATGCTAAGCACTTTGCCTTCGGTAATGGTAATTTGCATCGCAATTTTCGTTTCTTACTTTTTTGCTGGCGTTTATGGAATTTCGATAGCGGCAACAGGAATGCTTGCTCTCTCAGGAATAATAATAGCAATAGATTCCTACGGGCCAATCACGGATAATGCAGGAGGAATAGCTGAAATGTCTGGATTACCAGCAAAAGTAAGAAAGGTTACAGACGCTTTGGATGCTGTTGGAAATACAACCAAAGCTGTAACCAAAGGTTTTGCCATAGGCTCAGCTGCTCTAGCAGCTTTATCCATATTCGATGCTTTTGCCGAGGCTGCAGGAATTTCAAGCTTCGATTTGCTTAATTCTCAAGTTTTGGTTGGCTTATTCATAGGAGGAGCTTTACCTTTCTTATTCTCATCTTTTTGTCTAAGCGCGGTTGGAAGAGCAGCTTTCTCGATAATAGAAGAGGTAAGAAGACAGTTCAAAGAGATTAAGGGTTTGCTCCAAGGAAAGGCTAGGCCGGATTATGCAAAGTGCGTAGACATAAGCACGAGAGCTGCGCTCAAAGAGCTAATTCTTCCAGGAATTTTAGCAATTCTCTCTCCTTTAGCGATTGGTTTTATACTTGGGCCAGAAGCTTTGGGAGGCTTGCTCGGAGGAGCTATAATTACTGGTTTGCTTCTAGCTTTATTCCTAGCTAATGCAGGGGCAGCATGGGATAATGCTAAAAAGTATATAGAAGCAGGTGTTCTAGGTGGAAAGGGCTCAGAAGCCCACAAGGCTGCTGTAATAGGCGATACTGTAGGAGACCCCTGCAAGGATACCGCAGGCCCCTCTTTAAATCCACTGATAAAAGTTATAAACATGATTTCCCTGCTTTTTGCAAGCTTGATAGCAATTTATGCTTTACTATAAGCTTTTGGGGTAGAGTAAATGTATAGGATATTTACAATCGAAGGCAAGGTAAGAGTACCTCCTGAAATGCTTAGCACTAAGGTTAAGGAAGCTGTTAAAAAGGCTTTGGAAGAGCAGCTAGAAGGTAAAATAGATGCAAGGCTCGGTGTAATTCTAGCAGTTGTTTCTGTTGAAGAGGTTGGAGAAGGAAAGATTTTGCCAGGCGACGCAGGAGTTCATTATCAAGCAAAGTATAAGCTTCTAACCTATAAGCCTGAAGTTAACGAGCTAGTTTGGGGCGAGGTAATAGACAATACAGAATTTGGTTCTTTCGTAAGAATAGGTCCTTTAGATGGTTTGGTTCACATTTCTCAGCTCATGGATGATTTTGTTAGCTACGATGCAAAGAATGCCTTGTTTTTAGGAAAGCAAACCAAAAAGACTTTGAAAGAGGGGGATAAGGTTAGAGCAAGGATTATAGCTGTTAGCTTGGGAAAGGAGGAGAATAAAATAGGTTTAACCATGAGGCAAGCTGGTTTAGGAGCTTTGCATTGGTTGGAAGAAGAGAAGAAAAAGAAGAAAAAGGGGAAATAGCATGCCAAAAAGATTGCAAGTTTGTAGGAATTGTAGAAGGTTTACGACAGAAAAAGCTTGTCCAGCTTGTAAATCAACCAATTTGTCAACAACCTGGAAAGGTTTAGTAGTAATTTTGAATCCAGAAAGCGAAATCGCAAAAGTTTTAAACATAAGCGAAGCAGGAAGATATGCACTCTACGTTGGTTAATATGGAGATAGAAATTTTGGAAGAAAAGGATAATCCATTCTTTGAAAGGAAAGAAGTAAAGGTTAATATAAAGCACTTAAACGCTCCAACTCCTTCGAAAGAAGAGCTTAAGAAGGAGCTTGCGTCCAAACTTTCAGTCGATGCTAGCCTAATCCAAATAGATTATATTTTTACTAAAAAGGGAGTTGCAGAATCTTTTGCTAAAGTAAAAGTTTTAAAGAAAAAACCGGAAGTAAAAGAAGAGAAAAAGGAAGTTAAAGAAGAAGCTAAACCAGAAGCAGAATCACAAGAAAAAGTAGAAGCTAAAGAGGAAAGTGAAGCTAAGCCTGAGGTTAAAGAAGAAATTAAAGAAAAAGAAGGAGGTGAAATTTCTGAAGCACAAACCAGTTAGAGTTAGCAGCTTTTATGAAGTTAAGGAAGGAAAGGTTGAGAGGAAGAAAAAAGTTTGTACAAGGTGCGGGGAAGGAACTTTCATGGCAGACCATGGGGATAGATGGTACTGTGGCAAGTGCAAGCTAACCATTTGGAAGAAAAAAGATTAAATTAAATTCAATGCTTCTGTTATCCTTACTATTTCTGGCCCTGTCGTCTTATCCCCTATTGCAACACCTTTACTATTCGGTATCAAACCGCTAGAAACGTAAGGGGAACCAAAGTTTACAGTTCCTATATCGGCTTTCACTTTTAACACTTCTTCGATTTTTTTCGCTTCATCTTCTTTTACATCTCTATGGAGTAAGCACCCTTTGTTGGTAGCTATACCACAAGCTCCAACTATGTCAAGATCTGCTATACGCCCATATTCAGCTTTTACGCCTAAACAATCTTCTATAAGCTTTTTCTCCTTTTTCTTGAAGAGCTTGCTTATTATTGCTCCTTTATCGTTGCATAGAATTAGGTTTCCTAAAGCAGTATACTTTGAGTCAAGTATTTCTAAATTTAAATCAAGCTCTTTTCTAAATTTTTCAAAAGATTTCATTTCTTCTTCAGTAACTATTTTTGGAAGGATTATACCATTGGAATTTAACGCAAGGAATAGTCCGATTAGGTCTGTATTAGCAACGCTTGTCTTGAAAACTTTAACTTTTAAAACTTTTTCGATTTTTCTTCTGTCTTTCTCAAGCACGAACTTACCCAGAATACAAAAATTTTCACTTGCTTTTCCAAACAAACCCAAATTACAATCTCCATGAAAGTTTAAAAGCAAGGTTTTCATGCCATCAACTTAGCTTCAAAAGTTTTCTCATCTTTTTTTACAACTTTAATCCTTAACTTAGTCTTAAACTTTTTCTCACTTCCAAAAATTTTCTCGTTGATTGATTTATCAAGTTTTACTTTACCTTTCAAGTATCTTTCAAGTTTTTTCCTCAAAATTTTTACAGCAAGCTTTTTCTTCTTCCATCTAGGCTTTTTAATTAATTCTTTTCTTAGATTAATCGTTATTATTCGTTCTTCAACCATATTTTCTTATTTTAAAACTTCAAATATTTAAAGCAAGAAAAACTAAAATTTAATTAGATGGATATGAAAGGAATAAGCCCAATGCTTGCTGTAATCTTGCTCATAGCTTTTACAGTAGCAATAGGAGGCTTGTTGAGCGTTTGGATAACCAGCATGACAAAAACTCAAACAGGAGTTGCAGGAGCAGGAGCAGAAAAGCTAATTGCTTGTTCTAAATCGGTTTTGGATATTGGAACTGTTTACTACAATAAAACTGACCCAAAAGGAAGCACACTAGGGGATATAAATGTTAGCGTAACTTATTATGCAGGATCTGAAGATCTCTATAACTTCACATTTTACATAACTGATAGCGCTGGAAACATAGGGAAAACAGCTTCTGATTGGGTTTCGCCATTCAATAAAACATCAGCTGCAACCTATCCAATGAAGCCAGGAGAAAGCTATACATTTGTTCTCAAGTTAGATAGAGATTTGACAGGTTCTATAACAAAAGTTAGGGTAACAGCAAAGTGTCAGGATACTGAAGTAGTTACTGCAGAAGAATCAGTTTAAACCTTAAGCTTGCTTCGCCTCCACCTTTTTATTTTATTTACGTTTATTCTTCTAGTTCTTGCTCTTTTTAGTCCAAACTTTTTTATATCAGCCCATCTAGGAGCAGTCTTTATCTTCCCTATTTTTCCAAGCTTAATTTTCTTACTCAAGCTTTTTTTACCCATTTACTTCACCAACTTCCTTATCTCCTTACTTTTTTCTAAAGCTAAATCAAATATTTTATCCATTTCCTCGAAGCTTATTTCTTTGCTACCTTGCTTCTGAATAGCACAAATTTTATCATCATCCCTAACGCTTATGCTTACTTTAGACTCAACAACTTTTTCCTCCTCGAAGTTTGGGTCTATTAAAAGCGCATTTCCTATCTTTGCGACAGAAATGTTTATAGGCTTATACCTTACTGGTAATTTTCCTTCATATTCCCCTCTAATTATTTTATCATCCTCTAGCTTTGGAATTCTTGTATTTCTTAAAGCAACCAAGCTAGCTAGAGCTGAAGCATCCAACAGATTGCCTTGATGGTTTAATATTGAAATATCAACAAAAATACACCAAACTTTTTCTCCAGGAGTTATGCAAAGCTTTTCCAGTTCTATGCACTCAGATTCCCTTATTCCTCTATCAACAACTCTTGCAAGCTCTATGGCATCCTCTCCAGGAGGTCCTGGTTCAAAGTCTGGAGATGCTAAAGGAGTGAATTCTGCATTGACTATAAGAACTCCTTGGTCTGGAGAGTCTGCATAGGGCGTTCCTAACTCAAGCTTAACACCTGCTATCACACGAGTTTCACCCAGCCAAACTGAGGCAGAACCCTCAGCTTTCTGGACTACATTTTCCTCAATCCTTATTTCTCTAAATTCATCAAACTTCCTTCCATCTATTCTTCTTCCCTTTTCCAAAAGTTCTAAAACATAAGACTCCATTATTCCTTCACCTTATATTTTTCTCTTAAAGCCTTTTTCTGCAATTCATATATTTTTTTACAAGCTTCCTTAGCCATCTCGATGAGCTTTTTAAGCTCTTCTTTGCTCAAAAGACCATCCATTTGAAGCAAAGTAATTTTATTCTTGCTAGGCATCATCGCGAAAGCAACATCTGCTTCTCCAAAATTATCTTCCTTACCATTTAAATCAACAACCAGAGTGCCGTCTACTTTTCCTACCGAACATGCACAAACCAAATCGCGCATGGGTATTCCTGCTAATGCTAAAGCTAAGCTTGCTGCGTTTATTCCAGTTACCCTTGTAGACCCATCTGCCTGCACAACTTCAAGAAAAACGTCTATGGCTGTCTTTGGAAAATCTTCCAAGAATATAGCTGGCTCCAGAGCTAATCTTATGACTTTTGAAAGCTCTATGCTTCTTCTATCAGGAACAGGAGATTTTCTCTCATCCACGCTAAAAGGGGCCATGCTGTACCTACATCTTAAAATCGAGCTTTCATATTCCTGCAAATGTTTTGGATACAAAGCTCTAGGTCCATAAACGGAAGCTATTACTCTTGTATTCCCAAAAGCAACTTCTGCGGAACCATCGGCTCTTGATATAACATCCACCTTTACCTCTATATTCCTCAATTGATCTGGCAATCTACCATCTATTCTTTTACCATCAACTATCAATTTCTCCTCACTTTTTTTCATTTCCCTCACTCAACATCCTTTCAACCTTTTCAGTCAATCCAATTATATGGGACTCTTTCTCTATTAAAAGAATAGCCTCTATAGCTTTGGCTTTATTCTTACCCTTAACCCATATAACCCCATTTTGCCCTACTAGCAACTCACATTTGGTTTTCTTCTTGATTAAATTTATCATACTTCCTCCCTTTCCTATAACCCTAGGAACTTTGCTTGGGGTGATCTTAACCAAAACTCCTCCCACAAGCTTTTTAGCATGCAAGTCGTGCATAGTAACTTGAACAGTCTTATTCTTGGCAACTTTTGAAATTCTGCAAAAAATTATTTCATTGACATCATAGTACTTGCTTATATCCACCCTTGAAGTATCGACAAACTCTTCAACAGCTTCTCCTAAAGGTAAGAATGCGATGTAGGGCGAATTTATATCCACAAACCAACCAGAAACTTCCACATCCAATATAACCCCTATAACCCTATCCCCAACCTTTGGCACGTATTTTCCAGCTAAAGCTATGACAGAAATTTCATTCTCAGTTAGTTTTGGAATACCTATGACTTTCGAAAAAACTTTTCCATCTTCTTCGTAAACATTATCTCCAAGCTTCCTCCCTTTTTTCTCATCTACAAATTCTCCAGGCAAAACTATTGGCCTCTCTTTCTCGCTCAAATTTCTTCCCTCCTCAAAACTTTAGATTCGAAATTTCCATGCGTTAAAGCTGAAATCTTCTGGAAAAGCTCTTCTTGTAAGCCAGCAAGAATTTCAACATCCACCTGCAAGCTCCCATCTTCCAACCATTTCTCGTTTACTATTTTCCCAAGCTTGAGAATGGAATAAGCTCTTCCAGCAAATTGGGGAGGTATTTTGAGCTGAATCAAAACTCTTTGGAACTTTATGGGTAACACATTTTTTATTGCTTCAACCACCTTATCGACTTGGAGTTCAGCATCCAAGAAAGGATCTATGCTCACACCAACCTGCTCCATAACATTCAATATTCTTTGAGGAGGATGAGGCGTATTGGTTTGCGGATTTATACCTCTTTTTGAAATAAGGTTGGCTATTTGAATTCTTTTTTCTTCTATCATCTTCCTTTTTTGCTCGGTCGTAAGCCTTAGCTCACCTTCTTTGATAATTCTTTCGGCAACTTTGTAAACATCATCTGTCCCAAAAAACTTTTTCAATTCTTCGCTTCCGACTCTTTCAGTAGTTCTTACATCCTTAAAAACTTCTGGAACTGCAAGGATTTCGGAAATTTCTATCTTTTTTCCTCTTTTAAACTCAAAAGCCAGCTTTGGATCTACTAAAATCTCGAATTTTTCCCCAGAAACAATTAATCTACTAACTACTGCCTTATCTACGCTTACAGGCAAGTAAATTCCTCCGGTTACTTAATTTCTTTTTCTTCTAGCTTTTTAAATTTTTTCTCTTTTTCCCTTATGACTGCCATATCTATGCTCATTCCTTTCTTCTCCTTTTCTGTTTTTTCGATTATATCCAAAGCTAGTTTTATGGCATCCTTCTCACTCAAGTCTTCCTTCCATTTCTGCTTTAATATTTTATTCGCTAGATTCCCTCCTCTTCCTATTGCATATGCTTTCCATTCATACAGCATTCCAGAAGGATCGGATTCTATTAAATGCTTTCCAGTTTTGTCTAAACCAGCTATTAATATAGTTACCCCAAACGGTCTTAGGCCTGCATAGAGCGTTGATAATTGCATCCTATCTCCAATTACTCTTGCTAAATTCCAAACATCTATTGGCTCCTCATAAGTAATCCTATGAACTTGAGCTCTTATTCTAGCTTGATTGATTAAAATTCTTGCATCAGCGAGCAAACCAGAGGCTACAGCCCCTATATGATCATCTATCTGGAAAATTTTTTCTAAAGATTGAGTAACCATTAGCTTGGCAGCTGGTTTAACTGTCGCAAGCAAAATACCATCTTTAAAAACTATTCCTAAGGCTGTAGCTCCTCTTTTCACAGCTTCTTTCGCATACTCGACCTGAAACAATCTTCCATCTGGTGAAAATACGGCAATTGTTCTATCGTAACCCATATACTCAGGAAGTATCTGCGGGATAATTCATCACCTCATTATTTTTTATTTTTGTATTCTTAAATTGATTTAATCTTAATCCTTTTATTGTTCCCGAAACTTTTAATATTTTAAACACAACTCTAGATTCGCCTAATCTTGAAATCAAACCCAAGCAAGCTATCACTTGAGCTACAGATTTGTGGTTGCATTTTATAACTCCTATCTGCTTTTTTTGGTCGTACAAATTCTTGATTAACCAAACAGAAGTTTTGCTTACTCCATATTCTCCAAAAAATTCAAGCATGGTATTCCAAAGAGCAGCCTCCAAATCTGAATAGCTAATTGGTTCTTCCGAAATTATTTGGAAAGCTATATACCTTTCTTTTTCTCTCAGGGTTGGAATTAAAACCTTAAGTCTTTTTTTGACGTTCATTTAACCACCTTCACTCCAGGCATAACCCAATCCTTGCTTTTTCTTTCTTTAATTAGCTTAATTATTTCTTGAGGAACCTTGGATAAAGCATCTTTCGCTTCCTTCAATTCCAATCCAAGTTGACAAGCCATTGAAATCAAGCATTCTGGTGCTCTCAATTCCCAGTGAGATATGGCTCCTGAGCAAATTATTATAGGAGCTTTATACTTTTTTGCCAACCTTACATTTTGAGCTATATTTTTTAGAATTAAACTTCTTGTTCTTTTGGTTGAAAATAAAATCTCTCTAAAATTTATTTCAATGGCAACCCTATTTTTTGCAGCTAATTTAATTCCTACATGGTCTAAGCCAGGATCTTGTCTTTGAAATTCAGGATGGGTTAAAATGTCAACCTCTGGTGTTTCACAAGCAGCTCTATTTAATCTTATATCCCCACCTCTTACAAGCAAAACATCGAATTCTTTCCTTCTTTTAGTTAACTTCTTCAGTTCTTTCAAATTCCTTGCTTCATATCCAAGCCAAATTTCAATCCCAATAGCTTTTTTCACTCTTTCAATTTCAGCCTTTAAAATTTCTTCTTCATTTTTGCTTAAAGGATAAGCAGTAAAACAAATTCCTTTATAGCCTAATTTTTTTGCCATAGAAGCTAATTCTTCTAAGCTAGATTCACCTCCGCTAAAAGCCGAATGAACATGGAAATCGAAAAATTTCATAATTAGAATTTGAATAAATAACTTAAATTTAGTGACGCTTAAAAGAAAATTAAGTGGAAAATAAAGTTCTTAAGTTAAGCTTTTAATCCTCTTGCTTTCTTCCCTGCTGAAGTCAAACCTCTAAAAACTCTTTTTCTATGCTGTTTTTCAGCAATCCATTTTATCTTAGGATCAGACTTGATATTGGGATGGTTTGGATCAATCAAAATAACTTCAAAAAACTTATATTGACCATCTTCTCCAACAGGATAAGAATTTAAAACTTCTAGGTTTGGAAACTTTCTTTGAGCCTTTTCTTCAGCTACCCATTTCAAGCTTTTTTTAGGCTTAAACCTTACTAAACCCGCTTTGCTCGGTTTTCTTCCTCCTCTTCCATACAACCTCCTTCTTCTCCCACCTTTCCTTACTTTAACTCTAGCTACAACAAAACCTTGCTTTGCTCTATAACCCAAGGCTCTAGCTCTGTCCAAGCGAGTAGGTTTTTCTATTCTCTTAACAGTAGGTTCTTTTCTCCACTCTATCAATCTTTTCTTAAAAATTTCACCTAAATACTCTTTTGGTCTCTTCCAAAATTTTGAAATATACCTGTAAAAGCTTTTGACCATAAAAATCACTTATACTATAAAGTTTAAATACTCTTCTTTATTAAAATCTTTTAAGGTGATTCGTTGCATCCGCTAGCCAAAATAATCGTAGGAATAATCTTGATAGTAGGAAGCGTATGGTGGATTGTTCAAGACAGAAACTGGCAAGATTTTCTAACAGTTTTAAACGGAGCAATACCTCCATTCGTTTTCTTGCTAGGAGTCTTCATAGTATGGCTAGAGATAGATGAATGGAAGATAGAGAGAGAGCTTAAGGAGGAAGAAGAGAGAGCAAAGAGAGAAGCAAGAAGGAAAGCAAGAAAAGCAAAGAAAAGGAAGAAGAGAAGGTAGCTACTTTTTTTCTATTTTGAAAAATAATTTTAAGTAGTTCTTTCAAGTTAATTTTAGTGTTCGCATGGGAGTAAATCTCAAAGATCTGGTTCCAAAAAAAGAAGTTGAGCTAACAGCCTTATCTGGCAAAAAAATAGCGATAGACGCTTTCAACGCTTGCTACCAATTCCTAAGCATAATTAGGGATAGGATGACAGGCGAGCCTTTGAGAGATTCTAAAGGTAGAGTAACTTCTCATCTTTCTGGCTTATTCTATAGAACAGCTAACCTGATAGAAGCAGGGATTAAACCAGTTTATGTCTTTGATGGAGAACCACCTAAATTCAAGCTTAAAACTTTGGAAGAGAGGGAAAGAATGAAAGAAGAGGCCAAGAAAAAATGGGAGGAAGCTTTGAAAAAAGGAGAAAAAGCAATAACCTATGCTCAAGCAACAGCTGTTTTAACCGAAGAGATGGTAGAAGATTGTAAAAAACTTTTAGATTATATGGGAATTCCATGGGTTCAAGCTCCTAGCGAAGGAGAAATGCAATGCGCTCATATGTGTAAAAAGGGTGATGTATGGGCTTCTGCCTCCCAAGACTATGATTCTCTCTTAGTTGGTTCTCCTCGTCTAGTTAGAAATCTTTCGATTACCGGAAAAAGAAAGTTACCTAGAAAGGAAGTTTACATTGAAATCAAACCAGAGATTATCGAATTAGAAGAAGTTTTAAAAACTTTGGGGATAACGCAAGAGCAACTAGTAATAATTGGCTTATTGGTTGGAACAGATTATAATCCTGGAGTAAAAGGAGTTGGTCCAAAAACTGCTTTGAAGCTGGTAAAAGAAAATAAAACTTTGAAAAGGGTTTTGCAAAAAGTTAAATGGGAAGGAGAGGTTGATGCAGAGCAAATTTACAAATTTTTCTTAAACCCTCCTGCTACTAACAAGTATAAGCTTGAGTGGAAGGCTCCAAACAAGGAAGAAATAATCGAGTTTATGGTCGAAGAACATGATTTTTCTTTAGAAAGAGTAGAGAAAGTCATAGACAAGCTACACCAAGCCTTCACTTCTGGAAGACAAACTAGCTTAGCAGGATGGTTAAAATAATTTATTTTTCGAAAACTAGCAAAAGATTATGGCAAACGTAGAAAAAATAATTTCGATTGCTAAGAGAAGAGGATTTGTTTGGCCTTCTAGCGAGATTTATGGTGGCTTGTCTGGCTTCTTCGATTATGGGCCTCTAGGATTTTTATTGAAAACTAAAATTGAAAATTTTTGGAGGGAATTTTTTCTAAAAGAAGATAATATTTTTGAAATTCAAACCTGCACAATAATGCCAGAAAAAGTTTGGGAAGCTTCCGGTCATCTAAAAGATTTCATCGACCCTTTAACCCAATGCAAAAAATGCAACTCTTTTTTTAGAGCAGACGATCTAATTCAAGAAAAGACAGGAAAAGTGGTTGAAGGTTTAAAACCAGCAGAATTGACTAAACTACTGAGAGAGAACGGAATTAAATGCCCTAAGTGCGACGGAGAGCTCAGCGAGGTAAGGATTTTTAATCTTATGCTTTCAACCCAGGTCAGCCCAGTTAAAGAAAATCTAGCCTACTTAAGGCCTGAAACCGCTCAGGGAATTTTTGTAAATTTTAAAAATATTTTAAATGCTACTCGAGCAAAACTGCCTTTTGGGATAGCTCAAGTTGGTGTAAGCTATAGGAATGAAATTTCTCCTCGCCAGTTTTTAATCAGGCTAAGAGAATTTAGGCAGATGGAAATCGAATACTTTATTCATCCAGAAAAGCTGAACGATTGTCCGAATTTTAAGAAATATGCAAATACTAAAATAAGGATTTTGACGAGAGAACAGCAGGAAAAAGGTGAAGAAGAAGCTATTGAGCTAACAGTTGAAGAGGCTGTTAAAAAAGAAATTTTGCCAAACAAATTTATGGCATATTTTTTGGCTAAAGAATTTCTATGGTATCAAATGCTTGGAATACCGAAAGAAGCCTTAAGGTTTAGGCATATGCTTCCAAAAGAGACTCCTCACTATTCAAAAGCAAACTTTGATTTGGAAATTAAATTCGACTTCGGTTGGAAGGAAGTTGTTGGAAATGCTTACAGAACAGATTATGACTTGAAAGCCCATATGGAGCATTCAGGCAAAGGTCTGAGTATAGTTGAAGATGGTGAAAAAATAATCCCTCATGTTATCGAGCCAAGCTTTGGTGTGGATAGGACAATTTATGCTGTTTTACTTTATTCTTTTGTCGAAGATAAAAAGCGTGGGTGGGATTGGTTTAAACTTAAGCCAAAAATAGCGCCTTTCTTAGCAGGAGTTTTCCCTTTGGTCAGCAAAGATGATCTACCAGAAAAAGCAAAAGAAGTTTATGAGATGCTTAAAAAATGCTACGAGGTTTTTTATGATGAAACCGGCTCAATAGGTAAAAGGTATGCAAGGAGCGATGAAATAGGTACTCCAATAGCAATTACCATAGACTACCAAACCTTGGAAGACGATACTGTAACTTTAAGGAATAGGGATGATACGAAGCAAGTTAGAGTAGCCATAAAAGATTTAGTAAATGTTTTGTGGAAAATTTTGCAAGAAGAATTCGAATTCTAGGCTGCTTTTCCTCTGTAAACTCTTGCAAATTCAGGAGTTATAACTAGGAAATCGTCATGAACTACTGCTATATCGCCATTCATGGCCAAGCAAGTCTTTTTCAACCTATCTACGCATCTCTTAAGCTCGTCCAAATCCCTATCCCTTAAATCCTTGATTTTAACAAAAACTACATTTCCTTCCCTTAAGCTTTGCTGAATTCTTTCAACATCAGAAAAAGAAGTTAGGTTTTCTATTTTAACATTAACCTTTTCTTCCTCTTCCAGCAATGCTTCATCCAACTCTAAAAATTCCTCTTCTTCTTCAACTTCAGAAGGTTTAACCTTTCTTAAAAGTTTTTCTAAGACCACTTTCTCACTTAATTAATTAATTGTACTTCAAAGTTAAATATTTAACCTAACTCTCTCCTTTTCTCTTCCAACATGCTAACTATGTTCCAAATTTTAGTTCTTGCATAGATTGGCATGTTCGGATCATTTATTATCTCGTCCAAAATGCTTATGGCTGTGCTAAGCTTTACTTCTGGAGGGTCGTTTCCATTCAAAGCATTCTTCGATTCTTCTACAGCCCTTCTTATATTCCTTGGTACAGTCCTATCGTTTATTATTTGATCCATGAGCGAGATAATATTCTCCAGCTTCATGCTCATCCCTTCACTTTTTCCCTTATTTCTTTTTGCAAATTTTTTAATTTATCGCTTATCCTTTCCTCGCTCTTTTCTAAACTTTTTATTCTTAACTCAATGTTCTCTTTTAACTCTTCCAACTCTTTTTTCAATTCATCTACAGGCTTTAAAACCATTATTTGTCCTGCAATCTTATACGCTTTTTTCTCCTTAGTTTTTTTAAGCTCATCTAAAGCCTTCTCTATTTCCAAATTCTGCAATTTTAAGCTTTCCTTTTGGATTAAAATAGCTTGCAATTGCTGTTGATATGCTTGGAATTGGGCTATCAAATTTTTTGTATTTTCATCAACTTCCATCATCTCGCCCTAACTCTTTTAACGACTGGCGGTCTTAACTTTATAAAAATCCTAAACCCGCAATAAGGACATCTAATTTTCTCATCCAGCTTTGGAACGATTTTCTTGCATTTAATACACTTATACATCTTCATTCCTCCTTTTTAGTTTCACCAGGCATGTAAGCTAAACCAGCAAATTTTGTCCCGCATTTCTTACATTCCCATATGCCAGCAGCAACTCTCTTAACATATGGCATATTGCATTTTGGACATATATGTCTTTGCTTTTGAACTTTTTCTATTTCAGCAACTATTTTCCTAACCTTTTTTCCGTATCTCGCCCCAAACCTTCCCGCACTTCCAACTTTCTTCTTTCTTCCCATCCAATCACTTCCTTATTATCTTAAATTTTTTTCCTGAGCTAAGCTTTTCTAAGATAAGCTTTAGTTGTTCATCGGATATATGAGTTTTAAGCTTGCCTGCTTGGTAAAGCTGGATTAAATAGAGTTCTAGCTGAGCTGCTAGAGCAGGCTTGACTAACCTTATCCTTCCTAACCTTTCGAAAGCTTCTTTACTCAAAATCTTCTTCAAAACCTCTTTTTTCAACTTTTCAATTTCTTCATTCACTTTTACTTACCTCATAGGCAATTCTATCCAAAAAAGCTTGTCCTTTGCTTGTAATCTTCCTCCCCTTTTTAGTCTTTTCGACCAAACCAGCTTTTTCTAGTTGCTGTAAAATCTTTCTTATTATATTACCAGAGGCTTTTCTGAATTTTGCAGGCTCAGTTCCTCTCCTTTTTCTCCCTCCATAATAGGTTCTTAACCTTTCAACCCCTACAGGGCCGTCCAAATAAATCCTCCTTAAGATTGAAGCAGCCCTAATATACCAAAAATCTGGCTGCTCAGGAGGTTTTTCCTTATGAGAGCCAGATTTAACAAAAAAACTCCATGAGGGGGGCTTAATTTCCTCGAACTTCTTTAATTCTTCCTTAACTCTTTCAACAAGCTTTTGGGGATTTACCTCTCTTGCCGTTACCATACTTATCCTTTTGGTTGCAAGTATATTTAAATCGATATGAAAATTAAAAGATAAAAATTTTATTTCCTCGAATAAGGATATCTATAAACTTTTCCGCAATTCAAGCATTTAATCTCAACTATTTTTTCCTTACTTTTAATCCTTACTTGCGAGCTAAGCCCAGGAACTAGTAAAGAATTGCAATTCTTACAAAATTTCCTTTTCAATTCTTTCGAAAGCCTTACATTATACCTTAGCCCAATCTTTCTTGCTAGTTGAATATACCTTCTGCTCCTTTCAGGATGCGCTTTAAATTCTTTTTCAGCTAGCTCGAGCAAAATTTTAATTCTTTCTTTTGCTATTCTCCTTTGCCACTCAGGTTTTCTCCCTCTTCTCATTAATTTAATTTTAGTTTGAGGAAATAAGAAATCAAATCAATTTTCTCAAAGTTCTTTTCACCCTAAACTTACCCAAGATATATCCAAGTATAATTCCCATGATGATCAGCAAAGGCTCATCTAGGAGATTAATTGGAAATCCGTATTTTTCATTCAAGTCGAAGAAATCCATGTACAAGAGAACTAAAATAAATACAATTACAATACCGATCAAATCGATTTTTTCTATATCTCTGAAAGTCAATTTTTCTTTTCTCATTAATTTAGTTTAAGAAAAAGAGACTAAAATTTTTTCAGTAAAAAATACCTTGAGTTTCTTGAGAGTGTTTTCGTATACATCTTCTCTTCGATAGATTTTACAGAGATAAATTGAAGCTAAATCTTGAAGAATACTTAAAACCTCAATCACACTATTTCTCAAAATACTTTTAGTAGGAAGAGATGTTGGAAGGGAAACTATCTTAAACGAATAAGGTTTACCTTTCAAATAACTTCTGAAGATCAGGCTAGCGCTCGGGACATGATAGCTAGAAGTACATACATAAATTTCTCCTTTTTCTGGAAATCTCTCTAAAATTTCTCTTATGTTTTTCGCATTTTCATAAGTACTTGCAGAATTCTCGTCTATTATAATTTTCCCTTTATATTCTAATTTCCTCGCATGCTTCTCCATATCTCTCGCTATCTCTGTGCACGAAAGGATTAAAACATCTGGTTTAACTCTTTCTAAAGTATACTCAACTCTCCTTAATGCTTCTTCTAGCTCCGAGCCTAAGACAGCTGCTACTTTCATGTTAGTTATAAAAAATAGCTAAATTTTTAAATCTTAGCGAAACTTAGAAATTTGCTTGCAATTATAAACATCGCATGCCCCCAAGCTAGAGGAATTATGGATGCTGGCTTATCGTTTTTAATTTGCTCTGGTATTTTATCATCTATCCTTTCCAAAACCCAGTTAAAATATTTTAGCGCTTCCTTTCTCTTACCAGCTTTTAAAAAATAGATCGAAGTCCAAAAATTTAGAAGGGGCCAAGCACCAGCTCCGCCTAACTTCAACTTACCAAAGCTTATTTTTCCATCATACCTATCCTTAGGATATCTAAGAATACCTCCATTAATCTCATTTTTTTCCAAGATTTTTTTAACAGTTAGAACCATTCTTTTATCCTTCGCTTCAATTACCTCGGCTGGCCATACTAAACCTAAAGCAGAAGAATCTATAGTTCTATCTATTTTCTTTCCATAAGTTTTAACGAAATAGCTTAAATAACATTTCTCCAAAGCTTTTTCCATTGCTTCTATACAATTTAACCATTTTCTTTTCGGTTTAATCAGTTCAGCCGCACTCTTTAAGCCTTTAATGCACATGGCTAAAGAATAAGTATGAACTTGTTCAAGCTTAGGGTTAGCAACTTTCTCTTCCCATAAATCGAAAGAAGGTATTTTGAAGCACTTTTCATTCCATAGCTTGCATAAACCATTAGCAGCTTTTTTAACCATATCGTGAAACTTGTTAACTTTTCTGAATTTTGAATGCTCATGGATTGCCCATAAAAGCGAGGCTGTTTGATCAGGCTGAAAATGCATGTAGAAGAGTCTTACAACCATTTTATTTTTAGCAATTCTCCTAAGCTTTTCGTTTTTTAAATCAGAAATTTTTATTCCAATATCAAAATCTCCAGCTGCTCTTCCATGCGGATAATACTTTTGAGCTAGAAAAACTCCTTTTTCTCTAAACAATTCAGCCCTTTTCCAACACCACTCAAAAAACCTTTCAGGAATTTCATGTAACCCGAGCAAGTCTGCTGCATAGCAAACAAAGCTTGCATCTCTCGGCCAAACATAAAAGTAGCTTTTCACATCTTTTGGATAAGCTTCATCCAAAATGTTCGAAGCTACTATAGCCCCATTTTTTAACGAACAAGCTTTTATGACTTCTATGCTTCTTCTATAAACTTTTCCAAGCTTACTTTTTTCGACCATTTTTCCATTTCCTCCTTGTTGATACACCTTTCCTCTCCAAACTTGGTGACAGCAAAAGCACCTGCTATATTCCCAAGAATTCCAGCTTTTTTCAAGCTCTTATACTTTAACAAACCATAGATAAAGCCAGCGTTGAAAAAATCTCCAGCTCCAGTAGGGTTTACTGCTTTAACTTTGAACGCTCTTATCCTAAAACTCTCTTTTTTATTAGCTATCAAGCATCCCTTTTTATCAAGTTTTAAAACAACATGCTTGCAGCCAAACCTTAAAATCTTTTTTGCAATTTTGGCTTCATCCTTTTCTTTTGTTAAAATCTTTCCTTCTTCAAAGTCAGGAAGAAAAAAATCAACTAACTTTAGGTTTTTCTTAAACATTCTTAAATTGCAATTAACCCCACTTTTCAAATCTGGCTCTAAGCATGTGAGCATTCCTTTTTCCTTCACAAATTTCAAGATTTTTCCTGCATCTTTCTCTAAACTCCTTAGTAGATTATATCCACCAAGCAAAAAGATTTTCCCTCCTAAAGCTTCAAGCTTAAAATCTTTCAAAGAAAGTAAGGAATTGGTTCCCCTAAAAGTTATTAGACTTCTTTTTCCATCTTTAAAGCTTATACCAAAGCTTATCCCCGTTTTTCCTCTTTCAGCTTGCTTAACTTTTGAATCAACCCTAAACTCTTTTAACTTTTCGAGCAAAAATTTTCCAAACCAATCTTTTCCGATTAATCCTATTAGCCTGGTTTTAACTTCAAGCTTAGCTAAAGCTAGAGCAGAATGTGCGGCACAACCGCCAACTTCCATTTTTAGATTGGGAATCAAAACTTGCGAGTCTTTTTTAGGATAAGCTTTTATTGGAGGAGTAAGCAAATCAACGTTTATATCTCCCAAAACAGTTACCTCAACCATAATTTTAATTTGAATTTTAACTTATTTCTTTAAGTTTTCTTTTCACAAGCTTTGAATATTTCTTAATTATTTTTTTTAGCCTTTTTTTATTCTTCGCTTCTACACAAATGTTTATTTCTGGCATATTTTGGCTTGCTCTTATCAAAACCCATTCTTCAGAGTTAAGCTTAATTTTAACTCCATCCGCTAACCTAAAACATCTTGGGAATTCATTCTTGATTTTTTCTATAACCTTAATCTTTTTCTCATCACTTCCAGCTTTCAAATAAACTCTTTCGATAGGCTTTAGCTTTATTTTTCTAACAAGCTTGGAAAGTTTTTCCTTCTTTTTCGATAGAATTCTTACTAAGTATAGGATTGCTAGAGTTCCATCAGAAAAAGGATAGAATTCATTGAAGTAGAAATGGGAACTTTGTTCTCCAGCAAATAATGCATTTTCCTCCTTAATTTTTTTCTCTATAAAACCATGACCGATCTTCCACCAGATTAGCTTTCCCCCCAGCCTCTTGACCAAATCTTCCAGCTCGCTGGCACAATCTACGGTTAAAATAATTTTTCCCTTTTTTCTTCCAAGGATATCTTGAATAAAAATATAGTTCATTTCACTTCCGCTCAATTCTCTCCCTCTATCATCAACGAAAACTGCTCTATCACCATCTCCATCAAAAGCAGCGCCAAAATTTGCTTTTTCTTCTTTTACTTTTTGTTTAAGCAAGCTTAAGTTTCTTCCCTTTGGTTCGAGCCTTTTTAATCCATAAAAGTTTGGATTAAGCTTAGTATGTAAACCTCTAACTTCTAACCCAAGTTCTTTTAAAATTTTAAGGAATAGAACTCCAACGCCACCAAAGCATTCAACCACTATTTTTTCCTTCATTTTCTTAAACTTTTTCTTCAAGAAATTTTTGTACAAGCTTATGGCATCCTTTCTTCTTTTAAGCTTTCCTTTTCCTTCAGCAAATTTTCCTTCCTCAAATATTTTTCTAATCTTTTTTATTTCTTCAACAAAACTGGTTCCATCAGGCTTAACGAGCTTTAAGCCTGTCCATTCTTTTGGATTATGAGAGGCCGTGATTATACATCCGAATATTTTTTTCTTCCATGCATAGAAGTAAAGAATGGGGTTTGGTAGCATTCCTAAAGAAATTACTTCAGAGCCCGAAGCAATCAATCCTTGAGTAAATTTTTTGAAAAATTTTCTTGAAACTTCTCTTGAATCGTAGGCTACGCAAATTTTTCCTCCCTTTATGAAACTACCCACAGCTTTCCCAAGCTTAAAAGCTATTTCATCGGTTAAATCTTTTCCGTAAACCCCTCGAATATCGCAGCTCCTAAAAATACTCATTGATATTAAATTTATTTTCCAAAACTATAAACTAAATTTAATGATAAAGTTTGAAAAAAGAGTTTTGAGAGCAAAGTTTAAGAATCCTTTGCTTAATTTCTCTTTGGATGAGCAACTCATAGAATTCAGAAAGGATCCTCTAACTTCAATTACTTGCAGGATAAACTTAAAAAGAAGCCAAAGACCAAAACAAGTAAAAGAAGATAGAAAAGCTTTTGAAAGAATAGTAAAAGAAAGTAGAAAAAATTGCTTTTTTTGTTTAAAGAATATAGAAAAGTCTACACCCAAATTCGTTGGCTTGAAAGAAAGGTATTTTGGAAAAAATTCTGTTTTATTCCCAAATTTATTTCCTTGCAGCCCCTTTCATGCGGTAGTCGTTTTGGATGCGAGAAAGCATTATTTCCCTTTGAAGAAAATTGATTCAAAAATTTTACTCGATTCCTTAAAGGTTAGTATAGAATTTTTAAACTCAGCTAATAAAACTAACCCTAGCTTTAAGTATCCAAGCATAAACTTTAATTTTCTCCCCTCTGCAGGAGCTTCTATAATTCATCCTCATTTTCAGGTTTTGCTCGACGATAAACCAACTTTCTTTACAGAACTTTTAATCAGAAAGGGCCTTGAGTATTTCAAAAAGTTTGGCTCTAACTTTTGGATGGATTTAATAAAAGAGGAAAAGAAGAGAAAAGAAAGGTATATAGGTAAGCTTGGCTCTTTTGCTTGGATAGCAGATTTTGCTCCAGTCAAGAACAATCAAGTCTCAGGGATAATAACAAGAAAAATCTCAAACCTGGATAAGCTAAGCCAGAAAGATTTGAAAGATTTGGCTTTGGGATTAGAAAAAATTTTTAAGGGCTTGTATAGGAAAGGGATAAAAGCTTTGAACCTTTCGATTTTTTCTGGTCCTATGGGCAGGGATATAAGCGATTATTTTCTGCTCAACCTGAAGTTAGTTTCTCGCCCTACTTTTTCTCAATTTTATGTCTCAGATATAGGTTTTATGGAACTTTTGCATTCGGAATCCATAGTAGAAACCTTGCCAGAAGAATTAGCCAAAAGCTTAAGATTTAAGACGGAGAAATGATAATTATGAAAATTGCTTTCTTTGTCTGGGAGTATTGGCCTCGCTTGGTTGGCGGTTTGGGAACTTATGCAATTGAAATTACGAAGAAATTTAAAGAAATGGGGCATGAAATTACGGTCTTTACTTTGAATGATGGCACTTTAAAAACCTATGAAGAATGGGATGGTATAGAAATCCATAGACCGATGCTCGTTGATTCAAGCAAAGTATTTCCTATTTTTGTGAGGGAGGATTTAAAAAGATGGGGAACTCACATAAAATTCTTCTCTGACATTTTTTCTTACAACTATCTTTCAGCTTCAAAATTTGTTAACCTACTGGTTAAAAGAAAAAAAGAAAAGTTTGATGTAGTAGCATTTCATGATTGGTTGGCAGCTTTTGCAGGAGCAATAATAGAAAAAGAAATCCCTTCTTTGCCTACAGTATTCCATGTTCATTCGATAGAAGAGCAAAGAGCTTTAGGAGGAGGCTCCCAAGTTATAAAAGAAATAGAAAGAGAGGCTGCTAGAGATGCTGACTCTATAATTACAGTTTCTTATTCGATGAAGGATTTTTTAGTTTCTTTAGGATATCCAAAAGAAAAAATTAATGTTTGTTATAATGGCTGCGACCCAGAAAAATATGATCCAAAGAAAGTTGATCCAAAGAAAGTTGAGGAATTAAAGAAGCTATACGGAATCAAGCCTGAAGAGAAAGTTATTTTCTTCATTGGAAGATTGACAGCAGTAAAAGGTGTTTATAATCTGGTTAATGCTATGCCTTTAGTTCTAGAAGAGTTTCCTGACGTAAAACTAGTTATTTTAGGAAAGGGAGAGCAATACAAAGATCTAATAACTTTCGTTCAACAGCATAACATAGGGAATAAGGTTATAATTCGCTCAGAATGGGTTAGCGAGGAAGAAAGAATTCTGCATTATGTGATGGCCGATGTCTGCGTTTTTCCTTCATTAAGCGAGCCTTTTGGGATTGTAAGCTTAGAGGCAATGGCTATGGAAAGGCCTGTAGTAGTAGGAGCTTCAGGAATTTCTGGTTTAAGAGAACAGGTTATTCCTTCTGGTCCAAATAGGACAGGCGTGCATATAGATGGAAATAAGCCTGAAGATATAGCTTGGGGTATCAAAGAGGTTTTGAGAAATTTTGAGGAAGCTAAAAAATGGGGGAAGAATGGAAGGAAAAGAGTTTTGAAAGAATTTACTTGGGAAAAGGCTGCTAAAAGAACGTTAGCAATTTATGAAAAATTAGTCAAATAATAATTGGTTAGATGGTTAGGATAATAGGAATTGTTTCTGGGAAAGGTGGAGTAGGAAAAACCACTCTAGTAGCAAATCTCGGAGTTGCTCTAGCAAATTTTGAAAAAAGAGTAACTATAGTCGATTGTAATGTAACAACTTCTCATTTGGGCTTTTATTTTGATTTATACTATTACCCAAAAACCTTAAATCAAGTTTTGAAGGATGAAATTTCTTTGGAAGAAGCAACCTATTATCATCCTAGCGGAGTAAGAATTGTGCCGGCAGCCTTGACTATAGAAGAATTAATAGGAATAGATATAAACAAGCTTAAGAGCTTGGATTTTGGGAATGCAGATATAGTTTTGCTTGACTCAGCTCCTGGCCTAGGAAGAGAGGCTATGAGTGTTTTGAATGCTTGTAAGGAAGTGATTTTTGTTACCA
>CAZICS010000003.1:0-74409 GCA_964537835.1 uncultured archaeon | reverse complement strand
AGAAAGTTTTGGTAAAGCTAAAAAATGGAGAGGAGATAACAGGGATTCTGAGAGCTTTAGATTTGCATTTAAATTTATGGCTTGACGAAGCAGAAATTCAGAGAAGCGAAAATAAATTAAAAGTTGGAACTATTTTGATCAGAGGAGATACAATAGTCTATGCTTCTCCTGTTCAGATTTAAATATTTTAAGCTCTTTAAATTAAATTTGTGAGTTCAGAAGCGATAGAATCGAGGATAATAAGTCTTGCTGAACAAACCATCAAGGCTGCAGATGAGTTAAACGCCATACGGAATGATTTATTGAGTATATGTTCTTTGCTCGGAAAAGACCCTAAGCTAAAAATTCTTACTCAGAAAATCGAAGAGGATAAGCTTTACTTTGAAGAAAAGGAAATAGAAATAGAGGATGAGTCTGGTCTGTCTAAGAGTTATCTTAGGCTGGAGATGGGGACTGAAAGATGGTTCTCTCTTTCTCCTCATTTCAAGCCTTCTCTATGCTTTAGGTCTTCGATCATCTACAAAGCTAGACCATCAGACCCATTCGTTTCTCTTTTCCTTGAAGGATGCAAGTTTAGTCCTTTTAAGAAATATGAGGAATTGAATGGTTTTTGCTCAAAATATAATCTAAAGATAGATTCTGGGAAAAAAGAAATTAAGTTTAATAGTCTTAAAAATGTGAAGGGAATCTTAAAGTCAAGCAGAAACCAGGAAGAGAAGATATCGATGAAGTTAAAAAGGGAAGGTGTTTATAAGAGCTATGAGATTAACGAGTACGAAGTACCAATTCGCTATTCCTCTCAACTAGACCTTTCAAATTCTTTCACACGCTTCAACCTTCAATGCCAACTTTACCTTTATGGCAATTCATTCGTCCTACCTAAACAAGAAAAAAATCTGTTGAAAGATTTTCTTCGTCTATTTAAAAACTGAGTGAATACTTAAATACTTAATCTTAACTAAAATTTAATTTAATGGAAAGAACAGAGGCTTTGAAGCTAATAAAGGAAAATGTAAGGAAAGAAAATTTGATAAAGCATATGCTTGCCGTTGAAGCTATAATGAAAAATCTTGCAAAATATTTGAATGAGGATGAGGAAAAATGGGGTTTGGTTGGTTTATTGCATGACATAGATTTTGAAAAAACAGAGAACAATCCTTCTCAACATGGTGTTTTAGCTGAAGCGATTCTTTCTGGTAAGGTTGATGAAGAAATAGTAAGAGCCATCAAATCTCATAACTTTGAGTATACAAAGGTTGAACCAAAAAGTAAGCTTGAGTATGCATTAATAGCTGCTGATTCAATCTCCGGCTTGATAGTTGCTTGCGCTTTGGTCATGCCCTCTAAAAAATTAGAAGATGTTAGGGTAGAAACTGTTTCAAAAAAGTTTAAACAAAAGGATTTTGCAAGAAGATGTAGTAGGGAAGGAATTTTATTTTGCGAAAAACTGGGAATGGAAAAAGAAAAATTTTTCGAAATAGCTTTGGAAGCCTTGAAAGGAATAGCTAACGAGCTAGGACTTTAATTTCTTCCTAAAACTTTAAATAATATTAGGGTTAAACAAAAGTTATCAAGGTGTGAAGTATGGGAAAGAGAATAATTGCAAGGGCAAGGGGAAAGGGAGGTCCAAGGTATAGAGCACCTAGCCATAGATATAGAGGTAAGGTTGAATATTTACCCATTACTGGAATTGTTGGAAAGGTTGAAGATATAGTTCATGATCCTGGAAGAAGTGCTCCTGTTGCCATAGTTAAGTTTGAAGATGGAAGAGAAGTTTTGCACATAGCTAGTGAAGGTCTGAAGGTTGGGGATGCGATAATTTACGGTGGAGAGCCAAAAATCGGGAATGTTCTGCCTTTAGAAAAAATTCCTGAAGGTACGAAAATATTTGCTGTTGAGACTTATCCTGGTTCTGGTCCTAAACTTTGCAGAGCTTCTGGAACTTATGCGATAGTTGTAGGAAAAAGCGAAGGAAAGGTCAAGGTTCAATTTCCTTCGGGTAAAATAGTTGAATTAGATGCAAAATGTAGAGCTACTATAGGAGTGCCAGCAGGAGGAGGAAGAATAGAAAAACCATGGGTAAAAGCTGGTAAGAAATATCATGCGATGCACGCAAGAGGAAAGTTATATCCAAGAACTAAGGGAGTAGTAATGAATCCTGTTGACCATCCTTTTGGAGGAAAAAGTCATAGACCAAGACCTAGCAGAGGAGTTTCAAGACATGCCCCTCCAGGAGCTAAAGTTGGAAGTATAGCTGCAAGGAGGTTTGGAAAGAAGAAAGGTAGGTAGCTATGGCAAGAGTGTTTAAGTTTAGAGGCTATACGCTCGAAGAATTAAAAAAGATGAGTTTGGATGAATTTGCAAAACTATTGACAGCAAGGGAGAGGAGAACTTTAAAAAGAGGATTGACCGAAAGGCAAAAGAAACTTTTGGAGAAAATAATGAAACATCCTGATAAATTCCACAAAACTCATGATAGAGATATGATTATCTTGCCTCAAATGGTTGGAGCTAAGATTGGTGTTTATACTGGTGGAGGAAAAAAAGGAGATCAAAGCGAAAAATGGGCTACCGTAGTTATCAAGCCAGAGATGATTGGTCATCGCTTAGGGGAATTTGCACCTACTTGCAAAAGAGTTAAGCATTCTGCCCCTGGTGTAGGTGCGACTCGTGGATCAAAGCATGTGTCAATCAAATAGATACTTTATTGGTTTTTCTTAAAGGTGTTACTTTTAACTAAGTGAGCAAAAGCCAATGATAAGCTCTCCTTGTCCCACAATTAGTTAAAAAAGGAAAACTAAAGATTATTAAATATAAAATACCATTAAAAGGAAGTATAAGAGATTTGAAAGGAGAGAGTATGAAGCTGGCTGAAGCAAGGATAGAAAATGCAAGAATCTCTCTAAAGCACTCAATAAGAATTTGCAAAGAGTTGAAAGGGAAAAAGTTGGAGAAAGCAAAGAAGTTTTTAGAGGATTTGATAGACCAAAAAATTAGCTTGGATGGTAAATATTATACGAACGCTGCCAAAAAAATTCTTGAAGTTTTGAAGAATGCAGAAGCTAATGCAAAGAATAAAAATTTTGATTTAGAAAGAACTTTTATCAAGCTTGCGAAAGCAGACAAAGGAGAAAAATTTTTAAGACCTCGCTCAAGATGGCGCTTTAGAGGAAGGGAAGCAAAATCAACGCACATTACGATAACCTTGGAGGAAAGGTAATGATAGAGAAAATTTTTGTGAAGGAAGGGATAAAGAAGGCTGATGTAGAGGAATTTCTAGCCAAAAAGTTCGAAAAAGCTGGCTACAGCCATACGGAAATTTCAAGAACTCCTCTGGGGACTAGAATTGTAGTTTATGCTCATAGACCTGGGATAGTAGTAGGAAGGTCTGGAAGAAAGATTAGGGAAATTGCTGAAGAAATCAAGCAAAAGTTTGGTTTTGAGAATCCTATGCTGGATGTTAAGGAAGTTGAAAATCCTTTTCTGGACGCAAAAATAGTTGCTCAAAGGATTGCAAGAGCCTTGGAGAGGGGTATCCATTACAAGAAGGTTGCAAATTATTATTTGAATAAGGTTATGGAAGCTGGTGCTATTGGGGTGCAAATAAGGGTTGCTGGAAAGCTTGCAGGCGTGGAAAGGTCAAGGTTCCAAAAATTTAAAAAAGGTTTTATAGTTCATTCGGGCGAGTATTCCGAAACTTTGGTCGATAAAGGTTATGCTCAAGCCATGATCAAGCCTGGAGTGGTAGGAGTTCAGGTTGAAATTATGAAAGAGATGCCGAAAGAGCTGCTCTGGGAGAAAGGCTTGGAGGGAAAAGAATTTAAATCTGGAGAAGAAATAGAAAAACAGGAGGAAGTGAGTGAAGCTACAAGCTAAATTCATTTTTTCTTGATGAGTATGGCTATACTGAAAGCTAGACAGATAAGGGAAATGAAGCTTGAAGAAATAGAAAAGAAAATTTCTGAGTTAAGGTTAGAACTAATGAAGGAAATGGCAAACGTTAAGATGAGAAGACCGATTAAGAATCCTGGAAAGATAAGGGAGCTAAAGAGAACCATTGCTAGGTTGTTAACTATTAAAAAAGAAAAAATGAGAGAGGGTAAGAAGTAAAAATGCCTGCCGTATGTCCAAAGTGTGGGTTGCCCTTAGAATTGTGCATCTGTAAGACTATAGAGAGAGAAGCAGAGAAGATAAAGGTGTACGTGGAAAAAAGAAGATTCGGGAAACCAACTACAATAATAGAAGGAATAAGAGAGAATCCTAAAGAAATAGTTTCTAAGCTTAAATCAAAGCTCGCATGCGGAGGTACTTTCAAGAAAGGGCATATAGAGTTGCAAGGTGACCATAGGAGTAAAATTAAAGAAATCCTAGTCAAGCTTGGGTATAACGAAGAGCAAATAGAAATAATTTAAGGGTTTTTCAACAAATTTCAGTATATGCCAATAACACCAAAAAATCTAGTAAGACATGAATTGATAGGCTTAGAAGTAAAGATAAAGGATTCTACTGATCCTACGCTTAAAAATTTGAAGGGTAGAATAGTAGACGAAACTTATAACACTTTTAAGATTGAAGTTAAGGGAAAAGAAAAAATTATTCCTAAAAAGAATTGTATATTTATATTTATCTTGCCTAATAAAACAAAAGTACAAGTTGATGGAAAATTGCTCGTAGCAAGGCCTGAAGATAGGATAAAGAAAAAATTTCCAAGGTGGTAGGATGGAAGTAAAAATTTCGAAAGCCATAGAGAAGCAAATAAGAGATTATATAGAGGAGAAATTAGGGCTAGAGGTAAAAAAGGTTGAAATAAAAGGATCTCCTTTAGTAGTTTCTATCTCATATGATAATTCAGAAATAATATATCCCTTACCAATAGTAATGAACGAAACTCATAAAAGTAGCGAATCTCCCGTCAACTCTCGGAAAATAATATACACAGAAACTGAAATATACGTTTCTCTTCAAGAGATTTTAAAGAAAATGGGTGAAAAAAAATGAAAAAAAAGAAGGTTAGGGACATAGGCATAGAAGTTAAGCCTCCAGCGAAAGAATGCAACGACCCAAAATGTCCATTTCATGGAAACTTGTCCATAAGAGGAAAGATTTTGGAAGGAGTAGTTGTTTCAGTAAAAGCTCCCAAGACTGCGATAATAAGAAGGGATTACTTGCACTACGTTCCAAAGTATGAGAGATATGAAAAAAGAGGGTCGAGAATAGTAGCCTATAATCCTGAATGCATTTCAGCTAAGGAAGGGGATAGGGTTAAGATTGCTGAATGCAGACCCTTGAGCAAGACAAAGCATTTTGTTGTGGTTGAAATTTTAGAGAGGGAAGAGAAATGAAAGCAGTAAGAGCAAAGGTTACAAAAGCTTTACCTGTAGGAAGTTTTATCAATTGTGCAGATAATACTGGAGCGAAGCTTTTAGAAATAATTTCTGTTTTTGGTTATAAGGGAAAGAGGAGAAGGAGAGCTGCTGCTGGAGTCGGGGATATGGTTAAAGTTACGGTTAAGGAAGGGGATGTAAAATTGAGAAAGCAGCTATTCAATGCTGTTATAATAAGGCAAAGGGCTGAATACAGAAGGCCTAATGGCTTGAGGATTAAGTTTGAGGATAATGCTGCAGTGCTAGTCGATGAAAGAGGAGAGCCAAAAGGTTCTCAGATTAAAGGGCCGGTTGCGAAGGAAGCTGTTGAAAGATTTCCTGGAATAGGAAAGATTGCATCGATAGTGGTTTAGGTGAAGAATATGAAGAGACCAAAATCTAAGAAACCAAAGAAGCAAAGAAAATTTTTGTACCAAGCACCTTTGCATTTAAGGAGAAAGATGCTTGCAGCTCATCTATCGAAAGAATTGAGAGAAAAGTATAAAACCAGAAGCTTGCCAGTCAGAAAAGGTGATGAAATAGAAGTGATGAGGGGTGAATATAAGGGAAGGAAGGGAAAGATTATAAGAGTTGATACAAAAAAGTACAAAGTTTACGTAGAAGGAATAACTAGAAAAAGAACAGACGGAACCGAAAGGCTAGTTCCGATTCATCCTTCGAATCTAAGAATAATAAATTTAAACCTTGAGGATAAAAGAAGAGTTAAAATACTAGAGAGGAGAGGCTATGGTAAAGAAGCTTAAAAGGTTATTAGCTCCCGAATTCTGGAGATTGCCAAAAAAGCTTGCAAAGTTTGCAGTCTCTCCAAGGCCAGGACCGCATAAAAAGTTTGAATGCATTCCGCTGCTAGTAATAGTTAGAGATATCTTGAAACTTGCTGAAACTGGAAAAGAAGCAAAAAAGATTATAAAGAGAGGAGAAATTTTGGTCGATGGAAGACCAAGGAGGGATCATGCCTATCCTGCAGGCTTGATGGATGTTATCGCAATACCGAAAATAGAAAAATATTTCAGGATTTTGGTTGGGAAGAAAGGCTTAGTGCTGCAGGAAATTCCGAAGAAGGAAAGTAAGGTGAAGATTTGTAGGATAGATAATAAAACTTATGTGAAGGGAGGAAAGCTTCAGTTAAACTTACACGATGGAAGAAATATTTTAGTCGAGAAGGATGAGTATAAGACCGGAGATTCTCTTTTGATTGAGCTGCCTTCTCAGAAAATCTTGAAACATGTAAAATTCGAGAAGGGGGCATTAGCTTTGCTCGTTAAAGGAGAGAATGCAGGAAAAATTGCTAAAATTAAGAGGATAGTTAAGAGGAGGGCTTTGAGAGAGTCAAGTAAGATTGTTTGCGAGTTAGAAGGAAAAGAATTGGAAATCAGAAAAGATTATGTGATCGTGGTTGGGAAGGAAAAGCCTTTGATTGAAATAGGTGCCTAAAATGCAAAATCCTATGAGGCAAATAAGAATAGAAAAGGTTGTTTTGAATATAGGGTGTGGAGGAGATTTGCAAAAAGTAGAGAAGGCAGAAAAGCTCTTGAAATACTTGACTGGAAGAGAAAAAGTTCTAATAACCAAATCGAAAAGAAGGTCAACTTTTGGCATCGCTAAAGGCAAGCCAATAGGAGTAAAAGTTACTTTAAGGAAGAAAAAAGCTTTGGAATTTCTTAAAAAAGCTTTTGCAGCAATAGACAATAAGTTAAAAGCTTCATGGTTTGACGAAGAAGGAAATTTCAGCTTTGGAATAAAAGAATATATAGATTTACCTGGAGTAAAATATAAGCCAGAAATAGGGATGTTGGGCATGGATGTTTGCGTGACTCTTGAGAGACCTGGATTTAGAATAAAAAGGAGAAAAGTTCAAAAAAGAAAAATACCTAAGGAGCATAGAATTAGTAAGGAAGAAGCTATAGAATGGGTTAAAAAAACTTTTGGTGTTGAGGTTGAGGGTTGAAGAGATAGGTAAGCTAGTAGGAGTAATTTTAAGGAAAGCTGAATTACAAAAGAATTTTAAGAAGGTTTATTTACAAGCTATGAGAAAGATTTTTGAGATAGAGGCTTTTGGGGAGCTGGATGAGATAGATTTTCTTCAAATTTTTGGTGATGTAGGTGGTTAGGAAGCGAAGGGATGTAATCAAATGCAGGAGATGCGGTAAAACTAGAGGGGTTATTAGGAAGTATGGTTTGTACTATTGTAGGCAATGCTTTAGGGAGATTGCTAAAAAGATTGGATTTAAGAAGTATAGTTAAAGCTATCCCATCTTCTTGAAAATTAGTGCAACCATAAAAACAATTATCGAGGCCATTAAAAAATTGGTGAAAAATCCTAAGCTCGAGACAACGATGCCGGCAAGAAAACTACCTATGATAAAGCCGATTGAACGGAAGAAATTGTTAAGGCCTATTTCCCCTTTAGCAACCCTAAGGATGTTGGAGTTTGAAAGGATTAGTATGTGGGCCCATGTAAACCCATCTACTAAGAAGAAAGTAAAGAACAAGAAGTAAATGAATGGATAGAAAAGAAGAAATGGTATGCCAACCACTAGAAACATTAATCCACGCAAGGCATACATGCACTTCAGAGTTTTTTCCAGATTTTTCGTTTTACTAGCCTTAGAGTAAAAGATTGCAGCGACAACAGAACTCAGTAAACTAAACATAAACACTAGGCTATCGCTCAAACCATTTTGCTTTTGGAAATTTATGATTTGGGAGCTAACCAATCCAAAAGAAATAAAGAGTAAAAGAAAAGAGAGATGGAAGTAAATATGGGTTTTGGGTAAACCTATTTTTACTATAGGATGGGTTAGAGAGAGCGGTCCTTTGACTACAGCCCCAAGCCCTCTGAAAAAATGATGAACGACAAACTCCTCTTCTTTTAATATAAATTCTACCCCCCTTTCTACCATGGGCAACAATCCTAGTTCTTCTTCCTTAATCTTTTCCTTGAATTTTACGAGAAGCTTTCTTTCAAGAGATGGAACTATCAGAAGAATCGAGAGAAGTGAAAGAATTCCTAGGATCAGGAAAATTGTTCTTAAATTTAAAAAGCTTGTGAGCAAAGTTCCGAGCACAAGCCCAGCAACCCATGCCCATCCTCCTACCTCTTCAAACCTTCCAATCATTTTATCCATCCCTTTTTTAGTCTTAGAAATCATGAAAAGGCCAGCAAAGTAAGTTGAGGCAGTTACGAAGGAGAAGAAAAATGCTGAGATTAAAATCAGGAGGAAATCCTGTGAAAAATAAAGAATTAAAGAAGGGAAGATTAAACCTAGGTATCCTAGGAGATAGAAACCCAATTTATTCTTCGCTCTGTTTATTAAATAGCTCCATAGGAGCGAGCCAATCAGCCCACCTAGGGTTAGAGTAGCTACTGTGAGAGAAACCTCTTCTGCCCTTCCTCCAACATCGATAACATAAAGGATGATTAGAGTGCTCATTATCGCCATTACTAGCTTGTAAGGGATTATCGATATAAGCCATCTTGGCTTTAAAGAAAGAGGATTGTGCATAGAATCAAGCCATTCATTTCCTCTTTTTCTTCTGCTTTTTAACCAAATCTTTAACCAAATTTCCAATCTCCTTCTTGTAGGCAAAACCCACTCCTATCCCGATTATTAGAGAAAGAGTTATCACAAAACCTGCAAGGGCTATTTTAAGTAACTCAATTAAAATGCTTACGTCGAACCCTATGTTTTGCAAAGTTATGATGAGCACTAGGTAAGCTATTAGGTATTTAGCTGCAGACCCTAATTCTTTCCTATAAGCATAATCCGATTTCATAATCTCTTGCTTAATTATTTCTCCCAAGAGAAAACCTAGGATAAAGATGATTATCGATGCAAATATTCTAGGCAGATACTCTATTAGCATGCTGAAGAATGAAGTTAGAATAGGAAGGTTGATGAAGAGAATTGCCTGAGCTAAGAAGAGAATGTACACATACCACTTTGCCATTAAAGAAATGAGTCTTGAAATTTCTAATTTGTAAATGGCTCCTGTTAGCTTTTTCCTCTTAAGCCAGCCTTCTAAGTTTAAAAATTTTCTAAAAAGAATGTAGACTAACCTTTCTATTATTCTTCCTACAGCATAGCCGACCAGCAAAATTATTAATGCTGAAAAGTAGTTTGGTAAGTTTGCAAAAAATTTTCTCCACACTTCTGTCAAGGAAATGAGGATAGCTTGGTAGATTGAAGCAAAATACCTCTCCCAAGCCATCTTAATTTAATTTTTCTCTAAAAGAACTTTTAAAAATTTATCAGAGTTTTCATTTTGTTAAGAAATCGGTCCTAGAATTCCATATAGAAAAATATTTATACAAATTATTTCAAAATAATAAAATATAGTCTTAAGAGGTATAAATATAAACATCGAGATAAACTTCGAGAAAGATCAAACGGAACTAGCAAGAGGGATAAGAAGGCTTTTAAACTGTTCAGTAAGTATAACTGAAAGAGAAGGAGAGAGTTATTTTAGAAAAGAAAATAGAGTTATTAAAGGAAGATGGTTTGCACTAGAATTCTTAGTTTCAAGGAAAAATTTTGAATTCATCAAAAACCATGTCTTACCTTTTATGGTCCTTTCTCATAAAAAAGAAAAAATCTCCAATTTTCTAAAGAAATATGCCCCCGCCGGGATTTGAATCCCCGAATATAGAGTTACACTCTATATTTCCCGGGTCGCTGGCTTTCATCTTGGAATCAAACCTTTCGAACTCAATCGAAAGGCCAGCATCCTTGGCCGGACTAGACGACGGGGGCACTTTATATATTTTTAACCCCATGATTTAAAAAAGTTTAATTCTTGAGGAGAATTCATCCTTCTACTCCAACTTCCTTTGCCACGATTTTCCAAATCTCTTCATGATTCTCGCTTATATCTCTTGATCCATCTATGACATACCATTTAGTTTCTTTATCCGTTTCAGCAAGCTTCAAATAAGTTTCCCTAATCTTTTCCAAATTCTCCTTTTCTCTTTCAAGCCTTGAAATGATTTCTTGCTTGGTAAAATCTTCGATGCTGGATTGCATAACTCTCTTAACGCTCATCTCAACCGGAACATCGATTAGAATAACCAAATCCGGCTTAATTATGGGTTTTTCAATTTCGATTAGCCATTCTAAAGGAACTCCTTTTACACTTTGATAAGCAAAATTGCTGTAGCAATACCTATCTGCTAAAATTACTTTCCCTTCTCCCAAAAATTTCCTTATTCTTTCTTGATGTCTTGCCCTATCTGCAGCGAACAATAAGCTTTGAGTAAACGGGTCTAAATCAATCCTTTTAGTCAACCTTGCAATTTCTTCCTCATAATCAGGGAAGCTTAAAATTACAACATCTTTTCCCTTAGCTTTCAACCTATCAGCTAAAAGCTTTATATGAGTTTTTTTCCCAGAGCCTGTAATGCCTTCAAATACAATAAACTTACCCTGCATGCCAAAAGGAATTGGAATTTGTTATTTAAAAATGTTTGGGTTGTTAAAGAAAGGATTGTTAAAATTAGTAAAAGGTTAAAATTTTTCTTTCCCTTAACTTCATGAAAATTAAAACTCCTAGAATTACCCCGATAATATCAGCCATCCAGTCAAACAAGCTAAAAGTTCTGAACGGAACAAAGTATTGGTGTATTTCATCGCTTAAGCCATAAGCCATTCCAACAAGAGTTGAAGCTTTAAAATTCCTACTTGCTTTGAAAAGCAAAAGCCCGAGAATCGAATATTCGACTACATGTAAAGAAAATTTGGTTGGGTCAAGCTTATCCACCACTTCTGGAAATTCTAAAGGAAAGGAAGAGAGAATGAAAATTAGACACATGTAAGCTAAAACTAGAACCCAACTATTGATTTTCATCAAATTTTTCTTCGATTTTTTAAGTTAAATTTTTTAAAAGCCTAAGCCAATAGAAATTTATGGGAGTTTTTGAGTATAAGGGAATAAAAATCGAATGGTTAGGACACGCTTCCTTTAAAATCTCCGACAAGCTAGTAATCTACATAGACCCTTACGTTTTGCCAGCCGAACCAGAAAAGGCTGACCTAATCTTTGTAACTCACGAGCATTACGACCATTGCGCAGTCGATAACATCAAAAAGCTTGTAAAAGAGGATACGCAAGTAGTGATAACCGAAGATTGCATAGCAAAGCTTAGCGGACTAAAAACTTTTCCCGTAGTTCCAGGAAAGAGCTATGAAATTAAGGGAATCAAGTTTGAAACAGTCCCTGCTTATAATCTAAACAAAGCTTTCCATACGAAGGCAAGCAATTGGGTTGGCTATATAATTGAAATCGATGGAGTAAGGATTTACCATGCTGGCGACACTGATTTTATTCCAGAGATGAAAGAATTGAAAGTAGACATAGCTTTAATGCCAGTCGGAGGAACTTATACCATGAACGCTGAAGAAGCAGCGGAGGCTGTGAATTCCTTCAAGCCAAAAGTTGCCATTCCCATGCACTATGGCAAAATAGTGGGAAGTAAGGCTGATGCAGAAAAGTTTAAGGAATTGGTTAAGGAAGCAGAAGTAGTCATCCTCTAGCTTCAATTTCTTTTATTTTTTCGTAGGCCTGACCAAGAGTTTTCACGCTAAAATCAGGTTCAACTTCCTCTTTATCCTTTAAGTAAAGATGAGAATGCTCCTTTCTTTTTATGTAAATAGTTTTCATTCCAACTTTTTTAGCAGTTTCAATTCCTCTATCCAACCTATTATCGATGACCACAAAATTCTTCGCCGGTTCCTTTAACTTGTTTAAAATTTGTTTGAAATATTTTTCTTCGCTTTTTATGCATCCCGTATCATCTTGGGAGAGAATTAGGTCAAAGTATTTTTCTAGACCGAAACGATTGAGTTTCCATTCTAACACAGGCTTGATGGCATCCGAAGCCAGAATTAATCTATGTCCATCTCCCTTAACCCTTGAAAGAAAATCTTTCGCGCCCTTGACAAGCCTTAGATATTTTAGGTTTGCAAGATGCGCTTCTTTCCATGCATCACCCAATTTCAACTCTTCGCTATAAATCCTCCAATCATGCCATTCCTTTCTTCCTTCTAGCTTTTTTCCAATCTTCCAGAACATTTCCCTGGCTCTCTCCTTGGAAACCCCGTACTTTTCCATGATTCTACGAAAGAGAAAATCCAGCACTTTATTCTCAAACCTTACATTGTTTATCAAAACCCCATCGCAATCTACTACTATGTTCATATTTCTTCCTCGCTGTAACATTTTATCCCATTTTTCTTCAAGAGTGCAGTTAGTATACCATCCCCTTCTCTAATTTTTTCGTTAATATAAGTTTCCCCACAGCCACATGAGGGGGACCTTTGCTTGAGTATAGCTTCTTTTATTCCCAAACTTTTACAAATTTTTAAAATGAGCTCTGCACTTTTTTAAGATTTTTGGTAAGATCTTTTCCACTTTTGCTTATAATCCTTCCTTTACCTTCTAAAATTTTTGAACCTGGTGCCGTTAAAGTAATGGGCTCTCTTGGTACTGGTAAGCCAGCAAAAACTTCTGGGCAAACTGGGAACAATTCACCCTTTTTAAGCATTTTAAAAATTTTTTGATTAAAGTTAGACTTCCCATCATACTTGCACTTAACTCCAATCAAACAAGCACTAACCAACTTCATATACTATCTCTCTTCCTCAAACTTTAAATTTCTGAGATGAGTGATAAATTTTTCGGGATTTTTGACGGAAAGTATTATTTTTTTCCAATAACCAGATTTTCTCTCTACTTGAACGCATTTCTTATGGTGAGAGAGAAAATATAGAGTTTTTGAGAAAGGATTGAGCCTTAAACCCCATCCAACCCACCAAGGTATTTTATTCACTATTTTTATGCCTTTGATATCAGAAAAGGGGATTTCATATTTATAAGGAAAAAAGCTTACTTCTATTTTACTAGAATAAATTCTAAATCGAAATGGAAACAAAGTATACCACTTGAATTGTTTCTCTTCATAGAGAATTTTGTGCATAACTTTCAATAAAGATTTTTTTGTCTAATGAAGATAAAATTTTTGAGATGGAAACAAAGATTTACCTAACTAGAGATGTGAAAGAATATAGGAAAATTGCTAAAAAACTTGTTAGCAAGGATGATATAGTTTTAGAAGTTGGCTGTGGGTTTGGAAAAACCTCTTCCTTACTTTCAAGGATTGCTAAAAAAGTTATAGGAATAGACAAATCAGAAGAGGTTATAGAGAACGCTAGAAAGCTTGAAAGAAATAATTTGAAATTTTATCTAATAGATGCGAATGAAGTAAGAAAGTTGCTTAAGCTAAGAGAAAAATTTTCTGTGATTTTGTTGGATATAAGTGGAAGCGCAAGACCATGGGAAGTTTTAAGACTTTCTTTAAAGTTAATAAAAGTTTTTAAACCCAAAGCTTTAATAATCAAGAACTGGAAGCTGAAAAGATTTTTTGAAAGAGTAGAAAATTAAATAAAAATTTCTAAGAGTAATTTAAATCATGAAACTGATCTACCCTCCCTTACTTAAAAAAGGAGATACTATAGGCCTTGTTTCACCCTCTGCCGGTCTAGCTGGAAAGTATAAGTATAGGGTTAGGAGAGCTATTAGATGGTTTAATAAGTATGGCTTTAAAGTAAAAATCGGTAAATACTTTTGGAAGACTGGTTATATAGCGGGAGAGCCCGAAGAAAGAGCTGAAGATATTAATAGAATGATTGAGGATAAGGAAGTGAAGTGTATTATTTCTTCCATAGGCGGCAAGAATTCAGTTCAATTGTTGAGATACCTTGATTTTAAAGCTTTTAGAAGAAATCCGAAGATATTCATGGGTTTTTCTGATATAACAGTTTTACACTTGGCATTTTATAAAAAATCGAGAGTTGTAACTTTTTATGGGCCTATGGTCTTAACCCAATTTGGAGAATATCCAGAACCATTTGAATACACTGTAAATTATTTCTTCAAAGCTGTGATGAAAGGTGAAATAGGTAAAGTAAAGACAGTTAACTATACGGATCAATTTCTAGATTGGGGTAGGTATAGGAATAAAGCTAGGGATAGGTTTAGGAAAAATGAGTTTCTCTGGCTTAAAGAAGGTTATGGAAAAGGAAAGCTTGTTGGCGGATGTTTACCAAGTATTTTGAGAGTTGCTGGAACTAAATACTTTCCTTCTTTTAAGAAATCTTTGATATTTCTTGAAACACCAGAAGGTGAAAGACCAGGTAAACCTTATAGTCTCGAAAAAGTCGATTCTAATTTGAGTCAGCTAATGGAAATAGGTGTTTTTGAAAGAACAAGGGGTGTGATATTTGGGATACCCTATCAATATACAGAAGGGATGAAAAAAGAATTCTTTAAGCTCGTGGAGAAGAGATTAAGTGAGTATAATTTTCCTATCTTGGCTAATGTAAACTTTGGACACACAGATCCCATAATAACAATCCCTTACGGAAGCATAGGAGAAATGGATTCTGAAGAAAACAGCTTTCTAATAGAAATAAAAACGAAAGTTAAGTAGTTTCACTTTTATCGAAAATAATTCCTGTCTAAAATGGGCCCGAGGGGATTTGAACCCCCGACCAACTGGTCTCCCTGGGGCTAGGAGATGACGGGCCCATATAATTTTACTAATACCTTATTCTTTTTTAGACCTATAAATTTCCCTCTTGTTACAATACCATTACCAAAACCTATCTTTGAAAAAAGTTTAATATTTCTCTTATTCTTTTTAATGTAAAGCCCGTAAATTTTTGAGGTATTATCTCTCCATATGGATGTTTTTATTCCTAACGATTCATGTAGATTTTTGAGCTGATGAATAATTCTTAAGCTCTTGCTTTTGCCCACAATTTTTCCATCCTTTGCTACGCTACCTTCATCGCACCAAAATGTTCTTAATAGTTCTATTTTCAAATTCTTCGAAAGAAGAGATAAAAATTCCTCTCTGAAACCTGTTTCACTAATAGTGCTAAATGAGATAGCAAAATTGTGTAAAAAATCGAAAACTTTTTTTGAAGAGAATGTTGTTTCGAACCAGTCTATATATTTCCCTTTTCTTTTTATAACAGATGTTGGTAATAACCTGAATGTTTCCCACATGTCTTCTACAAACTTGTTAACTTCCTCTTTTGATGAGTTGGTGTAACGTATTATGTAATCTTTCTTGGACTCGAAAACACTACCATCAAACATACAATGTCCTATTATTCTTTACTAAATTCCTTGTTATCTTAGTAGGAATTTTAACTTTTTTCTTAGGAGTTGTTTTTCTTCTTACACTAACTTTAATATCTTTGCTATACTTGTATGCTGTTGCTGGACTTAAATCTAAAGTTTGAGCTATTTGTTTAAAAGAATTTCCTTGTCTCCTGTATTCCCGAATTTTGCTAATAACACTTTTGTCTATTTTTTTCATCTCCTAGCCCCCTAAGAGCCAGCTGCTCTACCAGGCTGAGCTACGGGCCCTAGTCCTTCAAATATTTTTTAACTTCTTAAATAAAAATTTTAAGCATATGAAATTTAATCTTCTTGCTTCGGATTTTGACGGAACTCTCTTAGACATAAATTCTAGCAGTTGGTTTTTAATTACTTCGGCTCTCGGCTGTGAAAAAGAAGATTCTATCAACGAAGAACTTTTTAAGAAAGGAAAGATAAGCTATGCTGAATGGTCTAGAAGAACTATAGAATTGTACAAGAAATATGGATTGACTAAAAAGAAATTCATTGAATTAGCTTCTTCTCAAAAGCTAGTCGATTCTTGCGTAGAAACTTTAAAAAAGCTTAGAGAAAGAGGACTAAAAACCTGCATAATCTCTGGTGGAATAAAAAATTTTTACGATTATTTTGAGAAAAAAGAAGGTTTAAAAGTAGATTTCCCAAGATTTTGCACCGAACTATTTTTTGATGAAGAGGGTAAGCTAATCGGCGGTACTTATTCGAACTACGATTATGAAGGAAAGATAGAAGTTTTAAAAGAGATTTGTAATATCCTTAAAATCAGCTCTAAAGAAGTTGTCTTCGTAGGAGATAGCGAAAATGACCTACCAATCTTCAAAGTTGTTGGATTAAGCGTAGCAATTAGCCCCAAAAGCAAGAATGTAGAAAGAGAAGCTGACATTATCTTAAATACTTTTTCTGACCTAATTGAAGTCGTAGGATAAGAAAAAGAAACGTTTTTATTTTTAATTCTTAAATTTTTTCTAATGAGTTTGGTAGAGCATGAAAAAGGTTATGAATTGCTCGAAGAAAGCAGGAAAAAAAGAAAAGAATGGAGATCCTATACGAATGTTGATACTTACGAAGGTATAAGATTTCATTTATTTATAGTCCCTTCACTTGGAAAGATCTATTTAACTGCTTATTCCTTACATCCAGGATATAAAAACATTGAAGTATTGCCAATTAGCCTTGAAACTGGTAAAGTAGTGGGTTTTAATCCTCAAGTAGGTTTGCTTTTTTCTGGAATTGAAAAGAGAAATCTAAGAATACTTTCAAAGAAAATCGAAAAAGTAAGGCGAAAGAAGTTTCCAAATTATCATCAACTAGTTAAAATTTTGAAAAAATATTTGAAAGTAGATGAAAGTAAGCTTGAGGAAATTATAAACCTTAATGCTCAAAAAGTTTTGCAAAAATATGTTAATCTGGCTTAAGCACTTTACTTATTATCACTATTGCTACTACCGCAATTACAGAAACTGCAAATGCAGTAAAAAATTGGGCAAACCAAACTTCCTTTATTGGCATTAAATTTTCAATAGTTTCTTTATATCTTTCTATGAAAGATTTAATCGCATCTCTCCAGAGCAGAGCTGCAACGAAAGCAAAAGCTCCTGTTATGAATTGAGCTAGATGCTTTCTAAACTCTTTTTGGAAAGCTGTGAATTCTTTTTTCAGATTTTTGCCGTTTATCATTTTTCTTATTCTTTTCATAATTTTTCAACTCAGAGTTTTTCGATTATTAACTTATTGTTTTTAATTCTTATCTTTAGTTTTTCCCCTCTCCTAAAGGGAAAAGCTGAATCATTTGCTAATGATGCTGGAATGGTTATATAACATGTGCTGGCTTTTTTATGTTTGTATAATTGCGTTGATCCTTCTAGTGCCATATACTATAATTTGAAAGTCAGCTTTAAATACTTTAAAGATTATAGTAATAATTATGGTAATTGAACTTGATATTTCATCTATCGAAGTTAGCAGGAAGGATTTAAAGAAAGGAATAAAACTACCTGCTTTTCTTACTCCTGAGCTTGCTGAAGATATAGGGATCCATATAGGTGATGGTTGTATGAATATCTATCCAAACCCTCATGGGAATGACTACTTTTATAAGTGCTCTGGACATCCACTTGACGATAGAGAATGGTATGATAACTTCATAGTGGGTCTCAAGTTTAAACTATTTGGACTTTCATTAATTCCTAAAAAGTTTTCTGATGGAACTTATGGAATTCAGTTTAGATCGAAAGGAATAATACTTTTTTACAATAAAGTAATAGGAATACCACTTGGGAAAAAGACGAATATAGCAGATATGCCATTAATAATTAAGAATTCTGATAAAAAGTTTAAAATAAGCTTTTTAAGAGGGTTATTCGATGCAGATTTTACATTAACCTTTAAGAGAAAGTATAAAGATGTTCACTATTATCCTGTTATAAAATGCGGATTCTCGAGTGAAAGATTAACAGTCTCTCTTTGCAAATTATTGAAAGAACTAGACTTTAACTTTTCTTGGAGAATTTCTAGTGAGCATGACAGGAGAACAGGGAAGGTTTATAAAGTCTATGAAATATACATCTCAGGTAAGAAGATGGTAAATCGATGGTTTTCTCTCATAGGCTCTCACAATCCAAAACATTTAACAAAATTTAAAATTTGGAAGAAATTTGGTTTCTGCCCACCTAATACAAACCTAAAAATAAGGACTTCCATCCTAAACGGAGAAATAGACTCCCTCAGTTTAGAGAATGGGCGGGGCCGGATTTGAACCGGCGACCTTCCGGTTTCCAATGAGTTATCAGCCGGACGCTCCAACCAGGCTAAGCTACCCGCCCATAAACATATTATTGATTTTACCGAAGATTTAAGTTTTTACCGGAAATTTACTCGAGTTAATTTTAAATAGCCTCTTTCTATCTTGTTAATTGATAGCATGAAAAAAGTAGGTATAACTGAGTTACCCTTGCACTACGGAAAAGCTCCTTATTGGTTAATAATCAGGATGAGAAGGCTTGCTGAGAAGATAATTACTCTAATCATTCGAGAATATGGATATGAAGAATTATTCAAAAGGTTGGCAAATCCTTTCTGGTTCCAGGCTTTAAGCTGCGTGCTAGGCTATGACTGGCATTCGAGTGGAACTACAACAGTAACAACAGCCGTAATAAAAGCTATTGCCAGGCCTGAAGAGCTTGGTTTTGCTGTAGCAGGTGGGAAGGGTAAAGTTTCAAGGAAGACTCCCGAAGAAATAGAAAAGATTTCTGAAATTTTTAACCTTTCGACTAAGAAAACTGAAAAGCTGGTTTATGCGAGCAGGGTGGCTGCAAAGGTTGATAACTCCCTAATCCAAGCTGGTTATCCCTTGTACCATCATGCATTCTTCTTTACCGAAAAAGGAAAATGGGTGGTAATTCAGCAAGGGATGAGCGTAGAAGACCAGACTGCAAGAAGGTACCATTGGATCAGCGAGAAGGTTAAATCTTTCGTTGAAGAGCCGCATGCAGCAATCTGTTGCGATGTAAAGAAGAAGGATGTTTTGGATATGACGGCTAAGCAAAGCGAGGAGGCAAGGAAAATATGCGTCGATTTGGTTAAGGAAGGAATAAGAAGGATTAGGAATGATTTGCTTTCTTTAAAACCAATCTACCAAAAAAGCTTGAGAGAATTTTTACCAGGGAAGATTAAAGAAGAATTTAAAGTTTATGCTTTGAAGATGCCTAAGAATGTAAACTGGAATGCTTTGAAAGAAGCCTATGATTTTCAACCGAAGGATTATGAAGAGTTAATTGGCTTGAAAGGAATAGGGCCAGCTACGATTAGAGGTTTAGCTTTGGTTTCTGAGATAATCTATGGCTCTCCTCCCTCTTGGAGAGATCCAGTAAAATATTCTTTCGCTTATGGAGGCAAGGATGGTGTCCCTAGGCCTGTCGATAGAAGGGCCATGGATGAATCGATAAAGTTTTTGGACGAAGTAATAAAAGAGGCTGAGTTAAAGAAAAAGGAAAAGCTAGAAGCTTTAAAGAGGCTTAGAGCATTAGTACCTAAGACTAAAGAGTATTGAAATCGATGTTACACGTATAACATTTTTCCTATAAATCTTTTTTTACATTTCTTTATACAATTCAGAAAGTTCTTGAAATTTTTCTGAAATCCTGAAGATTTTTTTCTCCCTAATCTCTCTTCTTCAAGATAACCCTTTCTAGCTAAGATATTAAGATAGTGTGATTCTATAGCTCTAGCTCTTTTGGTTATTTTTGAGACTTGGGAAGCATCCGCTTCTTTTAACTTAAGCATTGCTTCAAAAGTCTTTCTTTCATAATCGCTAAGCTTAGCTAAAAGAAGGGTTGGGATTTCTGACGTTTTTCCTCCATACTCGAGTATTTCTATTTGGTCAAAATATTTTTCAATGATTGAATTTAGGATTTTTCTCGCAACTTGTTTGTCCTTAACTTTTATCTTAATGCTCATGATTTAAAGATTGTTCGAAAGGATTTAAGTTTTAACCTATAAAATTTTTAAAAGATGTCGATAGAGCTGAGGAAAAAAATTTATAAGAATTTTTTGGAGGAAATTTTTGGAGAAGCTTTGAATTCAAGAGAAGAGTTAATTGGGAAAGTCGAGGAGGAGTATAGAAACCTTAACTTACTTCCTCTTTCGAGAAATTTAAAGTACGAAGGGGAGCTAATCTTTATTTACAGATATGGTCAATTGTTTCACGCTAATAGAAACAAAAATTTTAAAGAAATTTTCGATAAGGAGCAAATTTATTCCGGTTGGAAGGATGTAGTTCTGAATACTGAACTGCTGAAGTTAAAAGAAACTTTGGCTGGTTACTTGAATGAAAATGGAAGAGAAAAGCTTTTTGGAATTCTTAGAATATCTTCAGCACCATTCATTCTTAATTTGAGTGATGAAAAAGAATTGGTGAATGTTTTCTCCAAGCTTTATTTGACAGTTAAATATCGAGATGAGATGATCGGGTTTATGAAAAAAGTTCTTTCCATCAAGCTTATAGACAAGATTGAAAGAGGAGAAATAAAGAATAGGAAGGAAAAAGAAAGAGAAAAGTTGGATTTGAGCAAAAGACTGCTAATCCTTCCTCCTTCAGATTCAGAAATAGTTAAATTTGCAAAACATTTTTCAAACTTGGACAAAAATTATCTAAAAAAGTTTTTTAGGATGGAGTAATTCTTTGTTATATGTATAACATTGTATTAAAGTGAATTCTTTTTTTACATATGTTACACATATAACAATTTAAAAATTAAATCTTTTCCTTCTTTATAATTTCCAGAATTTTTTCGTGCAACTTTCCGTTTGAGATTATCAAATCACTCTTCTTAAGCTTCCATTCATTTCCTTTAAAATCGCTCACTCTTCCTCCAGCTTCTTCAACCAGCAAAATACCAGCAGCAACATCCCATGGAGAGATTTTAAAGGTTATGTAAGCGTCAGCTCTAGAGCTAGCTACCCAAGCACATTCTAAGCTTCCAGAGCCAAGCTTTCTTATATCCATCGCTTCGCTCGCTAATACAGAGAAAAGCTTAGCCTTTCTTCTTCTCGATTTTTCTCCCCCTTCGCAAGTAACCAAATAACTTTTCCCTATATCCCTAACTTCAGAAACTTTAATCCTCCTTCCGTTCAAAAAAGCACCTTTATTTCTTTCAGCAATAAAAACTTCTTTCAACGAAGGAGCATAGATTACTCCAAATTCAAGGTCTTTGTTTATCCTTAAAGCTATTGAAACGGAGAAGAAAGGGTTTCCTGTAACGAAGTTAGTCGTCCCGTCTAAAGGGTCTATTATCCAGAGAAAATTCGGATCTTTCTTCAAATAACCAGATTCTTCGGCTAGAATGCTATGCTCGGGATATTTCTCCTGAACCAACCTTTTGATCAAATTCTCAGAAGCCCTATCGTAAAAAGTTTTAAGTTCTTTCGTATGCTTCCTTTCCGAGAAATCCCTAACCTTTTTAAACTCTTTTAGCAAGAAATTTCCAGCTTGCTTAGCAAACCTAACTGCATCTTTTTTAATTTTTGAAACTCTCATGCCATTTTCCCTCTCTTAAAAATTTCTTAGAAGAATTAATAAATAAAGGCAGCTTAGATGTAAGTTATTTTCATTCCTCTATTTCTATTCCTACTCTCATGTGTATAAGTTGACTTACCCGAAGAAGGATCGCCTGTAAACACGTACCAATTCAAAGTTTTCATTACTATTTTTAATTAGAATAAATTTTAAAAAATTCACAATAATATTTTTCATTTTTTTACGATTTTGTAATTTTTTAAACGATTCTTAATTTTTTTAGTCTTCTCAAATGATTTATATTTCTTATAGGTATTTCTTTTAGGAACTTTTTTACGTTTAGGGTTCCATTAATATCTAATCTCCATACAATTGTAAACTTATTTGTTCGCTTATCATATTTTCTCTCCTTGTAACAAGTACTGGTTATACCACGTTTCATAAGAATATCTTTAATTTGATAAATAATTTCTTTGTTTTTTAATGTAATGTTCAAGGCAGGATATATCCTTTTATTTTTATGGATGATTTTGACACTACCATCTGCATCAAATATACTGCTATAAGGCTAGATACACAATCAGGACCTCTGGATATTATTAGTGTAGGCAGTTTTTTGAGTGAAGTTTTAGGTCCGATAGGTAAACCTATAACTTTGGATTTAAATTCTACTAATTCTTTAGAATATATACGGATATAGCAAGTATTTTCAAAATTTTTAACCTTTACATTTAGATTGTACAACTTGTCATCGTGCAGTCTCCTATATGAAAGCCAGTTTCATAGGCCAATTCTAGGTCGCCAAGTTTAGGTTTTCTTATATGGTTCATACTAATTATAATCTCTATTATTGTACCTAAATATTTCTATACTTTAAGATATACATAATCAAAAAAATGGGCCTGGGGGGATTTGAACCCCCGACCATTCCCCCTACACGTACGGGTTTCTCTCATCTTGAATCAAAGCTTTTAGCTTAAAGCTAAAAGCCCGCTGCTCTACCAGGCTGAGCTACAGGCCCTTATTCTAAATATTAAGCTTAGATTATAAAAATTTTGAAGCAAATTTAAGCTTTTTTCAAATCTAGCACTAAAGCAGGAATCAAGCTTATGAGAAATTCGTTCTTAACTTCTTTCAAAAGCAAAGGATCTATGTATGCTATCAAAACCTTCCCTTTCTTACTTTCCTCAATCCTCCAAAACCTTTTAAGATCTTTTTCAGCCAGCTCTTTCCTCTTTTCCAAATCATGCTTTTTTCCGAGTTCTATAGCCTTAAGATAGAAGTCTGTTATCGAATAGTTAACGAGCCTTAAATTGAATTTCAATTCCTTATCGCTGAGCTTCTGACTAGTTTTGAGCTTGGCTACGATACCCTTCTCAAAATCCCTCAAGCTTTTTTCCTTTAAGATTATCAAAGGACAGAGAAAAAACGAAGCTTGGAAAGCTGAATCTATGGCCGGATTCTCGTCTATTCTCGATAGAGTAATCAACCTCTTCCACTTCTCCTTCAGCTTTAGGGTTTCAGAAACACCTAAATCTCTGTATCTGAACTTTTTCTTCAGCCACTCAAGCTCTTTTTCAGCGTTAACCTTTTCTGAGAAGTAAACGATCCCTCTCAAATTTTTGACGAGATAGGGATAAGAAGGTTTAACTTCCATCTTAACCCTATTTGATTCTTTCTTTTTGCAAGGTATGGGTTTGCCATTTGTATTTCCTTAGCTTAGAACTTTTTCCGTAACCACAAGCAGCACATACTTTAGTCTTAACATTATAGCTATGTCTCCCGCATCTTCTACATCTTATATGGATTATTTTTCTCCTTTTTCCCATCGAAGGCGTTCCTTTTGTCATTCAACCACCAATTTTTTTAGCTTGCTTTACCAAAGATTATCTATGAAAGCTTTTATCCTTAACTTCCTCAACGGCTTTCTAACTACTTTAATTACATTTATAATACTCCAAGCTTTAATTTATTTTTCTATCGAGCTTCCTTATTTGCCCTTAAACCTAGAAAAAATGGCAATATTCCTCTGCGTTTTATCTTTGTTAAGTTATGCGATGCTAAAAGTGAAGAAAAATTTCAAGCTTTATTTTTACGATAGCTGGAGGTGTGGTTGCAAACTTCCTAATCTTCAATTACAGCTTGCTAATTACGGATATTTTCGTGAACACTTTAATAGGGGGAATAATAGTCGGAATAATTTCCACGATCTCTAAGTTTATTTAAGGATTTTTTAGAAGTGTTTTTCCAGATTCATCTAAACCTTTTTAGGTTAAGCAACCCAGCTTTTTTCAAGTAAGTGAAGCAGTTTATGCATAGATAGACATTTTTTCCCATCCTTTTAGAATGAACTTCACAAGTTGGTAGACCACAATTATTACAAACACCTATAGCTTTTCTATTGCAATCCATTAACACGCAATACTTTACTCTAGCTTCCATCGATTAAGATATTGAAAAGTTTAGTATTTATTCTTTCTCATATTATACGTATAACATTAGTTCATCGCAAACATACTACAACAGTGTAAAAGAGATTTTTAATGCGGGGGGTGGGATTTGAACCCACGCAGGCACTAAGCCACAGGGTCCTAAGCCCTGCGCCATTGACCAGACTAGGCGACCCCCGCCTGAAAATAATATTAAAGATTTAAAATTTAAAAGAAAAATTGCTATTCTTCCTTAATCTCTATGATTTTTATTCCTTCCCTGGTTATTTCAAAAGAATGGATTAACACTGAATGATTAGTTCTTCATTTTTCTTATGTAAAGATCCTTCTAAACTCCTCAGCAATAGGAACAAAATCCAGCTTGATTATAGAATCTGTTAGAAATTTTTGATCGACTTCTTCACAAAATTTTTTCAAGCATTTCTAAGCTAAATCTTGTGTTAGCACATCCATTTTTAATCAAAGGAATACCTTGCCCAGGAATATTCTTTGCTTGTAAGTATTTTAATCCCAGTTTAAGCTCTTCACAGCATGCAACTCCAACTACTGCTTCGTATCCTCTTTCCAGAATTTTTGGTATGCACGAACCTCCAGGCAAAATATAAATGTCATATCCTCTTTCTTTTCCCAATTTGCTTGCCTTATTGATCAAGCAATCTGGAGAGCATGAGTTACAAAAGTAGGATGAAAGAGAGGGATCGAAACTTGCTTCGCATCTATTGTCCATGTATTTTCTAGAGCAATGGGGTAGTAGAAGAGCTCTTTTGCTCGTTCTTAAAAATCTCTCTCTTTGCAAATAGTTTTCAACGAAGACGTCCACAAAATCTTCCAAAAGGCTTATGGAAGTATTAATATCCAGACCTGTTATTTTACTGATTCTAAATCTTTCGTTCAAATCTCTTAGCTTGCTTCCTATTTTTCTGTGCAATCTCTTCTCTCCTGCTATCCTGAAGAGTTCTCTGAAGAGATTCTGGTATAAGCTTGAAAAATCGAAGTTAAACTTGTAGGGCATCCAAAATTAAAGATTAGGCTTTATTCTTAAAAGTATTTCGAACAAGGCTTTAAGAGCGAGGAAGCAAGTTATTTCCATTAGTTTTTTTTCGGTCAAACAAATTTCTACCAAATCCAAACCAACGATTTTTCCTCGAGCAATTCCTTCTACTAGCTCTGAAAATTCTTGAAAGTTCAAGCCGTTGGGCTCAGGGTGGTCGACAGCAGGAGCGATAGAAGGGTCGAAAACATCCATATCCAAGCTAACATAAAGCTTCGAGCCTCTGGCAAATTTCCCCAAATTTTTCCTCACATCCTCCAAATCTTTTTTAATCGCTTGAGAAGTGAAGTACAAAATTTTATTGGTTTCAAGAAATTCTAGTTCATCCTCGCTGCAAGCTCTCAAGCCAACCAGCACAACATTCTTATATCCTTTTTCTATCAGCCTTCTCAACCAAGTTGCACAGTTATAGCTCGAATTCTCTTCTCTAAAATTCAACGGATGGATCGAACCTTTGATTTTCTCATCCCAGTATTCGTTTCTTAAATCTGCATGGGCATCGAAAACTACTATTTTAAGCTCCTTTTCAAAAGCCTGAATGGAGAAAAGGGAGGCTAGATGGGATTTGGAGAGGATTAAAGGTACTTTCCCTTTTCTCACTATTTCTCTGATTTTTTCTGTTATTTGGCTAGGCTTTTTAAACTTTAAGTTTCCCGGATCGCAAATCCTTAACTTTAACCCCCCTTTTTTGTCTACATCAAAAGTTTCGAAAAAAAGGCTAGTTTTCCTTAAAAATCTTAAAACTTTTTCGCTGTCTTTTCCTAGAGGTATGCCTAAAGCGAGCAAATCTGCTGAGTGGGCTGAGAAGTTACTAGCCCATAGTTTTTCCATAAAAATATTTTATCAAACGATATTTAAACGCTCTTGAATCAAGCTATAGGGAATATAAGTTCTTCCATAACTCTTCAACTTTCTTATTAAAAAATAATCTCCAAGCTTTATTCTATTCGGTGTAATCACTGCGGTCTCAAGTAATAATCCTCTTTTTCTTTCTTCCCTTAAAATTCCTGTAACATACTCTGGAATTTTTTCTCCACTCCTTAAAGCTAGGACTTTGAGTTGGATTATTTTGGGTGAAAATTTTGCATACATGCTATCTGATTGAGTAGTATCCCAAGCATATTTAAGCTTTTTGTTCTTATCCAAAAAATTTTTAAAGAATTTGAATGAAGGCTAAAAAATTTTAAAAGGCTAAAATAAATTGATGGTTGAAATTAAAAAAGCTACTGAAAAGGATGTAAAAATTTTGCTCGAATTTTCTAGAAAGCTTAACGAGTTTGAAAGAAAGCTTTACCCAAATTACAGGAGGTTTGAATTAGATAAAGAAAAAATAGAGAAATTTTTCAGGAAGAGGATTAAAAGGGAAGATAGTGTTTTTCTGATAGCTTGGGCTAATGGAAAGCCTGTGGGAATGGCCTATGCCTGGATGGTTAAATCCTTCCTCTTCTTTAAGGAAGAAAAATATGGATATATAGGAGAAGTTTGGGTAGAGGAAGGGTTTAGAAGAAAGGGCATAGGAAGAAAATTGGTTGAAGAAATAATTCAGTGGTTCAAGAACAAGGGAATCAAATGGATCAGGACAGATGTTTTAAGCAAGAATGAGCGAGCTTTAAAATTCTATGAGAAGCTTGGGTTTAAAGAGTTTCAAAAAGAATTGGAAGTTTGGTTAGAATAGTTTAAATTTTTATTGAATCGTTACACGTATAACATAAAAATTAAAAAGAGATTGTAGAGACGATAGAAAAAGAATATAGAGTTTCTAACGACACACCCAAAGAAGAAAAGCATTTTCTTTGGTTATAAGGAGGCTTATGCTAAAATAAAGAATGAAAAGTTTGCTTCGGTAGTAGAAATCCTGAAAAAAGTACGTTTAGTTTCTCGATTTTTTAGAATAATAAAAAATTTCATCAGCAAACTATGAGCTTTTGTCATTAAAACTTTAAAGTTAACCACCTATTTTATATTTGGTAGAAAAAATGTTATCTGATAAAGAAATATTGGATGCTATAAAGAATGGGCTATTGATAATTGAACCTTTTGATAGAGAAATGCTGCGGCCTGCATGCATAAACCTAAGACTTGGGCCAACGATTTTTGAGCAAGTTAAGAAGGGTTTAATCGACCCTTACGATGAAGAATCAATGAAATGTTACAAACGAGTTGAGATAAGCGATACTTCACCTTACATACTTAAACCTAACGCGTTTATATTAGCTTCAACTTATGAAAAGATTGGAATTTCGAAGTCATTGGGAGTTCTTCTGGATGGTACTAGCACGTTAGCGCGACTGGGTATTTCCGTAACCCAAACAGCTGCGATTGTTGATACGGGTCATGGATTTCCAACACCAAGAAGATTAACTCTTGAAATTAAAAATAATGGACTTAATCCTGTAAAGTTATATTATAAGATGAAGATAGCAAGAATGGCTATTTTTAGGTTAGAGAAAGAAGCAAGTTTTGGGTATGATGAAAAAGGGAAATACAAAGATGGATCAGTAATTCCAAAACCAATTTTATAGTTTTTTTCTTTTTGTACTCTAATCAAAAAAGTTTATTATTTTCTTCTAATTTTAACCATTTTGTTGTTGGAGACCACAAACCATTTTTCTCTTGTACAAGACCTTTCTTCCTTAATTCTACCAATGCAGCTTGAACTTTATCCAGATTAACTTTCAAGGATTTTGCAATTTAGCCTGTCCTGCTAAAAGGTTCTTCGCTATCCAAATAAATCAGTATCTTTCTTTCAAACTCTGTTAATTTCTCATGAATTAAATCTTGCTTTCAGAAAAAATTTCTTGGGGCCAATCTAAATGTATCAGAATCGCTCAAAAAGTGGAAAATAACGAAAGTACTAAAAAAATTAACTTATGCCCCCGGCGGGATTTGAACCCGCGACCTTCGCCTTTCTTCTTTCATCTTGAATCAAACCTTCTATGCCTAGCATAGAAGGGCGCCGCTCTATCCAAACTGAGCTACGGGGGCTTAATTCTATACAAGACTTTTAAATAAATTAATTTTTCGCTCGAAACGATTTATTCCTCAAAAACAAAAATATAAAAGAGGGGCTTTCGTTTGCTCGATATTTTTGGGGCAATGGGTGTCTTGATTTTCGGGATAGCACTCCTAGCTTTTTCTAGCGATAAGGCTGTTAAGCATTCAATAAAGATAGCTCAAGCTCTAAAAATTTCTCCGATCCTCATTGGACTAACTTTGGTTTCCATAGGAACAGACTTTCCAGAAATTGCAAATTCTATAGTCTCTTGTGCAATGGGGCATGGAGATATAAACATAGGGAATTCTATCGGTTCTGTCCTAGCTCAAATAACCTTAGTTTTTGGAATCCTTTCTTTTGTCAGGGCTTTTAAGGTTAAAAGGGAGGAAATACTAATCATCGGAAGTTGTTTGATCCTTTCACTGATACTTCTTTTGGCAACGCTTGAAAAAGGATATATTTCAAGATTGAGCGCGTTTTTTCTGGTAATTAGCTGGCCTCTATTCATGCTTGTGGTTAGGAGTAGTGAAAAATTTTTGAAGAAGTCAAAAAAAATTAAAGTTTATACGAAAAAGAAATCGAACAACTTCCTTTGGGATATCCTCATTGCTACTCTAGGTTTTGCCGGTGTGGGAATCGGAAGCTATTTAGTAATCCAATCTATTATAAAACTTTCAATAGCATTCAAAATTCCAGAATTCTTACTTAGCTTCTTTCTTGTAGCTATAGGAACTTCCCTTCCTGAACTAACAGTAGATTTTACAGCCATTAGGAAAAAAGCGTATGGGATTGCTGTCGGAGATTTGATAGGAAGTTGCATTGTAGATGCTACTCTTGCGCCAGCTGTTGGTTTACTACTATTTCCTGTTCCTATACATCCCATTAGCTTGAGCGTAGGCTTTTACACTTTCCTTGCTTCTTTTTTGGTTATACTAATTCTTGCAGTTAGAGAAAAAGTTGATAAGTTAGCAGGAATAATTTTTATTTTCTTATATCTCCTTTCCTATCTTATAATAGCTTGAAAAATTTACCTTAGCTTTTTTTAGAGCTTACTAACTCCAAGAAAAGTGACGAATGGAAAGAATTTAAATTTTGAACTCCAAATCTAATAAAGTGAAGGAGATGAGAGGGGAAAGAGTTCTACGGATCTGGAAGCAAGTTAGAGCTAATTTCTAAAAGACTCTACGAAGATGAATTTTATAACTTCATGATTTCTTCTGCTCTTGAAATTTGTGAAGAAATTTCTAGGTACGGAAAGGAGTTAATTACTTTCATTTCTATAAGAGGTTCCGTTGTCGAAGGTACTGTAACGTACGAGGATGATATAGACATTTTAATTAACTCAAAGAAAGGATCAAAAATCTTAAGAGTTACAGAAAAAGTGAAAAAAAGGTATGAATATTTGCTAAAAAAGAAATGCCCAGAATTAAAAAGACCTAGTGTTATTTCCATATATCTTCCAAGAACACCAAGAGACCCTTATCTTAGGCATGAGTTCTTTATAAAAAATCCAGTAGAACTTGAGATGAGAACAACTCATGCTGAGCAACCTCTTCCACGCAAGCTTGAAGGAAATGTTTACAAATTCCATAGAAATTACTTAAGGAGAGTCGTTAAAGTTGCTCTGGAAAATCCTTATGCAGATAGTTTTAAAATTACAGAAAATATGAGAAGGGTTGCAATGGAAAAATATAAGCTAGATAGGGATACGGCTCATAATTCTACGATGATAAGTCAAGCTAGGTTGACAGGTCTAATATTTTCAAGAGATTGTATTCGACAAAACAATATAGTTCTAAAAAGAAATAAATTATTGGAAGAGAAATTTAAAGAGAAAATTTCTGAAATTAATTATTGGATGGGAGTATGAACTTAAGAAAAATAGAGAAGAAGTGGCAGAAAAGATGGGAAAAGGCTAGAATATTCGAAGCAAACCCAAGCAAGAAACCAAAGTTTTTCATAACCTTTCCAATCCCTTACTTGAATGGAAGCATGCACATAGGTGCAGCCTTTACCGCTCTAAGATGCGATTCTTACGCAAGGTTTAAGAGGATGCAAGGTTTTAACGTTCTATTCCCCCAAGGTTTTCATGCTACTGGTGAGCCTATTTTAGGAGCTATAGAAAGGTTGAAGAAAGGCGATAAGACACAGGCTGAAACTTTCAAGCTTTATGGAGCTAGCGAAAAAGATTTAAATAATTTTAAAAAATACGGAGCTGCCTATGTAGCTAAATTCTGGGCAAAGAGGTTCATTCAGGATATTAAAAGAGCAGGCTTTTCCATAGATTGGAGGAGAACCTTCATTACAGCTTTGGACAAGCATTTTAACAGGTTTATCGAATGGCAGTACAACTTGCTTAGAAAGAAAGGTTATGTGAAGAAGGGGACGCATCCAGTAATCTATTGTCCGCACTGTAAAAGCCCTACGGGAGATCATGATAGGCTAATAGGAGAGGGAGAAAGTCCTTTAGAATATATAATCTTGAAATTTCCCTTGGAAACAGGAGAGATTTTGCCTTGTGCAACTCTAAGGCCTGAAACAATCTATGGTGTAACAAACATTTGGGTTAATCCAAGCGTAGATTATGTGAAAGCCTGGATTGACGATGAAGTTTGGATTTTGAGCAAGGAAGCTACCTTCAAGCTTAAGGAGCAATTAAAAAAAGTTTTGATAATAGAAGAAGTTAGTGGCTATGAGCTAGTAGGAAAAACAGCCGAAAACCCTGTTTTAAAAAATAAGGTGATCGTTTTACCGGCTAGCTTTTGCGACCCAAAGGTTGCTACCGGAATAGTGATGAGCGTTCCCGCTCATGCTCCTTGGGATTACATAGCTCTGAAAGAATTGCAAGCTAGTGAAGAGGAAATTAAAAAGTATGGATTGGAGCCTGAACGAATAAAAGAAATTAAGCCAATCTCGATGATTAAAACTAAGGAATTTGGAGAAATTCCTGCCAAAGAAATTTGCGAAAAGCTTAAGATTAAAAGCCAAAAAGAAAAAGAAAAGTTGGATCAGGCTACTGAAATTTTGTACAAGAAGGAATTTCATCTGGGCATACTAAAGCAAAATTGCGGCAAGTATGCTGGCTTTAAAGTTTCTGAAGTTAAAGAGAAGCTTACCAAAGAATTCTTGAAGGAAAAGATAGCTGATTTAATCTACGAGCCTTCTGGAAAAGTTGTTTGCAGATGCGGAACAGAGAATTATGTTAAAATTCTTAAGAAACAATGGTTTTTGAAATATTCGGATAAAAGATGGAAAGAACTCGCTAAAAAATGTTTGAAACAAATTAAAATTTATCCTGAAGAGGCAAGAGCTCAGTTTGAAGCGACCATAGATTGGCTTAAGGATAAAGCATGTGCAAGAAAAGCAGGTTTGGGAACGCAATTGCCCTGGGATAAAGAATGGAAAGTTGAAACTCTAAGCGACTCAACCATCTACATGGCTTTCTACACTATCGCAAGGATAATAAAGAAGGAGAAGATAGCAGCGAGCAAATTGACCGATGAAGTTTTTGATTTTATATTTTTAGGAAAAGGGAATGCTAAAAAGATTGCTAAGCAGGCTGGGTTAAAACCAAAAGTTTTGGAGGAGATGAGAAGAGAGTTCGAATACTTCTATCCGGTCGACTTGAGAAATTCGGCAAAAGAACTGGTTCCGAACCATTTAACCTTCTACATCTTCCACCACGTTGCCATTTGGCCAAAAAAGTATTGGCCCAGGGCTATTGGCGTAAACGGTTTTGTTAACGTTTATGGAGCCAAGATGAGCAAATCAAAGGGGAATGTAATTCCTTTAAGAAACTTGGTAGAAAAATACGGGGCTGATTTGGTTAGGATTAACATAGTAGCTTCCAGCGAAGGATTGAACGATGCTGATTGGAGGGATGAAAGTATACAAGCCTATGCTTCAAGAATCAATTTTCTCTTTGAATTAGTCAAGCAGCTTAAAAAGGCTAAGAGAAAAGAAATAAAAGCCATAGATGTTTATCTGCAAAGCAAGCTCCAAGCTTTAATCAAAGAGGCTACCCAGAATTATGAGGAATTAAAGTTTAGGAGCGCAGCCAAGAATGCTTTGTTCGATTCTGTGAGAGAGCTTAAATGGTATGTTGAAAGGAATAACGGAATGGAGAATTGCAATCGAAAGGTCCTGAAGGAAAGTTTAGAAGTTATAGCTAAACTTTTAGCTCCTTTAGTTCCGCATGCTTGCGAGGAGCTCTGGGAAAAATTGAAGAAAAAAGGTTTTATAGCAAAGGCTAAATGGCCAGAGTTTGATAGAGAGAAGTTCAACAAAAAAGTTTTGGAGCTCGAGGAAATTTTGAGAAATTCGATTGAAGATATAAGACATGTTATCAAGCTTGCTGGAAAGAAGAAAAACTGTTATTTGTATACATCGACCAAAAAAGAGTTTGAATATTTAAACGAGGCAAAAGAATTTTTGAGGAGAATCTTAGGTTTTGAAAACATTTTTGTTTTTAGGGCTAGCGACAAGAAAAGGTACGATCCTCAGAATAAGGCGAGTAAAGCTAAGTACGGAAAACCAGGGATTTACTTAGAATAATTTTTGTTCTAATTTCAATGCCATTTCCTTGAGTAATCGTAAAACTTTATGCAAGAGCTCTAGACTTTTCTTTCCCTTTGACGATTCAATGTAGGTAGCAGACACATTAAATAACTTAAGAAATTATTATGTTCGCCTAGCTACGAGAATTTGGAATAGTTTTTAAACCCCTTTACTCGATTTGGGTCTTTTTGGAATTTTACTTTTACTATCGTTTATAGCTCTCATAGGATTGTTTCTAGGCTGGTATATCTCTGGCCTTCAATATAAGCATCAGCATTATTGGATAACAAATAAAAGAATAATTTATAAAAAAGGTCTGATTGGATATAGGGTTGTTTCAATTCCATTGGAAAGAATTTCGGATGTTATAGTTTCAAGAACACTTTTAGAAAGAGTCCTAGGCTTTGGGAGTGTGTTAATCCAAACTTTAGCTGGTCAAATTTCTCCTGGAAGGATGGGAGCTGAAGCATCCTTATTAGCGGTTCCTGACCCAGAAGGAATTCAAAAGCTAATATTTGATTTAGTTAAGAGAAAAAGAAAAGAAGAAAGTCTTTCTTACTGATCATCCTAAGCCTATAGCTATTACTTCAACCATTCCTGCGATAAAAAGTAAGATTATGGAAATAATCAAAAGCTTTGCGCTATCCCTAAAGATGAACCAGAACCATTTAGGCTTTCTTCTCGTTAGAGCTGCAGAGATTAAACCGCCCGCAATCGCTCCTATGAAGTAAGCTAGAATCTCCAAGCTACCATGGGGGAAGAAAACCATTGCAGCTAGAGGTAAAGCTTTAATCCCTCCTATGCTTTGGGCCAGCATTCCTATAGCTACTGCTAAAACAGAAGCATTCCATGCGAGGATAAAAATAGCTCCTGCTCCAAAAAGGAAAGAGAAGAGGAAGGAGAGGAAGAGAACGCCTATGTTATTCGAAACTATTTTGACGAAAGTATCTTGGGATGCGAAGCTTCCTCTTATTGCTTTTATCTCGCTTATCTGATCCTCAAAAATTTTTTGGCTTAGTTCCTCTGGCAAAATCAAATAAAGCAAAGAATAAGAAAAGACTATTGAGATAAAAAATATGGAGAAAATGAGCAAGATGTTTCTATGCCTTTTGATCAAGCTTATATCTTTCCTATGCTGATAAAGCTCTTCTTCTCTCGCTTCCTCATATCTCAACAGATTAATCATAAAGGGAGTTACTGCTATAGTTATTAAAAAAGTTGTGAACATTCCTACAGAAGTTTCAAAAACCATGAAGGAAATGAACAAGCAGGTTAAAGAAATGGCTATGCCAAATAGAAAAAGCAAGTAAGGCTTCTTTTCTGCAGTCTTGACTGAAATAAGCTTCTCAAGAACCACAAATAAAATTTATAAAAATAAATTCTTAAAGTTAAAAGGTATGAAGCTTAAAATTGCAAAGAGTGCTATAATTTCAAGTTTTTTGATATTCCTAATGCTAGGCTCAAGCATAACTTATTTTTTCCTCCAAGCATTTAGGCCTACCGGCTTGGTTGCGTTGCCAGAAGAGAATATAATAGATTATGAACTTACTCCAGAGCAAGAAAATTTGGCTATTCAAAAAGGAAAGACTCTGGTCAAGTTTTTCTATGGAAATGAGTGTAGCGAGTGCATAGATAAAAAGTCATATTTGGAAGATTTTGCGAAAAGGTTTAAGAATCAGATAATTTTGCAGGAAATAGTTGAGAACAGAAGTTCTTACAAAATTTTAATCTCAAGCTTTTTTGGGCAAAGAGTCTTAAGGAATTGTACTAACGATGAAATTTTTAAGGCGTTTTGCGATTTAATGTTTTCTCCTCCGGCAGAATGCATAAAGTTTGCGTGAGAACTTGAGGGTTGTAGGAATTGATCTAGCTGGAAGCGAAAGGAGAAAAACAGGCTTTTGCCTTCTAGACGAGAATCTGGTAGCAAGAACAAGAGTTTTGCATGAAGATGAGGAAATTTTGGAAGAAGTAAGGAAAGTTAAGCCAGAAGTTATTGCGATAGACGCACCTCTAGCTTTACCAAAAGCTAGGCCTAGCTTAGCAAAAAAATATTCGAAGCTTGGGCATTTGAGAGAATGTGATAAGGAGCTACTTAGAATGGGAATTAAGCTTTTTCCCATATCCCTAGGGCCTATGAGAAAGTTAACCCGAAGGGGAATTAGGTTAAGAAAAAAATTGGAAAAAGAAGGTTTTAAAGTTATAGAAACTTATCCTGGGGCAGCTCAGGATATTTTAAAAATTCCTAGGAAGCAAGAAGGTATAGAAAAGTTGAGGAAGGGTTTGATCAAGCTTGGAGTAAAAGGCGATGTAAGGAAAAAAGAGATAAGCGACGATGAGCTAGATGCAATTACTTGCGCTCTGGTAGCAAAGATGTATCTGAATGGAAATTACTTAGCAATAGGAGATAAAGACGAAATACTCATGATTCTACCAAGGCTAAGATGAAATGTAGTTTGAGCATTCGCTTTCCAAATCGTTGCAATTTGTTGAAGATGTACAGCTAGAAAGTAGGCCGCATTTAACAGAGCATTCGCATATCTCTGCAGGAATGGAAATATCAGAAGAATACTCATTCGCTGCACACTTTGCGCACCAACTCATGAGTAAGTTCCTGCAAATTTCGCAGTTGGTCATTTCTGGTCTTATGTAGCCAGAATAAAGGACTAGAGCAACTACTAAGACTATCAAGCCTAAGATTATTAGAAGAAGCTTGTCGATAGCTATGCTCATAAACTATAATTATAAAAAATTCTAAATTAGTTTTATGGAAAAGGAGAGAATAGAAACAGGAATTCCTGGCTTGGACAAGCTAATCGAAGGTGGGTTTATAAAAGGCTCTACGATTTTACTCTGCGGAAGTACAGGGACGGGAAAAACCATTTTTTCCTGTCAATTCCTATGGCATGGGTTGCAAAATGGGGAGAATGGAGTTTACATAACCTTGGAGGAAGATAAGGAAAGTATAATAAAATGTGCGCAGGATTTTGGATGGGATTTTAAGAAGTATATTGGTGAAAAAAAGCTTATAGTCGAATCTTTGTTCCCTTCTAGCATGGAAGAGATAAAGGATGTGATAAGGGATTTGGTAAGGAGGGTAGATGCAAAAAGGTTTGTTCTAGATAGCTTAAGCGTCGCAACCATGGGATGGAAAGAAAGTGAGTCAATACCCATAATAAGAAGAGCTATATTTGATTTAGCAAAGACTTTGAGAGATTTAAAAGTTACGAGTATACTAATAAGCGAGATTCCAGAAGGGGAGAATAAGCTAAGCAGGCTTGGAGTTGAAGAATTCGTTGTTGACGGAATAATAAGGTTGCATTATTTAGAATATGCGGTAGGGGGAATACCAAGAAGCTTGATAATAAGGAAGATGAGAAGAACCAAGCACGGAACTGACATTTATCCATTTGAGATCACGAGCAAAGGAATAGTTGTTAAAAAAGGCTAGAAAATTCTAATCTTTTCCTTTAAAATTTAAAGGGGAAAAAAGAAAAGCTTAAAAATTCCTCTTTCAAATTTATAACACTGAGAGTATGGATTACACAAGAGTGCAAATAGTCGAGTTTGCAGATAGTATTATAAGAACTTGCGCTATTGTTAATTCTCCGCCGCTTAAACTAGAAAGAAAAAATTTGAATGATTTAAAGCTAAGGTTGGAGAGTCTAAGAGAGAATTTAGAAAAAATAGTTGGCTGGCCTTTGGGTTTAAGCGAGAATTGTCGCGAAAAAGAGAGGGAATATGTGAGTTCTATATCGAAACTTATAAAAAGCAATCTTAAAGTGTTGGAGAGAATTGAAAAAAGAGAAAAATATTGGTTTTATGATTCACCCTCTCTATCCAAAAAACAGGAAAAATTATTCTTTGCTAAGCAAAACCTTTTTCTAATGGGGATAAACAGTAAAGCTATGGGAATTCTCAAAGCAGAAAAAGCTAGAGAAGAAGGTTTAGGTTTAGAAGAGCTTTATAAAGAAGCTTTGGAAATCGTTAAGTCCACGAATGATTACCTGAAAAAAGGAAGAATTCCTTCTAAAAAACCTTTTGAAATAGCGGAGATTACTTGGAGCTATTTGAGAGTTATGGAAAATGAACTTCTGAAAGATTTGTATAATAGAGGAGAAAGAATTAGTTTAGGAGTCGATGATTATGAAGTCATATATTCTGGAAATCCCATAGCCTGGAATACTTGTGTTAAAAGAATTAACCTTATCGTAAACTACTTGTCTGAGTTAGAAGAAAGATACAAGGAAAATTGGATCGATTATATGTGTTACCCAAAGCAAATTCAACTTCTAACCAAACCAGAGGTCTATAAGAGTCTTTTACAAGAGAGGAAAGTAATCAAGCCTATATCCAAACTAAATGTGAATTTTTCTATCAAAATTAAAAGAAAAAAAGATAAGGATTTGTCATACATTTCATAGTTAAATGAGCCTGAAGTATGTCCTTAGTATTCCGTTAGAATTTCTTTTAACCATTAGTTTTCCTTTTGCTCCATATTCTACAGGCTTATAAGTCTCTACTCTTTCCTCTAGGTTTGAAAGAAAGGCTATTGCTTCTAGAGGTAAAGCATTCGATACTTCTTCTAACCCAACTGTTTCTATTCCATAGATTCTGCACAAATACCTACTCTTAAGATAAGCTCCCAAAGAGATATCATCCATGAATTCTTTATTTTTCTTAACAATCTCTCCTTTCTCAGTCTTTATTTTAATTCTGTTTCCCTCTTTCTCCATTCCTAAAATTCTTGACCCATAAGTGGTTGAAAGAGATTCCTCTATGTTTTTTATGGCTCTTTCGCTTAAGCCTATTATTTCTTCTGGAAACTCAGGAAAAGTGTAAAACTCTACTTTTTTTCCTCTAGGATCAAGATTTATAAGGTTAACTGGTTTTTTGAAAGTTTCTTCTACTATTATTTTAGCAAGCTCAATTTCATTTTTATCCAAGTTTAAGTATTTCATTCTTTCTTCCCTATAAATTTTTAAGAAGTAAGATTTATAAACTTTAAATTTTTAATCAATTCTCTTTAAGCCTTGCCACCATTCATTAGAATTAACTTTTTTTAATCCTTCAAGCAACTTTTTTGCAGACTTAGTCCTAAGCTTTTTTGAAATATTTTTAATCCAATCCTTTGCATACTCATAACCTCTTTCCATTAGCTCTTTTGCAGTAGCAGCCATCTCAAGCAAATCAGCATCCTTAGCGATTAGGGCAGCCTTAGAATCAAGTTTCTTAACCCTTTTCCATAAACCAAAAATTTCTTTCCCAATCCTACCAAGTTTCTTAACCTGTTCTTTTACAGCTTTCTCTTCATCATAGCTTTTTACATATCTTCTCGCAACTTTATGGATATCTCCGATCCTGCATTCTTCCAATTCATGAAATAGAGTTAAAGTACAAACCTCAAATGGGTTTGGATAATTTTCAAGCTTGGCTAGAACAAAGGCTATTTGAGCAGCTCTTAGGTTATGCTCAGCCACGCTTTCTGGATTTTTAATTCCAAGTAACTTCCAGCCTTCATGGTCAATCCTTTTTAGCTGTCCTAACTCAAAAACCCAATTCCAAAAATCTTTTGCTTTCATAAAAGAAAATTAAACTAATTGCCTTTAATATTTTATCTTAACATCTCTTTTCTTTAAATTTTTGAGAACAAAGGGATAAGCTTCTAAATATTCTTCCTCAATTTCACTAATCCCAAATTCCTTAAGTTTTTCCCTAATTTTTCCCCTACCCTCTTTTCCAAAAATTTCGTGCATGATAGCTGGCCATGCTTCAACGCCATAATCCCTTAAATTTTTGAGTGCGATCAAAGGGAATTTAAAATATTTTCCTTCTGCTCCAGAAATAAGCTCAAAACTTTTCTCATCCCAACCTTTTAAAGAAACTCTAACTAGAATTGGATAATTAGCCAATCTCTTGCAGAAATTTTCTCGATAACCTAAAATTATCCCATTAGTTTCTAAAATAAAAGTAATTTCCGATTTTTTATCAAGGATTAATTCAATCAAATTAATTAAATGCCTAAAAGATTTTCTGCCTAGGATTGGTTCAGCTCCACTAACCCTAACTTTATTAACCCATTTCTTCTCTACAATTTTTAAAATTTTTTCGCTGGCTTCTTGAGCAGAATAAAACTTTCCATATTTTTCTGGATTTAAGTTTCTGAAATAGTTCCAACAAAAAGCGCAGAGCAAGCAGCAGCCTACAGCATCTAAAGTAGCTATTCCTCCATAATACCTTGCATACCTAAAGCGATAATATTTTCTTTTTAAACCTTGCATTACCATCTCTTCAACTTCTTCGGCTCTTTTAATTGGATTGAAAGGTAGCCTCAAATAATCATTCCTCATAAGTTATTATTTCCTCACAGAAAGGAGCATGGGGTCTTATTAATTCATAGTGTCTTCTAAACTTTAGATTTGGATTAATTTTGGAGAGAAAAATTTGGGCCGGCTTCTCATAAACTTTTTTGCAAGTCTCTCTTGTATCCAAACCAAATTTTTCACAATTTTCAAGTATGGGATATTTATTCCACCATCTTGTAACCAACTTTCTTTCACTTTTTTCAAGAATTTCTCCATCTTTCTCTGGAGAAATCCCAAGATAAGTTTTATAAAAAATGTTTAAAGCATCCTCTATAGGATTTCCTGTCCTTAATCTTTCAAGATTTTCATTAAGCCAGCTAATTCTCTTTTCTATTACAACCCTTTCCCATAATTTCAAAATTTTTTCTTTGATTTTCTTGGAAGCATTTAAAACAAATTCAAACAATTTTTTAAAATCCCTCTTTTCATGAGCTTCTTTGATTTGTTTATAGAGCTCTTCCATAAATTTCTAAGTATTTTTCAAGTTTAAGAAATTGAATTCTAATCCTTGAGCGTACAAAAAATAAGTATAAGGATTGAAAAGAAGTTTTTGAATTTCTCTATCTAGAAACAAACTTATTCCCTTTAATATAAAACCTTAGCTTCCTTTTCAAATCTTTGGTTACACCAATTCTATGGGAAGCTGCTATTTCAAATTTTTCTTTCTTTCCTTCAACTATCACTATCTCACCATTTTTATCAGTTACAGAGATTCCATTAAATCTTTTATCTATTTTCAGAGCTCCGGTAAGCTTTCCCGGACCATTAGTTAAATCGAAAATCTTCCTAACTTTCCTATTCTTTTTCATTTCTTCTATTCCTTTTAAAGGTTCGAGAGCCCTTATCAAGACTGCTCCTACTTTTCTCTTTTCATGAGCTATTATATTAAAAAGCCAATTACCATGAACCATGTAAACCAAAATCTTTCCAGGCTCGTCATACAATAATTTTACGCAATATTTAGGTCTTCCGCTGGATGCCCTAGAAGCAGGATCTTTTTTCCCATAATAAGCTTCGGTTTCAACTATCTTTCCAGCTAGAATTTTTGAGTTTAACTTTCTAACCAAAATTTTCCCGAGCAATTCTTTCGCAACTCTTGCTGGATCTCTTTCAAAAAATTCTCTAGGTAAAACTTTCATAATCTAAAATTTATACCCAAGCTCTTCAAAAATTTTCTTCATTCGCAAACTATCCTGCTCTAAAACAGGACTTTCTGAGATTATAGTGATATCGAGCTTTCTTTTTAGAATTTCTTCTGCCAAAGGCTTAAAATCAGGCTTTTTAGCCTTTAACTCCAAATGATACCTCTCATTTCCCTTTCCTATGGCTACTTGAGAAAATTCAACGCATGTAAAATGAGTATGCAAATGTTTAAGTTTTAAAACTCTAACTGAATCAAAAATTTTTCCGTAATCAATTCTTCCAGCTTCTCTTGCAAATATATGGGCAAAATCAATAACTGGAGCACAACCTTTGACATTTCTACAAATTTCAATTATTTCCTCTAGAGTTCCAAAAGTTGATTGTTTTCCCATAGTTTCTAAGCCAAGCCTCACATTTTTTATCCCCATACTTCTCATCCTATCCCTCAAATCTTCGCAAGCTTTTTTGACTTTTTCCAAAGCCTCTCGGGTTGATAACTTTCCGTAATAGCCAGGATGGAAAACTACTATATCAGCTTGCATAGCTTCAGCTCTTTCTGCAGAATCTAAAATCATTCTTTTTGAATTTTCAAGCTTTTTCTCATCTTGAGAACAAAGGTTGATGAAATAGGGCGCATGAATAGAAAGCCTAATCTTTAGCTTTCTTGCTAACTCGCCAACTTCTCTAGCCATTTCTAAACCCATCTTCACTCCTCTTACAAACTCAATTTCCATAGCATTCAGACCAAGCTCAGCGACAGTTTTTATTCCAGCTAAAGTACTCCTTTCTTTTGAAACTGTTGGAACACCCGCAGGACCTAACCAAATCATTCTCTCTATATTAGAATGAGATTTTAAAAATAAAGTTTTAACCTAGGAAGAATTTTAGGATTAGCTCAAAAATTATTATTGCGATGGCAATAAAAACTAATTGCTTTGGTTTAATCCTTATATATTCTTTTCCTTCCTCACTATATCTCAATAAACCTCCAGTACCCATCGGCATGTAAATTTTTTCCTTTTTTGCCATCCGATCACTAATTTATTCTAAGTCTATATATTCTTAAAGCTAACGGGTGTTATATATATAACATATAGAAAATTTTTGAGAGAGACAATAACAATCCATTAAATCAGAGAAAAATTTTTTCTCAAAATTTTTTAAGAAACACTATTTGAGAAAATCCTCAACCTTATACTTGAACTGAGAATCAGATTTAATTTCTCCTCTTGCTTTCAAAATTTCCCTCGCCAAAAGCCAAAAAAGTGTTGCTAAAGCCCTTTTTCCCTTATTGTTAGCAGGTATCACTAAGTCAACATTTTTTGTTTCATTGAAAGTATCGCAAAGAGCTACAACCGGTATTCTTGCTTTAACAGCCTCGCTGACAGCCTGCCTATCTATCAAAGGGTCTGTAACTAGAACTACATCAGCCTCGAAATATTTCTTATAGTTTGGGTTTGTTAAGGTTCCTGGCATGAATCTTCCAGTAACTGCTTTAGCCCCAACTATTTCAGCAAATTTTTTGATAATCTTGTGGGTTACTAACAATCTTCCAGCAACCAAAATCTTTTTTGCTCTTGCTAAAAATTTTGCAGCAACTCTTATCCTCTCATCGATTTTTTTAAGGTTTAGGGTAGCTACGCCATCAGCCCTAACCTTATAAATAAATTCCTCCATATCCTTGGTTCTACTTTTCATGCCTATGTGAATGCCCGAGGCCAAATATTTTTGCTTAGATATTAAAAGTCTTGGCATATCAAGAATTTTAGGTTTTCAAGATTTAAAAGTTTAATTTAGCCAATATAGCTTAGCTTTTCTTCTTTAGGCTTTTCTCTTTGTGCTTTTAACAGCTGAGAAATAGCTTTCATTTGCACGCTTTCAACTTTTTTCATGAATTCTTCCATTTCCTTAACTTTTCTTTCTATCTTGGAAGTATCAATTTTAATATTAAGAATTTTGATCAAAACTTTGAGCAAAGCTTCAGCGCTCCTATGGTCAGGAATTATGGGAAAGCCAGCTGTCTCGCCAAGCAAGCAAACTCCTTTTATCCCATGGTATTTACCTAAACCAATTAGCAATCCTGAAGCACCAACTATCGTCCCTATTTTACCACCCGAATCAAAATCTATCCCATACTTTGCATATTTTTTGACTAGCTCAGGATGACTTACAGCTCCCACTACCCTTGGCTCTTTTACTTGTTCCCCCACGCTTAGGCCAGCTAGAGTAAACATTTCTTTTACTCCAAATTTTTTGATGTAATCGAGAATTGTTTCAACGATTTCATAATGACCTTCTTGATTAGTGCTTTGAGAATCTCCTATTAGGATTATCAAATCTCTTTGTCCTTTTCGCTTAGCTTTCCAATAATAGAATTCATTTTTCAAAACATGAACAGCACTAGTTTGGTGCAAGAGAACGAAAGGCATGAAGTGGGAGGAAAGCAATTCTGCAAACTTAACTGCTTTAAGCTCTTCTGCTAAATAACCGGCTGCAATCCTTCCTACATTCCCAACTCCTGGCAGACCTTCTATGAAAATAGGGTTCCTAAGCTTAGGCCTTTTAAGCTCAATTATCTTTGTTACCATGATTCTCAATAAATATATCGATTTAAATAAATTTAAATCAAGTCATCTGGAATACTTGATTTTCATTTCAATGACAAAAGGAGAATAGATGGGCTTCTTTTTTCTTTTAATTTCTTTTACATACTCTAAATCTTTTTTAAGCATTTCTATTTGATCTAAGAGACTACCTTCTTCCTCAAAGGTTAGTTCTCTATTTTCCCTCAAGAACTTTCTTAATCTTTCTATTTCTTCCTCTATTACTCTTGGGTTGAGAGAGTAACCTCCCATCCTTAAAAATTTTTAAAATTAACTCATTTATTTTTTACTTCAACTGATTCATTCTATAGAATCTAAATATTCTAGTTTTTTGGAAAGTAATGAAAGAACTCTTTTGATGAATTTGTCGAAATAGTTCTTTCTAAGAAATTTTGCATACCTAACCAAGTCAATTTTCTCAAACCCTCCAGAGTAATCCTGATAGACTAATCCATATCTGTTCGTTACTACACCTCCAATCATAATTTCCAAATCTAAATTTCTGGGTTTAATTTTGATGAGTTTTAACTCGCCCTCAAGAATCAAGTAATTTCTCTCAGTATCCTTATAAACAGTCGTAAATTTTTTCAAATCCTCCAACTCTCCTTTGAAGTGAACAGATTTCAACTCTAATGGCTTAAACCCACAAGCTTCTATAAACATATCCAACTCTCTAAAGCTTGGAGTGAAAATCCCTTCCTTTAAAACGTATAAAACAATTTCATCCTTATCGATTACTTCATTCAAGGGTAAAAAAGATGAAAACGATTCCATTTAAATTATAATCGAAATTAAAAGATTAATTTTTGAAAATTTGGAGAAATATAAATTTTTTGGTTTAAATTAATATGAAAGTTTGTATGAATCTGGAAAAGATTAAAGCAAATTGTCCTTGTCCTATGAACCTTGCGAGAAAAGGGAATTTGTTGTGAATGCATAAGACACCATAGAGAGAGGAAACTTACCCAGCTTGTTTCTTTCCTCCAGAAATAGAAAAAACTTTAAATAGCCGAGAGAAAAATTTGTGAAAATAAATCTAAAAGAAAAAAATTAAAAACTAAGCCTGAGGTTCTTGAGTTTCAGAAGTTGTTTCTTCAGGCTTTTCTTCAGTTTCGCTCGTTTCCTCGCTAGGAGCTTCCTCAGAAGGTTTTTCTTCCCCCGTTTCTTCAGTTTTTTCTTCTTCAGTTTCTTCTGCTTGAGTCTCTTCAGGCTTTTCTTCAACCTGTTCTTCCATATCCTCACCTTTTCAAAAATATAAGAAATTTTAGTTTAAATATCTTTGGTTTTTGAAAGAACTATTAATTCATTTTTCGAGATTTTTTTCTTATCCAAAGATAATTTTCAAGCTTATTTTTATAAATTTGTTCAATTTTTTCTTTTTCGATAAGTCGCAAACCAAATAGAGGTTTTCTATATCCTTTTCTTCAATAGCCTATTCCAAGAGAAACGTCTCTGAAAGAATAAACTTCTAACCATCTCGTTTTCAATATATCCTCAATTAGCATAATTTGAGGCTCAAAAGAAGCTATTTCGTCCAAATCCTCTTTCACAATTCAAATAAAATTTTTTAAAGAATTAATTCTTTTCCTTTAAAAGCATCCTCCTATATTTTCCATATTTATCTTCAGGAGAAAAAGGAGGTGGTAATGGACTTATTGTCTTTTCTTTACATTTTGGACAAAATTCTTTGAATGTATAGAGCTTGCATTTTAAACACTTTCTCATTTTCATCTTATCAACTGGTAGCTTGCTTCACCGTTTAACTTTTTAGCTTCTTTCACAGCAAAATCAAGAGCTTTAACCAAAGTTTTTTCCATCTGCTTCGGATTCTTTCCTTTTATTTCAACTAAATATCTTGGTGCGCCAAGGTATATGATCCTTAATCCAAAGTCTTTTTCTAGACCTGTTAATAATTTTTTAATTCGATTTACTCCATCTCCAGAAAAATTCTTAATTTGTAGTTCAGCCTTAATCTTTACTTCTTTCTCCTTAAAGCTTTTTTTAACTACCTCTACCAAAGCTTTTTTCCATTTTCCATTTATATTAACCTTTTCTAAAACTTTTTCATTCTTAAAAATCTCTTCAAAAGCTGAAAATAAATCACCGAATTTATCTTGCAAAAGAAATCCAACTTCTTCATAAGCTTCATCTAAACTTTTTCCTAACTCTTTAGCAGCTTGTTCAAGCATTTTTTCCGCTCTCTCTTCTTTTCTAAAGGCATTCCATTTTTCTTTTTCATCTTTTTTGTTCACTCTTTTCAAGCTTAAGTTAACAAAATTTTTCTGATAATCTATTCTGATAACCTTTGCAACATATTGCTTGTTTACCTTTACAAATTTCCTTATATCCCTAACCCATTTTCCCGCAACCTCGCTTACATGGATCATTCCCTCAACTTCAGGGTATTCTTCTAAGCTACACCAAGCAGCATAAGGAGTAATCCTTTTTACTGTGCAAATGACAAATTCTCCCCACTCGGGCAAACCTTTTCTTCTCGGCATCTTCTCTATATAGAATTGGAAAGGATAAATAAATAAGTTAGAAAAGATAAAAGTTTATTCTCCTTCTATAAAAATGATGTTTAGTTACTCCATCATTTCCAGAGAAAGGAACCAAAAATTTCTAAATAATTTTATTCTTCCAAATCATAGATTATTTAAGGGAGCCTATGGTTTACTATCATGTTGGGAAGGTTTTGGAAATACTTTCGGGCAAAGAAGTTAGTAGTTCAGACCAATCTCTTCAGGCTGTGGTAGAGACTTGGGACGAGAATATAATAACTTATTTGGTTGATCCAAAGCTAAAGGATAAGATAAAAGTTGGTGATATAGTTTTAATAGATTACAGCCCTACTGAAAAGCAACCTTTCAGGCCTAAGGAAATAATAATAAAAATCTTGCACGGAGAGAAAGGTAAAAGAGTTTGGGAGTATTACAAAGAGTTTTTCAAGAAAAGGCCGAGAATAAGAGTTAGGGGAATGCCAGCAGAAAAGCAGTCTTATATAGGATAAGAATTAAAAAGCTAATTCTGAAACTTATTCTATGAAGACTATACTTAGTGAGTATGATTTAGAGATTGGAAGGGTTTTATTTGAAAAAGAAAAGGTTTTTCCCGTAACTAGAGAAACTATGTTCTGTGCTGGTGTAAAATGTATAATCTCTGCTGTTGAAAAATATAGGAAATACGAGAAAGTTTATGAGATTCTGAAGGCTGAATTCAACACTCCAGCTAGGATGATCGGGAGAAGGAATGAACTGAAGGAAATCGTTAGGAGGCTAAGATTTCCGAACAGAAAATTTAAATTCCTGGTAGATTTTGCTGGTTGGTACTCAAGGACAGACATCCCAGAGAAGATAATTGAAGATATAAAGCTTGGGAGGAGGAATGAATTTAAACTAAGGGACAGAATTGCTAGAGAGGCTCCAGGAATTTGGTATAAGGGGGCTTCCTTTTTTATGAATAAATGTGGTTATGAAAATGTAGTTTCGATAGACCTACATGTGTTAAGATTCTTAAGAGATTTGGGTTATAAAGTCAAAATTCCAGATTATAAAAAGCGAAGTGGGCCAAAGCCAAAAGAATATTTGGCATACGAGAAAACAATTTCTCAAATAGCTAGAATGCATAGTGTATCCCCTGCTTTATTTCAATTTGCAATTTGGGCGAAATATTCAGGTTGGAATAGAAAGATTTAAAAATTTTACCATTTCTTTCTATTTCATGAAAAAAAGAAGTTATGAAAGACTAGAAGAAGCTATTCCAGGAATTTTGAATGATTGGATAAACTCATTAGATGACAATTTGAATGTTAAAATAATTAGCCATCTTTTTAAGCAAAGGGATAGGCTTAAACCTTTATTTGCTCCTGCCCAGAATCTTGAGGATGAGATTAAACTTAGTGAAGAACTTGTCAAAAAACTTGCAAGATATACAAGCGTTGACTATTTGTCTAAAAGATTGAAAATTAAGAAGGAAGACGTGAAGAGGAGATTAGATAAGTTTTTACATCTACACTTAGTTAATGGTGTTCATTTGAATAAAGAATCAATCCTTTATACAATCGACCCGAAGGAAACGAATTATTTTCTTTCTAAGGGAGGATATGAATTCTTGAAAGATCATCCTTGGTATTTGGTTAGAAAGGAAGAAGATAAGCTCGTTAGCCTCAAATTTCTTTTTTCTTCTTCTTAATAGTTCTTGGCACTAAATGCTCCTCCGGCTTAAGAGGTATCAATTCTTTTTCCAAACCTTCGCTTCCAGGGAAAATTCGCTTAAATCTTTTCAAAAATTTTTTAATTAGCTCACTCATACTTTAATGCTAGAAAAGAGTATTTATAAAGGTTTGATAGGATGGAAGTTTTAAAATCTTTCGATCCCTGGCAATCAAAGCTTTGTACTTGTCCTTTCAAGCTTTCCTTAAACCCTTATACGGGCTGCGAGCATGCTTGCGTTTACTGCTATGCCTCAAGCTACATACCAAATTTTTTTGAATGTAGAGCAAAGCGAAATTTACTTCCTCGATTAAAAAGAGATACTGAAAAGTTAAAAGGCGAGCTAATTTCAATCTCTAATTCTTCAGATCCCTATCCAAGCTTGGAGAAAAAGCTTAAACTAACTAGAAAATGTTTAGAAATTCTCTCTAAAGCAAATTGCAAAATTCAAATGATAACCAAATCTACTCTAGTAGTTCGGGATATTGATATTTTGAAGAAAATGAAAGCAATGGTTGCTCTTACTATAACAACTTTAGATGATGAACTTTCTAAAAAACTTGAGCCAAAGGCTCCTTTAGCTTCAGAAAGAATTAAAGCTGTTAAAAAACTGGTTAAAAATAAAATTCCTGTAGCAGTAAGGGTCGACCCGATAATTCCTTTTTTGAATGATGAACAAACTGAACTAATAAGGATTTTAGCTTCTATTGGAGTTAAGCACATAACAAGCTCTACTTATAAAGTCAGAAGAGATAATTGGCAAAGATTTAGCTTAGCTTTTCCAAAAATTGCAGAAAAATTAAAACCTTTATATTTTGAAAAAGGTGAGAAGATAGGAAGAAGCTATTACTTACCAAAGGAACTAAGGTTGAGATTAATGAGGAAGATAAAAGCTGAGGTTGAAAGGAGTGGGATGAGATTTGCTTGCTGTAGAGAAGGGTTTCCTGAGTTTAATTCAGCTACATGTGACGGTTCCTGGTTACTAAGTAAGGTTTAGCTAATTCTTTAAATCTTTTTGCTGCATAAGTAGGTCTGTAGTAGTTGAGAGGAGGGATTCCTATCCTTTTTTTCTACTTTTATTAGACCTATTTGTTTCAAACCGGCTAATGAATTATTAACTGTTTTAAGACTGTAGCCTATATACTCACTAATCTCCCTACAGGTAAGTGGTTTTCTAGAAAAAAGAATGGAAGCAAATATTTTCTTGGTTGGCAAAATCAAATCCTCTTCAAAATTAAGGAAAGAAGGTGAAAGAATTGAAAATTCAAAGTTCTGTAGGTAAGGGCGGAATTTAGAAATAGAAGGATTAAATTGATATTTAGTTAAAGTTTTACGCTTCCATAGCACTCTGACTATATCTTTTATTGACTGCACTATTTAAAGGTAACCAAACTTTTCTCTCAGAGTTTAATTCTCTCATAGTTTGAAGAAGTAGTTCCGTAGATGGTATAGCATTTTTTTCATCAAAAGCTTTTCTTTTTTTAAATTTCACAAACTTTTTTACTTGTTCTACATTCTAATTTAGCTTTCTTATTTAAGTTTAGAGCATATTTAGTTTTTCCCAGAGATTTCCTTTTGAAGTATTCAAAATCTATCTTTTTTTCTTCCTAATTTTTTTGGTAAAACTAATAGCTTCCAACAAAGATGAGTCATTCAAAAATAATATTCACACAAAATTTTTAAATCTTTAATACTTTTAAACAAAAAACTATTTTAAAAATATGCACATCCATATTCCAGATGGCATTTTGCCAGTATGGCTTTGGGGCTCAGGTTATCTAATTACTTTTATCTTCCTTGCTTTTGCTTTGGTTAAAATGAGAAAAGATATTAAAAAATTTTCTTTAGTACCTGCTCTTTCTGCTCTGATGCTTGTAGTAATGTCAATTCCTCTAGGTATACCAACTCATATTAATCTGGCTGTGCTTGCAGGCTTTATTCTAGGACCTTTTTATTCTTTAATTTCTGACTTTATAGTAAATTTGATTCTAGCTTCTTTTGGACATGGAGGAATAACTCTCGTTGGCTTAAACACTTTGGTTTTATGGATAGAAAGTATAATTGGCTACTACTTGTTTTTAATTTTGAAGGAAGTGACAAAAAATTGGTTCATCAGAGCTTGGGTCTCAACATTTTTTGCCCTAATAGTTTCAACATTCTTCGTAATTTTTATTGTTTCAATTTCTACTTTAAGTCCAGAAATTTTCCTCCATTCAAAATTAGAAGGTTTAAAGATAAACCTTCAAACTTTTTTGGCTTTAACCTTGCCCATAGCAACTCTCGGAGCAATAATAGAAAGTTTTGTTACGGCTTTTGCAGTAAACTATCTTAAAAAGATTAAACCAAAAATTTTAATGATAAGATGAGCGAAATATACTTAATCGATAAGTTTTCCTCGCTAGAAAGCAAAATTCACAAGCTCTCAACTTTCTCAAAAATAATTTTCATAGCTTTATTGGTAATTTTAAACTTGTTCACAAGTTCTTTATTAAAGCTAGCTATGATTTTCTTTTTAATTCTTGCTTTAATTAGAGCTGCTAAACTCCCCCTAAGAACCTTGCTTAAAATTTCTCTTTATCCCTTATTCTTTGCACTAATCTTTGCTTTAAGCCAAATAGGATATGGAATCTTACCATTGATTTCTTTGCTAAGAGCTTGGAATATTAGTCTTCTAATTCTTTTTCTTTTTTCAACAACTAACTACCTTAAAATTTTCTCTTTAATCGGAAAAATTTCTTCAACTCTTTCAACCCTGCTTTTCTTGACCTATAGATTTTTCTTCTTACTTTTAGAAGAAATTGAAAATAGGATTAAAGCTGCCAAATGCAGGAATGCTTTTATTTCATTTTCTAAATCTATTAAAAATGCTGGCTTGATTGCTTCTCAGATTTTAATCTCTTCTATCGAAAAAAGTGAAAAAATGTATAAAGCCCTGCTTGTGAAAGGATTTACTGGGAGAATTAAATTAGCTGAAAGGGAAGAATTTAAGCTAAAAGATTTATTATTCATTTTGTTTGGAATAATAATTTTCGTGATCTTATGGAAGTAATTAAAGTAAAATGCATCAAGCATAGGTATGAAGACCAAACCGAAGTTAAAGTTTGTGGTTTAACTTTTAGAGTTGAGAAAGGAGAAAAAGTTGCGATAATTGGGCCAAATGGCTCGGGAAAAACTACTCTGCTCCATCATATTATCGGCTTATTAAAGCCAATAAGAGGAGAAATAAAAGTTTTTGGATTAAGCCCTTATAAGAACTTTAAAAAACTAATTCCGAAAATTGGAGTTGTTTTTCAAGATGTTGATTATCAGCTTTTTGGACCGACTGTCTTCGATGATATAGCTTTCGTTCCAAGAAATTTAGGATGGAGTGAAGATAGAATAAGAAAGGAAGTGAATAAGATTTTGAAAGATTTTGGAATTCAAAGGTTAAAAAATAAAGTTCCTTCTTATTTGAGTGGAGGAGAAAAGAAAAAGGTTGCGATAGCTGGAGCAATAGTTTCAAAGCCTGAATTGCTTATCTTAGATGAAGCTTTAGCAGAAGTAGACCCTGAGTCGAAAGAAGTAATTATTAAAAAATTAAATAAGATGAATAAAGAACTTCAAACTACAATTCTTTTGGTGACGAATGAAATAGAGGTTATAAAAAAGTTTGCGGATGTGGTTTATTTAATGGAAAAAGGAAGAATAATTTTAAAAGCTGGACCTAAAGAATTATTTAAGAGAAGAACTAAAATTGAATTTTGTAAGCATTTTTAAGCGGCCGTAGTCTAGTCTGGCTAACCTCGCCAATGGACCCCAGCCTTCCAAGCTGGTGACCCGGGTTCGAATCCCGGCGGCCGCATACGAAGATTTATAATCGATAACTATGAAGAAAAAATATAAGATTCCTGTATCGAGGGTTATTGAAGTAATTTTATTTTTCTTTGGTATGGCTATGTGTATACTTATATTTTATATCTTTACTTCATGGAATTATTTTCTTCTTCAAGATCTTTTTGGGGATTTTTTTCGGCCTGGCGCTATTTTTCCTGTGTCTATGTCCATAAGTTTTGCATCGGCATGGACGCTCTTTTTTCTTTTCTCAGGAATAGAGTATCTTAAACGAAAAGTAAATAAATGGTTTTTGTTAGCAATTTGCTTAATGATATTCGCACTAGGTACAGGGTTTGGGTTTCTCTATGATTTCTTAGGAAGATCTAGCCTTAGCTCTGTTCTGAGAGATAGAAATAACAAAATTGTTGGAACGTTAAAATGTGTGGATAATACTGGAATGTTTCTGGCTGGTAGTCTAGTAACATGTGTCCCAGAACCAAACTTATGCAACTTTACAGCAAATATAACATTTACTTTTCTCAATGGAAGTTCGTTCACTGAGACTCATGAAAATGAAATTTCTTTTATTGCACCTTATAGGGTAAGAAGAATTTATTTTAGTCTCTCAGGTTACGATGAAAATGGTACTCTTAGAGAAATGAGCGTGGGAAGAGATTTTAGTTTCCTAAGTGAAGAGGAAAATAGAGAAAGAAAAGACAAGCTTATCGCTTACTTAATAGGATTATTTGGTGTGGTTTTAATATCAATTCCTAACATGATGCTTAATCTTAAACGGCTATGGGAATATTAAATGAGTTTTATTTCTTTAGGCAATTTCCCTAAAATTTTAACAAACTTTTTGGGCCATTTTTTAGGCTCCAAACCTTTTTGTGCAAGGAATACAGCAAGCCACCTTTCCAATCCTATTCCAGAGCAACCAGTCCAAACTTCCTTTCCTTTTTCAGTTTTAAAATCCCAAGCATCGCTAAATTTAGTTCCAGCAACCGTTAGATTTTGGAATTCCAACCATTCACTTTTTTCTCTTGGGCCTCTCCATGGCAGCCAAGCTTCAAAATCTATAGTTCCTATTTCCTTTTCTTCTTCTAAGCCCAATTGACCAGCTTGAGCCATATACCAAGGAGTAACCTTTGCCATTCTCCACTCAAGTTCTAAAATTTTATCAAAGATATACTTGAACTTTTCTAACAATTTTTCTTTAATATCTATGACTTGCTCTTTAGTACCAATCCAAACTATTTCGATTCTGTGAAATTCACAATCCCTTTCTATTCCGTGCAATCCTCCACCTTCCCATCTGTAGCTTACTCCAGAAGCATCCCAGAATTTTAGTGGCAACTCTTTTTCAGGAATAAGTTTCTTCTTGAAATACCAGTAGAGGGGTGGACATTGAGCAAAACAAATACCTGCATTTGGTTCAGCCAATTTTTGTTTTAGCAAATCGTAAGGAATCTTTCTAGTAACCTTAACCCAATCTGCAAAATCTTCCCAAAATTCTGGATCCCATTTTTCTGGTCTGGAGACATAGAAGAAAGAATTTGAAGATCCAGGAACATGACCTGTTTGGAGCCACACTTCTAAAGGAACTGTTTTTGGTAACATTACTTCTTCAAATTTTAACGGTCTAAGAATTTCCCTTTCAGCAATTTTCTGGAAAGTTCTCATTATCTTTGTAGTTATTGGCATATGCAACCAAACACCAACATTAAATCTTTTTATCCATCCTCTTTTTTCCATTTCAGGAGTAGGATCTTTATTCCAAACAACTCTTCTTTTTCTGCTTTTCCAGACTAATTCCCAATGCTCAGCTTTTCCACCATAGAGTTTTTGATTTATTTTTTCCTCTATTCTTTTCAAAATTCTTTCAACATACCTATCTTCTAAAGCAGTAGAATCTAAGTCTTGCAATTTAATCAAAAACTCCTTATCTTTTTGAACTATTTCTTTAACCCAAGGTACCTTAACTTCAACTTTCTCTTTTGCTATTCTTTTAGGCTTGAGCCTTATCTCATAATTTTTTACAAAAACACTTCTTACCCCAATATTATACTCTTTTCCAAATTTTTGAGCCAAGAATTTTCTTAGCCTAAGCAAAGCATCATGCGGTCTTAAATAAGTTGTTCCTTCAATCGTTAGAATAAGTTTTGTCCCAACTATATTCCAATGAACTATTCTTGACCCTTCTTGCTCTTGAGGAACACCTTTTCTAAAAAGTTCTGAATTTATTTGAGCAATCAACTTTGGGAAATCTAACTTAAGAAAATCTATTGGCTTGCTAAATTCCATCGTAGCTTCTAAGCTGAATTTCATGCTCCCACTAATAACTTGAATTATATTTTCCCAAATTTAAATTATTTATATGCCCCAACTTAAAAGGGTTTTGAGACTTAGGGATGTTCTAATCTTTGGAATCGGGATAATAATCGGGGCTGGAATTTATAGCATAATAGGAAAAGTAGCGGGAATAGCAGGCTATGGAACTTGGCTATCAGTAATTCTAGCAGGAATTTTATCCATATTAACTGGATTGAGCTTTGCTGAGATGGCAAGCATTTATCCAGATACCTCAAGCTATTACAAGCTAATAAGGGATGCTTTCAAAATTTTTGGGGGAAAAATTTGGGGTTTTATTGTTCAATGGTCCTTACTCATAACCTCGGTTTTCATAATAGCAACAGTCTCTATAGCTTTTGGTGGTTATTTATCAAGATTCGTACCCATAAACGAATCCATACTTTCCCTCTTTTTGATAATAGTTTCAGCTCTTTTAGCATTTTTTGGAATCAAAGAATCTGTTAACACAACTCTTTTCCTAACTTTTTTAGCAGTTTTTGGCTTAGTCTTTGTAATAGTTTTAGGCTTATTTTTAGCAAAACCGAGTAAGGAAATTCTTTTAAACTTTGAGTTCGGGAGCAATATATTCTATGCAACAAGCCTGATATTTTTTGCCTATGCAGGTTTTCATCTAATTCCTGCTGAATCTGAAGAAACCCAAGCGCCAAAAAAATTAATCCCAAAAGCGATAGTACTCTCGATTTTAATCTCGATGATAATCTATACTCTAGTTTCGATTGCTGTCATCAATCTTTTAGATATTAATCTGCTAGCTATTTCAAACGCCCCTCTCTATGAAGCGGTTTCAGAAAGATTTGGGAAGCAAGCAGGCTCTCTAGTTTGGTTCTCAGCGATTTTCGCAACCTCAAGCACAGTCTTAGGCTTAACCATCTCTGGCTCAAGATTACTCTATAGCTTTGGAAAAGAAAGACTATTCCCAAAAGTTTTTTCCCATTTGTCCAAATTCAAAACTCCTTCTCTAGCAATAGGTTTTATCTCTCTAGCAGCTTTCGTTACAGTATTTTTGATAAGAGATTTGAGAGTTACTGCAGATATAACAAATTTTTTAACACTTTTTTGCTATTATTTGGTCAATGTTTCTATAATTTTATTGAGAGTTTTTAAGCCAAAAATTCCAAGAGGCTTTAAAGTTCCTTTCTCGATTAAAAACATTCCTTTACCCTCTCTTATTGCTTCTTTTTTCTGTTTAGCTTTGCTAGCTCAATTTCCAACTTATGCAATCTTCGATTGCTTCTTGATAATCTTTCTAGGAATAGTTTTTTACTTTATTGTTAGAGAGAAATACATAATTTAACAACAGTCGAGCTTTCTCATCTAGTTATCTTAACCTCCTTAAAAACTTCCAATAGCTTTTTATGCTTTGGTTTTTCAAAATGCTCTCTTATAGGCTTTAAAATTTCATTCAATTCTCTGGCAACATTTTCTTTCAAATCCAAAGGATGAATTTGCTTAGCTTTATACAATTTTTCTAGTTCCTCATAGCTAAAAACTTCTAAACTACCACCATATTTTCTCTCTCTTTCTATTTCAAAACTTTTTCTTAACCTAAAAATTATGTATTTAGCAATTTCCAAAACAGGGTTTCCTTCTACTATGCCTTCAGGACACCAAGCTTTCCTAAGCTTTTCTTTTATTTGTTCATAGCTATCATGAATGAAAATACAAGTCCAAGGTTTTGACTTGCTCATTTTAGCTGCTATAACTTTTTCTAGCTTGTTTCCAACTTCTGGAGGTTTTTCCAAACCAGCTAGCAAATGATGATGAATTGCTACAGGCTTTTTCCATCTAAGTTTTGGAAAAATTTCTCTACACAAAACATGAATCTTTCTTTGATCGCTTCCACCATGAGCTATTTGAGCTAGATATTTAACGTCAACAGCTTGCATTGGCGAATAAATCATTTGAGAGGCATAAAGCTTTTCCTTCTCACTCCTTCCCATTATAGTTAAAGTTCTCATTAATCTTGGTAAGGTAACTAGAGAAGCGAACCTTACCAAATCCTTCCAATATTCGTTATTATTAAAGTATAACTCGCTACCAAGAATTACTTCAGCCTTTGGGCAAAAGAATTTAAAAGCCTCTTCATAATACTTACTAGCTTTAATTATTTTTTCCCAATCACTTCCTAACTTTTTGTTCAAAAAAGTATGCCAGTCGGCGAGAAAAACCTTAACTTTTATCCCTGCTTTTGCAAAATCGTTTATTTTAATACCGCTAACCATTAAAGTACCTAAGTGCAATAAACCAGAAATCTCAAAACCTTGGTAATGCTCAGGGTGCTCATTTGTTTCAAAGAGCTTTCTTAAATCATCTTCAGTTAAAATTTCTTCTGTAGGTGTTTTTTTAACAAGCTCTATCTTACTTTCTATGTCCATTTCTCTCACTTATTATTTGGGTTTTAATTTTTTTATTCTTCCACAAGCAATGATGGGTAAAAATTAGTTTTTCATCAATTTTTAACATTCTAACATTTTTCCAACATGGAAGATAGTTTATTTTTCCAATTCATTCAATATTTTTCAGTTTAATAATTTTAGGATTTAGCTTTTGAAAAACTAAAATTTTTTAAGATTAGAGAGGAAAGATTTAAGTGTTTTTTTCCAACTTTAAAAATGAGATGGGTATACTTCAGAAAGATTTGGAAGAAAAATGTCCTGAATGCGGAAGTCACCAATTAATAGAAGATAGGAACAGTGGGGAAAAAGTTTGCACTTCTTGCGGAAGGGTAATTTCTCAAATTATTGACAAAGGTCTTGAACGGAGAATTTTTGATTGGGAAGAAGCTAGAGAAACAATGAGGGCAGCTCCAGAAACTATAAGGTTGCACGATAAAGGTTTGGGAAGTGTGATAGGAATAGAGGATAGAGATTCTAAAATGAACTTGCTCAATTCGGAAAAAAAGTATGAGATGTTTAGGTTGAGAAAGTTGCAGAAAAGAATAAGAATGATGAATCCTACAGATAGAAGCCTTTCTGAAGGTTTAAGATTAATCAACACCATTTGCAACACTCTGAGCTTTCATAATGGGCAAAAAATTCCTGGTCAAGTAGAAGATACAGCCTGTATGATATACAGGAAAGCCTTGAAAGAAAAATTGATAAAGGGTAAGAGTATAGAGGAATTGGTTGCAGGGTCTGTTTATTTTGCTATAAGGAAGCACAAATTGCCCGTAAAGTTAAGTGAAGTTGCTAAGGGAGTAGGAATGAATAAAAAGATGGTGTGGAGGGCTTACAGACGTTTAGTAATAGGACTTGAAGATTATGTAGAGCCCCCAAACATTACTCGTTATCTTAACAAACTATGCGAATCTTTCAAACTTTATGGAGAAGCGGAAGGAACTGCTCATAAAATTTGTAGCATAGCTAAAGAAGTAGGTGTAGCAAGAGGTAGGGATCCTTATGCTGTAGCAGGAGCTTCTGCTTACATTTCATCAATTTTGTATAATCAGAAGAAAACTCAGAAGGAGATAGCCAGAGTAGCTGGGACGACAGAAGTCACTTTAAGGAAGAGGTATAAGGAGCTAGCAAGGGAATTGCTTTTCATCCTAAAGATTTAAAATCTAATTGCTCTAATTTAAAAATAGATGATTTATTCTAAGCTAAAAGTGGATTGGAAAATTACCAAAAAGTATGATTACAAAGAAATTGAAACAGAAGCGCATAAGTTTCTAGCAAGATATAAATAATTTATGCATGCTATAGAAGTTTTTAAGGTTTCTAAGCAATTTGTAAAAGAAGGATTTTTTAGGAAAAGGTATTTTTATGCATTAAAAGATGTAAGCTTTTCTGTCAAAAAAGGAGAGATTTTTGGGTTGTTAGGGCCTAACGGTTCGGGAAAGACAACTCTAATTAAAATTTTACTCGGGCTAATGGAAGCCGATGAAGGAAGGATTAGAGTTTTAGGGGCAAACATACCAAAAGAATTGAATAAGATCAAGCATAAAATCAATGTAGTTTTTGCAAGAGGTGGAGTTTATTGGAATTTAACTCTAGAGGAGAATCTTAGGATTTTTGGGAAAATTTATAGAGTAAAGAATTTAGAAGAAAGGATTAAAGAATTGCTCGATGTTTTTGAGCTAAAAGATAGAGCTAAAGTTTATGCAGACAAATGCTCAACAGGAGAATTAATGAGATTAAAGCTTGCGAGAGCTTTGTTGAATGAGCCTAAAGTGCTATTCTTGGATGAGCCAACCATAGGCTTAGATCCTGCGATAGCTTTAAAGGTGAGGGAATTTCTTCAGAAGCTCAATCGAATCGAAAAAACAACAATTCTTTTAACAACTCATTACATGCATGAAGCCGATATGCTTTGCAAAAGGGTTGGCATAATTTTTGAAGGAAGGATAATAGCAATAGATACTCCAAGAAAGTTGAAAAGAAAGTTGAGAAAGGAGAATATAGTTGAGATGGATGTAAGAGGCATAAAGAGCGAGATTATAGAAAGAATTAAGCTTGTAGAAGGGGTAAGAGGAGTTGTTTTTGAGGAAGAGCAAGAGGAATTGAGAATTATACTTGATGATTTAGATACTTTGGATGAAATTTTAAGGATATTGAAGAAGAATAGAGTAAAATTTTATTCTGTGCATGTAGAAGAACCTACGCTCGAAGATGTTTTTCTCTACTTAACAGGAAGGGGATTAGAATGAAGTTTTTCCGAGATACTCGCATAATTTTTAGAAAGAATTTAAAACAATATTTGAGATGGAAGTTACATTTAGTTTTTGACATAATCTTTCCTCTTTTAGACCTAATTCTTTTCATCCTAGTTTGGAGAGCTATTCTAAGCGGTGGCTTTAAAGGAGTAGGTTATCTAAACCCAAAAAATTATGTTGCGTATTTGCTTTCTGGCTTGCTACTCTGGCGTTTTGTAGACACAGCTCTAAGCGGAGAGGTTACCCATTCTTTCATAAGAGAAAAATATTGGAGAACCTCACCCTATTTGCTAATCTCTCCAATAAACAGATTGGCAATACCCTATGGAATGTGTTTGCTTTCTTTGATAAGAGCTGTTTATTCTGGCTTTATCCTTTTGTTCGTAGGAGTTTTATTCTTCAATTTTTCTTCTCAAGGAAATATCTTCCTAGCTTTACTTGTAATCTTCCTAACCTTCCTAGGATTTTCTGGAATAGGCCTGATAATAGCTGGTTTAGCATCTTGGAGAGAAGATTTTGCAGATTTAACTTATGTGGTAAATTATGTTTTAATGATAGCTTCAGGTATTTTCTTCCCTCTAGAGATTTTGCCAGAAAGTTTTAGGAATGGTTTGCTCCTTCTTCCATCTTCCCAAGCAGTGAATGCGATAAGAGCAATAGTAATAAGAAATGCTGGAATAGTTGAAATCTTACCTACTTTAGCTTATCTTGCTCTCTTTTCAATAATCTCTCTGACAATAGCTGCTTTAATCTTTAAGCTTGTTCAAAGGAAGGCTATGCTTATTGGAATTTAGGAGGAAGTGGAGCAGAAGGAGGTTTAGGGGCTTTGCTTATTATATCCCCAGCTCTTTTCTTTATTTCTTCTGGCCATGTGCTTGCGTATTCTAAAATAGATTTATGCTCTTCTTCATTTTTTCTTCTTTTAAGCTTTTTCTTTTTTCTGAGCTCATATTCTTCGAGAATTGATGTACTAGGTTTAATAGACTTGTATATTTCAAGGAATTTTGAGATATCGGTTTCTTTAAAATACTTGTATTTATCTTCCTTCTTCAGGAAATCTTCCAGCATTTTAGAGCTCGAGCCCATTTTCCCAAATAAAATTTGAGCGGAAATTTTTAAAAATTTTCCCATTGGAAAATTGGAATTGATTTAACTTTTTAAAGATTATCAATTCCCATGTTACATGTGTAACAGAAAAAATTAAGATTGTTAATGTTATACATATAACATGAAAAAAATTTAAATCAAATTCTTCAAATTTATTTAATTCGTGATTCCATGAAATTTGGAAAAAATGTTTGGTATGGAGAAAGACCTTTGGAAAAAGTTTTTAAGTTAATGCAAAGGCTTGGCTTTGATTACATAGAGCTTTCCATAGATTACCCATGGCCAGAAAAAATTAGCGAAAAGGAATTAAAGCTTATTAAAAATTTAAAAAGAGATTTTGGTTTGGAAGTAGCTATCCATGCTCCTTGGATAGGCTTATGCTTACCTCATCCTCAGAAAGAAATTTTTGATGCTTCTTTTAAAATAGTAAAAAAAGCTTTATTGTTTTCAAAAAAATTAGATCCTTTATACTTCAACTTTCATTTGCTCGCTCCATTTCATGGAACTTTTAAGCTTGAAACAATAACAAAAGAAGTTTTGAAAAAAGGTGTGAAAAGCGCCTCTTTAATTTCAAAGCTAGCTAAAAAAATTGGGATAGAAGCTTGCTTGGAGAATAATCCGGAAATATTTTTTGGCAGTCCTAAACAAATCGAAATGGTTTTGAAGGAAGCTAAGGATTTGAAATTTACTTTGGATGTGGGGCATGCGGTTGTAGCAAAGCATGAAATTAGAAGAAAGAAGAATCCGTTTAAGAAGGAAAAATTAAGCCTAGAGTATTGGTTTTCTAAATTCAAAGATAAAATTTTGGTAGTTCATCTGAGCGATGTGTTTATTGAAGACAAAAAAGTTAAGGATCATTTTCCGATTGGCTCAGGAAATTTAAATTTAAAGAGGATAGCAAAACTTATTAAAAGGACAAAATGTGAATACATAGTTTTAGAAATTTTTAGGAAAGAGAAGGGGAAGGTTACACAAAAGGATTTGAAGAATAGTTTAGGAAAGGTTAAAAGGCTGGTCAAATGTTCGAGCTTAGCTTTAACGGAGCTTTAACTTGCGTGGGAGCAAGCGCAGTTTTAATAGATACAGGAGTCGAAAAAATAGTTTTGGATTACGGGACTAAGGTTAGGGAAATTCCGCCAAAATTTCCCATTCCAATAGATGGCAAGCCTGATTATATCTTTCTTTCTCATGCCCATCTAGACCATAGCGGTGGTTTAGCTCTATTCGAAGCTAAGGGTGAAAAAGTTCCGATTTATGCTTTGGATTGCAGCAAGGAATTGACTGAATTGCTTTTATACGATTCAATAAAAGTTTCGAGAGAAGAAGGGGTTGAGCTACCTTTTTCAAAGGATGATGTAAGAAGAACTATCGCTGCTTTTAAAAGCGTTGAGTATAAGAAGCCCATAAGGATTCATTCTGGAGAAATAACTTTTTTTGACGCTGGCCATATTCCAGGCTCAGCTTTTATCCATCTAAAAATAGGGAATAAGAGCATTCTGTATACAGGCGATTTTAAGGACGAGGATACACGCTTGCTAAAAGGTTGTGAAAAAAGATTGCCGGAGGTTGATATTCTAATAACAGAATCTACCTATGCTGATAGGGAACATCCAAAAAGAAAAAGTCAGGAAAAGGAATTGATAAGGATAATAAATGAGACTTTGGCTAGGGATGCTATTTGTTTGATCGCTGGCTTTGCTGTTGGAAGATTGCAAGAAATCATTCTAATTCTAGATAAGTATGGAATAGATTATCCTTTGTACTTGGATGGGATGGCAAAGAAAGCAACCACTATAATTAATAAGCATAAGCATCTTTTGAAAGAACCCAAGAGCTTGGATGAAGCGCTAAAAAAAGTTAGGTATATAAGCAATGCAAGGGAAAGAAAAAAAGCTTTAAAGCAACCTTGCGTACTTCTTTCGACTTCAGGAATGTTGCACGGCGGCCCAATAATTTGGTATTTGAAAAGACTTTACAAGAATCCTTTGAATAGTTTAGTTTTAACTGGCTGGCAATTGCCAGAAACTCCAGGAAAAATTTTGCTGGAAACAGGAAGATTTATTTATGAGGATTTAGACTTGGAAGTTAAGATGAGAGTTAAAAGGTTAGATTTTTCTGCCCATGTTGGAAGAAGCGGATTGTTTGAATTCATAGAAAAGATTAATCCAGAAAAGATTTTTTGCATTCATGGTGATCATACAGAAGAATTTGCAGCTGAGCTTAGAGAAAAAGGATTTGATGCAGTTGCACCATTAGCTAACAATAGAGTTTTTAGGATTGAATAGTTTTTAATGTCATAATATGTACAACATAAAAATTAAAAGTGAAAAGTGTTATACGTGTAACAAAATAAAATTTTAAATAGAAAACTGATGTTACACATATAACATTAAAAATAAAAAAAGAGAGGAGTTGGATAATTTTTTGCTTAGAAGAAATGAAGTTCCCGTTTAGAATTATTTGATTATCTTTCAAAGAAGCGTTGCAGTGAAATTCTTTCCTCAATCTTCGTAAAGCCCTTTTTTTCCATTTTTCTTTTCTAGTTTTTCCATCAAATTCTATTACAGTTTTACACTCATGTTTCCTGGGTAATTCATCTTTTCTCTTAACTCTTTTGATTTTAATTCTTTTGATCCAAATTTTAATTCTAATTTCTTTTTTTCTTTCCTTAAAAGGAAGCTCACATTCGCTGCATGGTAAAGAAAATTGAAAGGGGCATATTTTACACTTCATTTTTCTCCCTCTACTTCATGAAATAACTTTTGTTACCACATTGTTTTCATCGATTTTAACAGTTATTTTATCCCCTATTCGTTTATCCAGAATCAAGTGCATTTCTTCTGGAGTTTCTTCAAAAAGCTCTGCCTTAACTAGCACATCCACTTCAGTTCCGTTAACATTAATGGTCAGCCATATCCTTGTATTTCCATTCTCCACCCATTCATCCTTGTCTATTACTTCACCTTCAATGATTTTTTCTTCAGAAGGGATCCTTACCTTTTCATAAACAGCTTTAATAGTTTCGGTCATTCCACCATACTTCTCCACACTTTCTCTTATGTAACTTCTGCTTTGGCAGTCAACTAATGCAAAGTATGCAGGATAATACCTTTCTTGACTCTGGATGTAGATAGGTATATGATAGAAGAGTCTTAAGCCTATTCTATAGATCAATGCGATTGGTGCATAATAGTTCTTCCCTTCTGGTAAAGCTGGTAAGCCACTCAATGCTAATTCTTTCGCATCATCGGGTGAAAGAAGACCTAAATGGTCAACTGAGTATACCTTTAGTCCTTCCTTTGTAGCTATTATTACTAGCTCTAAAACTTGATTATTCCTTTTGTTATCGAAAAGATAGACTGCTGTTAGTTCACCGTTCCACATTTGGTATCTTAGTCCTTCTGGCTCAGATGGGTCAGCGCTTCTATCAGAGAATCTTGGTATACCATTCCAGTAGTTTAGCTCATTTTCTGCCGTCCATCTGAAATCTCCAAAAGCATCTCCCATAATTTCTAACATTTCTTCATCCCATCTTTGAACAATCAACTCAGGGGCATTGTAAGGAGTGTATTCTCCTATAAGCTCACCAGTAATCGGATCCCAAACATGAACCTTAGGATCGATAAGCGGACCTAATGGAATTTTCACATAGCTAGTTGTGACTAGCACAAGTTTTTCATTTTGGTAAGTTATGTAACCTCTTGAAAAGCTTCTTAAAGGAAATACATCATTGGCATGAACTTTTATATCATTTCCGAACCATAGTCCTTCTGCATAAAAAGCTCTAAACGGTATTACCTTGGCTCTTTCTCCAGTTGCATCGATAACTGGTATTATTATAACCTCTCTGATAGTGTTGGAAGAACCTATTAACATTCCAAAGGTTGGTTTTTCGGATATTGTGCATATCCATGACAATTCACCCTCATACATTCCCAAATGGACGCTTGTTACCCACGATTCCGCACTAGTTCGCTTTATTTCTGCAATACTTCTTGCTATCGTAGAAGTTGTAACCCTTACATTTTCGGGGTCAATTTCAGGAAAGAGCTCAATACTACCTTCTTGAAATTCATCGACCATCCCTTTAAAAGTTGTTGCTTGCCAGTAGCTTATGCTTCTTACTCCAAAGAATGCTAGTGACCCTAGTAGCAAAAAGATTAAGATGATAAGAGCTATTACTCGAGATAGACTTATTTCTCCTCCTCTGCTTAATAGTTTCTTTGTTCTTAGGAATGGTTCTTCGGCTGTAAGTGCAGAAACTATCCAGAAGAGAGCCCCTCTGAGTATGAATGCCCAGAAGAGATAGAGATGGATAGGTATTGCAAGTGTGTATGCTCCATGAATTGTACCAGCTATTAAGAAAAGTATGCCACAGATAAAGATGGTCGCTTTTTCTTCCCCTTCTTCCATTTCCGAATGTTTAACCACTTTCCTTACTTCCCATAAAATGGAAAGCCAAAAGAGTATTGTTAGGAACCAGTTTATAAACATCTTTTTTTCATCACCTCTTCTTTTCAAATTTATGGGCATTTAGACGCCTTTCCAGCCAGGCAGCCCAAAGCCTCCTGCCCATCATCTCGGGTAGGCTTAAAAAATAGAAAAATGGGGAGATGGTCAGAGCCTAAGGCTCTTCATCTTAACAGTACTTCCCTTTACAGATTGCAAAGTATTTTCCCTCAGCTGTCTTTTGAATCTTTCCACATTTTTTTAATCTTTGAAGTGCTGATATAACTCTATCAATTGGTAGGCTAGTCACTTTAGAGATTTTATTCACACCGATTGCGTTTTCAGGCGATGTGGCATTCATTTCCTTCAGCGCTTTGAGACAGCGACGTTCTTCACCGCGAAGTGCTGCCACTCCTAAAAGAGGTCCCCAACTCGTCATTCTTTCACCACGGTATCAAATCTAGGTATTCGTCGGGAAATCCGAAAACTCCTGGATTGAACCAGTGCAAATACCAGAACTCGGCAGTGCAAGTTGATGGATTATCCCTCTCAGCTCCCCATGAGATTTTGAATTCTCTTTTTTCATAGAACAGTACCCCTACTCGGTGGTACTGAAAAATGCGGTAGATGTCGTTTCTAGTAGCTATATACAATACTGGTGGACGAACAATGAGAGCATCGCTACTCACAGTTCTAAAGCCCCACATGTAACAGAATCCGTCACCATTTTCTGTTTCAACTTCCTCCTCGACGTACTGTGATTCGCTTGAGTACCCTAGCACTTCTAACAACCAGCCGATGAGAGTAGACAAAGCACTAATTATGATTCCTAAGATAAGACCCCATATATTTTGCATGGTAAAGGCGATGTAAGCCGCTAACGCATTTCCGATGATCGCAATACCTACGGAGGTTCCACGTATGTAAAGGTTAAGTATCTCATCCCTGCTTTTAGCTTGAGTCTTCCAGTCATACACGTCAGACTGTGCCAAGTGAAGGAAGAATTTGGTATTACCGTGCGCTCCTGGTGGAAGTATCCAGCGAAGATTGAACAGCTTAGGATATAAGTAATTTCGCCAGTAGTTGTTTGGATGGTCGTATTTCACCCAGATACTAGCATTTCCCGGCGCTAAGACGAAATGGACATTATCCCATAGCTCCTCTATCAATGGTCCGGTATAGGACGATTGAATATATCGTTCCTCTGTTTCAGTATCAGCAGGCGAAACTATTCTCGTCAAGTTCACTCTTAACCGCTGGAATTGGCTGGATATATTGTAAATGTCCACAGAGAGATGAATTTGTTTTGTCCCATTTGCATATTCTGTGATTGCAGAAAGGCCGTTGAATTGTAGGACCCTTCCCTCTACTTTTATCGTTTTTGTGCATTGAAAGGTATAAACTTTTGGCTGGTTAACGAGAGTGGCGTAGAGTTGGGCGGTCGTGTGAGGCGTTAAGAGCATCAATGTACCGATGAACACTGCCAGTAATTGATTTTTGGATTCCTTCCCAATTTTCATGTTTTTTTCCTCCTAAATTTTTTCAAGAACAAAAAAAACATGATAAACCCAACTACGATGATCAATAGAATGGCATAAGGAACTGGTATTCCATTGTAGAGCTTTCTAGGATTGATTGTTAATTCTACTATTATGTTTCTCAAAGGAAAGCTCGATGAATCGAATTCTATTACATAGTAGTAGGGATCGGATGAATCGAGCTTATATATATCAGGCTGAATTTTATCTATGTTAACTATGTAAGTTCTTCTTGTTGTACTCTTGCTTTTTTGGATTACCCCGATTATTTTTAGATTCGATGAATGGCTTGTTAGCCATCCTTCATTGTTGAGTAATTCGTTAACATCTATAACTTCCTTGTAGTCGTTGACTTCTTTTGACAAAGCTTTGGTATTAGCGCAGTAAATTTGAAAGTCAAAGTAAAAGTCTGAATCATACTTTTTAAGAACATAAAATATTCTGAAGATCCCAGAGTTGAACGACTCTGTATTTATTCCTGGAACATATCTGGTTAGCAGATTCTTGTTCACTAACTTTCCTAGCTCAGTCATGGGTTTGTATTCGATGAACTTTAGAACTTCTTCAACCGAGTTTTTTCCATAACCATAAGTGGCTTTTATCTCTATCGCTGATTCTTTTAATTTCACTTGACTTTCTAGCTCTTGCATATCCTCATAGTCAAAGATGTTAAGCAAATGTTGAATGATTGTATTAGCATAAGAGATTGCTGTTGAATATCCGATGGAAGAATCATAGAGAATATCGAAGAAAAGAACGAATCTTTGACCTTCCGGAATTAATTCTATTCTTAGATTTTTGAAATTCTCACCAAAAGCTGGCATATTTTTATTCAATGGAAAGTCTATCTTGAAATTCTTGAAATCGAGCCTAATGTTCTCGACAAGAGTATTTTCAACTCCTATGGCTATTTCAAAATAGAGTTTTTCTTCTGATTCAACTTCTTTGCATTCTGTTGGAGCGACGAAAAACAGAGAGACTATTGAAATCGATGCAACTAGTGCTAATAAAAACTTGTAATCCCCTTTCATTTCCATCACCTAGGTTTTTAGGATTTCTCTCAGGCCTTAAGAGCCTTCATTGCATTAAATATCACCTTAGCCTAAGCTTCATCGAGTGACTATGACTGAAGACAAGAAAAAATCAACTTAAGACTAGTGAAGACAAAGTAAAGGATAAGAGAAAGTAAGCCAGCTAAGAAAAGGTTTCAGGCATTTTCCCTCAATTTTTCATTAAATCCTAAACGCTATGATTTAAGTTTTTTTGCTGTTCACTTTTTCTCTTAGTTTTTTTGTAAATTCTTGCAAGCTACTCAAACCTAACATTTGTCATTTATCAATGGTAACAAAATATTAAAAGAAAAAATATTTAAAGCTTACCTAAGCTAAGAATTCAACTTTCTCAAAACTTTTTTTGCTTAAGCTTGCATAGAATAAGGTAAAATTGGCTCTGGCCTGAAAGCTTTGTCTTGCACACTCTTGTAAAACACAGTTTTTAATTTTTTCTGAAGAGCAAACGAAATATCCTTCTAAGCTTGGTAAAACTTCTTTCACATGGGTTGAAATTTTATTTCTATTTAGGGAACTCTCTAGAAAAACAAAAATTTCCCTTCCATCTTTTTCGCAGTAAATTTTCTCATCATCAACCTTCTTTACTTTACAACCCATTTCTTCCAATTTTTTAGAAACTTTTTCTTCATCAATTCTAGCTTCTTCTTCTGGTATTTTCTTAAACTTAAAGACAAACGCAAGCTCTCCTTTTCTTGTTAAAAAGTAAAATATTGCTTTTTGTCTGTAAACTTTTGCTCTCTTCCAAGCAACTAAACCCAAATCTGCAAGTTTTTTAACTTCTTGCTTGAAAACTCTTCCAGAAATTCTTAAAAGCTTGTAAATTTCAGAAGTTGTGCAAGCTCTAAAATTTCCAAGAGCCTCTATTATTCTCCAGCCATTACCTGAAACTTTTTTAAATTCTTCTTCAATCTCAACTTCAGCAATTTTTTCTTTCTTTGACTTTACGATTTTCACAACTTTTTCTTCCATAAGCTTTCTTAAAATCTCGTCATCTATCTTCCCTCTCTCTTTGATTAGCAAAGGGAATTTCACAAGAAAAGGATTGGGAAATTCGGACCTTCTGATTAAAATGAAGGCATGCCCGACAGGCAATCTTCTTAAATATCCCGAATCTTCTTCTTTCAATCCAAGCATGTTAGCTGCATCCTGAATATCCGAAGAATGTTTTGTATCTAAACCTAAATTCATGTATACATGCGTTGAAGTATTTCCTAAGGCTGGATAGCTTACTAAAGAAGGGTGCTGATCAGTATAAACCATTCCTATTCCCAACTCCCTTATTTCTCTAAAAATTAAATCAGTAACGCATTCCATTCCAAACTTCTTAGATTTTTCTCTATTCAAGACATGATGGGCTTCTTCCAAAACTATTACACCAACTAATTTCTCTCTTATATTACTAACCAAAAGCCAGTCCCTAATCCATTGGAGCAAAATTTCTATTAGAAAAGTTTTATCATCGCTCGCCAATGCATCCAATTCCAAAACAGTAATCTTCCCTCTTTCAAAGAAGCTCGAAGGCTTTATCCCTTCCTCGCAATCGAAAATCTCGCCAGTCTCTCTAAAGCAAAGCGATTCCAAAGGCCTTTTTGCAGTAGCAACCCAGTTTCTCTCTCTTGGGGAGAGTTGAGCATAAGAAAGTTTTTCTAAGTAATTCTTTACGTCAAAAATTTTTGGATAAGCTGGATTGAATTTTGCATAGAGCTCGTCCAAAGCTCTTAAAATTATGTGTCTTCCTCCTCCCATGAGCCAATAAGCGTGGTCGAAAATTTCAGCAAACTCTTTTATCCATTGAGAAATTTGAACTCCTTTGGGAGGAACTAGCGGATTAAACTTAAAAGGTACTAAATTTCTCCCAACCGTATAGATTGTAATCCTTTCTTTAAGCTCAGTAGTTAGCAAATCGCGATAATTTCTTTTTGAGAAATCGAATATTAGGACCGGAATTTCTTGCTTTGCAAGCTCTTTTACTAGGTAATGAACCAAGTTAGTTTTTCCTGAGCCTGAAGATCCAAAGATTCCTATGTGAGTAAGCAAGTCTTTTGTTTGGATGGAAAGCGGGTACAATTCTTTTCTTCCATACAAAATCTTTCCAAACTCTATTTCTCCCTTGCTTGCTATTTCCCTTGGAGGAGGTTCTATCAGAATTCCTTCTCTAAGCTCCTTATCAGAAAGGGCAATTGCTTTTATTCCTTCTATAAGCTCTATAATTTTCTTCCTATAATTTTCATTTCCCAGATAATAAGCTACCTCAAGCTTTGCTGCTTTTTCCTTACCCAAAAAAGGAACCAACCTTTTTACTTCCTCAGATATGTTGAATTCTTCCATTTCCACCGCCTAAAATTCTTGAGAGCTTTGATTCAATCTCATACTCTTCCAAAAGTTCCCTAAGCTGCTTTTTTAAGGCAACTATATCCTTCCAAAAGTTTGTATTTTCCTTCCTTTTTTCCATGCGTAGCATCATTAAATTAAGCTTGAACTCCCTAAGTTCTTCCTTGTCAGAAATCGTTGGCAAAATTCTTTCAAGCTCAGCTATTTCCCTCTCTATTTCTTCGTTGAATCTCTTGTTCATTTCTTTCCTTGCCTCTATAGCTTCTTCTAGCTCCAAAATCCTTTGTTTTAAAAACTTAACTCTGTCAAAAATGTTTCCAACAATTTTAGAACCAATATCCTCTAAGCTAAAGCCTTCCTCTTCCTTTAACAAACCAGAAGGTAAGGTTAGAACTTTTTTCCTTTCTTTTTCAATGATTTTTTCGACTTCAACTCTTTCCCTTCCCCTGATTTTTTCTACTTTGTAAGGTATTTCCTTTTCTTCTTCTTCGTAGGGATCTTTCTCAAAAGATATCCTGTAAGGTAGCTTGTAAATATCAAAAGGCTTTCTCATTCCATCACCTTAAGGGTAATCATTACTTATAAGTAGTAAAATATTTAAAGTTAACTAAAGACAAGTCAAGATAAGTAAAAAGAAGAAAATTTACCAGATGGCTTCAAACCATGCTCTTCTCGCATCCTCAACAGCTGGCTTGTACTTAGGGCTTTTTGTTGGAGGAACTTTAGTGGCAGTCCCAGGCAAGAGTGCTATGCCATCGAGCTTCTTTTTTAGCCCTTTTTCAATTACATAGATACCTGAATCTCTCTCACTATTACCATTCCACTTGTAATTTACCATATTACCACCAAAAAATAGTAACAAAAAAATAGTATTTAAAGATTTCTGTTCTTGTTACTATATTTCAGTGACAACATCAAAGTTTAAGTTCTTAAACTCTAAAACTAAATGAGTATGAAGGCTTGGCCGGGTTTTGATAGAGTAGTCCATGAGCCTGTGAGATTTTTGATATTAGAATCCCTTTATACTCAAGGAATGAGCTTCTCTAATTTAGAAGAAGCTGGTTATATTAACTCAAGAAGATTGTTCGAGAGAAGAAAACCATCTGTAAGGTATACTATTTCTGAACTTGGAAAAAGGAAGTTTGAAGAATATGTAAGTGGTATGATCTCTAGACTTGAAAAATCGCTTGACTTAATAGAGAAAAGTTAATTATTTTTATTTATGATTTTTAAAACACTCGATGCAGTAAAACCTTCCGTTCATGAAAATTTGCGAATCCTCTAAGCTTAGCTTTTTCTTACAAATCTCGCAACTCATATTTAACCTTTTAGTAGTAACATTTAAATATTTATCACTTCTAGATAGTAAATATGGATTTGAGGCAACAAATAGAGCTATGCTCTCACTACTACCAAAAATGGAAAAATTTAGCTCTAGCTTCAAACAATTTAAAAGATGCAAAAAAGTTCTTGAAGAAAGCCTGCTTTTGGCTCGAATTGCAATCAGCTTATCTAGCTTTATGGTCGATAGAGCAGCTAAAAGGAAAAGACCCTAGAGTTAAGAAAAAACTTATGGTAGCTAAAGCGAACCTGGCTAAGAAATTGGCTGATTATGCAGAAGAAGTCTTGAAAGAGCTTGGATTCTAAATTCCTAAATCTTTAATCCTTTGAATAAACTTTTCTGTGTTTATAAATTCTTGCAAGGTTGCTGCACAAGCTTTTTTATGTCCACCTCCGCCTAAGCTTTGAGCAATAGGATAGATATCCTTTTCTGTATGAGTTCTTAGCTCTATTTTCGTCCCAATCTGTTTGGTTTTTAAATTTAGCCTGTGCATTATTACAGCAATTATATCGAAAGGTGCTTGCTCATGCTCCAAAAGCTTGTTATTAACTATATAGATCGGAACTAAATCAAAGGTTTCGTAGACAGCAATTTTATTCCCGTTTACGTCGAATATCCTTGTTTTCGAAAATACTTCACTTTCTCTTTCCTTAACCCAGTTTGAATATTCATTCATAAGTTCAGCTATCCTAGCATCTTTTTCAAATTCTTCTAAACCAGAGAAAGCTAAAGTAATCGCCAGATTCTTAAGCTTATTCGCCAAAAGCCTACCCGAATACTTCCATTTCAGGCTTGCTACCAAATCCCTTAAATAAATCGAATCTTCACTCTTCGCTGAATTAACATCAATCTCATTAGCTAAGCTTACTAGGTTAGATTCGATATTAAAATACTTAGCAACTAGTTGGGAAGCGCTTGGAGAGCTGGAATCTATGAAAAGCTCGACATTCTCAGGAACAGATTTAACTTCCCACTCATGGTGATCTATCCATAAAACCTTATCATAAGCAGAAGCTACTCTCAAAGCTTTTAAACCCCCAGCTAGATCAAAAATATAAATTTCATTCAAATTTCTTCTTCCAATTATGGAATTGCAAATCGTATCTATAAGCTTGAAGGGTGAGGAGAAAAAAATCCTTGCTTTCGCATTACCCAAATGCTTTAAAAACAAGGATAAGCAAATTATTCCGTCAGCATCCCCATGGGTTATTACGGTAGGAAAACTCATAGGTAAAAATTTGGATTCAACTTATTTATTTTTAATCTCAAATTTTTCTTTTTAGAAGACTAATTTTAATTATGGGTAGGAGAAGAAAAAAGGAGAAAAAACCCAGAATTAGAAAGGTGGAGAGTAAGCTTAAACAAAAAGTTGTTTTCTTGATGATAGATGGGTTGGCTGACTTACCTTTAAACGGGAAAACTCCTTTGAGCGAAGCTCATAAGTCCAATTTAAACTATTTGGCAAGCTTAGGCTTGACAGGAGAAATAATTCCTGTTAAGAAGAAGTTTTGGAGCGAGCTAACCAGAGCTAGCGTAAGCCATCTAGCTTTACTTTCCTTGCTCGGCTATAAGCCAGAAAAGTATTATTTGAAGCGAGGACCTTTAGAAGCTGTTGGTACCAATTTACCTTATACCGAAGGACATTTAGCTTTAAGATGTAACTTTGCAACCGTTGATAGGGATTTGGTAGTTGTGGATAGGAGAGTTGGAAGGGATTCTTTTGGCTTGGATGAGTTAGCAAGGGCTATAAACGAGCATGTTCATCTGCCAGTAAAATTCATCTTCATGAGAACCTATGAGCATAGAGCAGTTTTAGTGCTTAAGGCAAAGCTTAGCGATAAGATCACGGATAGCGACCCTTTTTATGCAAGAGAAAAGGTTAGAAAAGTTGAAGCTTTAGAAGCTGAGGCAAAAAGGGCTGCGAAGCTCGTTCAAGATTTTTTAGACAGTGCTAAGCAAGTAATTGAATTTCATCCTGTAAACGAGGAAAGGATTAAGCGTGGATTGCCGCCTGCAAATTATATTCTAACGAGGGAAGCAGGCAATAGATTGCCCAAGCTTGAAAATTTTCTTAGAAAATATAGAATAGGAAGTGCTCTATGCATAGCTGAGAATGGATGCATAAAAGGCTTATGCCTAACAGCTGGAATGAATGCTATTACTGTTCCTGAATTAAGGTTTGAACCTACGCTCAGGTTCATATTTTCTGCTATAGAGGACGCCTTGCTCGAGTATGATTTTATATTTGCTCATATTAAAGGGCCGGATGAACCTGCTCATGATGGTGACTTCCACAAGAAAAGAATGTTCATAGAAGCTATAGACAAGCAGCTAGAAAGATTCAGAAATTTTGAAGGAATATTAATAGTTACTTGCGACCACATAACTGCTTGCAAGACTAGGAAGCATGAGTATGGTCCAGTTCCTCTATTAGTTTATGGAAAAGGTAGGGATAATGTTACAACTTTTGACGAGTTTGCAGTAAAAAAAGGAAAGCTTGGATTAATTACAGGAAATAAGCTTATGAAATTTGTTTTCAAGCAATAATAGAAATTCTTAATTATTCCTATGTTATATGTGTAACATTTAAACTTCTTTAATTAATATTAGAACTTAATTTGCAAATTTAAAAATCTAGATTATACAATTTTTTAATGATTTCGTTCATAGTCCCTGCTTTGTCTAACGAGCCCTACCTCGAAAAAACTTTAAAATCTATAGTGAGAGAAATTGAAAATTTTGGAAAAGCTGATTTTGAAATTCTTGTTATGCTGAAAGGGAAGCGACCAAACTATCTTAGAAGACTTGAGGAAAAATACGATTACTTAAAAGTTTATTCAACCCAAGGAAACAGATCACAAGCAAAGAATGAAGGTATAAAGCTTGCGAAAAACAATATTTTAACCTTCGTAGATGCGGACACAGAGATAGGAGAAAATTTCATCCAAAAAACTCTTGAAGATTTTGAAAAATTTGCATGGGTTAATTATTCTGCCAGACCTTTAGAGCAAAATAAAAGAAGGCTTTACTATTATTCTAAGCTCATGAATTTTTTCCAATGGCTTTTTAGCAATGCAAACTTTTACAGGCCTTATGGGTTTTGCATGTCTGTAAGGAAGGATATATGCGAAAAAATTAAGCTAGGGGATGAGATATTCTTGTCTAAATTAGCTGGTTATGGTGAAGATTCTGAGTTTGGAAAAAGGTATGGAAAATTTTGTAGAAAGAATAAGCTTAGAGGGAAGTATGAGAGTAGAACAAGAGTTTACACTTCTATGAGAGAGTGGTATAATCATGGTTTTTGGGGAACAGCAAAGAGAATTGTTTTGAATGTTCTTTTTGTTCCTCTTTTTGAAAAGCCATTGATAGAAAACTGGAGAAAAATTTAAAGTTAGAAATTAAGAATGAAAAATATGGATTGGTTGGTTTTTACCTTACTGGCATTCTTTGCTTTTGGAAGAATTTGAAACACCATTTGGAAAAGTTCAAGTTTTTGAATCTAGCGAGAAATTTGGATGTAACATATTGATAATTGAGCCAGAAAAAGAAATTAAGAAACATTACCACAAGAAAACGAAGGAAATTGAAGTTATTCTAGAAGGAGAAGTTGTATGCAATGGAAAAATTCAAAAAGAGGGTGAGATAAATATTTGGAAACCTAATCAGGCTCATGGATATAAAAATCTATCAAAAGAACAAGTTAAGATTTTATGTATAACTATTCCACCTTATAATCCAAATGATGTATTCGAAACTTAATTTTTAACTCCTAGAAAGCAATAATGATTCCGCTTATCCATATGAATATCAACAATTTTAAAATTACAAAAGAATTCTTTAATTAACTTTTTATTAAAATAAAAATGAGGAAGTCCTTTTTCCTTACCATCTAATGGGACAAATGTCCTTTCAGCTATTTGCTTAAACTTTTTTGCTTGGTGCCTTGTTTTTGGAACTGTAATAAAAATAATTCCATTTTCTCTTAAAACTCTCTCAATTTCTTTAATCACTTTTTTTAACTTTTTTGGAGTATTGTGATGGATTGTTTGAATCGCAATAACAGCGTCGAAGAAATTGTCTTTATACGGAAACTTTTTATTCATATCCCAAACTCTTAAGTGGGCCTTTAAATTTTCTTTTTTAAGCCATCTTCTTGCTATTTTTATTCCTGTCGGGGAAATATCAAATCCATAAACATCAAATCCATACTTAGCTAAATAAACAACATGTCTTCCAGAACCACAACCCAAATCTAAAATTCTTTTTACACTTTTTTTCCTGAATAATTTGACTAATCTAGGAATATCCCAATGAGGTTTTGTAAAAAACTTACCTTTCTCTTTAAAAATTAAATCCCAAGCCTGGACTTTCATATTTTAAATTAACTGACATTAAGTTATTAATGCCTAAAGAAGTTAACTAACTCTCAATCTTATACCTAAGGAAAGCTCCAATTCCACCTATTTGCTTAAACTGAATCCCTTCCTTTGTAGTAACTGAAATAAATTCTACTTTTACCCCTAACTCTTCAGCTTTCTCGGTTAAAATATCAACTAAATCCTTACTTTCTTCTATTGCTAAAGTTTTTCTACATTTCTCACAAACTTGGTCAGAAGCGATTCTTCTAGGCAAATCTTTTGTTTTAATTAAACCACATTGACCGCATTTAAGCCTAACCCTAACCCAATCAAAATCTTCAGAAATGAGCAAGGTTTCTACTGCTCCCATCTCCAAAGCCTTTAACGTATCTTCATAACCATAAACAA
>CAZICS010000002.1:3845-76403 GCA_964537835.1 uncultured archaeon | reverse complement strand
CTCACTTTTAAAAGCTAATTATAATATCGTGAAAGGATTTAAAAAGTTATCGAAAAGGATTTTGAGCTAATACACCTAATCTTGAGATTAAATCTTCAGCCGAAAAAATTCATCTTTGTAATTTTAAGGGAATTATAAGTCATCACGTTTTTTATTTCATAAATAGATTAACATAATTGTTTGGTAAGAGTATAGAAAATTGTAAAATTCTTTTCTCCTATATATCCACTTATCGTGTAATTTTTATCTCTAGAAGGCGCAACTTCATGCAAAGCTATTATTCGACTTCCCGGATACTTATCGCATCTAATAGGCTTTGGTCCAATTATTTGATTCCCAATTTTAATGCTTTCGTTACAGTTAAACTCGATCCTAAAAGTAGGACAAGAACCTCCAATACAAATTGTTCTCAGACACTTCTGGTATTTTGAGCTAATATGACTTTCTTTATTTTTTATTTTACCATCCTCTAACACACAACTTACTTTAAATTGTTCCTCACCTACAAATCCTGTAACACTAACATTTTCATTTCTCTTCAAACATACTCGGGATTCTGTTAGTACTACATTTCCCTGAAGATCTTTTGCTAAATAATAGATCTGGAGTGGTATATAGCAACTTTCCACCTCGTACGGTATTTTTTCTCCCTGAACATATACATCTTCTTTACAATTATTTATTAGGCGAATTTTTAAAGGAGGGTTGCAGTTATTAATTTCAAGTTTTATACAATCAATCGGAGGTTCAATTCTGGTATTTATTATAGCAAACCTGGAAAAACATCCACCTATGGGACGTACAGGCCAATACTTAATACAGCCTGGTGCAGGGCTATTTTTAATTATACAACCACTAAGAAAAACTAATAGAAATACTCCTACAAAAATCGAGAATGATTTCATAATTTCTATTTCAAATTTTTAAGTAAAATTATTTATTTCAAGCAATTTTTCAACTCAGAAAAAGTCATTGGTTTTATTTTCAACTTTCTCGCACCTTCCATCTCAGCCCTATCATGACCGACAAAGATTGCTTCTTCAGGCTTGACTTTGAAGTAGTTTAAAACTTTAAGGTAAGCTCTTGGATGAGGCTTTTCATAGCCGATCAAACGAGAGAGAAAAAGTTTATCGTAATGCTTTCCTTTGACTAGTCCAAATTTCTTAAAAAGTTCTAATCTCCACCTTAAAGGTTGGACTGTATCTGAAAGAATTGTAACTTTTATCCCTTGTTTTTTAATTTTCAAAAGAGTTTTTTTAACATTCTTCTTCAGCCTTATGTATTTCAAGTTAATTTCCCTATCTTTTCTCAGCCATTCGCTAACCTTAGAAACAGGAATTCCAAGCTTTCTGTAAACAATTTCATTCGCCTTTCTTAGAGAAATTTTTCCGGTCGAAATCTTTGGATACAATCTTAACCAAAGCTTTTTTTGTTCTTTAAAACTCGTGCCAAATCTTTTTAGAAACTTATCGTATTCTCTTTCGAATATTTTCATAGCTTTCTTTGCATCGTAGAGCACGCCTTCTCCATCGAATATTATAAGCTTGGGTTTCATAAGAAATAGATGAAATTTTCATTTAAAATTTTTGATGAAAGTTTTGTTCTTGAATGTTACACATATAACATTTGTGCAGGATGGTTTTGCTTGTTACACGTATAACATTTTGCTTAAAAAATATTTTTAATTAAAGAAGTTGTAAATAGAACTAACGTGCTGTGTTACACATATAACATATCTTTTATAAATATCGATATCATTTATCGAAAAATCTTAAAAAACTACTTCTAGAGTTAAAAACCTTTAAGTATAAGCAAATCCAACATATGTTGTATGAAAAAATTGACAGAATTGGAAAAGACTGTATTGCTCGCTTTTTTAGTATTAGCGAAAAAGAATAGGGGTAAGTCTATTCATGAAGCTGAAATTGTTTTAAAATTTCCTAGAAGGCAGAGAAATAATGTTAGGGAAGCTATCGAAAGTCTGAAGAAAAATAATTTTTTAATAGAAACTAAGGAAAAAACCTGCAAGCTTAGCGAGAAGGGATTGAAAAGAGCTTTGCATTTGTTGCATACCGGCGCAAAACTTTGGGCTTATTTGAGATAACTAGCAAACAGAAATTTCTCCTCTTGCCAATTTTAAACAAAACTTGTCTATATTTTCCAATTCCTTGCTGATCACTTCTTCGACTTCCTTTTCTATGGCTTTCAGCGAATTCCCTTTTTCTAGGATAACTTGAGCAGCAGCTATTTTTGGCTGATTGATTGGTCTGCCTATCTCGCTCAACAACCAGAAATAAACTTCTTTTAAGCCATTTACTTGCTCAAAGATTTCCCTAGCAATTTTGTAGGATAAAACATTATAGATTTTTCCCACATGGGAAACAGGATTTTTGCCGGCTGCAGCCTCCGAGCTTGTCGGCCTATTTAAGGGAATTACTCCGCTAGCCCTATTCCCCCTTCCTACCTGACCAGAATCTGCCCCATCAGCACAAGTTCCGCAAACAGTTAAATACAAGCCGGCTTCTCCCTTTCCCTTTTGGTCTAGAGTGTTCAATTCAATTTCAACTTTTTCAAAGCTAGAGTTTGAAGTTACAAAATCTTTAATGGCTTGCTTAACCTCTTCTTTTCTTTTGAAATAAGTTTCTTCTGAATCGATAAACCTGTCTACAAAAGCCATCGCTACAGTTAAATTCAAGCTATTACCAACCCTCAAGCCCATAACTTTTACATCCTCGCCAGATTCAGGAAATTCTTCCTTAAAATCCTTCGAGTTCAAGAATTTTTCCAGCTTCAAAACAATTCTTTCAGTTTTGCTTAGAGGAGCATAGCCTACTGCAGCCGAAGTATCGTTAGCCCCTAAAATCCTATCCCTTTTTCTAAAAATTTCAGCCAGAGCTGAAGAAACTTGCTTCAATTCGACCTGATATTTAACATGCTCCTCTGGATCTACAAACCTTAAATTCTCTCTAAACCATTTTTTTGCAGTAGAAATTGCTATTTCCTCAACAGGAATGGCTTCGCTTTCAACTAGGTAAGTTGCTCTATCGCCAATAACTAAAAGCATTGGTTTTTTAATTTTACCTCCACCAAACCTATGCTCAGCTTCACCAGCTGCAAGCAAAGCCTTATCTATGTTGTGATGCAGGATAAAGCCAAATTTTTTAAGATAAAATTTGCTTAACTCGACGGAAATCTCGTTCATTATCGAATCGCAAATAGTATCAGGATGACCCAAGCCCTTCCTTTCAACAATCTCTATCTTCTGCTCTTCTATCGGCACTTGAGCCAATTGCTCAACAACTATATTTCTTGCCACTTTAAAATAATTGGGAAAGGGTTAGCTTAAAAATTTACTTAGAAAAAATACCTATCTCTTTTACTCCTCTTTATCGGTCTTCAAAATTTCACCTATACCATACCCCAAGAAGGCACCTAAGGAAAATTCAAAACACTTCCCAACAAGCTTCATCCCAAAATAGCCTAGATCTCCTGTTTTCAGGTATTCGACTAAATATGGAGATAAAGGACCGAGAAAAGCTAGGAAGCTTGCGATGATACCTCCTTTCTTTCTGTTTGCGATGTTATAACCTCCAGCCACTCCTGAGCCAGCAGCTAAATCGGTAAGCGGATAGTTTATCGACCCATTCCTCAACAAATCTGTAATCAAAAACATTCCTGCTCCCAAAACTGTATGAATACCTCCTTTAATGAAATCTATAATCAGCTTCCTACCCATACAAAAAAGATGTAACAATAAAATTTTTTAAGCTTATTTAATCGGCTTAATAGTTTTCATCCCCATGACTTCATAGTAAGCAATCTCTTCTCCTTGCTTAATCTCTCCTTTCATTTCTTCTGGTATAGGCAACTCAAAAACAGAATAATCGGTTAAATCCATTAACTGAACATTATCTCCTACAATCGCTAAAACTTGAGCAGTTTTTTTGGTTATTATTGGGACTTCAACCGTATCGTCTGCTGGCTTAATTATGCTTCTTCTCCTTCCATCGAATAAACCAACTGCATCAACCCTAGCCTTAGCTGCCCCATGCTTTCCGCTCGTCGATACAGTTACTTTTTCAACCCTACAGGGAACATTATCTATCAAAACAAATCCTCCGGGTTTCAAATCTTTTATGGTTGTTGTAGTCTTTTCCATTCAACTCACCTTCTAACGGCCATTAAAATATCTTCCCTTTTAACAGTAACCCTTTTAGCATGGTGGCAAGCAGCTACCGCATCCCTAGCAATTATATCAGCGAGCTCAAGCAAAGTATTCCTCAATTCTTTAACCGCAGCTAAAGAAATTCTATCCACTCCCACTTCTTTCCCCGCCTTTTTTGCAATTTTTTCTAGTGGCAATAAAGGAAACTCTTTTGGCAAGCAAACACCTTATTAGTAATTTATTCAACCTTTAACTTAAATTTTTTGAAAAAAAGCTGTAATTATTAAAACTTGAAAATTCTCTATTAGAATATGAAAGTTGTTCTGGATACTTCGGCGATAATTTACTTAAGCGATTTTAGAAAATTCGAGGAAATCTTTACCGTAGAAGAAGTTTTAGAGGAAGTAAAAGATAGGATTAGTAGCTTAAAACTTTCTAGCTTGAATTTAAAAGTCGAAGAACCTGAGAGAGAAAGCTTGGAAATTGTTAGAAATGCTGCTAGAGAAACGGGAGATCTGGAAAAACTTTCTGAAACAGATTTGAAAGTTATTGCCCTAGCAAAAGAAAAGGATTGCACGATAATTTCAGACGATAGAAGCGTGCAAAACGTTGCCGGGAAGCTTGGAATTAAATACATTTCAATTTTTAGCAAGAAAATATCTAAGCTAATAGCTTGGGGGAGATACTGCAAGAATTGCAAAAAATTTTTTGAAGGAAAAGTTTGCCCTGTATGCGGAAGCAAGCTAGTAAGAAGGCCTAAAAATTTAAAATTAATTGAGAATATTTAATTTGGTTAAACATGGAAGATGAAAAATATAAGGAATTGGCTTTAAGGCTTGAGAAGGTAGGACTGATAGAAGTTATCGAGAAAGGAAAAACTCCAGATGACAATAAAATTACATTAACTCAAAAATTTGCGGACAAGCTTAGGGATAAAGCGATTTCACTTTATCCTACCTTTCGCAATAATTCAGCTGATGAAATTTTAGCTTATTTAACTTATGAAATAGTAAAAGATGAGTGCAAGGCTTCTGAAGATGATTTGACTAAAATGGGTTGTATGCTTTACCAACTTCTTAAAATAAACGAAGAATCTTATCGGTTAGCTATAGAAGCCATAAATAATTTGAAAAAAGCTCAATAGGTCTTGCAAACGCAAGGAACAGAGTAACCAAGGATGTTTAGAGTTATATTAGTTGGGTAGAGCACTTTAGCGGGCCATTCTTCGCCCTTGATTTGAACAGTTACTAGAACTTCTTTTTTACCGTACTCCGGAACTTCGCATTCGCACTTAAAAACTCCTGTCGGAGCCGATTGCCTCCAGAATAGAAGAAAGATTAGGGTTATTACAAAAAGGATTAGCATGAAGAGAAAGAGCAAAGCACCCTGAGCTTTCATAATTAAATTTAGGTTTGGGATTAAATCAAGCTTTCTCTTTCAATTTTTTAAGTCTTCTCTCCAGAATTACTTCATATACAGATTTCCTTTTTGGATATTTAGAGGGTGGCCATCCTCCAAATTTTTTCTCGTAATCATCTTTAATGGCAGTTTGAACTAATTCTCTTAAACTAGCGTAGCGAGTACCAACCAATTTTCTAGCTTCTTCATAAATTTCATCTTCAAGCTCAAAACTAACTTTTTGCATAGAACTTAAATGAAGTCGAAGATTTATAAGCTTAACCTAAAGATTTTTCATCATATTTTTCTGGAGGAGAGGTCGTGAGCAGTACAAATCTCCTTACTCCATCCATTTTCTTAATCTTTTCCTTGATTTCTTTAGGCTTATACTTAGAAGCTCTAACTTCAACGACGATATCATAAATTCCCCAGGTTTTAAAGATGGTCAATTCTCCGATCTTTTGCTTACTCATTCTTATTTTGGAATAATACCTCGACGATTGAGGAGTTATGCAAAAACAAAATCTTTAAATATTTTTCGGTACATACTTTTATTAACCTTTCGGTTTAAATACCTACCAAAAAGTGATAAAATATGCCAAGAAAAAAGAAGAGAAAAGCTGTTGCAAGAAGAAGGGCTTTGCGCTGCCCTGAATGCGGAAGTTATGACATCATAGAAGATCCTTCAAGAGGAGAATTGTTTTGCAAGTCATGCGGAGCAATAGTTAAAGAGGATATAATCGATACGGGACAAGAATGGAGAGCTTTCGACAGCGAGCAAATGACAAGAAGAGCTAGAGGTGGTGCTCCTTTAACTTTTACTAAGCATGATAAGGGTTTAACCACAGAAATTGGAAAAGGAGTTGGAGAGCTTTATAAAGTGCCAGCAAGGAAAAGAGCTCAGTACTATAGATTAACCAAATGGCATAAGAGGTTAATCAAGTCAAAAGACAGAAACCTAAGCTTTGCTCTGTCCGAATTGCAAAGGATCGTTTCTTTCTTGAATCTATCTCGCTCAATCCACGAGAGAATAGCAAGGTATTACGAGGAAGCTGTCAATAAAGGATTAGTAAGAGGGAGGAGCATTGAGAGCGTGATCGCAGCTCTAACTTATGCTGTTTCGAGAGAGTTTGGCTCTCCTCGAACTTTGGATGAAATTTCAGAGGCAAGTGGAGTCGAGAAAAAGGAAATAGGAAGAACCTATCGTTACGTTGCAAGAGAGCTTGGAATAAGAATTTTGCCAGCAGATCCAGTAACTTTTGTTCCTCGTTTCTGTTCAATGCTTGGGCTGAGCGATAAGGTTCAGGCAAAGGCTGTTGAAATTTTGAAGAAAGCTAAGAAGTTTGATGTAACTAGCGGAAAAGGGCCCACTGGAGTTGCTGCAGCCGCAATTTACATAGCTTGCGTTCTGGTTGGAGAAAAGAGGACACAGCGTGAGGTTGCAGACATATGCGGAATCACCGAGGTGACGATCCGTAACAGATATAAAGAATTGGTCGAAAAGCTTGGGATAGAAGAAGAAGTAGAAAGAAAGGCTAAAGAGGAATAAAACAGTTCAGTGGTTACTTTTCTTTCGAGGAAGACCTATTCTTAATTTTTCTAATGCATTTTCATCTTTAAGCATTTCCTTACCTTTTTCTGTAATAAACCAGATAACTCTTCTGCTAACTCTTCTCCTTCCAACTAATCCTAGATCTTCTAAAACCCAGAGATGATCTACTATCGACCTCCAAGCTCTTCCAAGTTCTTTTGCTAATTGAGTAATATTTTTTGAAGATTTGGTCAAACTTTGAAGAATGAGCAATTTTGCCTCCCCCTTTCTAAATTCCTCTTTCTTAAAACCTTTTAGTCCCCTTTCAAATGCTTCAAATTTTTCTGGATGTAAGGAAACTAAGTTCCATTCTCTCATTTTTCTAAAGTTAGAAAGCCCATGAAGGAGCACAGCTTCTTGTCCTTCTATTTCTTTATCCTTGTTTGGAAAAATACTTAAATTTAGTAAAAGTAGGCGAATAAGTTCTCGATTTGGTTTTTCCTTGCTTCCGATGGAAATTTCATCTAGTTTACCATTTCGTAAGCTAATGTTCGCTTCAGAAGCGATAACGCCTTTTAAAAAGGCTGCAGAAAAAGTCCTATTCAATAGAATATCTTTCAAGCTTTGGAACATTCTCTCTATAACCCTACCCAATATCGCAGAGTTTATTTTGGTGTTTATAATAGGTTGCTTACTTTTCTCTAAAATCCTGGCAGTGAAAAAATTTTCTAAAGGAATTCTTAGCTCTCTCGAAATTTTCTCTTCCAATTCTTTAATTTTATCACTTAGGACAGGTGGAATAGTTAATGCGACTCTAAACTCTTTTGAGTCTATTCCTAGGCATTCTTTTGCAAATTTGAGAAAATGTTTATGAAGCTCTAGATTCGTATTAGAAAAACCAAACACGATTTTTTTCCCTCCTTGTATTTTTAATCCATCCCCAAATCTTAACCCAAGCCCTTCAAATAGTAATTCATTTATCTCGATAAACCTCTTTATCCTTATCGGCTTGGGATTCCCGCCTGGCGCTGAATGCTTGTCGACAAAAATTTCTATTTTTTCCTCATCTATTTGCTTCCACAAAATTAGCTTCCCGCTCGGCAATCTTTCTGGCAAAATCTTTGTTAGGTCGATGAATCTTTTTCCATTTCTTTCAACCATAAAATCTTTTGTTTCAGACTCAATACCAAACTCCATACATTTCACCTTGTAAAATTTAATTTCTATAAATATAATTTATAAAACTAGTATTTAAACTTTACTGGAGTTCATTTCCGGTAAAGAAATTAGAAAAGAAGAAATTGGAGAGAACTCGCTCGGAAAAGAAAATTTTTCGAAGCTAAGAAAAAAATAAAAGGTTTAAGAACAATCTAAAAATGATCCGAATGGAAAAAGATTGGAGAGAAATAATAGCTGAAATTGAGGGAAGGAAATTCAAGGAGCTTAAAGAAGCTTATGGTATACATGAGATAAAAGTTTTTGTTGAATTAGAGAAAGACGGAAGAGTTAGAAGAAAGGCTAGGGTTAGCTTTTGGGATAATGGCTTGGTAGAAATCGAGGATGAGATAGGGAATCTATTGGAAAAACCAGGAATAAAGTATTATTGGGATTTACCTTACTACAGCCTGGATGGGTTAGCTTGGTAAATCCTTCTCCTATGGCTATAAAGTTTGCAAAAGATTATAAGGTCTTAGCTAACAAGAAGCCAATTCGTGATAAAAATTCGACTCTTTGCAAGTTTAAGGAAGTTCTCCGACCATTTACGCGAATGGTATTGATCAACTTAGGATGTGGAGATTATTTGGAGCAGCTCTACTTTTAGCTATCAACCTTTTTAAAATCCTTAAACCAAACTTATACTTGAGAGGATGAGGGAACTCGAGTTTGAGATTGCGCTAGAAGATTTCCTCTATCAAAAGTTTTTGCTAGAGATTTGCAAAACTTGCGATGACATTTATTTTACTAAAAGGAAGGTTGTAAAAATACCCTTCGACGAAAAGCAAAGGATGGCTGAGGAAATGCTCGAGTTTGTTGCGTTTGCTCTAAACAATTTAAAAACTTCCTTGATAAAAATCAAGAATAAGCCGAAGGATTTTGAGGAAAGATTTTTAAAATTGGCTAAATTCTTGAACAAAAAAGCTAGCAGAGATGACTTCATAAACTTTGTTTTGCTCAGGTATATCTTGCAAGGAAAAGTACAGGTTAGTAAAATTCCTTCTAGCTTAGCTAAGGCAGCTTTTGTTTTGCTGAGTAAAGGGGAGAAAGAAAATTTTGAGAATTTGGAAAAGCGAGTTAGAAAGATTAAAATTTTTACTCTAAGGGTTGCTGCTTTGGTTTGTCCTTTTGTCGAGTTGTACGAAAAATTGCGGGAAGAGGTTAAAAAGGGTAATATTAAAATTAAAAAAGTTTTGAGGAAGAAAAAAATTGATAAGGAGGCTTTGAGATACATTGCATGATTTAAAAGGCTTAGGCTTCTAAAAGAAATTATGCTGGAGGAATTGGAAAAGGAGAAAAAAGAATGGCTAAGCCTTACTTCTAAGAATCTAACAAAAGCTGACTTGAAAGATTATGTGAAAAAATACATGCCTTTCTTGGAATAGCTTTTTTTGTTATATGTGTAACATGCTTATGCGTGAATTCGTATTAATGTTATACATATAACATTCAGCCAGTTTAGAGTAATTAATTTAACGCTTAATTAAAATTATGCTTGCGTGACAAAATTTTTAAAAACCTTAACCCTATTATAAGCTTTGATGAAAACTTTCTCAAAAACTCTCAAGAGGGTTTTGACTTTCAACTATGAGTATAAGGAAGCGAAAAGTTTGGAGGAAGTAGCGGAGAGATTAAAAAGAACCTACCAGATTTTTCAGCCTACTAAAGACGTCTTGATTACAAGAAGCTTGGCTGAGAAGGATGTGGTAAGAATTTTGTTCGTCTTGCTGGAGGAGAATGAGAAAGGAGGGGAACTTGTATTGCTTGAAACTACTAAAAGCTGGTACAACTATGAGAAAATTCTTTCTTCCTTGAATGCTTACTGTATAAACGCTGGGATTGAATACAAAATTAAAAAGCTTGATTTGGATTGAGAAAAATGTTATATGTGTAACATCTTTAGGGGCTGGTTGGAAAAAGGTTAGTAAAAAGCTAAAGAACTTTACAACGGATATCTTTATTCAATTTATTTTTAATGTTACACATATAACATTAACTCTTTAACTTTCTAGCCTTCTTATCGCAATAAACAACCAACTTCATCTTTTCTTGGATTTCCTTATCCTTAAGCCTGTGCTCCTGAATCCTATCCTTGTCGAAAATATGGATCACTCGATGGCCAAGCTTTGCCAAATGGTTTGCAATATACCTTCGATGACAGCGCCACCATAGAATTTCTGAGCAAAAGATGGCAGCAACCTTTTCGTCTATAACTTCCAAAAGTTTTTCAACAGCTTTTTTGAATTCCTCGCTCTTTGCAAAATTTGCATAACCTTCTTTTCTATAGCCACCGAGCTCAGGAAAATGGATGTACTCAATCTTTTCTTTCCCCAATTCTCTTTCCAGATTTTCTTTATTAAACCAAGGGAATTTTTTGCTGGAAGGAAACCTTCTTACGTCGATTACTAGCTCTACTCGAAACTTTTTTAGGATGGAAAGGAATTCTTCAAAGCTTCGGGTTGAGTGGCCGAGCGTATAAATCCTCACAATTAAAATCAGGAGCTCTTATTTTTAAGCTTATAGGCTCTTTCAGCCTTTATGAATTCGATAAAAAATTTTCGAACAGGCTCCATATAATTCAAAAATCTAATTCCTTCTTCTGTCGGCCTATACCTTACATTCCTACCATTTTTTGCTTCTTCCAAAAGTCCTAGCTGGATGAGTAAAGGAAGGTAGATCTTGAGCTGCTCGGAGTTTAAGTTAGCTTTATACATTATCCTCGTTCTAGTCGCTCCTCTCCCTTCGCCAAAAACATCTTTTTCGTTAGCGGCTTTTAAAATATCATAAATAACAAGCAATCTTTCTCTCCTACCCATGCATCAATTATCTAAAGCTAAAAATTTAAATCATTTACTTCGGCTAGACTTAACAATTGATGACAAAAAAATTCTACAGAAACAATTCTCGGTCTCTTAAAAGTTCTACGTGGCATTGGTATCTATCTTTGCTGAAATCGCTCCATAGCGAATAACCAGATTTTTCGAGAAAATCATCGAGCTTTTTCTTAGCATCTTCCGCTGATTAACAAAATCTTCTAGAGAATCTAGAACAGCTAATGCAAGCTCACCAAAATTCATAATAATTATTTCAAAGAAAATTTTAAAAAATATTTTGCATGAAAGGAGATTATCATATCCACAGCATTTATTCTAGCGGAGATATTTTAAAATTCGACTCATGCTATTCTCCAAACCAAATAGTTAAATACGCAAAAAAATTAGGCTTTGAATGGATTGGTTTTACTGAGCACAATACTTTAAAAGGCTTGAATGCTTGGATTAGAGCTGGAAAGAAGTATGAGCTTGTGATAATTCCTGGAGTAGAAGTAACTTTTAAGACTGGAAGAAAATTTTGGTTTTGGGATGAGCAATACCATGCAATAGCTTTAGGCATAGAGGAATTTCAAAAATCCAAATCTTTGGAGGAATTTTGTGATTGGGTTAGAGAGCAGGCTGGCTTAACCGTAGCTCCCCATTGCTTTAGCATAGCTGGAATGAAAGAAAGAGCTAAGCTTGTCGATGCGATAGAAATTTTTAACTCTCAAGCAAATCCTCTAGCAAACCTAAGAGCGAGAATTTTTTGTGAGAAAGAGAATAAGATTGCCCTAGCAGGAAGCGATTCCCATTCTCTAAAAACTCTTGGAAAAGTTTTGCTCGAAGTTAATTCTAGGAATGATAAAGATAGTATAATCCAGGCTTTGAGAAAAGGAAAAGTTGAGATTGTCAAGAAAGAATACAATACTATTTCGCAAACCTACGAGATTTTGAGAGAAAAATATTTGAAGAATTATAGAGATGCTTTGAATTATTTGACCCAAAGAGAAAATTGGGAAAGAATTTTAGGGAAAGCTTTGTTGGACTCTGGAATAAGGAACGAAAGAAAAGCAAAGTTAATTTATACGCTGGTTTATCTAGGCATGGAATGCGAAGATTTCTTGTACCATTCTTTCGGATTGATCAAGAGTTTTGTTTAAAGAAGACTTTTAATTTATTTTCTCATAATTTTGAATATGGAACTAGCAATTTGTCCTGTCTGTAAAAAACAAAGTTTAGTACTTTCCATGAGTACGCAAGAAATCCCGCATTTTGGAAAAATTTTAATCCTAAGCACCAAATGTGAAAACTGTAAGTTTAAGCATAGCGATGTTTTTAATGTTGAGATAAAAGAACCCTTAAGCTACAAGATTGAAATCGAGAGTGAAAAGGATTTAACAGCAAAGGTTATTAGAGCTTCTTCTGCTACTCTAATAATTCCCGAGCTTGGAGTTAAGATTGAGCCAGGAAGCTATGCCCAAGGATTTATTACAAACGTGGAAGGAGTTTTGGAAAGAGTGGAAAATGTTTTGAGATTTCAGCTTAGAGTTCAAAAAGGGAAAAAACTAGAAAAAGTTAAGCAGCTGATCAAAAAAATTGAAAGGATGAGAGAAGGGAAGGAAAAGTTTAGCTTGATAATAAAAGACCCCTTTGGAAATTCTGGGATAATTTCTGAGAAAGCGAAGCGAAGAAAGTTGAGCAAAAGGGAATTGAAAGCTTTGAAAACTGGAATGTTGATTTTAGAATTAACAAAACATTAATAGAGGAAATAGTTTTATCTCACTCTTAACCTAGTAAAAATTATGGAAGAATTTATAATAAGAGAAGCTAAAATCCAAGAAGTTGAAAAAATAGCAGAATTACACAGAAAGTTGAATCTCCATCATAGAAAATTAGATCCAAAATATTACGCAAGAAATAATAATGGGAAAACAATTTGGATTAAATTTGCAAAGAAAAGGATAAAAGATGATAAGAGCGTATTACTGGTTGCACTTCACAAAAATAGAATAATCAGCTATGCTCTAGGTTTTATAAAAGAAAATCCTCCTATTAGAAAAATAAGAAAATATGGGTATATTTTAGACGTGTTTGTAGAGGAAAAAAATAGGATTCAAAGAAATTAGAAAAATTATGAGAATGGAGATATAATTTTACTTCTTTCCCTTCCTTTCTTTCTTCTTCAAAACTCTAGCTAGCTCACGAATAAGCCTTCTCACATATTCACGCATTTCATAAACTTCCTTATCGGGAATTTGGTCTATTTTCTTTTGGTCTGCTAGCTTCTTCAAATCTTCGATTCGCTTCCAAATGTCCCAGTAATAGCCTTCTACAAGCTTTTTATCGATGAACTCTCGCTTGAAAGCCAAAGGAATCTCTTCCGCTTTCTTAGGTTCTTTCTTCAAAGTTTTTAAAGCGGTGATAGCTGCCTTATAAAGCACTTCATGCGTCCTTTCTAAAATCTTTTCCCTTTTCCTCAGCTCCAAAGCATTGAGCAAGCTAAACATCTTGTTAACGAACTTTTCCGCTTTATCGATCCACTCGTCGACAAAAGCTCCGCTCACATCCATTAGCTCTTTATGCTCAATCTTTTTCCTGATTTCGATTATTTCTCTCAACCATTCTGCATACTCTGGCTCTAAAATACCCGGCTCGACCAGATATTTCTTAACTTCTTGATAGGCTTTACTCGGAACAGGAGGAGCTAGACCCATGAACATTAGGACGGCTTGTGCAGTATTCAGCATAGCATAATAGCAATCTTCAGCAAGCATTAAGAGCTTAACAGTCTTTGCTCTCATTAGCTTTTTAGGAGCCCCTTCCATGTAGCTTTCTATAGCTTCCCTTGTAGCAGGAATTCTCCCCATCTCTAAAAGTTTTTTTATTGGTGTAAAGAAGCCTGTATCATAAATTGCAACCCCCTCTTTTATAAAGTTATAAATTATTGGATGACAAACTCTTGCATAATCCCAGAATTCGGTTAGAGTATAGCTAGGCTGAACAGAAATTCTTTCGGAAATTTTCTTGGCTATTTGCTCCAAATCCTCGTCAAGCTTTTCTTGAAATTCTGGAGTTATTTTAAAGCTAGCATCGTCTATGACAACAAAAACATCTACGTCGCTCTTCGGCTTAAACTCTTCTCTTGCGACAGAACCCATCATCACTATGCACTTAACATACTTTCCATACTTGTCTAAAACCTTCTTCGCAAATTTTTTCACCTTTTCCAAAACTTCCTCCTTTGTCTCAAGCTTCTCTTCCTTCTTTTTTTCTTTTTTTGCCATCTAACCACTCCTTTTAACTTCAACCCTTAAAGGACAGAGCGAAACTTCTTCACACTTTGGAATGTACTCTTCTCCTTGCTTATGAGCATGCTCTTTTACCAAAGAAAAAACATAAGGGTCTCTTTCTTTCAACCTACTCAAGTCAGAAGTTTTTACTCTGTTAGCTGGCAACAAGCATCTTCCCTGCTTGTCCATAAAATTCCCTTTACACTTGTATTCCATCCTACTCACCTTCCATCTCTTCCATAATATCTTTTGGCAATAATTTTTTCATCCTCTCGATTATTTCCTTTGCAAGCTTTAGTGCTTTTTCCAAGTAAGCTGGATCTACTTCCTTAACTATTTTATGATCGATATCTTTCCAGAGCTTATCCAACTCCTTAAACTTTTCTATAAATTCTGGTTCTAATTTTTTCTCCTTCACGAGCTTTTCCAAAAAGCCTGGGATAGCCTTTTGGTCTGGCTGAGCCTTATAATAATACATTATTACAGCTTGGCAAGCATCGGTTGCCGCATACCTCAACTCAAAAATCATCGATTTTAAGTCAAGCTCGATCTTCTTGATTCTTGCTTCGCTAGCCCTTGCCTTTAGCTTTACAGCTTCTTCGCTAGGCGGTATCAAACCCATCTGGAGCATTCTTTGAACGGGCTTGATAAAACCTGTATCATAGATGGCTAATCCATACCTCAAAAAATTTATTAGCTCTGGGGAGCCGAGCTTTATCCAATTCCAGAATTCTGTAAGCGTGGTTGTTTGGATGTGTAAATCCTTAAGCTCTTGAGCAATTAGGTAAAGCTGGGTGTTAACCTTTTGCAAATCCTCCGAGCTTTTTGTGGCCGTATCATCCAGAATGACCCAAACATCTATATCGCTACCCTCCTTCATCATCCCTCTGGCCGCAGAACCAAAGATTAAAACTGATTTAATTATCTCACCGTACTGCTTTCTAGCTTCATTAGTAAAAGCTATGACTTTTGAATAAACTTCCTTAGAAGGTTTTTTTACTTCCTTAACCTCTTCGACCAATTTCTCAGCTTTTTCCAATTCCTCTTCTAGCTTTTCCAAAGCCATATTTATCTTTTGGGATAACCTATTTAAATATTTTTCTATTTTTAACCACTCATAAGTGAAAACATTAGAGCAAGTAAGGCAAGATGGGGTTCAGCAACTGCAAAAGAATAAGATTAAAGATGAAGTTCACTGGTATCGAAATTAAATCCATCTCCCCAAAGCCTTCGTACTTCGCAAAATTCTTAAAAGCTAGGACTATCAGCATGATCCAAACCAAGCTTAGGCCCAAACCTGAAAGGAAATAGATCAAGAGAACGGCTATAAAATCCCTGGGATTTCCCGGTCCTATGGAAGAAGGGTTGAAGCTCGGATTATAAACCCATCTGTCCCCTAAAATTGCATTGACTATACCTGGAGCTATCAGAAGAAAAATACAAAAATAAATGCCCGGAAGCAAACCATACTTTAGAGTAACTAAAATGGTTGAAATGGTGGTAAATTCTATTCCTCCTATGGTAGTTGGATTAAGCCTTCCTATTATACATTTCTCTATCAAAACGAGCATGCAAGCTATCAAGAAGACTTGCTTAGTCAAAAAGACTAATGCACAAGCTAGGAAAGAAATAGCCAGGGCTATTTTTGGTTTTGTGTCTTCCATGGTTAATTTAAAATTTAGTTAAGCTTAAGATTTAAAATTTAATTTTTCAAAAAACCAAAATTTTTAAATGATTAAGGTTGGAGTTAATGCTTCTCGCCGCTTGCTCTGGAACTATCCTTTGAGTAAGAGGTTTAAGATTCTCGACATGTTCTTAGAAATTTTTGAGAGATTGAAAAGGAGGGAAGAGTGGTACGTCGAGCTTGGAATAAGTGCATTCCCAGAAGTTTTTGGAGCCAGCAGAAAAGGAATTAAAAAGCAAGTTGCTCTCAAGATCAGAAGAGTTGCCGATAAAAGAGGTTTTAAGCTAACCATTCACGCCCCCCATATAAACGAGAAGCTAATGCCGGATTTAAATCTGTGCTCTTTAAGTAAGGAGGAAAGAAAGACTTCTCTAAACTATGCGCTTTCGACCATAGATTTGGCTTACTTGCTAGAAGCTGAGTTTGTAACTTTCCATCCAGGCTACGTTTACAAGGGCCTTAGTTTGGGGAAGGAGAGATTTTTATCCAACTACTTGCATGAAGCAAAAAAATATTTGATAGAAAGCTTAAAAAAACTTGCAAGCTATGCAGAAAAGAATGGTTTAACCATTACCATAGAAAACATGGAACCAAGGATAGATGTTGGCTATTTATTAACCCATCCTTCTGAAACCAAAGAAGTGGTTAAAGCTGTTGGGAATAAGTTTTTGAAAATAACCTACGATGTAGCTCATGCTGCGCTGGCTGCAAGCTATTATAAGTTTGACCAGGTTAAAAATTTTATGGAAATAGCCGACCAGGTTGTAAAGCTCCACATTCACGACAACCTTTGCAAGCCAGGACTTTATGGTAGAGTGGATTATGCAGAAGGAATAGGAGATTTGCACTTGGTTCCGCTAATAGGGAAGGGAAAGGTTCCGAACGAAGCGATTTTAAAAGTTGCGGGAAGGAAAAAGCTTGTGATCTATGAAGTCACTCCTTTAGAAGTTGAGTTCAGGCTTAGCCTGAAAAAATTAAGAGAAATTTTTGGCATTCCAGACAGCTTTTAGTTATCTCAACTCTTCTTTCTTCCATTTTTCAGGGGCAACTCTTTCGGTGGCAGCCCTTCCCAGGAAAGTATGCTCCTCTTCGGGTACATAAACTAAACCTTTCAAAGGGTCTAGAGCGTGCTCGAATATTATTGCTCTTTGCCTTTCCAAAGAAGCTATTTCGCCAGTAGCAAAACCATAGAATTCCATCGGTAGTTTTTCGGGCGGTACATCTTTTTCCAAAAATTCAACTATTTTCCTTAAAGCAATTATGGATTGCTTGATAGGGTCTGGACCTCCTCCTCTCTCAAAAACTATGTAGTAATCTTTCTCATCCTTCCCAAAACCTTTCTTTCTCAGCTTATACATTAGCTTGTAAAGGTACAATTGCTGCTCCGAACCCAAAGGAATTGGTATGTGAGCGGGGGCTAGAGGGGAGGGATAACCTACATGAAGAACGATTACAAATTTTCCTGCCTCCTCTGGTAAGCAATCTATTACAACCTCTGGGTCTAATCTTATGCTCAACATATGCTCAAAATCCATCGCTACAGCTAGGCAGAAGAAACCGGCCTCTTCATTAACTTGTCTAGCCAGATAATACATTTGAATTGGATTTGGTAAGCGGAGCCATTCTTCTATGCCTCTATGAGCCATCGGAGTTTCTAGAACTAGAGGCATGTTATACTTCTTTATTATTTTTTTTAAATCATAGTAAGTTTTCTTTGGATTTTTATCTTGGTTCAAATGGCCCCATATGTATTTAGCGGAAACTGCAGGAACCCATAGATAGCTGTACTTCCTAAAATTTTCATCGTCTATACTTTTCTCCTTTATTCCTTTTTCTCTCAGCCATTCTTCTACGCTTTTTTTCTCGCTCCTAGCAAAAAATTCTATGGTTGCATTTACTATGTTATTCCAGAGAGGATCACTAGTTTTTTCCATCCATTTTGCAATGAAATAGTAAGCTATTCTCTCAGGACCATAATGCAGAGTTCTTGATTGAACATAGTTTAAGAGAGCTGTTCTTATATCAGAGACCAAAACATTTAAACTTCTCTTAATTTGTTCATTGACTATTTTTTTCTTGTCAGGTTCCAAACTCTCATAATCTTTTCCAGTTTCTATCTCCCATGTTTCGACTCTATCTAAGATTCTTCCTCTTAGAATTTCTGCTAAAGGCCTTCCAATAACTTCAATCCATATAAAATCTTGGGGATTGAGACCACTTGCTTTAAAAGCTCCTTTTATATCCTCTACGCTTATCCCTTTCTTCTTTTTTAACCATACATCATATACACATTCAGAAATATCTTCAACCCCTCCTCCTAGAGCCCAATCCAGTAAATCTTTATTTTCTTCTAAGAATTCTCTTAAAGGATTTCCGAAGAAATCAACTAAAGCTGCTGGCTGTAGATGCCTTTCGAGTAATAAAAATGGGTGAGATTCAGAAGAATGGATTAAAACATACTCGCTTTTTATTTCTCCGGATTTTTCCAGAATCTCTCTCAACCTTTCATGCCCAAACTTATAATCCGTTTCTATAGCAGAATCTAACTCAGCAACCTCAACTCCAAAAGCCCGAGTTTCAGAGTGAATCCCATACCTTACCCCTAACTTCCTTATCTTCTCCATATCTTCTTTCAAATTTGGTGCCTTAAACTCAGAGACAGATTCCAAATCTATCTGAACAAACTGCACGCCTTTAGTTATACAATACTCAGCTTTCTTCGCCAATCCTGCATACTGAATTCTTTCGGCTTCAGGCACTGCCCCGAATATTCCGCTCGAAACTCCAATCAAATAAGCCATACTAACCGGGCACCCCAAAACTTTTCTTCAAGTATCTAACTATTCTTGCAAAATTCCCTCCCGTCTCCCTTTGATGATATTTTGCAAGCCTATGGTGCATGGCAAACTCGTAAGGCCCCACAGCTCTAAAGAATCGAAGCTCTAGGCCAAAAGTTGCGAAGAACTTTCCTATACCCAATCTAATTTTCTTACCTAATTCCTTAAACCTTTTCCTAGATTCCTCAGCTTTCTCCAATTTTTCCTTTAGCTCTCTTTCTTTCTCTTCTTTTTCTATCTCTTCAAGAGTTTTGTAAACTTCCTTATATCTTTCTTCAACTATTTTTTCTATCGAGAGAATTTTCCCTTCCTTTTCCCCCATCTCTCCAAGCATTCTGTTTATGTACTGCTCCAACTGCTTATCCCTTGCTATAAGCTCCAAACAATTAACGAGTATCAAGTTCTGAGTTCTGGTTGCGGCATACAAATTCTCTATCCACAAATCTTCGACTTGAGCGCCATTGGGCAATCTTAGAACAGTTCTTTCCATCGGAATGCAAATAAAAGTGAAGTATGGGCTAAAAACCCATGGTTCTTTTCCGCCTAGAGCTGGCAAAGATTTTCTAAATTGATCCAAAAGCATTTCCCTAGCTTTATATAAATCATAAGCTGTTATCTCAACTCCATATTCTTTTTCTATTATTGGAATAAAGGCTCTAACAACCCTATCTATGGAAGGTTCTTGAGGCAATCCAGAAACTTTTTCGTCCCATTTTTCTCCCAAATGCTTTTTAATCTCCAAAATCTCGCTCCTAGTAAAGCCTGCCTTCGAAACTGGAATTTGGTCAAAGTATTCTCTAGTAATCTTATACTTTTCAGCAACCTGAAATGGTTTCCAGGCCCAAAGGGTAACTTTATCCACAGAAATTGCTTGAGCATCCGGCCTCATGTGGGCAGTTTTTAATATGCCTGCTCTTCCAGGAGGAGTACTGAGGGCATCTGTAATCATTTTATACCTTGCAATGGTTGGTTTAAGCATCTCTCTATATTCCTCTATAGAAGCTTTCCTCATTTCAACCACGCTTAAAATCCTTTTATATCTTTCTCTCACATTTTTCTTGAACATCTCTCTCCATTCCTTGTAAAGCTTGTTTTTAGTGGCTAGAACAACGCCTTGGGCCTCAGAAACCCCATATTTTTTAGCAATTTCTTTTGGGTCTGTATCCTCGTCAGTTAACTTCATGAAATCAGCTATAATAGTAGGCCATCTTGGAGCAATTAGCTTTAAAGCAATCCCTTCTCCTGTGTGAACATCAACTTGATCTATAAAAATTGCTTTAAGAGTTTGTTCTGCTTCTCTTACAAGCTTTTCTCCTTCTTCTTTTTTTCCTTCTTTAATCAGTCTTTTTCCTTTTTCAATTTTAAGAAAATGATTCATGTATTCCTTATACCTTCTCAAATCATGCAAAGCTAGCTCAAAATCTGAAATGGCTCTTGCAACACTTGCTAAACCCTCTTTAATTCTTGCTTCCAAAGCTTCTTTTTGTCTTAGAGTCATCTCATAGTATTCTCTAAAAACAGGAGATACAAAAATACTTTCTTCTATTTTTGCAGTAAAAAATCCCCATTTTGGTAGTTGAAAAGATAGAGCATAAAAAACTTCGCTAACTTTTCCTAAGGAAGAAGTAAAATCTAGGAGCATCTCCCCTTCATAAGGAACAGCGTTTATTAGCTCTCCTAGCTCAAACTTGAGTTTAGCCTCTGGTCTCTCTGGAGGGATAACAAACCATGGTCTTGGTGCAGGAAATTCTGGAATAATTATTGGCATAATATAAATTTGTTTTTTTGAAATCTTATTATTCAAAATTATAGTCGAAGCAAAACTAAACCAATTATCATCAAAAGTATTCCAAACAATACTCCTGCTCTTTGCATTTCAAATGGTTGGTATTTAGAGCCAGTAAAAGGAAACTTAACTACTATTAGCAAACCAATGAAAAATAAAAATCCTCCGGCTATCTTGTTTATCATAATTTAAGTAACTCCCATCCAAGATAAATAAATATCGGTCCGAAGAAAAGCTGGAATAAAAAGTTTTTCTGATTTCCAGCATAAACTAAGCCAAAGATAAAAATGCTTCCAAAAAACATTAGGATTGCTCCCAGAAGCTTAGAAATTAGAGGCGGTAAGGTTACCAATTTAATCAATTCTAAAATTTTTTCAAGCTTTTCGAGCATGAATAAAATTTCTACCAAAAATTTATAACTTTTTAGTTTCTTAAAACCAAATTTTAAATATGCCAGTGTTTGCAAGAACTAAGCTAGTTATACATGATGATTGTTTAGCTACTGCTCCAGGAAGCGTTTTACCTGGAGTTCCTTACTTGCTTTTAACTTACGAAGGTCCAAATCCTCAGCGTTTGTATGAAAAAATAAAAGAGCTTTTTGCAACAATTTTTAGGCACGATCCTGGGGAATTGCAAGAAAGAGACTTTGTTTGGGATAAGAGTGAAGCAGGAGAAAAGTTTAGGGTAAGGTTTGAACTCATAAAGGATATGGATAGATTTTCTTTTATTCAGGTAATAGTTACTCTAGAAGGTGAAGCCCGACCAAGCAAGGAATTTGGAAGGGAAGGAAAGGCAAAGATAAGGATAGAGGGAAGGATAAGAACAGAATATCCTCAGGATACTCTTTGGCAAAGAAGCTTATTCTATGAAATGTTTAGAGTTTTGTATCATAGGCTAATCTATGAAGAGAAAAGACAAAGATACAAAAATCAATGCAGGGAATGGCTTCTAAGGTTTCAAGATGAGCTAAAAGCTTTCCTCAATATTCTTCCAAGGGAGAGATAAATGCCACGCTGGGTTTTCGAAGATGATTGCCTAGCCCCAGAAAGGACTTTAACTATCGAATATAGCGGCCCTGATCCTTTTAGGGTTTGTAGAGTTTTAAGAGGAATGCTTGGAAGGATTTTCCAAGTTGAAACTATAGATCTATGGGAAAGAGATTTTAGGTGGGATATAAGCTCTGACCCAAGACCTTTTTATATGAGAATGTATGTAAGGAAAGGGATAGATGCAAGGACTGGAATGATGATTGAAATAACTATTCAGGGCTTGCAACCTTCTGATCCAAGTAAAAAGGGTAAGGTAACTATTAGAATAAGCGGAAGACTAAGAACCGAGTATGATTTAAAATCATTTTTCCAACGTTCTCCTCTTTACAAAGCTTTTGTATGGGTTTATCACAAGCTTTTTTATGAAGAAGTAAAAAGAAGTTATATTCATTTGTGTAATAGACTTATTGAAGAATTGCACTTAGAATTAAGAGCTCTATTCAAATTGCCTGTATCTGAGAGGGTAAGATAATGGGAATATTTTCAAAGATGAAGGGTATCTTTAGAAGGAAGAAAGAAGAACCAATAGAAGAACTGCCTGAAATTCCAGAGGAAAAGGCTTTAGAAACAAGCTTAGAACCGGCAACTCTAGAAAATCTTAAAGCGAAGATGGATTTAATCTTAACTCAAATGGAAAGCTTGAAGATTCAGAATGAAACTTTGATAGAAAGACTAAAAATTATAGAAAGATTGTTAATAGAAATAAGAAAGCTAGCGGTTAGTTAAGAAAATTTTCAAGAACAAAAATAAGTGACTCAAGCGGAATTTTACAATTTATCTAACTCGAATTTTTCTAAATGTAAAAATTTTAAATCTCATCCCTACAACTTTCGCATAACCATTTTCCTTCGATTTTTTTCAGTCCATCATAAGCTTGACCACAAGCTTCACAAATCCCAATTTCCAAATCTTTTTCCTTCTCCTCGGCTATTATTATAGGTTCAACTTTCCTTAATTTTAAGACATAACCAGTACCTAAAAAATCGAAGTTAAAGAATTGAGCTAATTTTCTAGCTAAATTTATATCTTTTTCAAAAAGCCACCAGAAAAGTTCATTTAGGTAGCAATAGGGACAAACCATCACATCAAAATACCTTTTACACCTTATGCATTTTACTTTTTTTTCTGGACTAGTTAATAAAAAGAATTTTGAAAATTTTTTATGGAAGGATTCAAATTCTTTCCTAAGCTCTGGATTATCTGAAAACAGGAATTTTTTAATATCTCTTGTCAAGCAATCTACACAAATAAATGTTGTATAAGGTTCTAAGCACAATTTGCAAATCTGTGTTTCATTTATTACTTCCATCTTCTCGTGTATATTTAAACATTTTTAGAGTATTTAAGCTTTTCCTATAAAAAGTAAAATTTAAATATTTAAAGTTAGAAAAATTTTTAGTGAAAAATTATGAAATCTAAAAATTTTTTAGATGAAACCAATAGGTTTATAATCTCAGAACTTTTGAAGAATGGGAGGATTAAGCTTACAGAGCTGGCAAAAAAGCTTAAGGTAACTCCTGCTGCAGTTAAAGAGAGGGTTGATAGGTTAATAAAAAAGAAGGTTATAACCATAAGTGCCTTGATAAATCCAGAAAATCTTTATCCGTTGAGTGCTTGTATTGGAGTAGAAGCTGATGCTGATGGAGTTAATCTGATAGTAAGAAAGTTGAGAAATTGCCCTTTAGTTTTTCATTTAGCAAAAACTTCAGGAAATCATAATTTAATAATCAACATGGTTGCTAGGGATATTGCTCAGCTTGAAGAGTTTTTAAACAAGCAAATAAGGTCAGAGCCTGGAATTAGGCATGTGGAAGTAAACATAAGCAATTCAATTATAGTCCCGAAGTATCTGCCCCTAAGATTTTTCTATCCCTATGATCCAGAGTATGCACCTTGCGGGTTAAGATTTGATGATGAAGAAAGATGTCCAAGCTGCCCAGCGTTCGAGAAAAAGAAATAAATTTATCTAAAAACACTTTAGAAGTGAGAGGATGGAATTTAAGGAGAATAAAAAGGAGAAAAACTTAATGGAAAAAATTTTTTCAAAAGTACCAGAAAAAGAAAAGATTAGATCGACGAGCATTACTTTAGGAAATATAATATGCATCCTAGCCAAGCATTTGATCAATTCAATGGGTTATGGTATTGCTGCGAGAGTAATCTCGAGAGAAATAAGAGAATTAGGGAAGAATGATATAAAAAGGTTGGAAAAGCTTTTCAACATGAAAAAAACTTTCAAGAACAGGAAAAGGCTTACACGGCTAGCTGGAATGCTTCTTGGGTTAGACCTAAAAATAGTAAAGGATGAAAAAGGAGAAACTCATGCATTCATCGTAAATTGCCCATTCAACGAAATAATAAAGAAGTTTCACGAACCCTTCATTTGTAAAATGTGTGAGGAATACAATAGAGGTATAGTAGAGAGACTTTTCGGACCTAAGTTCAAGCTTATACCACTTAAAAGAATGAGTGAAGGAGACAAATACTGCAAATATCACATAGTCGAAAAAGATTAATTTTTTAACTACCTTAATCTCTGTGAGGAGTATGAGAAAGAAATACGAAGTTGGGATAATAGGAGGAGGGCCCGCAGGGAGTACTTGTGCCTATTATCTAGCTAGAAAAGGTGTTGATGTAATAATATTCGACCATACTCAACCAAGAGAAAAAGTTTGCGGAGGCATCTTAAGTTCAACTCTTTTATCGAGATATACAGTCCCTGTTGATATAATCGAAAGGGATTTAAATTTTTGCGAAGTGTACTCGCCTACCTACAAGAAGATTAGATGGACTTATAAAAAAACTCACGGCTCAGTTTCGAGAAAAAAATTTGATTGGTTTTTACTAGAAAAAGCATTGGATGAAGGAGCTGAATGGAAAAAGCTTAAGGTAAACGATGTAGAAGAGAAAAGAGGGGGATTTATACTTTCTACTAAAGAGGGAGAATTTAAAGTCGAAAATGCTGTAGGAGCTGGTGGGGTCAATGGAATCTTAAGAAAGAAAAAAATAGGGGCATTTCCGATAAAGCATCTTAGCAAGACTTATGACCTCAAACTAGGGTTTGAAAAGGAATATATAGATGAGTATTTTGAAGATGGTTGGTACCTGCTTTTCCTCGATGATAAATATGTTGGAAAGGGTTATGGTTGGCTTATTCCAAAAGAGGATTATGTTTTGGTAGGATTGGGATGCGAGGTAGAATACAAGGGGAATCTTAAAAAATCTTTGAATGAATTGCTTCAGGTTCATCCACTTCTTAAGGAAAAAATTAGAAAACCAAAGTATATAGAAGAGAGAGCTGCACTAATAGTTAGTCCAAAAACTGCAGAATTTTTCAAATCAAAGCATTGCGATAAAAATTGGGTAATAATAGGAGAAGAAGGTGGTTTTGTCCATCCTTTAGAAGGAGATGGTCTTACTTATGCGATGATAACAGGGGAGCTTGCTGCAAAGCTTTACATTACCAATTCTTCCTTTGAAGATTTTGATAAGAAATGGGTTGAGGAATTTGGTGAAAAAATAGTAATTCCTAAAGATGGTATAGAAAACTTTTACAACAAAAGTGTTTTGGACTTTCTTTTTGATATAGCTGAAGGAAAACCCGAACTAATTGACCAACTCTTTGAAGGTAAGCTGAAACTTAAAACTTTCCTAGCTGCCATCAAGAAAAAAACCGAAATGAATAATTCTAAGAGAGAGTCTAATAGTTAAAAGTAAGCTTAGACCATTACTTTACTTTAATCTTGAACTTCTTCTCGAATTTTTTAACCTCTCTTTCAACAATCTCTTTCATAAAACCAACCACGTAAGGTAAATCTTCTTTATACGGAGAATCCTTTAAGTTTTCATAGCTATTCTCTAAATTTTCTGCATACAACAACATCATCCTAGAAATTTCAGTTGCATTTTCCTTCAGGTAATTCTTCAACTTTCTCAAGCTTAAATAATCATAACCTTCTGAGACCATCTTAAGAGCCAAAACGTTTGCAGGATTTTTTATCCCAACCTTACTTTTAGGATCATAAGCAAAATCTTCCTCTATTTCTTTTAAGTCATCTGCGGCCAAATTTAAAAGGCTTGTTCCGTTCAAGTAAAATTTCTCCAAATCTTTTAAGTATCTTTCCTCTCCACCAGCCAACAAATGGCTTACCACAGCCCATGTAGCCCCTATTTCTCCAAGCTTTTTTTGGGTTTCTAAAATTTTTTCGAGAGAGACTAAGTTCTTTCTCACTTCTTCTATTCTTCCTTTTCTTAAACAAAATCTGTAGTAAAAATCTTTTGCTTGTATGGGGTCTAATTTTTCTCTTTTTCTTCTCGAATACTCTTCAAAAGCCCTTTTACTTCTTCTTCTAAGCCTCCTTGAACCTTCAGTAAGCAAGTAATGAGCAGCTTTAGCCAAATTCGATGCTTCTCTATTCCTTGAAGAAATTCTAATTAAATTTTTAGCATCCCTTAACAAATCCAAGATTCTCTCATATTTTTCGTTTGAATTGATAAAACTTTCCAGATAGCTATCGCAAAAATCATCTTCTGAATCCCCTCCTGGATAAAGGAATGCACTCCCTGTTATCATGTCGTATAAACATTCCTCAGAAAAAGTTTTTTCATAATTTTGGTTGGAAGCATAGGCAGAAAGGGTTATGTTTCTGATAAACCAAGGCGGTCTAGTTTCTTTAAGCTTTCTCTTAATAATCTTTAAAATTTCATGCTCTTGAGCATAAAGCCTTTCGATAATTTTTTCAGCTTCCCTGGCTCCGATCAAGTTTTGAAGGTTATATTTTTTGCCAATAATTTTTGCATTCTTCCCATATTTTACTCCAAGACCGAAAATCTCTAGCTTGTTTCTAAGCCTCAAGCTTAGGCTCATATTTCTAATAATTGGAGTAAACCTTAAATCCTTGGTACCAGAAGATTTAAAATTTTTAAATCGAATATCTATCCGATGAAATTTTGCATACTCTACGACCCTGATAAGCCTTTATTAGCAGAAAGAATGTTTGAAGAAACCGTTAAGCATAAAGAAATGATTAAAGAGGTTTGTGATTTTTGGGTTGGAACTACTAAAGGCTCTTCTAAAGCCATAAGCTTTTGGTTAAAAAAGCTTGAAAAAGAAGGTTTGGAAGAAAGATACTTATTTCCAGGACAAGTTTGGCATGCGTTGGCTGGAAAAGATGCTAAGTATATCCTAAGACCAGAGTTACTGAACAAAACTCCTTCTTTTAAAAACTCTCTTGCTCGCCTGTACACAAAACTTGGAAAGCTTGCAACCAGATTTTTATATACTTACTCTCCTCCTTATGAGCTAGATTTTGGCTATCTAATCCTAGGACCGGGAACGAGCGTTGGAGATTTTACAGGAGCTGCTAGGATAAGCGATGAGGATGCTTTAGCTTGCATAGAAAATTATCTAGAGAAGAATAAAGCTTGTTATGGAGTTTACGTAGAAGGAGGGTCTGGAGCAAGGGTACCGGTGAGTAAAAGGATAAAATTAATAAAAAGAGCTAGAGAGATTTTATCAAGCGACAAGGTTCTTCATGCAGGCGGTGGAATTAGGAGCTTGGAAGAATTGAAACTCTTGCTTGATTTAGGAACTAAGCCGGTAATAAGCACTCACTTCGAACAAAAACCAAAAGATATTTATAGGTTTGCTAAAGAAGTGTATAAAAGGGTATAATGCCTTTCCATAAGGTCCATCTAATAAAAATACCCTGGAGAATAGCAATAGGAAAGAATGCGATTAAAACCATACCGAATCTCTTGGAAGAGCTTGGGGTTTTCTCTGCTTTCTTAGTTCATGGACCTTTAACTTCTGAACTTGCTGGAAAAAGAATAGAGAAAATCCTAAGAATAAATGGATTTGAAGTTAGTTCATTCATCGTAAACAAAGCAGATTTTTCAAACGTTAAAAAAGTGGAGAAAAAAGCTAAGGCTTTAAAAGCTCAAGTTTTATTGGGAATCGGAGGAGGGAAGAATATAGATATTGCAAAAACTGCTGCCTTCAAGCTCAAAATACCTTATTTAAGCATTCCAACTATTCCTTCGCACGATGGCATAGCTTCTGCTTGTTCGAGTCTTTTTAAAAGAAAGAAAAAACATTCCTTATTTTCAGACCCACCTGCTGCTATAGTCGCTGATATGAAGTATTTGGCCAAAGCTCCCTTTAGATTTTTTGCTTCAGGTGCTGGAGATGTTATAGCAAAGTATACTGCAGTAACTGATTGGGAACTTGCAAAGGAAAGAAAAGGAGAATATTATGGGGAGTATGCAGCTCAAATAACTTCTCTTGCAGCTTCTGTCATAATGGAAAATGCATCAAGATATAAAGAAAACTATGAGTCGGCAGTAAGGCTCTTAACAGAAGCTTTGATAAGCTGTGGTTATGCAATGTGTATAGCTGGCTCTTCTAGACCATGCTCAGGCTCTGAGCATTTATTCGCTCATGCAATAGATTGGCTCTATCCCTCAAGCCAAGCTTTACATGGAGAAAAAGTCGCTTTGGGGACTTTAATAATGAGCTATTATCAAGGAAAAGATTTTGAATTTGTTAAAGAGGTTCTCAAAACTTTAAAGCTTCCTACAAACTATAGAGAGATAGAAATTCCTCGCAAGATTTTGATTAAAGCAGTAACTCATGCTTCAAAAATGAGAAAAAGGTATACCATACTCGATGAGCTAAAAATAAAGAAAGGAAAGGAAAAAGAGGTTGAAAAAGTTCTTAAAAAGTTAGAAATCATCTAATTTTTTTCGAAATTTCAAGAAAATAGTAAGTTTTTGAAATTAGGTTAAATACGTACATTATCGAAATGAAGAAAGATACGACTATTGCCTCTATTACTAATAAGTGATAGTTCTGGAGGATTAAAGAAATTGCTCTTGTAACCTCATAAGACTGAAATGTTTGAGTCGAAGAAATAACGAACCTAAGCTCGGAAAATATGGGCAAAAGGATTGCCGTTGAAATGAAAAGGGAGAATAGGAATATGATAAAAATTATGAATCGCGTTAATGCCCAGAAAGAAAAAGTACTGAAGACTTTTTTCTTTACCAGGCTAAAGCTCCTTGCTAAAGCAAAGTCAAAGCTATCCTTTTTTATGACAACAGCTGGCAAAGCGAAGATAAAAATCCAGTCTATGAGGATTTGGAATATTATCGAAAAATTCTTGAGGAAGAAGGTAAACAAAAGCAAAATGCAAATGACCAGGTAAAGAGCAAACATTTGCAAGTAAATCTTTTTAGAATAATTCAAGCATTTTTCAAAACCTTTCTTCGATTTTATATCCCAAATTAAGGCACCACTAAACCAAATGTTTACCAACACTGTAGCTATTAAAACTATTGCCATACCAGCAAAATTGGCATAGAAGATTTGTATGTCAACTGAAGAAGGAGAAGTATAAAGAGATGGAACTCTGGAAAGTATTGGCAAAAGAAATATCAACAAGGAAAGCGAGAAGATGAGGTATAAGAGGAAGAAAGGAAGAAACCTTCTCGGCCAGAGCATTTCTCTTAAACTCCTTGAAATTACCTCAATTATGCCCATGTTTTTAATTTAGGAAAATTTGTATTTAAAGGTTAAAAAATAAGTATTTTTGGATGATAGTTGGCTTAGTAGGAAAGCCGAATAGTGGGAAATCTAGCTTTTTAAAAGCAGCTACTCTAGCTGAAGTTGGAATTTCTCCTGTTCCATTCACCACAATTAAGCCTAATGTAGCTGTTGGTTGGGTTTCGATAGATTGTGTATGCAAAGAGTTTGGAGTTGAATGCAATCCAAGGAAAGGGTATTGCAAGAATGGAAAAAGATTTATCCCGATTAAGCTTGTGGATGTGGCTGGATTGGTCCCTGATGCTCATAAAGGTAGAGGTTTGGGTAATCAATTCTTAGATGATTTAAGACAAGCTTCTGTTCTAATCCATGTGGTTGATTTTTCTGGCTTAACTGATGAGGAAGGAAGACCAGCAAAAAATCATGATCCAAGATTGGACATAGAATTTTTAGAAAAAGAAATTGACTTGTGGTTCGCTTCCATAATTAAGAGAGCTATCCAAAAATTTGAAAAAAAGATTGCAAAATTTTCTAAAGCAGATTTAGTTCAAGTGCTAGCTGAACAATTGTCTGGCTTAGAAGTTAAAAAAGAACATATAGAGAAGGCTTTGGAAAAAGCTTCTATAAGCGATGTGGAAAATTTTGCAAAAGTTCTAAGGAAAATTTCCAAGCCGATTTTAATAGCTGCAAACAAGATAGATTTACCCCAAGCTCAAGCTAATTTTGAACTATTGAAGGAAAGGTATGAGCATATAGTTCCTACGAGTGCTGAGGCTGAAATTGCCTTGAAAAAAGCTGCAGAGAAAAATTTAATAGAATATTTACCAGGAAATGATTTTAAGATTTTGAATGAAAGCAAGCTTGATGAAAGGCAGTTAAAAGCCTTAAAGCTCATAAGGGAAAGGGTTATTGAAAAGTATGGATCGACAGGAATTCAAGCAAGCTTGAATAAAGCTGTGTTTGAGTTGCTTAACTACATAGCCGTCTACCCTGTTGCAGATTCTAACAAGCTGTGCGATAGGGAAGGAAATGTCTTGCCAGATGTCTTTCTTGTGCCTAAAGGAACTACTTTAAAGGAATTTGCTTTTAAAATTCATACTGAGATTGGGGAAAAGTTTATTTGTGGAATAGATGCCAGGACAAAAAAGAGGTTGTCCGCTGATTATGTTTTAAAGGATAAGGATGTAATCGAAATAGCTTTTAGAAGATAGATTGGGTTATGTTCCTAAGTTTTTCGATTATTTTAGCGAAGAAATCTGTTAAAGGATAGGCTCTAGATTTATAGGTAGAGCAAGAGGTATATTGTTTGACATTGTTTATGTAGAAATAAACCCAATAGACTTCATTTTTTTCTAGAGATCGAGGAAGAGTAAAATTGAGTATTTTTATTTCACCTTTAGTAGCTCCATCAAACGAAACTTCTGACTCTAATTTTATTTTTTTACTTATGCCATAGTATTCCAACCTCCATATATATCCTTTCTCGCTTGTCGGCCATACACAAATCTCATGAGAACCGGGATAATCTGAATCAAAAGTATAGCTTGAATATCTAGAAGTGCCCATAGAACAATATTTACCGTTAGAGCAGTTCTTACACTCATAATAAGGGGGGTAAACTCTTTTTCCTTTAACTTCTGGACAGTCTATCCCTATTACAAATTGTCGTGAATAAGAGTCATTTATTGAACTAAATCTAAAACTAATAGTTGTTCCAGACGAGATATCTGAAAGATAAAAACCAGTTATAATAATATCCTACAAAGAAAATTAATCCAGATGCAGATAGAATAAGTATTAAAAAGAAAAGTTTTACCGCAGTTTCCATAGTTAAATTTAGTTTTTTTTACCTTAAAATTTAAATAAACTTCTTCCATGGTTATATTTTGAAAGATAAGGATGTGATTGTAGCTTTTAGAAAAATAATTACCAAGGTCTCTTCCACTGGGCATCACAATAAAATGCAAATATAACCCATGCCAAGGAATTATTTATATAGAACTTACCCTGATAAATTCTCTTATAACCCAAATCAATAGGCGAAGTAAAATTAATTATTTTAGTTTTACCTTTTCTTGTGCTATCAAGAAAAACTTCTGATTTAGTTTTTTCTTCCTCCAGGAGTATAAAAGCTTTTTGAGCAGGCAAGTCTTCAAGCGCTCTCATTTTAAATTTTATTTCATTAGAAGTGTGGTCGCAAAAACTTTCAAGTAATTCATACTTCGGAATGTAAGGCAAATTTTCGACTCTTTCAGTAAAGTTAACGACCTCGTAATCCATTTCTACTGTATATCTTTTCATCCCCATTTTAATCTTGGCAATAAAAGGCATTCCTGTTTCCTCATCGTAACACGAAAAGAAAGTTAGATTTAGAGTCTTATTGCTTATCCAATGAGAAAACTCAGTTTCTTTAAAAACTCTTAAGTCGATATCATATCTAAAACTAAAGCATTCTCTTCCCAAAATTTTTTCCTTTCCAAGATAGGAAACTTGAGTCAAACCTATTTCCTCCCACTTTCTTAAATCTATTTGAAAAAACAGAGGAAGAAAAAATTCACTAAAATTAATTGGCTTACAATAATAACTGGGTTCTATCAGAGAAACTTTATGACAGGTAAAATTTCCTTCTGGAGGTGGATAGGTGTAATTATATTTTTCCTTTAAACCATTAATTTCCCATGTAAGATAAAAATGATGAATTGAGACGGGAAGGGGATATATCGGAGAGAAATAGAAGTTTGAAGGATAAGTTTGGAAGATTAAAACAACTCTACTTTTTTTATCCTCTCCGGTGAAAAAAGCTTTGCCTGTCTCTGATTTATTCAAACTCCTTATAAATATTTTGTAAGTTATTGTCCAGTTTTTGAGACTTTTCATTTTCTCGAAAGTTTCATTCAAAATTTTTAAAGAATTCGATGCCTCTAAAAAGACTGGATTATGGTAATATTCGAAAAAAATTAGTCCAAAAGCAAATAAAATAAGAATTAGAAAGAAAACCTTTGCTATTGTTTTCATAATATATAATTCGTAATGAGTTAAAATTAAATTAACCTAAAATCCTCTTTTACTGTAGTCAAAACTAAATGCGTATTAGTTCTTTCGACAAAAGGCATCGCTAGAATTTTTTTGACAAATTCGCTCAATTCCTGTCTTCGTCTAAACTTAGCTATGACCAAAGCATCTGTCAAGCCAGTGATGTCATAAACTGCACAAACATTCTTAAGCTTAGCTACCTCTTTCTCAACTTCCAGAAGCTTTCCCTTAGAAACTGTTATTTCTATCACTGCAGTCAACTCATAGCCAAGCTTTTCGTGGTCAACTATTGCTGCATACCCCTTTATTATTCTTTCGTTTTCCATCGATTTTATCCTAGAAATGACTGTACCGACTGATAGATTAAGATGTCTGGCCATTTCTCTGAAAGAAAGCCTTGAGTTTGAAAGCAAGAGCTTGAGGATTTTAACGTCTATCTCATCCAGTTCTATCTTTCTCCTCATCTATTAAATATTTGTTAATATAAAATTAAATTTTTTGAATTTTTGTTCAATTTTCAAGACTATAAAAATTTATATTTTTAGATTTAAAAGTAATGAATGAACAAAGAGAAGGAAGGGTTAAATAGCATATTAGAAACGGTAAAAAAAGAAAAGGTAAAAAGAGTCCATTTTCAGTTCGTCGATATTGTCGGCAACTTAAAAAGCGTTAGCGTACCTACGGCCGAAAAAAACTTAAAGGATTTTGAAGATTATCTGGAGAATGGTGTTGGTTTTGATGGTTCTTCGATAGAAGGTTTTGTTAGGATAGCTGAAAGCGACTTGGTCTTAAAGCCTGATCTATCAACCTTTAAAATTTTTCCTTGGAGAATAAACGAGATAAAAGAAGGGAGGATTATTTGCGAAGTCCTAAAACCTGGGGGATTTCCTTTTGAAGGCGACCCAATTTATGCTTTAAAAAGATGCGAGAAAAAGCTGGAGAGAAAGCTTGGTAAAGGAACAACCTATCAAGTAAGCTCCGAAATCGAGTTTTTCCTTTTTGAGATGAAAGACGATATAATAACCAGGCCTTTGAAAACTGATGTCTACGGATATTTCGACTATGCTCCTTTACACAAAACGACTCTAGCTTTGAACAGAGCTATAGATTACATGCAAGCTTTAGGTCTTACAGTCTGTAAAGGGCACCATGAGGTAGCGAAGGGTCAGTATGAAATAGATTATAAGCATGATTCTGCCTTAAGATCTGCCATAAACTTCGTGAACTATAAGCTTTGCGTTAAGACCTCAAGCGCTGAAAATGGTCTGCTCGCAAGCTTCATGCCAAAACCAATTTATGGAGTCTATGGCTCGGGAGCCCATACCCATCAAAGTCTTATGAAAAATGGGGAAAACTTGTTCTTCGATGAAAAAGACGAATATCATCTTTCTTCCTTAGCAAAGCATTTCCTCGCCGGACAATTAAAATGCGTGAAAGAGATAGTTGGAGTGACTAATCCTACTGTCAATTCTTATAAAAGATTAGTAGTTGGTTATGAAGCACCTGTTTACGTTTGCTGGGGAACTAGGAATAGGTCTGCCCTAATAAGGAAACCAGAATACTTTCCTGGAAAGGAGAAGGAAACTAGGCTAGAAGCAAGATGGCCAGACCCTTCTATGAATCCTTTCCTTGGCTATGCTGTAATGCTTGAAGCTGGCTTATACGGAATAGATAAGAAAATAGAACTTCCTGATTCTATAGAAGAAGACGTTTATCATTTCGATGATGCAAAGTTAAAGGAGTTTTACATAGAGACTTTGCCCAGGTCTTTGGGAGAGGCTATGGAACTTACGAGAAAGAGTAAAATAGTTGAAAATGCTTTGGGCAGCTTCATCCAAAAAAAGCTCTATGAAATGCATGAAAGGCAATGGGATGAGTATAGGACACAAGTTCATCCATGGGAAGTTGAAAGGTATTTATTCATCTAGCTTTTAATCTCATTATTTCAGCATAAAGTTCATTCAAGACATTCGTATAAGCTTCTTTTCCTTCCTTAATCCTATCCATAATAGCTTCTAATTTTCGAGTAACTTCCTCGCTTATGTATTCTCCATAATTTTTAATCAAGAAATTATAAACCTTGAAACCAAGCTTTGTGTTCACTAGCTTATTCTTCTTTTCAACCACATATTTTTTTTCCAACAAAACTTGAACAATTTTTGAATAGGTGCTAGGCCTTCCTATATTTCTCTCCTTCATCAAACCAACAACCTCTCCTTGCGAAAATGGCCAGGCTTTCGGAACTCTTTTTATTCTTGCAAAGATTATTCTGTAAAGCCCGCTTTCCACTCTTCTCTTCACTTCAAAATGAACTAGCTTGTTAAAGCCTTCCTTAACAATTTCGATTGCTAACTCCAAGCTTGCTTCATTCCCAAAAACCTTAATTTTAAGAATTTGATACTTAACTTCAATTTCTCTCATTTGGCTTGCTATAAACCTTTTGAAAATCAAATCGTAAAGCATATAATGCTCTTTACTCAAAGCTTTGACAAACCTTATTCTGCCTGAAAAAATCAAATCTTTAAGTTTAGCTGGATCTATAGCTCTAGTCGGTCTAATACATTCATGAGCCCCCTCCTTCCTATAGCTTCTTCCAACAAAAAACTCTTCTCCAAAATTCTTTTGAATATAATCTTTTGCCAGGTTAATCCCAAAAGTTGAAACGCTTGTGGAATCTGTTCTATGATAAGTTATCAGCCCGCATTCAAACAAATCTTGGGCAATTCTCATGGTTTGGTTTACCGAAAAATTTAGTTTTAGGGAAGCGTCCTTGAGCAAAGTATCGGTAGTATAAGGAGGTAAGGGATAAACTTTTCTAATTTCTTCCTTCACAACTTCAACTTTTGCTTTCTCTTCTCTAGCTTTTTTGTAAATTTCCCTGAAATCGAATTCAAGCTTGGGTTCTTCTATTCTTATCGAAAGGTTGTTTTCTAACTTTGCATTCAAGACAATTTTTTTCTCCCAGCTTTCTTTAGTCCTTTTGATTATCCATCCTAGAACCGGGGTTTGAACCCTTCCTGCAGAAAGCTTTCTGTTTTTAAAAACTTTCCAAAGAATCTGGCTCAATTCAAATCCTATCCATCTATCTTCTATCCTTCTTACTATCTGGGCTTCAACCAGGTTAAAGTTTATTCCTCTCTTGTTGGCGATCGCATTCAGTATAGCTTTCTTAGTTATCTCATGAAACTCTAACCTATAAATTTTGCTATTTATTGGGTAAAGGCTGCAGTACAAATCGTAAGCAATCTTTTCCCCTTCTGCATCAGGGTCTGTTGCTATAAAAATTAGGTTAGTCTCTAGTGCTATCTTTCTTAAGGAATCAACTATACTTTCCTTCGAAACTATTTCCAAACTTTTACATTTAGGGCAAGAATCGTATTCGGTAAACTGATGTCCGCACTTTAAACATTTCTTGATGAAATCGTAGATTGGATAAAAATTGTTTTCTTTTTTAAGCACGCCATGAAAACCTTCCGAAAAGATTAAATCGTAGAGATGACCCATGGTTGCAACTATGTTCAATATATACTCTCCAGTACTCGTTTCATAGACAGTCAAATTACCAACTAACCTTTTACTCGGCTTTCCAAAAAATTTTGCAATAGTTTTTGCCTTTGTTGGAGATTCTACTATCAAAAGAGCAGCTTTAATATAATCCTTGATTCGCTTCGAAACTTTACCTTCTGAAATTTCTTTTATTAGCTTCCTATCCTTATCTACTTGCTTAAACCATCTAGCAAGCTTTTTAAGCTCAAACCTTTCCCAGCTTATGTCTTCGAGGAAATAGCTTAGCTTTTCAACAAGCCCATTAAAAGCTTTTCTATCGTCGACCAACAGAATGCTAGCTCCTCTTGAGATTCCACCAGCAAATAGGCGAGAGGCCCTTCCAGAAGCTTGGATGTAAGCAACTGGGTCTGAAATTATCAAATAAAATTCGTTAGCCTTTTCCTTTAGGCTTATCGTCTCATCCTTTCTAATTTTTTCTATCAAATCTCTTGTAAGAAGTTTTTCCAAAAACTTTTGCGTCCTGATTATAATCTTTTGAGCAAAACCTTCAAAACCTTCTAGGCTTAAGTTATTCGAACAAGCTTCCTCAATCTTTTGAATTACTTCTTTGCTTAAGGGAATTATTTTCTTGAGCTGCGCAATTACATCATCAATTTTTTCTTTTGTTTTTTCGTCGAAAAACTCTCTTATGTTCTTAATCAAAGTCAAAAGCTTAGTCGGATTGAATTCCTTTGCACTCAACCTTATCTCAAACCTTGGTATGCCTGTAAAAATTACATACCTTATTCTTTCTGGTAGATCGATTCCCCTTGCTAAAGGAGACCGAAAGCTCGCAACCCCAACCAAGCAATCGTAGAATCCATTCTCAAAATTTTCCAGAATATCTTCTTCCATTTTCTCGTAAACATAAGAATTAATTCCGTTAGCCTTCAAGTATTCAGCCAAATTCTTTGCATAAGCCTTTCCTTTTTCCATCGGAACGAAAATCAAGCAACCAGAACCGAATTTCCTAATTATTTCGAGAGTATCTTTTTCAAGTTCCTTACTCTCTTTATAAAAATCTCTTATATTCCTTAGGAATTGAGGTAAATAGCCCAACTCAAAGCCTAGAAGCTCTTTAAAAAGTTTTACTCTCTTCGTTCTCTTAGCTTTTGTAGTAGCACCCGAAACTACGAGTATCCCAATCCTATTCCTTAGCTTAAACTCTTCAACCCTTTTCCTTATTCTCTCTATTTCTTTCGAAATTTTCTTGGTCGAAACTTTCATTTTCTTGAGCTTGTTAAGCTCTTTTCTCAATTCTAAAAGTCTTAGAGAATCGTTTACTATTTCTTCTGAAAAACCTAGACAAATCAAAACCTTATCTATATTTTTTCTTGACTTAAGGAAAGAATCGACATCGTCTATAAAAATGAAATCAAAATTGTTGGACCTTATGCTTTCAAAGTTGTTTATCAAAAACCTTTCTGTAGAGATTAGAATCTTGAAGTTACCATTTCTAATTCTTTCCAAGCATTCTTCCTTTTTCCTTTTCTTCATAGTTGCAAGATAGTAGACAAAATCAAAATCCACTCCTAACTTTTCAGCCAATTCCTCTACTTTTCTTGCTAGCTGCTCTACTAGAATGCTAGTTGGAACTATTATATAGCTCTTCTTGTTTTTGAGGGAAATGAAAAGAGCGTACAATAGGCCTAGGGAAGTTTTTCCTACTCCTGTGGGCGCGAGTAAAGAAAAGGATCTTCTAAGCATTATCCTCCTTATCCAAACTTGCTGTAAGGACCACATCCTTTGTCCAATAGCTTTTTTGAAAAATTTAGAAAATTCTTCATAACTTTCTTCTAATTCTAGCAAACTCTTATAGTTCCAAAGCTTGTTTTCTCTAGTTAAAACTTTAAGAATTTCTTTTCTTGTTTTGGGAGCTAATGGAACACAATTCTCGCATAAGCCTAGCTTGAGCAATCTTTCATCCGAAATTCTTCCGTTGCAGTTCAGACAAAGGGAATTGTAGTAAGCTCTCATAAATAGAAAGAATTAAATTTCAAAATTTATAGTTTATTTAGTGGCCATGTACTCGAAGAAAATCGAGAAAATTCTAAAAAAATCTAGGATTGGGGTTGGGGATAGGATAAAAGTTGTTAAAGGTAAGGAAAGTTATGAAGGAATTCTAATGCCGAGAATAGAATTGGGAGATAAAGATTGCTTGGTTTTGAAGCTGGATAATGGTTATAACCTAGGGATAAAATTCGATAAGAATACTAAAATAGAAAAAATAAGAAAAGAGTGGAGAGTTGAAAAGAAAAAAGGGAAGAAGAAGGGAATTCTTATATTTGATAAAAAACTTCCAACCATTTCTATAATTGGGACAGGAGGGACTATTGCAAGCAAGGTAGATTATAGGACTGGAGGAGTTTACGCTTCCTTTTCTCCTGAAGATATAGCAACGCAAATCCCAGAGTTAAAAGAAATTGCTAATCTTAGAGTTGAGGAAATAATGAATGTTATGAGCGAGGACATGACACCAGATAAATGGAAAGTTATAGCCAAAGCTGTAGCAAAAGAAATAAACGATGGTTCGGAAGGCGTGATAGTTACGCATGGCACAGATACTTTACATTACACAGCTGCCGCTCTTAGTTTCATGCTTAAAAATTTGCCTGTACCAGTAGCTCTGGTTGGTTCGCAAAGGAGTAGTGATAGAGGAAGTAGCGATGCTGTAATGAATGTTTCGTGTGCAGCAAATTTTGTTGCTAATTCTGATGTTGCTGAGGTATGCATAGTAATGCACGGAAGTATAAATGATGATTATTGTTTGGCGATAAGGGGAACAAAAGCCAGAAAGATGCATACTAGTAGGAGAGATGCATTTCGCTCCATAAATGAAATTCCATTAGCAAAAATTTATTGGGAGAAGAAAAGAATAGAAATCTTGAACGAAAATTATAGGAAAAGAAGTAGGAAAAAAGTTAAGGTTGATGGTAGGATTGAAAAAAAAGTCGCCCTAATCAAAGTTTATCCAGGATTAGATCCTGAAATTTTTGATTTTTACATAAAAAGAGAGTATAGAGGTTTTGTAATAGAAGCTACTGGCTTAGGACATACACCAACTATAGGAAAATATTCTTTATTACCTAAAATAGAAGAAGCTGTTAAATCAGAAATCCCAGTAGTAATAACATCTCAATGCATTTATGGAAGAACTCATCCAACAGTTTATCATAATCTAAGGGAACTTCTGAAGAGAGGTGCTATTTTTGGCCAAGATATGCTACCAGAAGTTGCTTATGTCAAACTAATGTGGGTTTTAGGACATACAAAAAATATGAAAAAAGTTAAGGAGATAATGTTAACTAACATAGCTGGGGAAATTTCTGAGAGAACTGATGAAAGAGGATTTTTGGTGTAGAAAATGAAACTTAAATTTGGTGCAATCCAAATTTTTGTTTCAGATCTGGAAAAAGCAAAAGAATGGTATAAAGAAAAACTTGGGTTTGGAATAATAGAAGAGTTTCCAGAGTATAAGTGTGCACTCATGGAATTTGATGGAATAGAATTTGATGGAATAGAATTTGATATAGGGGAGCCGAATCCAAGCTGGGGGGAAGATTGGGAAGAGTATAAAAAGGAAATAGGGAGGTACATTGGAGTAATTTTTGAGACGGATGACATAGAAAGTTTAGTTAAAGAATTAGAAGAAAGAGGAATTAAATTTGTTAAGTTGCCTGAGGAAAAGCCTTGGGGAGAAATAAGAGCTACTTTTGTAGACTTGGATGGAAATAGTTTTGATATTCTCCAGGTGAAGAAATGAATAAAGTAGATTATAAAACACTTGAGTTAAAAGCTGGGTTGGAGATTCATTTGCAATTAAATACAAAGCATAAACTTTTCTGCAATTGTTTAACTACTATGGAGGAAAAAGAGCCTATGGCAATAGTAAAAAGAAAATTACATCCAGTAGCTAGCGAGCTTGGAGAGGTAGACATAGCTGCTCAATATGAATACTTGAGAAACAGAACATTCTATTATCAAGTTTTTAAAAACGAAACTTGTTTGATTGATTTAGATGAGGAACCACCCTTACCCTTAAATAAAGAAGCTCTAGAAATTGCTCTTCAAATTGCCTTACTATTTAACTGTTCTATACCAGAAGAAATTCATGTGATGAGAAAAACTGTTATAGATGGTAGTACACCTATGGGGTTTCAAAGAACTATGATAGTAGGGAGAAATGGTTATCTAAAATATAAAAACAGAAAAATTGAGATTACGCATATTGCTTTAGAAGAGGATGCAGCTGCAATAGTTAAAGAAGAAAACGGAAAAGTTACCTATCGCTTGAATAGGCTTGGAATACCACTAGTTGAGATTGGTACAGGCTTGCTAACCGATTTTACTCCAGAAGAGATTCAAGAAATTGCTTATTTAATTGGGATAACTTGCAAATCAACGGGAAAAGTTAAGCGAGGTATTGGAACTATAAGACAAGATTTGAATGTTAGCATAAAAAATGGAGCTAGGGTTGAAATTAAAGGTGTGCAAGAATTAGGAATAATAGCAAAAGTGATTGAGCTAGAAGTTAAAAGACAGTTAGAGTTAATTGAAAAAGGAGAAAAAGTTAAGGAAGAAACGAGAGCTGCCTTACCAGATGGTACTACCAAATTTTTAAGACCATTACCTGGGGCCGCAAGAATGTATCCTGAAACTGATGTAGAGCCAGTAATAATTTCAAGAAAATATATTAGAGAATTAAAAAGAAAACTACCAGAACCTTGGACTAAAAAATTGGAAAGATTTAGAAAAGAACTGAAATTGTCTGAAGATTTAGCAAAACAAATTTTAAGGTCAGATTGGCTTGATTTATTTGAGCAAATAGTAAAAACAAAAAAAGTTGAAGCATCCATAGTTGCGAATACATTCGTTTCTTTGCTTAAAGATTTGAAGAAAAGAGAAAATATGAAAATAGAAAATTTAAAAGATAAACATTTTATTCAAGTTTTTGATTTTCTAGCTAAACATAAAATTGTGAAAGAAGCAATTCCTGAAATTTTGAAGTATTTAGCAAGAAATCCTGAAAAAAGTGTGGAAAATGTCATCAAGGAGCTTAAGCTTGAGGTTTTAAGTAAAGAGGAATTAGAGAGAATTGTTAAAGAAACTTTTTCCCCTGATTTAAGTTTTGGAAAAGTAGTTGGGTTAGTTATGAGTAGGGTTAGGGGAAGAGCTAATGCACAAGATGTAATAAAACTAGTTAAAAAGTTTATGAAAAAATAATTATAACTTATCCCACAATTTCTTTAATTTTTCCTTGCTAGCAAAACATAATCAAAACCCCTATGAGACAAAAGTTGATATAGTTGTTACTCCAACAAAAGTTATTAGGAGAAAATGAAATGCTATAAGTGCAATGAAAAGGCAGTAGTTTTGATTAGAAGGAAAAAATATGCTTGTAAAGAGCATTTTAATCAATGGGTTAGAGGAAGAGTTGAAAGCGTGATTAGAAAATTTAAAGTAAAAGGAAAGATAGCAGTCGCTATTTCAGGAGGGAAAGATTCAGCCACATGCTTAAAACTTTTATCAACCTTCAAAGACTTGCAAATTTTTCCCTTTCATATAAACCTAGGTATTAAAAACTATTCGAGAAATTGCTTGAAGGCTGTTAGAAAAATATGCAGCGAACTTAAGCTTGAGCCGCATATAATTGATTTGAAAAAAGAATATGGGATAACCATAGATAAGCTAAAGGGAAAGAAGTGTAGCGACTGCGGGACTATAAAAAGATATTTAAGCAATAAATTTGCTTTTGAGAATAAACTCGATTGGGTAGCTACTGGTCATAATTTAACAGATGAACTAGTTTTTATTTTTAATAACCTTCTTTCTGGCCAAGTATCTCAACTTTTAAGAATAGGCCCAGTTTTGCCAAGCATGAAGGGAAAAAAATTGGTTGGAAGAGTTAAACCCCTTTATTTCCTGATGGAAAGAGAAACCGAAAAATTTGCTATACTGAATGAAATCCCTTTCTATAAAGGTAAATGTCCTTATTCTAAAGAAGCTCCTACTACTAGCTTAAAAAAGATTGCTGAAATTCTTGAGAAATATTATCCAGATAAAGTTAAGAATCTTGTTAACTCATTTCTTAAAATAAAAGAAAAATTACCAGAAGAAAAATTTAAAACGAAATTTTGTAAAAAATGCAGTTATCCATCTCTTAGCAAAATCTGCAAGTTTTGCAAGATAATTCAAGCTTCAGGATAAATATAGCTAACAAAACAAATCGCAACTATTGCACAACCAAATTTTTTCTGAGGAATAAAACTTCTCAAATGAATTTCTATATCCTTGAGTTCATATTCTTCGTCATACCTTTCCTTAAACATTTCTTCCAATCTTTTTCTAAGCTCAGCTTTTGCTTCCCCTTCATCCAAATTGCCGTTATATTCAGAAACTAAGCCTCCAATTTTCTCTCCGTTTTTATAGACCCAGCCTATTATTAAGCCAGCAGTTAGCCTTTCTCCTTTTTTTCCATCTTGTCTTGCCATTATGGTTTCTAGAACACAGCCATGTTTAAGCTTCGGTATTTCTTCTATTTTTTTGGCTTCTTTGGGAAGAATTGAAGTATAGGTGATAATATTACAATTCTCTATTTTTGCTTGCTTTAAAGCTTTATCAAAAGCTCCTGGATAGATTGCTATATCGCTTTCTCCAATTCCTGAGGTGATAAAATAGTCTTTTGGAATTCTGTTTCCAAAAATCATAGCTAACACCTTTACATTAAGAAGAAGTAGTTCTTCTCCCTCTGAAATTTAAATTGTCTCTTCATTTTCCTTTTCGATTTTTTTTGATAATTAAGAATATTCAGAATGAGTATTTAAAGCTATCTATTTTTTGTAAACTTTATATTCGACCTCTTCCTATAATTTTAGGGTGATAGTATGAAGAGAATAACTGAAAAAAATTTGAGAGACGCTTTCGCTGGAGAAAGTCAAGCACACATGAAATATTTAATTTTTTCTGGGATAGCTGAAAAAGAAGGATTTCCAAATATCGCAAGACTTTTCCGAGCGATTGCATTTGCTGAGCAAATACATGCTAGAAATCATTTAAAGGAATTGAATGAGATTGGCAGTTCTTCGAATAATTTGCAAGCTGCAATAAACGGAGAAACTTATGAAGTTGAAGAAATGTATCCAGCTTTTAAGCAAGTGGCTGAGCTGCAAGCAGAAAAAGGTGCAGAAAAAACTTTTGATTGGGCTTTACAAGCAGAAAAAGTTCATGCTGGAATGTATCAAAAAGCTAAACAAGCTGTTGAGAGCGGAAAAGATATAGAGCTTGAAGCAATTTACATATGCGAGGGTTGCGGTTATACAGTTGAAGGAGAAGCTCCTGAAAGATGCCCAATTTGTGGGGCACCTAAAGAAAAATTCAGGAAGTTTTAATATCCCTAAAATCAAGTATTAAGAGGTGGTTAAATGCTTTCTCAAACACCTGTAAATCTTGAAAAAGTAAAGAAAGAAGAATTGGATAAAGAGATACTAAGGCTTGGAATGATAGCTGAATTAGATGCTGTAAACCTCTATGAACAGCTAGCTGCTATGACAGAAAATGAAAATATAAAGAAGGTTCTCTTAGATATAGCAAAAGAGGAAAAGACTCATGTTGGAGAGTTTCAAGCATTGCTATTGAAACTTGATAAAGAACAGGAAGAAGAGTTGAAAAAAGGAAGGGAAGAAGTTGAAGAGTTAACAAGCTAACACCTAAAGAAAATCCACTCTTTTTCCTTATTTTTTAATTTTATTAAGCAGAACTACCCTTAAGCTTCTTTCCTTTTATTCTCACTACTATCTTATTTTCTTCCCTTTTCTCCAATTCATAAGTCCCTTTATCCCAAATTTCAACTTTTCCCGCTCCATAATAACCTTCAGGAATTATCCCTTCAAAGTTAGCATACTCTAAAGAATGATCTTCTACTTGAATAGCTAACCTTTTCACACCTTTTTGATCTACCAGCTCTTTAGGTATAGCCCAACTCTTTAGAACACCATTCATTTCTAATCTTAAATCCCAATGCAATTTTCTAGCCTGATGCTTTTGAATAACATAAACTCTTTCTTTACTCATCTAAGAAAATTATAAAAGGGTAGCATTTAAATTTAAGTTGATGAAGCTTACAAAAACTATAAAAAGATTGAAAAGAAGTAAAATAGGGAAATTAGTTGAAAGAAGAGTAAAAGAATTTGAGAAAAATAAAAGTTTTAATCGAATTTTTAAAGAACTATGTTTTTGTATACTTACAGCAAACTTTAATGCTGAAAGAGCTATTAGAATCCAGGAAAAAATTGGGGATGGTTTCCTTACATTTTCTCAGAAAAAATTAGCCGAAGAATTAAGAAAGCTCGGTCATCGCTATCCAGAAACAAGAGCAAAGTATATAGTTGAGGCGAGAAAACACAAGAACTCATTAAAGAAAATCCTCAGCTCCTTCAAAGATGAAAAAGAACTTAGAGAATGGTTAGTTAAGAATATAAAAGGAATCGGCTACAAGGAAGCAAGTCATTTTTTAAGGAATATAGGATTCAAGAACCTAGCTATAATTGATTTTCATATTCTTAAACTTTTAACCAAATATAAGCTTATCAGAAAACCTAAAACTCTAACAAGGAAGAAATACCTTGAAATTGAATGTGAATTGAGAAGAATAGCAAAAAAGTTGAACCTAAGCTTGGCTGAGCTCGATTTATATCTGTGGTATCTAGAAACAGGAAAAATACTGAAATGATTACTCAAGCAAAACTCCTTCCAAATAATTGGCTTTTGCTTCTTTAATTTTAACTTTAACAAATTTACCCAAAATATTTTCTTTACTCTCTATCACAATTGGTTTGTAGCAATAGTTTCTTCCAACCCAAGTATTTCCAATTCCTTTCTCATCGACCAAAACTTCTCCTTTCCATCCAACCCATTTCTTGTTTAATTCCTCTTTTATTCTATTAACTAGCTCATGAGCTCTTCTGGATCTTTCCTTGACTATTTTTTGATCTAGCTGCTTAAGCTTGCTTGCAGGAGTTAAAGGTCTTGCCCCAAATTTCGAAATGTTTACTGTATCAAATTTTACTTCTTCAAGAACTTCGAGCGTTTCTTCAAAATCTTTCTCGCTTTCTCCAGGAAATCCTAGTATTATATCTGTAGCAATCGTTATTCTAGGCAAATTCTTCCTAAAACTTTCAACCATCTCTAAAAATTCTTCTTTTGTATAACCTCTATTCATAAGTTCTAAAATTCTATTACTTCCTGATTGCAAGGGTAAATGTAAAAATTTAAAGATTTTCTCATTTTTATAGACTTCTATTAATTCGTTCAAAATCTTTTTCATGCTAGCAGGATTCATCATCCCTACTCTTACAAAAAACTTTCCATCAAGCTTACAAACTTCTTCTAGCAATGAAGCCAAATTTTTTCCGTTAAAATTGTAAGAAGCATTATCCTGGGAAGTAATCCAAATTTCTTTTTTTCCTTGAGATATTGCATCTTTTATGTCCTTAATTATTAAATCAGCTGGGTAGCAGAATAAACTACCTTTGTTAAATCTAACTATACAATAAGCACAAGCATGATTACAACCACTAGAGATTTGGGTTATATGGATTACAGGATTTCTTTGAACTCTTGGTAAGCAAACTTTTGGTTCTTTCAAATCTTCAAGAAAAACAACTTTCTTTCCTTTAAGAGTTTCGTTAGCAACTTCAACAATTTTCTGAATAGAATTCGGGCCAATTAAGCTAGCTTTTGGATTAATCTTTTCTATAATCTCTCTTTGGGTTACTGGCATGCATCCCGCTACTATTAAAGGTTTTTCAAGCTGAGTCAATTCTTTTATCTTGTTTATCATTTTCTTTTCAGTTGGCAACTTAACATTACAAGTAACAATTATATTCAAATCGCTTTTTTCCGGACTATCGACTATCTCAAACCCACTTTCTCTTAGCAAACCTGCCATCATTTCCGAATCCGAAAAGCTTGCTGAGCAGCCATAAGCCAAGATGCAAACTTTCATGGTAAAGATATAGATTGAAAGAAAAATAATTTTTTGGTTCAGAGTATTAAACAAATTCTTTCAGATAAACTTTAGAGTTAAAAGAATGTATAAGAAAAAAATTAAGGAGGAAAGAATGAAAATCGAACTAAAACCAAAGAATAGGATTAAAAAACCTGAAAATGCGATGATTAAAGCTCTTGCAAAATGAAAACCTGTGAAGATGATTCCTATGTCTGTTCCGTAAGAGTATTTCCCTGCTATCCTCGAGATTATTGTCTCGTTTCCTGCATTAACCAAACCTCGTGAGATCCCAAGTAAAAGAAGAGAGAGTGGTATTAAAGAAAAAGGAGAAAAAGAGAGGAGAAAAAGAAAAATAGGAAAGGCTAAGTTTAGAAACATTAGATGCTTAAAATCTAGTCCGAGCAAAAGGATTTCATAAGTTGATATACCCTGCATTAAAATTTGGAAACCTAATAAAAATCCGATTAGGCTTTCTGATATGCCTTTTTCTCTCAGGAATAAAGGTAAAACATAGCTATCTATACCACCGATTGATATGCCTAAGAGAATAAAAAGAATTAAGCCTTTTTTAAACTTTTCCTTCTTTTGTTTTAAACTCAAAATTTTTCTCAACCTCCTCTTCTTCATCGGCTTGGACTTTAAATTCAAGGAAAGAAAAAAGAGGGGTAGCGAAATAAAAGAAGAGATTAGTAGAATTTTTGGAAAAGAGAAAAACGTAACGAGGAAACCGAATGCAAGAATTGCGAGAGCTTGAAAAATAGAGCTAATTGCTCTTAACCTTCTTAACTCTTTTTCTTTATTCCTCGCTTCTTCTAAGATTGAAGCTCTATTAACAGACCAAAGAGCTGAGCTTTTTACTCCTTCTGTAATTTTTCCTGCAAGAAATTGGAATGGATTGAATGCGAAGATGTAGATAAGGGGGGTAAAAAAGTTTAAGGAAGCGTTGAGGATAAAAAATTTCTTTCTTCCTATTAAATCTGAAAGGATTGCAAAAATTAGTCTAAAAGTTTGAAAAACTAGAGGAAGTGAAGCATAAATCAAGCCTATTTCAACTATGCTTATATTTCTCTCACTCATGAGCAAAGGCAATGCTACAAATAGAATTCCTACAATCAATGAATTGAAAGCCTGGATTGCAAAAATTTTTCTAAGCTGGTTCTTCATCTTCTTTCCTTCCTCTAAGCCTTGCAATCCTATTTTCAATTATCTTAGAAATCCTTTCAGGCTCTTTTATACCCTTGATTATAATATCTCCCTTTACTCCCTTAACTATAATATCACCAAAGTTAAAGATTCTTCCTAGCACTCCTTTTATGGTTTTAATGTCAGCAACACTTTGATAGGGAATTGAAACTGTTTTTTTAGTTATTATACCTTCGATTTTTCTTACCTCTGAATCAGTCACTATATATTCTCTCAAAACTTTTTCCGCTTCTGGCTCGAGAAAAAGGATTAGAATTATTGAAAAAAGTATTAGAAAAATCAATTGAGAGTATAAGTTTTCAAAGCTCAAGTAGGGTAAGAGCAGGATTAAGAAAATAGCGATTAGAGCAACTAAAAAATAATTCCAAAGATAGGAAATCCTTGTTGTCCTGCATCGCAAACCCTTTACTTCTTCCATATTTGATTTTTATCCTTCACTCTTATTCAATTTTTCTACTACATATAAATCAACATAGTACTTAACCCTTGGCTTCCTGTGAAATTTGAAAGTATGAGGCAAAACAAAATCGAACTTCAAAATTTTTTCAACTCTTGCATTAAAGCTCTCGATAAATTTTATCAAAAAATTCCTCGTCTTTTTCCTTCCATCTCTATGCAAAGTATAAATTCTTTTTCCACATCTCAAGGCAGCTTCTATGAAAATCCTGTCAGCATGCCTTGACTTAATTCCAAAAGGAGGGTTTTGAACTATTGTATCAGCTTTGGAAAACCAATTTCTAATGTCGCAAACGACAAAATAAACTGGTAACTTTTTGGAGATGAAAACCTCATGCCTTTTTAAATTTTCCTTTGCAAGCTTTATCATACCTTTATCTATGTCAATTCCTACAACTAGCTTTGCTCCAAGCATTGCAGCCCCTATAGCAAGCCTTCCAGAACCGCAGCCAAAGTCAAAAACTACTTTATTTTTTATATCCCCATGCAAATAAGCAAGGTTTAAAATTTCTGCAGCTAGATTGCCAGTTATAGTATATTGTTCTAAGCTTACTTTTGGCAGCTTAGGTTCAGTCAATTTTTGCAAAAGAATTTCCAGTTCAGATTTTTTAATCATATCCGCTCAGCAATATACAAATTGTGTTTGGTTCGTAAAATTTTTACTCTAACCTCATCTCCTGGATTAGAATTGCAATTAACTACTGTTATACTCCTATTCTTTGCTACTCCAATCATCTCATTTCTCATCCATCCAGGAGCTAGAATTTTTACCCTAGTCTTTTCACCCTTTTCAAAAACTATTGGATAAATTTTTGTTTTTCTTATGCCAAAATCCTTAGGCCTTATCCTTAACTTAATCTTAAACTGTTTTTCCCACTCTTCTATTTTCCTAAAAAATTTCCACCAAGTTAATGCTCTTACACCCTTTATTTTTCTACCATACTTATGAACCTCGTATTTTTGAATACCTAAGCAGGGCCATCTCTTGTTTTTATTTATCTTTTTGACCCACTCTATTATTTTTGGAATTTCTTGATCGTTTATTCCAGGAATCCAGACTGGTGTTACCAAAAGTTCTATTTTACTCTTAACAATATACTCTGCAACCTGAACTATTCTTTTAATATCATAGCTTTCTATTCCCGCTAAATTTCTTGCTAAATTTCCATCTAGAGAATGAATGGATAAATTAATCCTTTGCAAACCAGCTTCCTCTAGCTCATCAACTTTATCTTCATTAAGCAAAGTCCCATTAGTTTCCAAGGCAATACTTTCTACTTCTAACTCAGAAATGGCTTGGATTAACTCGATTATCTTCGGATAAGTTAAAGGCTCTCCTACAGAATCAATGAAAGCATGAATTCTTCCTTTAAAGGCTATAAGTTCCTTAAGCCATTCTATCAAATAATCTAAGCTTGCAACATACTCAGCGACATGAAACCTAGAAAAAGGGCCAGAATCTGTGGAGCAAAAAGGACAGTTTAAATTACAAACAGAAATTGGTCTTATTTGCAAAAGATTCGTACCCCTATCGATTATTCCAATTTGAATCAGTCCAATCAAAGGAATTTCTGCATCCTCTGGTATTCTAACTAGTTTTTTCATAAAACAATTTAAGTTTTTTGAGTTTGAATAATTTTTGTGAGCGAAGCATTGATAATAGTCGATATGCAGAGGGATTTTTGTAAGGGAGGGAGTTTAGAAGTTCCAGGAGCTGATGAAATTGTTCCTATTCTCAACAAATATATAGGAAAATTTTTAGGAAAAGTCATAATCGCAACAAAAGATTGGCATCCTCCTAATCATACTTCCTTCGAAGAAGAAGGTGGAAAATGGCCTAGGCATTGCGTTCAAAATAGCGAAGGTGCTGAGTTTCATCCAGAGCTCAAACTTCCTGAAAATACGATAATAATTTCGAAAGGAACTAACCCTAAGAAAGAAGCCTATTCAGGGTTTGAAGATACAGATTTAGAAAAAATTTTAAAGGAAAATGGAATTAGAAAAGTTTGGGTTGGAGGTGTTGCAACTGAGTATTGTGTTAAAGCAACTTGCTTAGATGCTTTAGAAAAAGGGTTTGAAGTTTTCTTGCTCGAAGATGCTTGCAGAGGAGTGAATGCCGAGGATGAAAGAAAAGCCATAGAGGAAATGGTTCAGAAAGGTGTAAAACTAATTAGAATTGAAGATATAGATTAGACTAACTCTTTAAGCTTAGGGAATTTCAAAGGTTTAAGTCCCTTTTCCAAACCTATTGGAATTAAATTCTCAAATTCGACCTCTTCCCTTAAAATTGGAGAGAGTAAATCTTCTTTAGAAACCAGATTAACATCAGTCCCAGAAGCCCAGCTAGAGAATGCGGGTAAGCAAATAAAATTTAAATTACTTTTTGTTCTTCCATAAAGCAAACAAGGAACTTTAACTCTATCAAAACCTTCTTTTAAAATTAGGCTTGGATGTTCATGACCAATTATCAAAGTTTTTGCTTCCTTTGGAATTTCAATTTTTTTATGACCATGAATAAAACAAACTCCTTTTTCCAAATAATAAGGGTCGAATAAATCAATTCCAAGCTTTGAGATTATGGTTAGTAAGTAATTGTCATGATTCCCCCTTACCAAAATTATTTGCTTAACTTTTTTCCAAAGAAAATTCATTAGATCCTTAACTTCTCTCCATTCCTGCTTGGAAGCTTCCCCAAATTCATGCTTCAAATCTCCAACTATTATTAGCTTTTCTGCTTTAACCAGCTTAAAAATTTCGTTCAAATCCTTTTTTATTTCTTTAAGCTGTGTTTGAGGGACAAAAATACCTTGCTCAGCCAAAGCTAGTTCATAGCCTAAATGCAAATCAGCTATTGCTATAGCTTTCAACTCTTCGAGAAAAATTGCTGGAAAACCGTCAACCGTTTCTATTCCCTTAAAAACTTGCATATCTCTCAAACTAAGTTAATTTAGAAATAGTTTTAAACTTAATGTTATACATATAACATAAGGCTAGCTAATCGAACTCACTACTTTCTTATGCAACTCTAGCAACAACTTCTTCCTATCTTCCATCAAAATCACATCGCTCTCGCTAATCACGAATAGATTATGAGCGAATGGTGAGGGAACATTGCTTTCTGGCAAAAATTCAAGCTTAACTTTCCCTTTTTCTATATCCTCCAAAATTTTTTTCGCATTCTTTACGTCCATAAAATCTTCTAGAATTTCCCTATAGGTTTCTTCTAAAATTGGAAACTTACCCAATTTTTTAACAACCTTTATCAATCTTTCAGCATTCATTTGCTGTTTCTCGACGCTTATCTCATAACCCTTATAATTCCTTAGAATCATGAATGCTCTCGCAGCGCAATGCCTGAATTTTCTTTTGATAAGCTCTGTGTTTTCGATAGCCTTCCTTAAAATTTCCTCAAAATTCTTCGAATTAACGAGCTTTACAATTTCCTTCGGGTTAAACTTCCTGAACTTTCTTCTTAAAGATTTGATACTCAACCATTTGGAAGCAGAGAAGCTTTCAAAAGGTATGGTTAGAATAAAGCCATTATCGCTTATAGCTACGCCTATGCTTCTCCCAACTTTTTTCATTAGAACATAAGCGAAAGCCCTGCTCAAAGCGTCGTTAACTCTTCTTCCGTACAAAGTATGGAAAACAAGATTTTGAGCATCCGGCTCGATAACATTTTCGACCAAAATTACTTTATCGCTCGGATAATTTTTAACTCCAAACTTTTTCAAAAACTTTAATTGCAATAGCATGTAATCGTAGATTGCTTGAGCAACTTCTTTGTTAGCCAAATATTTCTGCTTCAAAAACTCGATTACTTCCTTCTTACTCTTCTTCTCAATCATTCTTAGCATCTTTCCCCTAAATCTTGCTATTTCTAAAGCTAAATCAAAGCTTAAAGGCAATTGCTCAGAAAACCAGCTTGGAATGGTCGGCCTTTTTTCCTTTACATGCTTAACGTAAGCAGTACTTTTCCTAGCTTTTACAAACTCATAAGTTTTTCCGCCTAGAACAAAAATGTCACCAGGAACCAACCTTTCCAAGAAACCTTCTTCGATAAACCCAACCCATTTTCCTTCTAGAGTTTTAATCTTAATCTTTACTTCATCGGGAATCGTTCCTATATTCAAAGTATAAATTACCCTCGCATACTTTCCCCTCCTTCCAAACATTTGGTCTTTTGGGTCAAACCAAATCTTTCCATAAACTGAGTAGTCTTCGAGCGTATGATAATGGCCAGCCAAATACTCTAAAACCCTAAGAAAAGTTTCGAATTTTAAATCTTTGAAAGGATAGGCTTGCTTAACTAAGCTAAAAGCTTCTTTAACATTCCACTTCTTCTCTATAGCCATTCCTGCTAAATGCTGAGCTAAAACATCCAGGCAATTCCTTGGCATGTAAAATTTATCTAACCAGTATTCGTAACACTTCTTAGCCATTACCAAGCATTCGACCAAATCATCCCTATCCAAACAAATTATCCTTCCCTTTGAAACTTCATGTAATCTATGACCTGCCCGTCCAGTCCTTTGCATCAATCTAGAAACAGACTTTGGCGAACCGATTTGAACAACCAGATCAATATAACCAATATCTATGCCTAACTCGAGGCTTGAACTAGAAATCGCACACCTAAGCTCCCCTTTCTTCATCTTTTCCTCAACCTCAAACCTTATTTCCCTGGAAACGCTTGAATGATGTACTCCAGTAAATTCGTCTAAGTACTTAGTTGGAAATAATTGTTTTAAATGGAAATGAACTCTTTCAGCTCCACTTCTTGTATTGGTAAAAACGAGCGTAGTCCTATGCTTAGAAATTAAATTGTCTAGCAAATTGTACATTTTTCTATTGATTTGCTCCGCGCTTTCAAAAATTAAATTTTTAGAGGGAACTAGAACTTTTATATCTATTGGCTTGACGAATCTCGCATCTATAATATAGCAGCTCCTGAATTTTCCTTTTTTCAGCCCAACTAAAAATTTAGCAGCCTCTTCCAAAGGTTCTAAAGTTGCTCCTAAGCCTATTCTAACAAATTCCTTTCCAACAAAATGCTGTAATCTTTCCAAGCTTAGGCTCAAATGAATTCCACGCTTAGAATTAGCAAGCTCGTGAATCTCATCTACTATTACCCATTTAACATCCTTCAAATTTTCCTTGAATTTTCTAGTTCCTAATAAAATGGCTAAAGTTTCAGGAGTAGTTATCAAAATGTGAGGTGGCTTTCTCAATTGTTTTTGCTTCTCGCTGGGTAAAGTATCGCCAGTCCTTATGCCAACCCTAACCTCTTCCAGCTTAATCTTAAACTTCTTTTCCGCAATTTTTGGAATTTCTTTCAGCGGAATCTCTAAATTTCTATGAATATCGTTATCGAGCGCTCTTAAGGGTGAAACATAAATGCAATAAATTTTATTTTCAAGCCTATTCCTTTCAGCCAATCTAAAAAGTTCATTCAGAATAGCTAAAAATGCTGAGAGGGTTTTTCCGCTTCCAGTGGGAGCTGTGACTAGAACATTTTTCTTTTTATGAATCAAGGGGATTGCAAACTTTTGGGGTAGAGTGAACTCTTTAAAATTTTTCTTGAACCATTCTTTCACATAAGGTCTAAGCAAATTCAAAATTTTTTCGTCTTTTGGCAGTTTTTTTGTATTGACTAAGCGGATCATAAAATCGCGCATACTATATGGAAATTTTGAAAAATAAAACTTACCCTTAGCTTAAATAATAATATGAAAGTAGAATTTGCACTCAAAGAATTTCAAAGAGAAAGATATCTAAAAATTTACGGAAAAGAATTTTTTGAATTCCTCAAACTACCTCCTCAATCCATTAGAGTCAATACCCTGAAAATTTCGGTTGAAGAATTCAAGAAAAAAATGGAAAGAAGAGGATGGAAATTTAAACCAATTGAGTGGTATGAGGAAGGGTTTTACGTTGAAGCTAGGGAAAATATAAGCAAAACCATAGAGCACCAGGTTGGCTACTTTTTCGTCCAAAATGTTTCAAGCATGATTCCTCCTCTAGCTTTAGAACCAAAAAAGGATGAAATAATTTTGGATTTATGTGCAGCTCCAGGAGCGAAAACAACCCAAATTGCTCAGCTAATGGAAAATTCAGGCTTGATAATAGCTAACGATGTAAAAATTAAGAGGCTAAGGGCTTTGAGAGGGAATTTACAGAGGCTTGGAGTAATCAACACAGTAGTTACTTTGATGGATGGAAGAAAATTTTGGAAGACTGGGCTAAAATTCAAAAAGATTTTGTTAGACGTACCCTGCAGCGGAAGCGGAAGCCTGAATCCTAGAATTTTCCAGCAAATAGGAAAGTATACGATGAATTATTTGACTAGGATTCAAAAAAGGCTTTTGATCTCTGCTTCCAAATGCTTGGAGGAGAATGGTATATTGGTTTACTCTACTTGCTCTCTAGAGCCAGAGGAGAACGAAGAAATAGTTGACTTTGCGGTTAAAAAGCTTGGATTGAGCGTCGAAGAAATAAAGATTAAGGGTTTAGAATATATGGAAGGTTTGAAAAGCTGGAACGGAAAAGTTTTTAGCGAGGAAGTTAGAAAAGCCATAAGAGTAATTCCAAGGGATAAGGAGGGGTTTTTCGTATGCAAGTTAAGGAAGTAAGATTTTACGGTAGAGAGGAGATAAAAGAGTTAGAAAGAATCGTTGAAAAAAATTATGGGAGTAAAATCGACTTAAGCAAGTTCTTGGTTTTCGAAAGCGGAAAGGAAAGGAAGGTTTGGCTGCTAACAAAAAAATTTTTTGAGATAGATTTAAGCAAGTTGAAAATTAATTCTTTCGGCCTTTACTTTGGAAAATTAAAGAGGAATGAGAAAATTCATTTATCGACTGAAGGTGCTCAGCTAGTCGGAAAGAATGCTACAAAAAATATTTTGGAATTAGATGAAGCCGATGCTTTAAAATTCATGCAAGGTTCTGACTTGAAGATTAAGCTGCCTAAAAATTGCGAAGCTCACAACTTTGTGATAATTAAGAGGAAGGATGATATTCTTGGATGTAGCTTGGCTTTGGAAGATGGGATTAAAAATTTGCTGCCAAAGTCTAGAAGGATAATCGGAATTTAATTAAACTGCTACTATTGAATTATTATTTCCGATTGATAAAGCCAAAAGAGAAAGAGCGATTAAACACTTAAGCTCCTATTAAAGTTAGCGTACGATAATACTAAATTTAAAATTTCTTTTTAAATTTAAATTATGAAAGTTCTGGTTGGTTGCTGCGGCTTTCCCATTGGGATGAAAAAATACTTTCAAACTTTTCAAGCTGTAGAGATTCAAAAAACTTTTTATCAAGTACCCGAAGAAAAAACTTTGAGAAAGTGGAAAGAATTAGCACCAAAGAATTTTATTTTCACGCTTAAATGCTTTCAAGGAGTTACCCATACTTTTAAATCTCCAACCTGGAAAAGGTTTAAGGGAGAAATTTTTGGAAAAAAGGAGAATTATGGTAGTTTAAAAGCAAGCAAAGAAGTTTTTCATTCCTGGAAAAAAAGCTTAGAGGCTGCAAAAGCTTTAGATGCTAAGGTTATATTAATCCAACTACCAGCTAGCTTTAAAGAAAATGAAGAAAATTTAAAGAATGCAGAAAAGTTTTTCTCAAAAATTAGAAGGAATGGGATTTCGATTGCCCTAGAATTAAGGGGTTGGAGTAAAGAAGGTTTTAAAGCAATATGCAAAAAATTTGACTTGATAGCTTGCGTTGACCCCTTTATTTCTGAACCTCTTTGGCTTTCCAAGAAAAGAATAGCCTATTTTAGATTGCATGGAAAATACGAGAAAGGAAGAATTAATTACAAGCACAAATATTCGAAAAAAGAGCTCAAGGAATTGAAGAATAAAATAGAAGAAATTAAGGCTAAAGAAATCTATGTTTTCTTCAACAATGTTTTCATGAGAGAAAATGCTGAACAATTCCTGAAATTAATAAAAAGCTAAAGAAGAGAAAAGTTCAGCTTTTGATTTATTCTTTAACTTCTTCCTTCTCACCCTCAGAAGAGGTCTCGACCTTTTCACCTATTGCAAACCTATTCCTTACCTCTTTTATTCTTATATGAGCTTTATCGCCTTTTTTCGTTCCTCCTACAAATACTACGAAATTTTTGACTCTAGCTATCCCATCGCCTTTTGATCCTACTTCGTTTATCTCTACATCGTATTCTTCTCCAACTTTTACTGGCTTTGGCAAGTCTAATCTTGGTCTAAAACCCCTTCTTCCAAAACCTTTCCTCATTTTAAAACCTCCTTTAACTTCACTACTTAGCTAGGCTAAGTAGGTTAAGAAATAGTCATTAATCGGTTAGCTTCAACCTCCTCTTTTATATTTCACTAAAAATACTTGGGAAATAAAGTTTTTAAGCTTTTCCATCTAAACTTTTCTTAATGAAAGACGAGAATAGAATAGAAGAAGTTTACTTGGATGCTGCAAAAAAATTGCGAACAAGCCTTCCAAAATTTATAGTTTTCATCTCGTCTGCGATTTTAATCTGGCTATTTGGAACAATCGTTTTCATTCCGCTGACAGCAGGGATTAAAATATACGAAGTAGAAAGTTCAAGAATAATAAACTTGATCTTAATTCTCGCTCTTATTCTTTTAATAATCCTTTCATTTAATGAAATAAGAAATGTATCGGATGCTTGCGCAGGCTTTGTTGCATATTATATTGGAAGCGAGAGAGAGAAAATTAGCAAGCAAAGGCTCTTAAGATTGCAAAGGTCTTTCAGCAATCTAGCAAACATTCTACTCGTTTCATTCTTCTTCCTTCTTTTCAAACCCTTACTCGACCAAATACATTCGGCATTGGCTGGAATAGTTTTAATAGTCATAATAATTTGGGCGATAGTAGCTTTAGTCAGTGTTGCAATGGTTTTGGGAAGTGAAATAGAAGAAGCAGCAATAAGATTTTCAAAAATTTTAGAAGAAAGGATGAAGAAAAAAACTAGGAAAAAAAGATAAAGTTTGCATATTCTCCAGTTTTTTTAATTAGGACTTCATCGCCTTCCTTAAGCTCTATAAATTTTTCCAAATTATCAGCTAAGAGTAAAGCAGGTCCTTTTTCAATTCTAACTTTAATTTTTGAGTTTTCTCGAACAACAAAACTTTTAATCTTTTTTATAAAAAGGTTGTTGAACGAAATCCCAATGCCTTTTTTGAAAGGTTTTCCACCTGTCGAAGAATAGTAAGCCGTAGAACCAAAGGGTGTTGCGATTATTACACCATCCCCTATCAAATTTTCAAATTTTTTTCCGTTAACCCAAACAGAAAATCTTATGGCTTTAGTTGGAAATTTGTTATGAATCTGAATTTCGTTCAAGGCAATTAGTCTTTTATCCTTAAACTTCGCTTCGAGCTTCATTTCTTTTAAAATTTTAAATTTGCCTCTGGAAAGCTTTTCCAAAACTTTTTCCAAATCTTTAAAAGAATAATCGCATTTTCTACAAATACTTGATTTATACTTAATGATAAGCTTAGGGACCGAAGGAAACTTTCTTTCACTATATAAAATCGTTCCATCTCCACCATAGGTTAAAACTACATCAGGATTTTTATTAACTACTCGAAAATTAAACTTTCTCAAAATTTTTTCTATAGGCTTTTTATCATACTTACTTACAATCGTTACTTTCAAGCCATCGCCTTCTTTACTCTTTCTTTAGCAATCTCTAAGGCAGCATCTCTTGGGGAAATTCTTTTCTCTTTAGCTCTTTCTAGAACAAGCTTTGTATTCCTTTTAATTTTCTCTTCTATCAGTTCAAAAGCCTTCTTTTCATCATAACCCATGTATTCAGCATAGCTGGAGATTACTCCGCCAGCGTTCGCAACAAAATCAGGAACAATTAGAACGCCCCTTTCATTCAGTTTTTTTTCAGCATCCAAAGTTATTGGAATGTTTGCACCTTCAACTATTACTTTAGCTTTAACCTCGTTTACATTGCTCTCATTTATAACATCAGCTAAGGCAGCTGGAATCAGTACATCAACATCTAACCCATAAATTGCTGTATTCGGTAAAACTTCTCCATTCTTATACTCCGTTACCTTACCAGTTTCATTTTTAATTTCAATTAACTTTTCTATATCTAAACCATTTTTATCATAAATGCATCCCTTACTATCGCTTACCGCAACGATTTTTGCTCCCTCAGCTGCTAAGAATTTTGCAGTAAAAGAGCCTACATTACCAAACCCTTCTATTGCTATACTTACATCCTTAACATCTAAACCCAAAAATTCTAGAGCAACCAGGGTCGAATGAAAAACTCCATAGCCGGTAGAACCTAGTTCGTGGGGTAAGCCACCCAAATCCCTTGGCTTTCCTGTGGTTGATTTTGGGTTTCCATTTCCTTCAACGAACCATCTCATTTCCTCTTCCCCAGTATTAACGTCTGGTGCAGCAATGTACATTTCGGGAGCAATCCCTTTTAAAGCCTTGCCAAAAGCGATCAAAAGCTCTCTCTTCCTTTCCCTATTTTTGATTTCCTCTTTTGAAGCGATTATTCCAGATTTTGCTCCTCCAAAAGGCAGTTCGGCTAGTGCACATTTCCATGTCATCGTCCTTGCTAGCCTAAAAACTTCTTCCCTAGTAACGCTTGGCGTCATTCTTATTCCACCTTTTCCTGGACCCAAAGCAGTATTATCGATTACTAGAAATGCTTTTAGCTTAACTTTTGGGTCGTATATTTCCAAAATTTTCTCAGGCCCAAAATCGTCGTAGCTTATCATTCAATCACCCAAATTTTTGTTCAACCATTCTCTCACTTCAGCCTCCGGTAAAGCACCGACAAACTCGCTTGCTATTTCCCCATTCTTAAAAAGCTTCACGTTCGGTATACCCCTTATCTCATATTTTTCAGCTAACTTTGGAGTTTTATCTACGTTAGCTTTAGCTAGAACGAACTTTCCCTTGAATTCTTCTGCAAGCTTCTCGAGGATTGGTGCAAGAATCAAGCATGGCATACACCAAGGTGCCCAAAAATCTACTACTACAGGAATTTCTTTCGACCTTTCAATCACCTCTTTCTCAAAATTTTCATCGTTAACTTCTACTATTTCCATTCCACCACCCCTTAACCTCTTCATCAAATTCCTCATTTTCTTCAACTTAATTAATCTTTCTTCCAAATCATCCATGCTTCCAGTCTGCAACAATTTTAGATTCTATACCATGCAAATAATTGTAAGCTTCCAAAGCAGCTATCGCCCCCATTCCTGCTGAAACTACTATTTGCTTGTAGGGTATGGAAGTAACGTCTCCTGCCGCAAAAATTCCTGGCCTCACTTCATCGTTATTTGGATAAAAAGTTTGACATCTTAAATTAACGACTATCTGGTTCATCTCATCAACCTTAACCAAATGTTTAACCCAATCTGTTTTGAGCTCAGAACCAATTTCTATGAATAGACCATCTAATTCTAACTCCTTTGTCTTGTTAGTCTTTGTATTTTCTAAGATTACTGATTTTAAGAACTCATCTCCTCTGATTTCTTTAACTACGTAATTCAGCAAAAACTCTATATTCTCTCTTTTCTTAGCTTCCTCAACGGTCTTTTCAAAAGCCCTAAATCCCTCTCTCCTATGGATTAAATAAACTTTTTTGACAATGGAGCTTAGGTATAAAGCCGCGTCAAAGGCTGAATTGCCGCCGCCCACAACACCAACTACTTTATCTTTAAAAAGCGGTCCGTCGCAAGTAGCACAATAGCTTACGCCCTTCCCCAAAAACTTATCCTCATTCATCGCATTCAACTTTCTAGGAGTTTTTCCGAAAGCCAGGATTAAGGCTTTGCATGCATATTCTCTTTGGCTTAAAGTCCTAACTCTAAACTCTCTTTTTTCATCAACTATTCTTTCATCAACCTCGACAACCTCGTCGAAAACTATTTGAGCACCAGCCTTTAAGGCTTGCTCCTGAAACCTTTTAACAAGCTCTGAGCCAGAAATAGAGAGAAAACCAGGATAGTTTTCGATATTGGGGGCTTCAGAAGCTTGCCCGCCAACTTCTTTCGTAATAACTAAAGTTTTCATCCCTCTCCTGCATGAATAAATGGCTGCAGGTAATCCTGCCGAAGACCCGCCAACAATTATAACATCATATACCTCCATAATCTCACAAGATATTAAGTTATTAGCATTAAAATAAATATTTAACTAATTATTTTTTTGATGCAAGTTGCTAAAAAGGTAGTGATAATAGCCATAATCCTGGCTGGGTTCGTATTTACTGTCTCATTCAGCACGCTCTACGTTCAAGTTCATATATACGAAGGAACAGCCTGTACTTGCACTCTACCAATTCCATTGCTAATCCCCACATTTTCCTCTTTAGGAATTTTTGTTGGCCTGATAGTCTATTATTTAATGTTTCCTAGAATCGAGGAAAGTAAAGAACGGTTGAGGAAGGATTTGGAAGTCTTGCTCGAGCTACTCAGGGAAGAGGAAAAAGAGGTTATCAGGGAGTTAATAAGAAATAAAGGAAAAATTCTTCAGAGTAAACTATCCTCAAAATTCGGAAAAGTAAAGAGCTTCAGGATAGTAGAAAATCTGAGAAGAAGGGGTATCGTTGAAAAGGAGGCTTATGGTAAGACTAATTGGATTAAACTGAGCGAAAAGTTTAATGAAGTATTGTGTAAGTAGGTTTCAAAAACTGAAACTTAGATTTAAATATGGTTTCATCCATGTTTTTTAATATGAATGAAAGTCTCTTAGTCCTAACAGCATTCATAGTTTTAGTCTTAGCTTTAATCTTGGGAAAGAAATGTTCGGAAAGAGGAAGGTTTAAAGAGGGTGTTGAAAAAATTTTAGAGAAATTCAGGTGTTGCAGCTGATGAAGAAAAAAATTAAAAGCATGGATAAGAAATTTTTATCTTACAATAAAAGAAATTGTCTAGTCAATTTGCTTCAAGCAGAACAGCACATAAAAAATATAAACACTTTAAACTTTACTAAAGGAGAAGGTGCATGCATTCTCAAGCATTTAATGCTTGTAAAAGGGGAAGTTGAAGAAGCTATTGCTCATGCTTTGGAAATAGAGCCAGAGAATGTTAAAATATTTGAAGGGCTGAACGAAAGGATTGGAAATTTTTTGGATAAGGTGGAAAAAAGGTATGGATATACAAAAAGAGATTTGCTCGATTTGGTGAGAGGGTGGAGAAAAGAACTGGAAAAAACCATGCCTTTCTATCAAACTTTTAACTGCAAATGCCTGCACTATATGCCACAGCTTAAAATCTTTTTAAGCTTTTTAGTAGGAATTTTATTTTCTTATATATTATTTAAATTATTTATAGTGATAGGGTTATGAGAAAAATATTGAGCATAGTTATTGCATTAATCCTCCTAAATTTAAGCTTACCTAGGGCTTTTGCTCAAGAAAGAATATGCTCTATTTATTTCACAAAAATAGGGTGCCCAGTATGCGCTAAAACAGACCCTGTAATACTAGGAGAATGGCCAGAGAAACATAAGGATTTGGTTTTGATAGAGTATGTCTTTAAGGGATGGAACGATGACAATGCAATACTGCTAGGGGAGTACGCATTAAAATTCGGTATAAGCCCTGCTGTCCCTCTCTTGATATTCGAGAAGGAGCATGCCTTAGGTCTTCCATCGGTTTTTGACGTAGAAAATAAGCTTTCAAGCTTGGATAAAAAATGCAGGCTTTTAGATAAAACCGTTTCATTTGAAGAATTAGATTTTAATGAATTGCCCGTCAAACCAAAAATTTGGGCAAACGGAAGACTTCTAGTAAGGCTAAAAAGAGGAAATGTCTCGAGTGAATTTCTTAGAGAAGTCTTGTTTGCAGAAAATCTAGAAAAAGTGCTTAAGAACTCTAATTATAGGATAGTTGAAATTCCAGCTAAGCCTGCTCCAATCTCCTATGGTCAAATAGAATTCAAAAAAGCCTTTAAGATAGAGGATAGCTGGATCCTGAAATGTAATGAAAATATTACAGGATTTCCTCTTGAAGAATTCAACGAAGAAAACATAACAGGTAATCTTGCTTCTCAAACTGCTCCTTCCAACCAAAATTTAATTTTATATGCATCCTTAGGGATAGGCCTAGTAATTATTTGCCTATTATTATTTGCTTTTAAAGTAAAGGTGAGAATTAAATGGAGCTAACAATTCCAGCCATCGTTTCGCTAGCAGCGGTAGATGCGATAAACCCCTGTGCGCTCGCAGTTCTAACGCTTATGCTTATTGCATTCTTAACTCACAATCCTAAGGAAAAAATTAAAGCACTCCTTGCAGGACTTTCTTTTACGCTTGCTGTCTACATAATCTACCTTCTCTATGCTATAGTTTTAATCTACGTTTTGCATGCAAGCACAGAAATTTTTGGCGGAATAGAAGGATGGGTCTACGGAGGATTTAGCCTTTTTGCCATAGCTTTGGGTTGCTTTAACATCAAAGATTTTATTTGGTACAAACCGGGTGGGCTCCTAAGAGAAATGCCGATGTCGTGGCGACCAAAAGTTAAGAAGATTTTAAGCGGAGTGGCAAGCGTCAAAGGAGCTTTTGGCGTTGGAGTTTTCGTAACTCTTTTCCTTCTTCCATGCACGATGGGACCCTTAGTAACAGCTTGCGTTTTACTCATGAAATTAGGAGTACTCAATGCCTTACCCTGGCTGCTTCTGTATAACATGATATTCGTTTCTCCGATGCTAGCAATTACTTTTGGGATTTATGGAGGTTTGCTCTTAGTCGAAAACGTTTCTGAATGGAAAGAAAGGAACATTAAATACTTGCACTTGATTGCAGGATTGATAATGGTTGGAATAGGAATTTATCTTGCTTGGGAAGCTGAAAATATTTTCTCCATACCCTTAGGAATTTTTGAATTAAACTTCCTTAACTTAGGGATTATAGAAATTCCTTTACTCTTTTTAATCATCTATTTGCTCTCAAGAAAAAGCTAATTTTTCAAATATCTTTTCTATCTCTGATTTAGCTTTCGATTCAACCTCTACTACTGACTTTAAATTGACTATGCAATCTATAACTTTTCTATCGTAAGAAATTTTCCCCAGAAGCTTTTCCTTTGCCCATTCTTCAATTTTATTAGAGAGCTCGGGATTTATATCCCATTTGTTTATTACAATGCCATAGGGTAACTTGAAGTGGTTAACTATTTCCAAAACTCTTTTTAGGTCAGAAAATCCAGAAGGTGTGGGTTCGGCAACTAAGATTGCATAATCACAATCGACCAAGCTAGCAATCACTGGACAACCAATTCCTGCTGCTGCATCCAAGATCATTAATTCGTGCTCAAACTCTTCTGCTCTTTTCCTTAAAGCTTGAACTATTTTTCCTGAACCAGTTTCTCCTGGGTAAAGCTGAGCAGAAATTAATGGAAAGCCGAATCGAGTTTTTGCAACCCTTATTTCAGCATTTTCTACTGGCTCAATTTCTACTGCCTTTGGGTAAAATATTTTGCAAACACCGCATCCCTCGCATAAGAACGGATTGATAAAGTATTCTCCATCCCTTTTCTCTATTGCACGAAACCTACAAATCTCTAAAATTTTTTCATCGCAAGCTTTTTGGTCAATTATCCTTGCTTTTTCAGAAGTGGATATTTTTTCAACCTTTTCATAAGCTTTTACTCCTAACCATAATCCAAGATTAGGAGCATCTACGTCGCAATCGCATGCAACAACTTTTTTAGTTTTGCTGAAAAGAATGGCTAGAGAAGAGGCTAGCATCGATTTTCCTACTCCGCCTTCTCTGGGGCTTTTAGGCCTTTCCAGAGGCTACGACTATTTTTATAAGATCACCTCCTTTTTAATCCTAATCTATTTGCTCGATGGTAAATAGAGCTTATGGACCTTCTTAACTTATCTGCTATAATATGAGCTGGAACTTTACCATAAACTTCCTTTAGAAATGTGTCTTCCGAAGGAAGCCATTTCATCCTTCGATGATCAGATTTAACATTAAACTTATACAGAAAGCATCTTAATCGAAATTCCTTAGGGATAAAAGATAGGAAAATCGGGACCTCCTTTGCTCTAATCTTTATTATTGGATTCCCTTTTTCATTTTTCTTGACATAGGATTCTATTCCAACAAATTCATTCAATAGAGTCGAAAGCATTTCGACTTCTCTAAACGTAAAGGTTTCTGTAAAGAGTATAATCATACCATCTTTATCTAATTTACCATCACTCAAATACCAGTTACCCAGAATAATTGGGGTTATAATTAAATCTTTGGGCACTATTTTTTTCTTATCAGAATACCAGCGTTCTCGCATTTTTAGGAAAAATGGGTGAGTTTCCACTCTAACGGTTACTTCAGACCTATTATAAGGTCCGTAAATAAAGCATTTGAGGCCAAATTTATTTATATCCTTCTTAATTTTTTGTGCCCATTCGACACAAGATAACTTGATAGTTTGGCTAAACCAAGGTAGACGACCCTTTCTTTTATCTACGGGGATACTTCCATCTCCTAATAAAAGACCATCTATATATTCTTGGAGTAACTTCTTATTTTCTATCCTTCCATACTTTTTTGTCATTTCATCATCCGAAATTATTTTAAATATTTATATCTTCAAGCGCCTTGATCAATTTTTCTTTTCTTTTAAACCAGTGTAAATGGCCTTTGCACTTGCAATCGCTTGAACCAAAATTTTTAACAGTAAAATTAGCTTGCTTTTCTACAATTCTCGAAATCTTGCATTCTTTTTTCATTCTGCTTGGAAATATCAAGGCACCTTCTATAGAGACTTTTGGATTGGAAAGCAAATAATCTATATGCCATCTGATTCTTTTCTTTTTCTTGAAATGCCTTCGCAGCCTATTTTCTAAGTTAGTGCCTTTTCCCAAAGCTGAGCCTACATAACAATAAAATCCTTTCTTGAAATTTAGCTTTCCTAGTCTACCGATTTTTAAATTCAAATCTTCCTTAACTTTTATTATCAAAATGTAAGACCCCCTCATAGTTTGACCTTTTCCAAATTTTTCTCGCAATAAGCTTTAAGCAGCTCTTCTGAATAAGGTATCTCGAAAGAAATTTTTACTCCAAACTTTTCGGCAATACTTTCTATTTCCTCCCTATTTCCAACGTTTGCTTTATTCAACACTATCTCAGCTTTTACCCCAATTCTTTTTAGCAACTCAAGGATTAAATTCAAATCGTACGCACCCAAGGGAGTTGGTTCAGTAACGGCGTAAGCCTTATCGCAATTCAGCAAAGCTTGAATGACGTTGCAGTGAGTTCCTGGAGAAGTATCGATGATTAAATAATCTGCATGCTTCCTCCTTGCAAACTCTATTGCCTTTTCTTTTACTTCCCTGACTATTGGCCCCGTTTCAGAAATCCCAGCTTTAGATTTACCAGTAATCAGCCAAAAGTTTTCTCTTACCTTATTAACAAAAACTTCTCCCGAAATCTCCTTTTTCGGCTTAATTGCCTTAAAAGGACAAACAAGCCAACAGGCTCCACAGCCTGAGCATAAGCTTCGAATGAAGATGGGATGCTTGTCCTTAATCCAAAAGATTGCGTGCTCCCTACAAACGGAAAAGCATTTTCCGCATTTCTTACATTTTCCTCTATCTAGCTCAGGAAATTCGATAAAAGTATAGGTTGGGTTTTTCAATTCCTGATTCAACAAAAGGTAATCGTTTGGGCATTCGACATCCAAATCAGCCAGGACAACTTTTTTTCCTTCTCTTAAAAGTTTAAAGGCTAAAAGTATGGCAAAAGTTGATTTTCCTACCCCTCCTTTCGTTCCTGTTGAAGCAATTAGCTTCATAATCTTCCCTTCAAATTTTTCCAATCTTCTTCAACTATATTTCTTAATCCAGGATTTCTTAGGGCTGCTGCCGGATGGTACATGGGAATTATTTTAATTCTTGTAAACAAACTGGAAACAAAAAATATTCTTCCATGAATTTGGCTCATGGGTGCTAAAGCCAGCTTAAACTTGTTAAAAATGTATTGGGTTGCTACGTTTCCTAGCGTTAGAATAGTTTTTGGTTTGATTAGCTCGATTTGCTTGTCTAGATAAAGAGAGGTGCATATTCTGACTTGTTCTTGGGTAACTTTATTCTCTGGCAAGTAGCATTTAACTACATTCGTAATATAAACTTCCTCTCTTTTCAATCCAGCTAAAGAAAGTAGTTTATCCAACAATTTTCCTGCTGCCCCAACGAAAGGTTTTCCTTTCTCATTTTCCCAATAGCCTGGTGCCAACCCAATAAGCATAACTTTTGCATCAGAAGGCCCTTCGTCAAAAACAGACTTCTTCCTATTTTTCCAGAGCTCGCATTCTTTACATTTTTCAGCTTCAGCTTTCAATTCCAGCAATTTCTCTTTCATCAAGGGACCTCGATTATTTCTCCAGCCCTAGCCTGAATGAAATTTGATGCAAAAATCTCCTTAAACTTTTCTACAGCTTTTTCTCCCGTACAATGGCAAGGAGCTATTCTTTGGGTAAACTCTTTAAGTTCATTCGCTATTCTTTCTATTTCGATTGCTGATTCATCCAGCAAATGGAAACCGCCGATGATTAACTTTAGCTTTCCATATCTCTCATACGTTTCTCTAGCCATTCTTGCTATTCCAGGATGAGAACATCCAACCAGCATAACTTTTTTATCTACTACTAACGCTTGCTCTTTTATAGGATAATCAAAAGTTATGGTTTCGAGCTCTTCAACACTTCCATCGTATTCTCCAGGTAAGAAAACTTTAGTTTTCTTGGTTAGCCAACCCAAGCCATTCGTATGGTCAGCGTGCATGTGAGAAATGAAGCAGCATCCTATCGAAGATTTCTCTATTCCAAATAGCTTAGCGTTGAAAGCTAGGATTTCTTCATCAGCACCCGTATCGAAGAGTACATGCCTATTCTTAAATCGAACCAAGCAGGAAAAACCCCAGCCAGCTCTAAACTTTTCTTTTGCTTGGTTATCGTAAAGTATGAAGAACTTGATCCTCATCTAAGCCACCAAGGTCCTCTTCTCCTATGCCTTCCCCATTTGCTTTCAATAGTTTCAGCTTCCTTCCTCGTAGGCTCTTCAATTCTACTCAATTTTCCTTCTAAAAAGTTTTTTATCGCATCCCTAGCAGTTTTTCCTTCTGCCTTATAAATTTCAATTAGATTATCTCTTAGCGTGTGAAAAGAAATTTCACCTATCTCCTTAGTTATTAAAACATCGACCTTTTCTTTTGTCAAAAATTTAGCAGTCGATAGCCCTGCTTTCACCCTTTCTAGCTTAAAGGGATTGGCCTTTACATAAAATCCTTTTATTCGCTTGCTTTCCCTATCCAATTTAGCAAAAAGGAAATAGTTAGCTCGCCCAAAATGCTCCATAATTCGCGAATCTAGGCCTTTTTTAATGCTAAGAGGAATCGCAACCTTAATTTCCTTCTTTTCATGCGGTTCTATATGGATTGTAAAAGAATCTATTTCTGGTATCGAATTGATCACTTCCTTTTCTATTTTGTCAGCAATTTGATGGGCCTTTTCTACGTTTATCTTCTTTTCGATTTTAATCGTCACTTCTCCAAAAACAAAAGGCCCTGCCTTTCTTAACCTCAAATCTTTATACTCTTCTATACCTTTGCATGCCGAAATTATTTCTTCAACTTTTTTCACTAATTCAACAGAAGGCATTATATCCATAAGCCCAAGGATAGAGTCTTTTATCGAAGCTATCCCAATTTTTAAGACGAGCAAAGAAATCCCTATCGTAAAAACTCCTTCTACGTAAGGCACTCGATAAAAAGCTAAAAGAATGCCTACAAAAACTAGGATAGAAGAGAAGACATCGATCATCTTTTCTCTTGAGCTAGCAATCAAAGATTGGGCGTTGATTCGCTTCCCAACCTTACTTAAATAGCCTGAGAGAAAGTAAGAATAGAAGAGAGAAATTAAAGCTACTGAAAGAGCTGGTAAGGGAAGGGTAATTGCAGAAACTGAAAAAATTTTTTCATAACCTTCCTTCAAAAGCTCGAAGGCCGCTATTAAAATGAAAATGGAAATGAAAAGAGTGGCTAAAGTTTCGGCTTTGTAATAGCCATAGGGAAATTTTTCTGTAGGCTTCCTCTGAGAAATTTTTAGTCCGAACCAAGCTGCGAATATCGCAATAAAGTCAGCAATGCTATGCAAAGCATCTGAAATTAGGATTAGGCTGTTTGAAAGAAATCCGACGATTGCTTTGAGTAAAGCTAAGAGCAAAATAGAAATCCCACTATTCCTTGCAGCTCTTTCTCCAGCTTTTAACTTTTCTGTTTTTGACTTCATACTACCTTCTAAATTGTCCTCTTCTTCCTCTTCCTTGAGGAGGTCCTTTATCTATTCTATGAATGAATTGAGCCGGAGCTTTGCAATAGGGGCAGCTAATGGGTTTGGGCATCCCTCTAGGAACTTCTATTATTCTACCGCAAGCAAAACACTGAAATTTTTTAGTCAAATTCATTTTTCCAACTCTTTTATCTTCTTTTCTAGGTAAGCTATTTGCTCTTCTATCATTTGCTTTTGAAGCTCAAGCAATCTTTTTTGAAATTCTAAGTCTATCTTCGTTTCTTTTGGTTGAAATGACATTGCTGGCATAGAAGGCAAAGAGCTTGCTTTAGCTTTCTGGGGTATCGGCTGAGCTGGAACGGGACCTTTTAGATAGCTTTCGACTGCATCTCTTACTTTTAAGCCAGCATAACCAAAAACAACTTCTATGCCTGACTGCTGTAAAACCATGCTCGCGTTTGGCCCAATATTTCCTGTAAGTATTACGTTTACCCCTTTTTCTGCTGCAAACTGAGCTGCTTGAATTCCAGCTCCTCTGAAAGCTGAAGCCGCTGGATTCTCAAAAACTTCTGTCTTTTTAATTTCCTCATTTTCCACTTCAACTACTGTAAACGTTGGTGCTCTTCCAAAAACTGGAGAAACCAAATCTTCCAATCCACCCTTTCCCTGAGTTGGAACTAGTATTTTCATGGGTTTTCACCTAATTGTTTTAGTCTTTCTTCAATATATTTAAGTTCCTCTTCTATAGCTTTTAGCTCTTGCTCCAAAGCTTGCTTTTGCTGCTTTAAAGCCTCAACTTCATTAGCTGCTGGAAAAGTAGGTGCTACTGGAGTAGTTGGTCGGGTTTGCTGAGCTAACACTGGTCCTGAAGGAGTCCATTGGATTGGTCCATACATGCCAGTCCACCACCATCTTGGAAGCCAAGGGAACCATCTGCATCTCCAGAACCAAAAGGGCATTGCTGGATAATAGCCTGGATAGTAACCTGGATAGCCAAACCTAAGCCATCCTGGCAATCCCGTTAACCAAAACATCCATCTATATCCTCTTCCTCCCCATCCCCATGGCATTTTTTTCCACCTCCTAAAATTTTGTGCAATAGCACATTATTAATTATGTGCATATGCAAATATTTAAATTTTTCGGTAGGAAGGAAAGAAAATAAAAAAACTATCTTTTTTTCTCTTTTTTGAGAATTGAAATATATTTATCTAGGTTCTCTAAGCTTGGATTCTCACCGTAGGTTGGAGGTAACGGTAAGACATCTCTTTTACCATATCTGGGTGGACATCCTCCTGGACCTCCTCCTGGGCCGCTTCCATCGCGCGAACCGATGCCCAATCCGGGCCCCTTACCCCTACCTCTTCCATCTCTTGCTCCTCTTCCCTTTCTCCACATATTTCTCACTAATTCTTAAACGAGCCATGAATACTTAAACTTTTCGGTTAATTTTTTTAATTCTTTCCCAATATTCGGGCTTAACCCAACATCCAGGATCAGGGCCTCGCAAATCTCCAAAATAACCATAAGCTCTAGCCCTACATCCCCCGCAAATGTATTCATAATCGCATGTACCGCAACCTTCAAAGCTATCCCTGTCCCTTATTAGCTTAAGTATGGGGGAATTATGCCAAATATCAAGTAGTCTCTCTTCGCGGATGTTCCCTATTTTTATCGGAATGAAAACACAAGGCTGAATATCGCCATTGGGCTCCATCCCACAATAGAGTCTGCCGGCACCACATCCCCCTATGAATTCAGTTAGGGTTTTAGTCCTACCTTTCAGTAACTCTATAGCTTGCTTGTTCGTGAAATGAGTTGCGACGGCAGGTCCTTCCACGTATTCAGCAGCCACAACCGAATATTGAGGAGCTGTGGAGAAAGTATCGAGAGGACAAGAAGTTACAAGCTTCGAATAAAGGAGCTCAAGCAATTCCTTTCTTTTTTGCGGAGAAATATCTTTTTCTACTATATCTTTTCCTCTCCTTGTCGGAACGTAGTTAAATGCGATAAACCTTTTTGCATGTAGTTCGTTCTCAACAAACTCCAGAAGCTTTGGTATTTCTTTGAAGTTGTAGCGCGTAATGGTAGTTGCCACGCCGGTATCGATCCCTTCTTCTACGCAATTTTTTATCCCTCGAACTGCTAACCTCCATGCTCCAGGGACTCCTCTAAATTCATCGTGCGTCTTTTCAAAACCATCCAAAGAAATTTCTACATAATCTACAGTTTCCCTAAGCTTTTTCGCAGTTTGCTTGTTTATCAGAGTCCCGTTTGTTGCTACAGAAATGTAGAATTCTCTTTCCTTTGCATACTTTGCTACTTCAAAAAAGTCTTTCCTCATCAAAGGTTCTCCACCAGAAAAAGCCAGAGCTACTACGTTAGCTTCTTCAAACTCATCTATAGCTCTTTTTGCTTCCTGGGTTGTTAATTCGTCTGGGGCAGGGCTTGGCTTAGCATCTGCATAGCAATGTTTACATCTTAAATTGCAAGCATTTGTATAATCCCAAACTATGAGGAACGGGGCAGCAGTTGTTTGAGGTCTTTGAACACCATAATAACCTATGCCTTCTAAAATGTTTACCAAAGCTCTTCTTACTACAGATTCTTTCATAGCTTTTTTAACATCTTCCTTAGAAATGTCAAAGGATTCTGCACCCTTCTCTATGAAGAGTTTTGTTAGAAGATATGCAAATTTTTCTTGGAAGCTAAGTTCTACGTCTTCTCCAGCATATTTCTTTAGAGCTTTTTCAAGCTTGCTGCTACCCCCTTCTCTTCTCGCAATCCATCTTAAAAACCTTCTAGAAATCGGGTTTCCCAACCATTTGTTCACAGTATTTGCAACCAAATCTGCCTCATGCATACCCAATTTAAATAGGTGTTAATTTATTTAAATAACATTTATGTGCATATGCAAATATTTAAAAATTCGTTAACGAAAAAAATATTATGCCTAGATGGAGATGGGGATGTAGAAGATGGGGTCCAGGGAGGCCTTTCGCTGAATTGTTTTTATTCTCCTTACCTCGGGTAAAAGAATTTGTTCCTAGACCATGCTTAAATCCTCAGCCAATCGAATTAAGCTATCCTGAGTTTGAAGTTTTAAGGTTAGTTGATTTAGAAAATTTAACTCAGAGCCAAGCTGCTCAAAGGATGAGAACTTCTCGCGGTACTATATGGAGGTTGCTTGAGAATGCAAGAAAAAAAGTTGTCAAAGCTTTGGTAGAATCAAGACCCTTGGTAATCTTACCTAAAGGCGAGGTTAAAAAGTTGGGATAGAATGAGAGCAATAGGAATAATTGGCTCGCCTCATAAGAATGGAAATTCCGCTTATTTACTGGAGATTGTACTAAAGGTTTTAGAAGAGGAGTTTGAAGTAGAAAAAATTTTCTTGAAGGATCTTGAGATTAGAGCATGCGAAGGATGTTATTTTTGTGAGAAGAGTGGGAAATGTGTAATAGAAGATGATATGCAAAAAATATATCCAAAACTTGAGAAAGCAGACGTAATAATACTTTCTACACCCTCGCACATGGGAGGTATTGCTTCAAGGCTTAGAACTTTTATGGAAAGGACATGGCCTCTCAGAAAAGGGAAACTTGAAGGAAAAATAGGAAGCTATGTTGTTGTAGGGAGAAGAAGACTAGGAGCAGCTATAAGTGAAATAGAAGAGTATTTTTCAAGGCTAAGACTGATTAAAATACCTGGCGTCATTGGCTATGCTTTTAAAGAGGGTGAAATTGAGAAGGATAAAGAAGCGATAGATAATGCAAAAAAATTGGGTGAAAGAATCTTGAAAATGGTTAATAAGAAGCTCAAAAGAGATTAGCGTTCTTTAACCAAAAGAAGGGTAATTAAGGAAAGAGAGCTGAGAATGAGAGAAAAAATGAATGGTGCAATTCTTCCGTAAATCGTCCATAGGATACCTGCTATTAGAGAAGAGGGCAAAAGGCATAAGCCAGCAACCAATTGAAAAATTCCTAAAGCGCTTGCTCTATACCTAGCAGGAACTAATTCAGAAACGAATGTTTTTTGGACGGGCACTCTAGCCCCTAGATGCAAGCCATAAATTATAAAAAGAAGGTAGAGGAAGAGTAAAGAATTTGCGAGAATAAAACCCAAGCATATTAGCTGAAAGAGAACTATTGAAATTATTAAAACAAGCTTTCTTGAAGTTTTATCGGCCAACTTTCCGAAAGGCAAAGAAAAAAGGGAAGCGAACAGAGTAAAGGTTAAGTATAAAACTGGGATAAGAGCAGGTTCAAAGCCAAAATCTCTTGCGAATACTAGCAAGAAAGAATAGCTGAAAAAGGAAAGAGAAAATAAAGCAGTCGAAAGAAGAAAAAGTTTGAAGTTGGATGAAATGAATTTGAACGAAAATTTCTTGAAGATTTTCCTTACTTTCTTTTCTTTAATCAAGATTAAAACTAGAATAACTCCTACAAGAGAAGGTAAGGAAGCGAGCAAGAATATGTTTCTATAGCCTAAAATTGGAAAAAGAAAGATGCAAGCTAATATGCCGAAAACTGCTCCTAAATTATCCATAGCTCTTAAAAAACCAAAGTTTCTCCCTCTATTCTTCCTAGTAGAAACATCAGCTATCATAGCATCTCTCGGCGAACCCCTTATCTTCCCAAACCTATCCAAAATTTTGAATGGAATTAAATGGTACCAAGCTTTGGAAAAAGCATAGCCTATTCTTGAGAATGAAGCGAGCAAA
>CAZICS010000002.1:0-3745 GCA_964537835.1 uncultured archaeon | reverse complement strand
ATGGTACCAAGCTTTGGAAAAAGCATAGCCTATTCTTGAGAATGAAGCGAGCAAATAGCCAAACCAGACAAAAACTTTTCTTTTTCTTAGCTTATCGGAAAGCCAGCCAGAGATTGCTTGAGAAATTGAAACTATAGCATCGCCTAAGCCATCTAGCAAGCCAAGCGCTGCCATGTTTGCTTTTAGAACTTTGGTTACAAACAAAGGCCAAATGGGATAGATCATGTCCGAACCAAAATCATTCAGAAAAGAAGCGAGAGCAAGGGTTAAAACTATTTTTCTTGATTCCTCTTTTTCCATATTTCAATTTTGTTAACAAGTCCTTTTAAAAAGATTAGTAATTTACCTAAATTTTTCTTTTAATTTTTCGAGTTTTCTCTCCAGCTCTAAAAGTTTGCTCCTTATTTCTTCCATTCTTTTTGAAAAAAGAAAGCAGTCTAATCTTTCTTTCATACCTTATTTTCAATAGAAAAGTTATGAAAGCAAGGATTCCAAGAGAGGATAAAAGAATAAAAATAAGAATATAGAACTCAAACGGCACATATTTAATCTTTAGCTCGACTGATTTAATTCGAGACAGCTCCACCACGGCTTTTTCTAGATATATCCTTCCTTCTTCCAAATATTTTTTAGAATTTTCAATATCATCGCTTTCCAAAAAAGATTCACTTAGCTCAACTGAAGCTTTTGATTTGTTTAAAAAATCTAGAACTTTTGTGATATTATATCCTTTTGTGCCTGCTTCTAGAGCTTCTAACCAAATTTTTTCGATTAACTTTCGTAATTCAGTAATTTCATTTTTTAACTCATCCTTTTCTTCTCTTCTAGGAAACACATTCACTTTAATTATTCTCTCGTCAAAACACCCATCCCCAACTGCTTTTAAAGTTAGTCTATGCTCCCCTAATCTTGCATTGGATGGTATTCTTAGTTCGATTAAAAAAACTTGAGATGAATTTGGTAAAAGTTTAAGAGAAAGTGGTGAAATTTTTGTTCTGAAAGAAGTTTCGAACAAGATTTTTGCATCTAAACTCTCGGTTCCATTATTCCTTACCTTAACAGAAAATAATTTTACTTCACCTTGGGATACGTTAATTTCTCTTGGATACTCTACTATTTCTATTCCTTTTTCTTTTTTTACAGGATAGGAAGGTAAGCTTATAGAAGGAAAAGAGATAGGGAGTCTTGAAGCAACTTGAAGAATTACAGGAATAGTTAGATTTCCATCATTCGCACTATTCACAAATATGTTTCCAGAAAAAGTTCCTGGAGAGTTCGCGAGCAAATAAGCATAAATTAACTGACTTTCACCTGGTTGAAGATAATCGATAAAATCTTGATTGAAAGCTATCCAAGCTACATCGCTAAAAATTTCTATATCATCCAAAACCATATCCCCTTTATTGGATATGATTAAGATTTTTGTTATTTTATCACCCACATAAGCTGATTCTGAGATGAAAGATGGAGAAACGTCTAAGATAGGTGCACCCCTTGGTTCTAAAATTATAGAAACGCTTACAGTTTTTCCAGCTAGGATTGTAACATTTTGGGTTTTGGTTAAATAACCAGCCTTAGCTACTTCTATACTATAATTACCTTCTACTTGCCATTTAGAAACCCAAATGCCAAGCTCATCAGTAGAACCAGAATCTTTTAAGTAACTGTTCATCCAAAGGAAAATACTTGCACCCTCGACCAAATTCCCTACTATATCCCTTACAGAAACATTAACCCTTCCGACATTTTCTGTAACATTAATTGTAAGGTTAATGAAAAAGTTTTGTTCGTCCGCTGTCAAATTTATTCCACCTTTAAACAAGCCTAAGCTTGAATTTGAAGTTACATTAAACTTGACTTCTTTAGTTTCTCCAGGAGCTAGTTCGACCTTTTCTTTTTCCAAGCTTATCCAGTCTTTAATTTCACCAGTTTTATTTAGGGTTACGTTTAAACCCAAATTTCCTGGATACTCCGCTTTTACAAAAAAAGAAGATGCTTGGGTTGAATTAGGAGGAATGTAGAGAAAGATTGATGGAGGAGAAGCATTAAGAATGCATGTCTTTTCTGCAATAGTTGTGCTAGAAGGTGTGTTTATTGCATAGGCTAAAGGAATGAATAAAAAAAATATTAAACCTATCTTTCTCATGGATATCCTATTTAATTCTTTTTCTTAGAATGATTGACAAGATAAGCAATACTACCAAAGCTATTAAGAAGTATAAAGGAGTTAAATTTCTTTTCATAGGCTCACATTCAACCAAAAGCCTTAATGGAACGGCAAAAGAACTTCCTGTGACTGAGCCAGTTCCTTCCATACCTTTGAGTTGATAAGCGGCTACAACTTCACCTTCAAAAACAACTTGCTCTTCTTCACATTTCCTTTCGCAGAAATATCCGAAAAGAAGACAATCTTCCTTGTAAACTTTTGGTATGGTAAAACATATTTGAGTAGGGATTGCATGCTCAGAATCTGTGCCCGCTGGAATTAATTTTGGTTCTTCTGCTTCTGATATATTTTCGAGATCTCTAGTAGCTTTAAGGAAGCCCATTACATCCTCGTCAAAAGGATTGTATAAACCATAGGTTATGCATACCCTTGAACCTTCTTTAACAATCTCTGATTCAGTTTTCCATTTTATTCCAACGCCAACTGTAGCTTCAACTATGGGTAAAAAGGCTAACCAAATTATGAATAAAAGTAAGGAAAGTAAGAATTTTTGCATTAGTCCACCTCTAATCAGCAACTCTGTCCAGCCTCTACACCTTTGAAATAGACTGTGTTATTATAGTCTCCAGGTACTTGGCCAGCTGGGATGTCCAACCAAAACCTAAAGTATGCGTTATTTCCTCCTCCAATTCCTGTACAATCTGTTTTTGCGTAGCTGGTTGAAATAGCTGTTCCGGGCAAAGCTGGAGCTGTTGCTGAAGTGCTGCAGTTCCATGTATAATTAGAATTAGGTATTGTTTCAGAACCGCCTGACCTTGTTAATGGAGCATTGTCCTTTATGCAAATATCGACGTTAACGTTTGAGTCTGAAGAAATTGCCACCCAATAGGTTGTTTCCCCTCCTGGACCATCATAATTATGGGTAGCGTTGTTATCACTCGTTCCTGGGTCTAAAGTGCCAAAAAGTATTCCTTCTGTAAGGTTTGTTGAAAGCCCTATTGCAACATATTTATTAACCGTAACGTTTGAAATAGTTGTTTGCTCTTGTTGAGCACTTACCAACGTTAAAGCTAGTAGAAGTATGCTTGCTAACTCTATTACAATTTCTTTTATCATCAATCCACCTTATCTTAAATTTAATTTTTCGACTTTAAAATTTTTATGGCTGCTCACCAGATTTAACACCTTTGATAGAAATAGTGTTATTATAATTACCTGGCGGTTGACCAGCTGGAACATCAAGATAAAATTTTAAATAAACATGGGAACCATCCGCTAAGTTTGAGCCTATTTGATTTCCTTGATAATCTGTATCTAGCTGATAGCAATCTATTCCAGGAACTGTTGGGTCAGTAGTATTGTAACAGTAAGTCTCATTTCCTATTCCAATCTTGTAACCATTGCTAGTTAACTCGTCGTTAGCCTTAATGTATAAGTTGACTGTACAAGAGCCTGTTATTGAAATTGAGATGTTATACTGAGTTATTTCAGAATTCCCTTCTGCCGGAAGATTGGTAGCTGGTAAAGAATTTACATTCCAAATTATTCCAGAAGCGAGAGCATCAGATAAACCAATTG
>CAZICS010000001.1:0-163735 GCA_964537835.1 uncultured archaeon | reverse complement strand
AATCTGCCAGAAGGATTAGAGAAGTGGTTGAAATAGAATCTGTAGACCCAAGAACAGGGGAAGTGAAAACAAACATTGTCTTTAGATGGAACCCTGCTTTGGATAAATATGAAAGGGTTAATGAAAGCATAAAGGTTAAAAGATTTGCTTTGCTTAAAGGTGCTGAGCTAGAAAAAGAATTGGAAGAAATAAGGAGAAGAAAAAAATTCCTTGAATGGCTTTTAGAGAATGGAATAAAGGATTATGATGAAGTTGCTAGGTTTATTCACCTCTACTATAAAGATCCAGAAAAAGTAAGCGAGCTTATGAAGGAAAGGATTATTAGGGCTGAAGTTAAGCCTAAAAAGCTTGAAAAGAAAACCTTCCTTGAAATGTTGGGTTACAAGATAGTAAGGGAAGAACATGCTCTCGCTTAAGAGTTTTGCTACCCGCTTATTCGGAAATCTTGCTGACAAGTATTCCAAATCCTTTAATTTCTTAAGGGAAAGCTTGCAAAAGGCAGATATAAAAATACCTTACAGAACTTATTTCAGCCTTTCTCTCTTCCTTGCTTTTATAGCAGCCTTGCTCTCCTTTCCCCTAGCATTCCTGATTCTTAAATTCTTGAATTTCCATCCCTTGCTAGTTTTGGTTTATTCTGCCTTCATCCCTCTTATAGTTTTCCTCATTTCTTTTTTCCTAGCTCTTTTCTATCCATATCAAGTAGTTAGTCAAAGAAAAAAGAACATAGAAACAAATTTGCCCTTTGTCCTAATTCACATGGGCTCTATAGCAGAATCCGGAGTTCCCCCTTATTTGATCTTCAAGCTTATAAGCCAGTTCGAAGAATATGGGGAGGTTGCGAAAGAGATGAAGAAAATAGTTAGGAACATAGAAGAATTTGGTTTGGATCCTTTGAGCGCAGCTAGGGAAGTTGCGAAGAGAACTCCTTCCCCTCAGCTAAGACAAGTATTGCTTGGGTTTATCTCGACTACCGAAAGTGGAGGAAATATTAAGGAATACTTAAAGAATGCTGGAGAGCAGGCTTTGTTCGAATGGAGAATTAAAAGAGAGAAATTCTTGCAGCAATTATCTACTTACGCAGAATTTTACACAGGGGTTTTGATTGCTGCACCCCTTTTCTTAATCTCTCTTTTTGCAGTAATGTACATGATCCAGCCAACCATTTCAGGCTTTAGCATCTTATCCTTAATGAAGCTTAGCGTTTATGGGATTATCCCAGCTATAAATATCGCATTCCTACTCTTCATGAGAGGGGTTGAGGTTGAAATTTGAATGGGTTAAAGATTTAGCAATTGGGCTAGCTATCTTTTTTCCAATTTTCTTAATAAACTTCTTTTTTTTCCAAGCTCATGAAAACCTCTTCTATTTCCTCAACTTCCTTTCACTCCTTTTGCTTTTTGTTCCCCTTTTAATCTCAAGATATAAAGAACATAAAAGAATTAAGGAAATAGAAGAAATGTTCCATGTTTTCTTAAGAGATTTTGTTCAGGCAATAAGAAGTGGGATGAGCATTCCAGTAGCCTTAAAAACAGTAGCTGATAACGATTATAAAAGTTTAACTCCTTTTGTAAAAAAAATGAGCTCTCAGCTTGAATGGGGTATTCCTTTAGAAAAAGTCTTGCTCAATTTTTCGAAGCAAGTCAAATCAAAGCTCATAGGAAGGATAGTTTCTTCGATAATAGAAAGCCATGAGTTTGGAGGAAACCTTTCCGATACTTTAGATGCTTTGAGAGCAACAGCTTTAGAAACAGAAAAATTGAGAGAAGAAAGAAAGCTTTATTTACATTCTCAAATGATCACCGGTTACATAATATTTTTTGTTTTTCTTGCCGTAATCATAGGCTTGAAGCTTTTCCTCATTCCAAGCCTTACAGAAGCTACAGGAAAGGAAGTGCTTGGAGTAAAGGTTTCAAAGGAAGAGCTAATAGGAGAATATGAAACCATCTTCAGGAACATAATTTTAATCCAAGGCTTTTTCGCAGGCTTAAGCGTTGGAAAAATGGCTGAGGGTGCGGTAATAACTGGATTAAAGCATAGTATCTTTATGATGGTAGTAGGAATTTTAATCTATATGCTCGCTAGCTAACATCGCTTCTCTCGGCCTCAAAGTAAACAGAAGTACAGTTAGTTAAAACCCTTATCTTATCATAATTGCTTGAAATGGAAACATTGAAATAAACCAAATCTCTTGGGAAGAGAGAAAGAGTTGCCGCGCTACAACTTTTAGCTACTCCAGCTTGTAAGCATAAGTAAATCCTTTGGGCAGTTAGATTTTGATAAATTATTTGCAAACTTAGGTTTCCCAAGGTTATGGAACCTGTATTTTCTATACCTCCTGTTAAAAAACCGTTGGAAAAAGATAAATCAGAAAGTTTTATCCCGCCATAAGAGCAAGTTATCGCTGTAGAAGCTTCGCCCCCAACTAGTTGAGTGGTTGAAACTGTTAAAGAATTGAGCCAAATGCTTAGAATTCCTGCTACCGAAACTACAAAAGCTATTAATAGGACTGTCGCAACCAATGGAGAAATACCTTTCATTTGCTCTACCAGTCGCAAGCATGTTCTTTAGACAATCCTGGACAATCCGTAGTTATTATATACCTATCACAATCCCATGTGGTTGAAGGCTCGATTGGCTTTCCGTTTGCATGGGTTATTGTATAAGACTTGAAAGTCTCGCCTACATTCAAAGTTAAGGGAGTTGAATTCGTTAGAATAGTACCATTTGGCCAGATGAACGAAATCCCGGTTATATAAACTGGATAGTTTGCTTTATTCTCTAGAATTATGGTCAACTCGTTATTTCCTGTCGCGTTAAAAGTATTTAGTAAGATTCCAAAGTTTGCTCCTGTGCATCTTTCCAAAGTTGTTGTTTCATTCCCCATAGTTGTTGTTCTTTCTCTTACAAAGCTTGCTGCCCAGTAAGCTAAAATTCCTGCTATGCTCATGGTAGCTGCTATGAGCAAGACAGCTGCAACCAGAGGCGATATGCCCTTCATGCTCTCTTACTTAAATTTTCTTTTTATTAGCTAATAAATTTTAAATATGGGCAAAGGTCAGGCAAAATTTTTAGATTTTATCCTAGCTACTTTTCTTAGCCTAATAGTTTTAATATCCATTTACTCGCTTTCAATCTCTCTCTATAGGAATTGGTTAGGCAGTGAAATAAAGAGTGAGCTTGAGTATCTTTCTTTCAAGCTTTCAAAAGAGATGGTTAAAGCGTATGGGCTAGCTCAAAGAAGTTATGCAGAACCGGAAAATTATTCGAGTCTTTTATTGTACGAAGCCGAGCTTAACTTCCCAGAAACCATAAGGGGTAGGAACTACGAAATTTTCCTCGTGAATCCGAATCCGATATGGGTAAGCATTTCAGATGTTAGCTCAGAAGGCAAGGAGCTCGAGGCTAGAATAGAAAGTGGAGGAATAAAAATAGTTGCAAAAACTCTTCAAGACCCTAGAATAGAGGTTGAATTGAGCGTTCCCAACATCAATACATTAGCTGAAGGGAAGATAGTTAATGGAAAAGATTCTAAGCTTAGGTACTACAGGCTTAACCTCAACGGCAAGGTTTTAGATGCTATCCTAATAGGAAATTATAATATTCTAGCTGAAATTACTAATATTAAATAGATGAGCTGGCAGATTGATTTTGCAGTTGGTGTAGGAATTTTCCTAATATTCTTTTCCTCTTTAATTTCTTACCTAATAAGTCATAGGCTAGTCTCCACGAGCTATCTTTTGAGTTCAACAGAAAGAGAGATGGCATATAGCATTTTTCACAATCTATTCAGCGGAAAAGGTATACCACCGAATTGGGAAAAGATTAACATTGCACCAGTAAAAATTGGGTTGCAAACAGAGCTTTATAAAATTCCCATAGTGGTTAAAGAAAACAACGGAACTTCGAGGAATGCCACGATTAATATTTCTATAGAGTTCGACTCCTCTTGCCTAAACAAAACATGGAACAATACGGTAAGAGTCTATGAAAATGAGAGTGAAATACCCTTCCAGCTCTACGACCAAAATTTTTGCTCCAGCCAATACCTGAAGAATGCTACCTTACTCTTTAACTCAAGCTTCCAAGCTTATGAAGAAAAGGTTTTTTGGGTTTATTTTTCAGACGATACAGGAATCCTACCGGCAAACTACTCCTTACAACCTTCTGTCGCCCAAAACTTCACCATCCATATTCTGCCAGAAGAAAAGACTTTTACGATTTCTGTTTCAAAGCTAGAAGCTCTAAGAAGGCTTGAATACGAACAAGTTTCTCAAGTCTTGGGAGATTATGATTTTTACTTTGAAATGGGTGAATGAATGCTAAGGACTTTAGAAGCAATAGTTGCAATATCCTTGCTCGCAACAGTCTTCATCTTTGTTTTTAAGCCTTACGAAAGTTTTTTAAGTCATGAGGAGGAAAAACTAACCAAAGCCTTCAATTCTCTCAAGAGTTTGGACAAAACTAATGAGCTCAGAGGTTATGTGCTTCAGAATGATACAAAAGGTTTGGAAAAAAAACTGAGAGAGCTCTTACCAGAATTTGAGCTAGAAGTTGTGATTTGCTCGACCGATTGCGGAAAAACTTCCATGCCAGAATCTGTTTCCATAACCTATTTGGTAGCCGGGGACGTTAAAAAATTCGATCCGAAGCAAGTAATCGTTTATATACGGTGATTTAGATGAAAGGACAAGCATTCATCATCCTTTCCCTTATCCTAATCCTCTTTTTCTTTCTAGTCAAGCAACTCGATGTTTTCGAGTTTCGAGAATCCTATGGTATAGAAAGCTTAGAATTTCAAAACTTGAAGGAGGAAGTTTTAAAAACTGTTCAAATATCTTCTCCCAGAATAGAGAATATTTCTGAAAACTTGAACGAATTCTTAAAATTTGCACGAAATTCTTTTAGATCAAGATCCGTAGAACTCAACGCTTTTTTAGCAAAAATTTATTATCCAAACGTTACCCCAAACTCTAACATTAGCTTGAACGTAAGCATTTTTAACTTGCTCGGAACGAGCATAGAGAAGCTTAACCTAACTTTTAGCTACGACAATTCATCAAAAAACTTTAGTTCCGTAGGAGATGGGCAGCAAGTAGAGACTAGCTTTATCTTTAACACAAGCTCTACCGTCAACTATACCCTAAAAATCTTCTACAACACAAGTTATGAGAATAGGACGGAAGAAATTTTAATTCCTGTGGGAATAAACAAAAGTAAGTTCATCGGGTTTTTTGATTTAGGGATAGAAAAAGATGGGTTGGAGAAGAGAGATAAGATTAAGGTAGCATACAACTTGAACGATTAAGAACAGGATTTTTATTTCGAAAAATTAAATTTTAGATAGAGATAAAAAAGATTGGAAAAAAGTTCAAGTACCTTGAAACGAGCGTATGAAGATAAACCTGAAGTTTGAAAAGCATAGTTTACTTGAGACATATGCCAGGAGATTGGGAATTGACTACTAACTTGATTACGATCGAGTTGAAGATATGGATGAATTTAGGCCCAGAAATTGTAGTCCATCTTTGGGAGGTTAAATGAAGGAAAAACAAATTTTTTTAGTAGCGAGTACTATCATGGTTACTATCTTTATCCTTAGGCTGAATGCAAATCTTACTGAAATCCTTGGTCCTAAAGAAAAAATTCTGGAAAATTTTCAGAGAGAATTTTTCGCAAAAACTTTCACGTCCAGTTTGGACAATTTAGTACAGAACGATGGCATGAGCGTCTCAACATTCAATCCTTATTTTATAGGAGGAATTAGGAACTCAGGAGAAAATTTGGCTAAACCTTTCATCTATTTTCGTAGAGATTTATCGGTTGAGGCTAGCCTTCCTTTTCACCAAGATGGTAAGGATAAAATCTCAGAGGAGAAGCAAACTAGGATAGAAAAGGTAGGAAATGTTTTCCGCATTTGGAACAATTTCGATAGTTATTTTATTAATGACACAGGGTTTCAAATAACAAATTACTACAAAAACTATTGGACTCATAACATGCTTTGCTTTTGGTTTCGGAATGAAGATTATTACGAGAAAAATGAATACGTAAAAAAATGTCTTGATGCATTGAACTTTACTTGGACTAATAGCACAGACGAGAGCCATACCTTTGCTGAATTGAGTGGAGCTGCATCTTACTCGGATGGCTATCATTCATTTCTGATTAAATTAAGATACTTCTTAGCTAACGACTATGACAGGATCAATATAAGCTTAAGTTTGGAGAATATGGGAGATGAAATTTCAGATTTTTACTATGGTTGGGTTGTTGATGAGATAAAGGTTGGGAATGATGAACAAAACGATGAGATTCAGGTTAAGCATGACGGAAAAATAAGAAAATTTCCATTAGACGAATACCTAAACTTGAGTTTCGACGATCTAGATATAAAACACTATAGACTCTATGATAACGTGTCTCATCGGGCTCTGGACTTTTGGTGGGAAAATGATGAAGAAACTCCTTATAGACTAATCATTACTTCAGGTCCTAGGCATAGAGAAGTTAGCCTGATGTTTTATACAAAATCTTTCAAGAGAGGGGAGAAAGTTGATACAAACTTTGGATGGATTGACAGGACTAGTTGGACCGAAGAAGGGGTTTGCTCTCTTTCTGATAGTAGTTATTCGTGTAAGGGGTCTGAGCAACCGTGCCGTGGGACAGAAAAGACATGGGAATGCGTGGAAGATGCCTGCGATAAATCATGCCCCTCGAGACCTAATGCTACGGCAAGCACAGTCAATTGTGTGTTAGATCCAGAAGGAGGCCATGATTGTCAATGTGCTGCTGGAGAGTGTGCAGGAGGGAGTGGTTATTGTAGCATAACTCAAAATCAATGTGACTATACTTGCAAACCTAATTATGAAGACTGTAATTTGGATACATCAGATGGATGTGAATGTTCGAGGCCATCGGATTGTTGCGGTGGCGCAGGAAATAATATAAGATACTATAGCTGTGATATATGCGCTGGAAGTAGTTGTAACAACCTTTGTGACGCCACTCACTGTCTTTCCGAGGATTGTGGAAATGCTTCTTATTGCTCAAGCGGTAGCTGTATAGCTTGTCCTTCAGGGTATGCAAACTGTAATGAAGATGCAACTGATGGATGTGAAGCGGATCTGAGTACGGATCATGAGAATTGTGGTTCTTGCGGTAATAAGTGTAGTGAATATGAGATTTGCGTGAATGGTGTATGTACCTACCGTCCAAGTTATGTTAGGTATAGACTTAGTTTCCACTTAGGAAGTACAAAAGCGAATGACGTATACAGAGTAGGAAGTTATAACGAGAGTGTGGACGATTTGAACGTGACGAGGATAGTTTATCCGTTTGAACTTACCCATGCCTACGTTTGCGCTTACGATAAAACCGAATTTTCAGGAGGGTTAGTATCTGGCTTGGTTCATTCGTACATTAAATCGAGGTTGAGTTACCTAAACTTTTCTGCAAACTCTTCCCTTACGAACTATACCCTCGAATTAAAGCAAAAGCTCGATGGTTCAAGCCTCCTAATACCGTTTACTAAAGGAGACTGTCAGCTGATAGATGATAAAATGTATTTGGTTGAAGATCAGACGATCCCCTCCAAGGCCTTCACAAGCTTCGCATACCCATTTTCAGGCTACGTTTTTGAGATTTTAGCAAGGTATGATAGAATTCAAATAAGGGGAAACTTTACGTTTTCGAAGGGCACCCATAATCTATGCATAGAGAAAGTTGGTATAAGCGAAAGCTATAAACCCATAGTCGAGGTGAGAAGATGTTAAAGGGTATTAGTCCATTCATCTCAACAGCTTTAATCATCTTCATCCTAATAGCAGGTATAGCTTTAGTTCTTTCGATAGGAAACGATTTGATCAACAAAGTTAAAGAATCTAACATAATCTCGGAAGCAACCTACAACATGAAGCTAATAGACGAAATCGTTCGTGAAGTTGCCTCCCAAGGCTCTGGGTCTTTGAGGAAGATTCAGCTGAAAGTTTCGGATGGTGTCTATAGGGTCAACGAGAAGACGAATACGATCGAATTCTCCTTCCCTATAAAGTACGGTACTATGGAACCCGGAACTTACTTGAGAGAAAATAATTTACTGCTAACTTGCGGGGCAAATGCTAAAGCTTATGAAGCCGACGTAGATAAAGATGGGAAAGATGAACTAGTCCTAGAAAACGAAATTCTAAAGATTCTCCTTCAAAAAGTCGGAGATAGAAATAATTTTGAGCCTATAAACACAAAGAATAACATCAAATCGATTATCTTTAAAGAAACTAATGCAAACATTACACCGAGTGATAGCTCAATCATTCTGGACGACATTCCTGAGTCAGCTTATGGAAATGGCTATTCAGAACTTGTAAGAGAAGGTGATCATTTAGCAAAAGCTGAAGCTTTAGTCCATGTGAATTCAACTTTTGTTGAATATGATGTGCTTTATACCTTGCAATCAGGTGCAGACTATCTTATAGTTAAAGTCTTAAATGCTTATTATAAATGATAGTATGCAAATAAAAAGAAGGTTTTTTCATGTTAGGCATGCTCTAAAAAGAGCGAGAGCCCATTGGCAAAAGAAAATTTGGACAAAAATGTGGAGAATTTGGAAAAAAAGAAGATAGAAAAATTTTAAGTTTCTTCAAAACTTTAGATATCATATGGTATATTACATTTTCATTACAGGTGGTGTTCTATCCGGTTTAGGAAAAGGCGTTACAACTGCTTCTATCGGTAAAATTTTGCAATCTAAAGGTTTTAAAGTTACAGCAATTAAAATAGATGGTTACTTGAATTTTGATGCAGGCACCTTAAGACCAACAGAACATGGTGAAGTTTGGGTTACTGAGGATGGAGGAGAAATAGACCAAGATTTAGGACATTATGAAAGATTTTTGGATATAAACATTCCAAAAGAGAATAATATAACCTCTGGTCAAATTTTTTGGCAAGTTATTAAAAATGAAAGAGAAGGAAAATATTTGGGAAAAACTGTTCAGCTAATCCCTCATGTAACTGATGAGATAAAAAGAAGGATTAGATCAATTGCTGAAAAATCAAAAGCTGATTTTGTCTTAGTTGAAATTGGAGGAACTGTTGGAGATTATGAGAATGCTTATTTCATAGAAGCAGCTAGGCAAATGAAATTTGAAGGAGAAAAGGTTTTGTATGTACATGTAAGCTATTTGCCAATACCCAAGCATATAAAAGAGCAAAAAACCAAGCCAACTCAAATTTCAGTTAGAAATTTGTTATCAATGGGCATTCAGCCAGATTTTATAGTCGGTAGGTCGGAAAAGCCAATAGATGAGATAAGGAAAGAAAAGATTGCTTTATTTTGCAATGTTGCAAAAGCTGATGTGATTTCGAGTCCTGATATAGGAAATATTTATGAATTGCCTTTAATCTTTGATGAGCAAAGATTTGGAGAAAGAATTTTAGAGAAATTAGGATTAGAAAAAAGAGAATCTAAGCTTGAGGAATGGAAGGAGTTTATAGAAAGAATTAAAAGTTTGGAGAAGGAGGTTAAAATTGGTATAGTCGGAAAATATTTTGATATTGGTTCTTTCCAACTTTTAGATTCTTACATTTCAGTAATAGAAGCTGTTAAGCATGCTGCTTGGGCAAACGATAGAAAACCGAAAATAGTTTGGATAGATTCAAAACAATTTGAAAATAAAAGGGAAAAACTTTCTATTTTAGATTCTGCGGATGGTATAATCATACCAGGTGGATTTGGGAAAACTGGAATAGAAGGGAAGATTTTAGCAATTCGATACGCAAGAGAAAATAATATACCTTTTCTTGGTTTATGCTTAGGTTTGCAATTAGCGGTAATTGAGTTTGCAAGGAATGTTTGTAAGCTAGAAAAAGCAAATTCTACAGAGTTTAATCCTAACACACCTTATCCAGTTATTGACATTTTACCTGAACAAAAGAAAATTTTAGAAAAATCAAAATATGGGGCTACCATGCGCTTGGGAAGTTATCCAGCCATCTTAAAGAAAGGGACATTAGTCTGGAAACTATATGGAGAAAAGGAAAAAATTGAAGAAAGACATAGGCATAGATATGAAGTGAATCCAGAATTTCATGAAATTTTGCAAACTAATGGTTTAGTTTTCTCTGGCATTTCTCCAGACGAAAGGCTTGTTGAATTTATTGAGCTGCCTAATCATAAGTTTTTTGTAGCTACCCAAGCTCACCCAGAATTCAAATCTAGGCCCTTAAGACCAGCTCCTTTGTTTAATGGTTTAATAAAAGCTTCTATAAGCTAAAATTAATTATGTGGCAATGGTATTTAATTAGGCCTGATTGCTTAAGAGCTTTGGAAGATCCTTTAGTTAAAAAAATTTTACCAAGATATGTAAAAGTTGTTAAAGATGAATTGCCAGCGAGATTCCAAATAACAAAAAGAATAGTTTTTGAGTTCGATGAAAGTTTAAGTGAAATTGAACTATGGAAAGAGCATAAAAAATTAATGAAAAAGTTCTATGAAACAAAAGCCTTTATAGATAAGGGTAAGCTAGATATTAAAGATTTAGAAATTCCAAGATTTTCATTACTTGATTTGAAAATTATCTTAACAAAAGATGTTTTAAAAAATTGTGAGCTGTGTGAAAGAAAATGTCATGTAAATAGGTTAAAAGGAGAAAAAGGAGAGTGTAGAGTAGGAAATACTTGTTTAATCTCTTCTGAATTTATTCATTTAGGTGAGGAATTTCACATTTCTCCAAGCCATACAATTTTTTTCATGGGTTGCAATTTTCATTGCCAATACTGCCAAAACTGGACTATAAGCCAATGGTTTGAAGAAGGTTATCCTATAACACCAAATGAATTGGCTAGGCTCATAGAAAGAAGAAGAGGAGAGGGTGCAAGGAATGTTAATTTTGTAGGCGGGGAACCAACACCAAACTTACTTCCAATTTTAGAAGCATTGAAAGCTTGCAAAGTTAATGTTCCCGTAATTTGGAATTCTAATTTTTACATGAGTAAAAAAACCATGGAAATTTTAGACGGTGTAGTTGATTTGTATTTACCAGATTTTAAGTATGGTAATGACAAATGCGCAAAAAGACTTTCAAAAGTTGAAAATTATTTTGAAATAGTTTCGAGAAATCATTTAATAGCTAGCAAACAAGCAGAAATTACTATAAGACATTTAGTTTTACCAAATCATCTAGAGTGTTGCAGTAAACCTATTTTAAAATGGATTGCTAGAAAGATTAGGAAGAAATGTATTGTAAATTTGATGGATCAGTATAGGCCTGAATTTAGAGCTAGCCAGCATATAGATATAAACAGAAGGTTAACAAGGGAAGAATTTGAAGAAGTGATAAAACTTGCAAAAAAGTTAAAAATAAATTTTATAACTTGAATAATGAAAATGTGAGCTTATGGCAAAGGCTATATTCGCTGGCTCGATTTCATTTGGGTTGGTTAACATACCAATAAAAATTTACAAGGCAGTAGAATCTAAAGCAATTTCTTTCAACAATTTACATAAAGAATGTCATACTCCTATAATCCATAAAAGATGGTGCCCCAAGTGTAATAAAGAAGTTGCTTATGAAGATTTGGAAAAAGGTTATAAAATAGCTAAGGATAAGTATGTGATAATTAGCAAGGAAGATTTGGAAAAGCTTAGGTTAAAAACGACTAAGGCTATAGAGATTCAAGAGTTTGTCGACGCTTCTCAAATAGATCCTTTATATCTAGAAAAAAGTTATTATGTTGTACCTGAAGAAACAGGAATTAAAGCTTATTCTTTGTTTGTTGAAGCTTTGAGGGTAGCTAATAAAGTTGCTATTGGAAAGGTAGTTATAAGAAACAAAGAATATCTGGTAGCCTTGAGAGCTTACAAAAAAGGTTTGGTCATGCATATCTTGCATTATCTGAGCGAGGTAAAGGATATAGAAGAGTTTAGCGAACTAAGGCATTTGGTTACGGTAAGAGAGGAAGAACTTAAGCTTGCTCAAGCTCTAATAGCAAAGCTTACAGAAAAAGAATTTGATTTGGGTAAGTTTAAAGATAGTTATACAGAAGCTTTGATGAAGTTAATTAAAGCTAAGGCTGAAGGGAAGGAAATAAAGGTAGAGGTTGAAAAGGTTGAGGAAGTAAAAAGCCTGATGGAAGCTTTGAAAGCAAGCGTCGAAGCTGTGGAAAAGAAAAAGAAGAAAAAGGTTGAAGCCAAAGCTAGTTAAATAGAGAAAGATTATTTTAAATTATGAGTCTCTGGGACCAAAAAATTGAACCTATGCTTGCTTTCCTTTCTGAGCCATTTGACTCCAGAGATTTTGCTTATGAGATAAAATTTGATGGAACAAGAACTATTGCTTACATAGATTTGGAGAAAAAATCAATTAAATTTTTAAACAGGCGAGGAATTTTCTTCGAGAAGAGATATCCAGAAATAGTCAAAGCAATTTTAAAATCAATAAACGCAAGAAGAGTTATTTTGGATGGAGAAATTTGTGTTTTTGAAAGAGGCAAGCCTAACTTTTATAAATTAGCTGAAAGAGAGCAAGTTGATAACAAGCTAAGAATAGAATTGCTTTCGAAGCTAATGCCAGCAACCTTTGTAGTTTTTGACATTCTGCATCTAGATGGAAAGGACCTAGTAGATTTGCCCTTGATCGAAAGAAAAAAGATTTTGGAAAAAGTTGTTAAAGAAGGTGAAAGAATTTTGCTTTCTGTTTGGGTGAAAGAGAAAGGAAAGAAATTTTTTGAAGAGGTTAAGCGAAAAGGCTTGGAAGGTATAATGGCAAAAAGATTGGATTCAAAGTATGAAATCGGAAAAAGGAGTAAGAATTGGCTCAAGATAAAAGTTTTCAGAACTTTGGATTGCATAATTTGCGGTTATACAAAAGGTGAGGGATGGAGAGAAGAATACTTTGGTGCTTTGCTTTGCGGAATCTACTATAAGAAAAAATTGATTTATTTAGGGCGCGTAGGAACCGGTTGGAGCGAAGAGGATTTGAAGAGACTTACTCCTTTACTCAAAAAATTAGAAACCGATAAAAATCCTTTTGATGAGTTTAAGGAAGAGCTAGCCATTCTAGAAAAAATTCGCTGGGTTAAACCAAGAATAGTTGCTGAAATAAAATTCATGAATTTGAGCGAAGATTTGAAGATGCGTGCTCCAAGCTTTCAAAGAATTAGAACAGACAAGAAACCTGAAGAATGCGTGCTCGAAGAAAAAGACTTGAAGGTATTAAAAGCTTAGAGAAAGAAAATTTTATTGGATGAAACAAATAGATTTTAAGCTAATTTGGTTCGATTCCTTTGGTGCAAAAAGCTCTTGTACTTTGGTTAAAACAAAGGATGTTTCGATTTTAATCGATCCTGGAATAGCTATAATGCATCCTTCTTTTCCTGCAAATTATTCAAAAAAGATTTATTGGAAGCTAAAAGGAGAAAGGGAAATTAAAAGAGCTAGCAAGCAAGCCGATTGGATTATCATTTCTCATTATCATTGGGATCATTTTTTAAGAGACGAGAAAATCTACGAGAATAAAGTTTTGTTTGCAAAGAATCCGAATGAATACATAAATGATTCTCAAAGAGAAAGGGCAATCGATTTTTTCTCAAGCTTGCTAAAGAAAGAGCTTAAGCTTGAAAAGCAAGCTAAGAAAAAATTTGAAGATCCGGCTGAAGAATTAAAATCTTTAGAAAAAGATTTTGGAGATTATCAAAGAAGAAGGGAAGAGCTAATGAAGAAAGGGAAGAAATGGTTTTTGAATAGGGTGAAAAAATGGAAAAATTTTAAGCTTATTCCTGAAGGAAAGTTCAAGCAGGTTAAACTAATCTTTCCAGAAGGCAAGGAATTTAAAAGGGGCAAAACAAGGGTTAAATTCACAAAACCCTTATTCCATGGAATAGAATATTCTAGGGTTGGTTGGGTTTTTTCAACTGTTATTAAGCGAGGGAAAGAAAAGTTAATTCACTCTTCGGACTTGAATGGACCGATAATAGAGGATTATGCTGATTGGATAATAGAAGAAAATCCAACTTATTTAATTCTTGATGGCCCCATGACTTACATGCTCGGCTATACTTTAAACCTAATTAACTTTAGAAGAGTCTTGGAAAATGTGAGAAGGATTGTTGAAAAAGTTAAATTTAAGGTCATGATTTGGGACCATCATCTACCTAGAGAGCCTAAGTTTAGAGAGCGTACAAAAGCTGTTTGGAAACTTGCTAAAAAGTTGGGAAAAAATTTGGTTACTGCCAGCGAGTTTCAGCTAAATAAAAAGCCTGTAGTTGAATCACTCGCTTAATTCTCTAGCTTCCATATAAACTTCCCCGCTCTTATGCAACAAAGGAATGAAATTCTCTCTTCTAACATGCTCTTTCAAAACCTTTCCTACAACTATCCAATGATCTCCAAACTCTCTCATATCTTCAACCCTACATTCAAAGCTTATTGGAGATTTTTCTATTAGGGGTGCTTTAACAAATTCTGCTTTAGCTTTAGTTAACTTAGCTAACTCAAACTTATCTTTCTCTTTACCAGAATAGCTTCCACAAATCTCAGCCATTTCTTTCATTTCCTTACTCACTAGGTTTAGAGTGAACTCTTTGGTTTCCCTTAAGTTCTTGAAAGTATGCCTGTAAGGTGAGATAGAAAAAGCAACATACTTTGGCTCAAAGCTTACTGGCATCACGAAGCTTGCAGTCATCACGTTTGCTCTTCCTTCTTTATCGACGCTTGCTATTAAAACTACACACCTCGGAAAAATTTGTTGCGAAATTCTCATATTATTAATTTAAAAATCTAAAAATTAATTGTGGTCAAAAGAAAAAGAAAGGTTAAAAAGGATGAGAAATTATACTTGTACTTGCTCCTATTCTTTTCCCTTACTCTAATCCTCGCTCTAATCATTTATATTTCATGGCTTAAGCTTGAACTACCGATTGCCTTCTTCCCTCAAGTTTCTACGGCTGGCTTCAAAGAAGTTTCTATTAGTTTGGATGTTGAAGAAGATAGAGGAATCGTAAAATTTTACTCTGATTGCTATGAGTTAAGGATGATAGTAGATAGGTCTCAGGCAATTTCTATAGCTAGAGGACAGAACAACATAAGATATTTCAGACCCCTAACCCATGATTTAGCTGATGATATCCTGAAGAATTATGGAATAAAAATTCTTATGGTTAAGATTACCGAGCTTAAAAACAACACTTATTTTGCAAGATTAATTTTAAGGCAGGGAAATAAGGTTTTAAGCCTAGATTCAAGGCCTAGCGATGCATTAGCTCTAGCTACAAGAACAGACTATTTGGTTCCTGTTTACGTAAAGGAGGGACTCTTTGAGAAATACGGAACCAAGACATGCTAGGATTTAAGCTCAGCCTTAAACTTTTCCCTAAATTCTCCTAACTTTTCTATTAACCTATCGCAAGCTTTTTCTAAAGCAACCTCTGGCTCTCCTCTTGAAGTCTTAACTATTAGCTTGGGCTCAGCCAAATAAGGATGCTCTTTCCTAAAGGCTGCTTCCGAAACACTCCTATCATTCCAAAGCTCTTCCCTCAGGGCATTCACAAACCCTATGGTTTCTCCCTGAACCTCAAGGACCAATCTCTTATCCTCCTTTTTCAAAACTTTTAGCTCCATACCCATCAATAAAATCTAATACTAGCTTCAAGAATTTAAATATTTCTTTTCGAGAAAGCTGAAGTTTAGCATGGGTATTTTAAACCTTGCCAAATCGTCTATCCCCAACCTTGGACAAGCATAGTTTATCAAGAAGTCGAGCCTTAAACCCTCTAGCTTTTCAGGACTAATTTCATCCATAGCAAGCAAGTAAACTTCCTTTCCTTCCCTTTCAAGCCTTTCCTTTAGCTTAAAATAACTTTGCTTTATCTGCCCTTTCTTCCAGCTGACCAAAATTCCAATTTTTTTAGCATCTTCAAATTGAGCTTTATTCCATGCTATTAGCTTTTCAACCTTTTGCTTGAATTCTTCTAGACTTCTGATTTCCTTCCTCTCCAAATCCAGATTCAAAACAGGTTTTTCTGTGAATAGAACTAGGCCTGCTGCATAGAACTCTCCTGCTGAAATGCAGAGAAAGCAATCGACTTTTTCTTCGATGGCTTTCGCAGCTTCTACATTGCAACCTAGAACTTGGCCAGGATATTGCAAGCTTTTGAAAGTAAAAACTTCTCTTCCCTTAGCTTCGAGAAACTCCTTTGCCTTTGGAATTAGCTTAACGAATTGGATGCTCGTTATCAAACCGATGCGCCTAAAATCCTTTAGCTTTTCGAACTCTTTTTCTAGTATCGAATAAATGTCTGCATCGATAAAGTATTCCCAATAAACAACTGGAAGCTTCGTCTTTTCAACAAACCTTTCATGACCTATGTGCAAGATAGCATCGCAACCAAGCCTTAAAGCTTCTTCATCCCTTATATCGCAAGCCCCGAAACAAGGTTCCAAGCAAAGCAACACTTCAAAACCATTCTCTTCCAATTCTCTCGCAATTTCCTGAATTTTTAGCTTCAAGCCTTCTGGAAACTGGACGAGTATTCTTCTTGCATTGATTTTTTTCAACTTCTCGACAGCTTCCTTCATGCAAACACCATTCCAATCAAGTAAGGCAAGAAAATAATTAGAAGACATACGGATATAAATAAAAGCAACCTGAACATCCTGCTCTCTCCCCAAATCAAGCCGAACAACCCTCCTACGAGCATTCCTCCCAGATGAGTGGGATATGCTATGGTTGAAACTTCAAACAAATGGGAAAGCGTGAAGAGGAAGTAAATCGCTCCGGCCAGGATAAAAGGAATTGGTATAATAGTGGGGAAGAAAACTAGCTTCCCAGGACAGATGAAAGTTCCCAAGCCTATTAGGGCTGAGATTGCAGCCGAGGCGCCGACTGCTAAAGTATTCGGAGAATAACCAAAAAATGGAATGAACATGCATAGATTGCCAAAGATACCACCCAGTAAGTAAACCGTAAGATACTTAGCCTTACTTACCCTAGTTTCCAAAGCCCAACCCAGGACAAAAAGCGCAGCCATGTTAAAGATTAGATGCAAAATATCTGCATGTAAGAAAAATGAAGTGATTAGGGTGTAATACCTTCCTTCTAAAAAATTTTTAATGCTAAACCCATACGCTTTAGCAAATGGCTCTAAGATTACAAACCCGTTGGAAGTAAGGATGAAGGCTGAAACGTTGAGTAAAATTAAAAAGATGGTTAGCTTCATCTTATATTTTTTACTTATTTTCCAATAAAAACTTAATATGGAGAAAGTTTCGAGAGATGTGGAAAGGAAAGGGTACTTGCTCTTTAAGCAGAAAAAAGCTAGGGTCGAGCTAGAGACTGAGAAAAGGATTCATTTAAAGGTTAAGGGAGAGACAGAGGAGCATGCCGTAATATTCGACAAGGAAAAGAACGAGTTTAGTTGCGACTGCCAATTTTTTGCGCTAAAACAAAAAACTTGCTCTCATATAATTGCTTGTAAAATTTTGCTTATAAAATTAGGGAAATGTCCTTTTTCTATCTCTCGGGAATAAACAAACTTCCCTTATATTCTTCCTTCCTGTTATTGCCATGGTTAATCTTTCTAATCCAATACTCCAGCCAGCATGCTCTACGCTTCCATACCTAAAACAATCTATGTAAAACTCGAAATTTTTTGGGTCAAGTCCTTTTTCCTTAATCCTCTTTATCAAAAGCTCTGGATCATGAATCCTTTGCGTACCAGACGAAATTTCCAAGCCTCTATAGATTAAATCGAAGGCTCTAACTAGCTTAGGATTATCCTCATAAGGCAAAGCATAAAAAGCCTTGAGCTCTTCAGGCCATTGGGTTATGAAAAATGCTTCCTCTTTAACAATCTTCCAAAGCAATTTTTCTTGGGATTTGGAAAAATCTTCCCCATACCCAATCTCTTCACCATTTTCCTTAAGCATTTCTATGGCTTTGGAATAAGGAATTCTCCTAAGAGGCAACCGAGGTATTTCAATGCGCTGACCCAAAACTTCAAGCTCTTCTTTGCATTTTTCTCTAACTTCTTTTAGAATGTAAGCCAAACATTCCTCCAAAACTTTCATAACCTCTTCATCGCTTGCAAAAGCTTGCTCTATGTCCATTTGCCTCAATTCGTTTAGATGCGTTGGTTGGTCAAACTTCTCTGCCCTAAAAACAGGAACTATCATGAAAACTTTCTCGAACGCCAAAGCACAAATTTGTTTGTAGAGCTGAGGAGATTGGGCGAGAAAAGCTCTTTTTTCGAAATAGGGTAAGGAAAAAAGCTCTGCTCCACCTTCGCTTGCCGATGAAATGATTATGGGTGGTTTGATCTCTAAAAAACCCTTTGAGGTTAGAAATTCCCTAAAAGCCTGCAATATCCTTGCTTGGATTTTAAATATAGCTCTTGAGGTTTGAGTTCTTAAGTCCAAAAGTCTATGGTTTAGTCTTGTATCCAAATTGGCTTTTGTAACTTCCCTGGGGTCTAAAGGTAATGGAATTTTAGATTTGCTCAATATTTTAATTTCAGTCGGTATTACCTCAATCCCCTTTTTTGCAATCTTACTTTCCACTACTTTTCCTCTTACCAGGAGAGTATCTTCCTGATGTAATTCCTTCATTAGCTCTACTATTTCGGCTTTAACCTCTCCTTTTTTTGCAGTTACTTGAACTATGCCATCTTTATCCCTCAAAAGAAGAAAATTAATATTTCCCAAAAGCCTGACATCGTGGCACCATCCAGCCAAAACTACTTCTTTTCCTACCAAATTCTTCAGTTCGCTCGTATAATTCTTCTTCATCTTATAACCCGTACAAAATCATCCAAAAGACGAACCAAACAGAAAAAAAGGTTATTAGGTTCGTCAAAAAATGTTCTTTCTTCCTAGAAAATAAAATCAAAATCAAAAAAATCGCTAGCGGTGCAACCAAGGAAAAAATGAGATTTTCAAAACTTTTTAGGAGATATTGAGATAAGATGCCTGCTATTATACCGAAGCAAGTAAACCTCAAAATCATTTCTCTTTCCTTCATTCAATCACATAATTTCTTTTTCTTAAAGAAATCTTTTATTCTTTTTTGCCAACTCTTCCCTTTTAATATTTCAGCCTTAACCCATGGCTGCATTTTTTTCCCCTCCCTCCACAACTTTTCTGCAATATGCTCTACCGTATCCCAATGCCACCTTATGAATGAAGGCTTTTTCTCATACTCCAAGAAAACTTTTTCCAAAAATTCTATGGTTCTTGCATCATGGCTATAGCCAACTCCAAAGTTAAACTTAACCTTTCGCTTGAGTTCTTCGATAGCCTTATCCCTCTCAACCTTAGCAATTATGGAGGCTGCGGAAACCACAGGATACCTTTCATCAGCCTTATTCTCGACTATCAACTCAACTTTTTTATCCATATTCTTTCTTATGAGTTTTTCAAACCTTCCAGGCTTAGAATCAACGTTACCCAAAGAATCTATGTAAAATTTTTTTGCATCCAAAAGCTCGATAAGCTGAGCAACCTTTATGGCTTCTAGCTCATCGAGCTTTATCCTTTCCTTACTATAGCTGAAAATCTTGCATGCGGGTACTCTAAAAACGACTATATTCTTCGCTATATCTTCTATTTCTTTTGCAAGTTCTTCTCTTTTCTTGGGACTTAAAGCTTTAGAATCTTTTACTCCCAAAACCTTTAGCTTTTTTTCATCCCTTTTTTCTATAACCACTCCAGCGATTACCATCGGGCCTATTAATGCTCCTCTACCGGCTTGACGCCTCAGAGCGAGGTTTCGTCTATACCGGCGATTAGAGCATGATTATTTCTGACCACGAATTTCCCTCCTTCAATCAAATTTAATTTTTCGCACTTTAAAAATAAATGTGATCGAAAAAATAAAGGAAAAGATTCTTTCAGGAGAAATCTTAGAGGACATTTTGGAAGCTTACGATTGGAGGGATTTTGAAAATTTTGTAAGAGAAGTTTTGGAAGCTCATTCTTTCAAAACTTATCTACACTTCAGGTTCAAAACTAAGAGAAAGTATGAAATAGACGTGCTCGGAAAAAAGAACGATTTAATCCTTTTAATAGACTGTAAAAGGTTGGGAAGAGGGAGATATAAGAAAAGCGAGCTTAAGAAAGCTGTAGAGCTTCAGGAAGAGAGGGCTAAGGAGTTCAAAAAGTTTTTCAAAGATAAGCTTGAAAATCAGAGAATTTGTCCCTTGATAGTTACGCTCTTTGAAGAAGATATTTTGAAAGAAAAGAATACTTTCGTTTTACCCGTATGGAAGCTAAATTCTTTTTTGCTAGAAACCGAGAATTATTTATAAACTTTTCGAAAAGTTTATAAGCTAATATTTAAATCTTTAAATTTAAATATAAACAAGAAAGGTGATGAAATGGATTTTAGGATAAGGATTGAAAACATAGTTGCGTCTGCTTCTCTTGGCGTAGAAATTCCTTTGGAAAGAATGGTTACGAAAACAGAAGGAGTCGAATATGAACCTGAGCAGTTTCCTGGGTTGGTTTATAGGATAAGCAAGCCCAAAGCAGCAGCCTTAATTTTTGGTTCGGGAAAGATTGTTTGTACGGGAGCGAGGAGTATAGAGGATGTTCACACAGTTTTTAACAAGGTTAAGAGTTTCATCAAGAAGGCAGGCGTTAAAATCCCAAAGACTGTCAAAATTCAGGTTGAAAACATAGTTGCATCCGCGAAACTAAACGCAAACCTCAACCTGGACAAAATAGCCTTTAGCCTTGAAAATTCTGAGTATGAACCTGAGCAGTTTCCTGGGTTGGTTTATAGGATGGATTCACCAAGAGTAGCATTCCTCCTGTTTGGTTCGGGAAAGATTGTTTGTACGGGAGCGAGGAGTATAGAGGATGTAAGAAAAGCTGTCAAGAAAGTTTCGAGGAAGCTGAAGGAGATTAGCGCTCTGGTCAAGAGGTAGCTTTTTCTTCTTTCCAAATCCTTTCAAAATTTGGAAAAAAATTTATTAATGCAAATTATAAAAGTATTGGATTCTATGGAGAGAGAGGATATTGTCGACATTTTCGCCGAATTTCTGAAAGAAAACTACTATGCAGAATTGGTTTCTCTGGTCAACCAGAACAAAAAATCGATAACCATAGATTTTGGCTTGCTAGACAAGTTTTCTCCTGAGCTTGCCGACGAAATACTCGAAAATCCTGAAGAGGTAATTCCTGTTCTTGAAGAAGCTATTCAGCAAATTGATTTGCCTAGCGAAGCAAAACTAAGAGTAAGATTCTTCAACCTTCCAAAAGAGAGGGAAATAAGGATAAGAAACATAAGGGCTGAGCATATAGGGAAGCTTATAGTGGTCGAAGGTATAGTTAAGAGAGCGAGCGAGGTTAGGCCTGAAGTTTCTGAAGCAATTTTCTTGTGCCCAGACTGCGGGAATAGAATTTCTGTGATTCAAAAAGAAAGGGTAATAAAAGCACCTACTCAATGCGATTGCGGCTGCAGAAGAGGATTTAAGCTTGTCGACCAAAAGCTGTACGATGCAAGATGGATCGTTATAGAAGAGCCTTTTGAGATTACTAGCGGTGAAAGACCCTCTGAAATAATGGTTTTCCTAAAGGAAGATTTGACTCTGCCAAGAATGCAAAACAAAACAGACCCTGGAAATAGGATTAAAATCGTTGGTATACTAAAGCAATTGCCGAGGAGGGTTAGAGGAACTAGGAGCAGACAGCTTGAGATTTACATAGATGCTAACAGCGTCGAAAGCATAGAGGTCGAATGGGAAGAACTAGAAATTTCTCCGGAGGATGAGAAAAAAATTTTAGAATTAGCAAAGGATCCTCAAATCTATAAAAAGCTTGTCGACTCGATTGCTCCTTCTCTATATGGTTTGGATGAGGTTAAAGAAGCCATAGTTTTACAACTCTTCGGTGGAGTGCCACACATACAAAAAGATAAATCAAGGGTGAGGGGAGATATTCACATTTTACTAGTTGGGGATCCTTCGACCGCAAAAAGTGCTTTGATGAAGGTTGTTTCAACCCTAATTCCCAGAGGGCGATACGTGTCGGGAAAAGGAGTAACAGGAGCCGGTCTTACTGCTACTGTGGTAAGGGATGAAGAATTTCTGGGAGGATGGGTTTTGGAAGCTGGCGCATTGGTAATGTGCAATAAAAGCTTGATTGCTATAGATGAGTTTGAAAAAATAGATAAGAGCGATCAAATAGCTTTGCACGAAGCGATGGAGCAAAATACGATTTCCATAGCAAAGGCTAGCATAGTAGCTACTTTGCCTGCAGAAACGGCAATTCTAGCAGGAGGTAATCCAAAGTTTGGAAGGTTCGACCCTTACTTGCCAATAAAGGAGCAGATAAACATTCCCGATACCCTGCTTGCAAGGTTTGATTTGAAGTTTGCACTGAGAGATATCCCTAACCCTGAGTTGGACGCTAAAATAGCTGACCACATACTAAAATCAAGGCATTATGGAGAGGAAGAAATTAAGCCAGCCATAGAGCCTGAGCTTTTAAGGAAGTATATAGCTTATGCGAGAAAGAATTGCAAGCCGAAGCTCACGAGAGAAGCAGGAGAAGTTATAAAAGAATTTTTTGTTAAGCTTAGGGAAAAAGCAAGCGGGGAAGAGGCCCCAATACCCATAACCCTTAGACAGTATGAAGCTTTGATAAGGCTAGCGGAAGCTTCTGCAAAGGTTCAGCTAAGGAACGAGGTTACAAAAGAAGATGCCTTGAGAGCTATCAATCTTATGAAAGCTTCTCTAAGACAATTTGGCTTTGATCCAGAAACTGGAAAAATTGATATAGATAGGGCAGAAGGGCACATACCAAGCTCCCAAAGGAGCAAGATAAGAGTTGTGCTCGATGTAATCGAAGAACTAAGTCAGACTTATGGAAAAAGCATTCCTGTCGAGGAAATAATTAGAAAAGCTAAGGAAAGTGGAGTCGAAAATGCGGAAGATATAATTAAATCTATGAAGAATGAAGGAGTTATTTTCGAACCCTCGCCTGGCTTTATCCAAAAGATTTGATGATTGGAATGAAAAGATATACTGCAAAAAAGGTAAGGATTAAAGATATAGTCGAAGGGAGATTTTTTCATGGAAATGAAGAATTGAGAGAAAGCTTTTTGGTCACACCTCTAGGACAAAAAATCTCGAGAGTTAATTTGATTGCTTCTGTAATAGATAAATTTTTGAGCGAAGATGGAAATTATGCATTCATAGTTATAGATGATGGAAGTGAAAGTATGAGAGTTAAAGCTTTCGATGAAGTAGAGGTTTTAGAAGGAGTTGAGATAGGAGATTTGATCCAAGTCATTGGAAGGGTTAGAGAATTTAATGGTGAAATATATCTAACTTGCGAGCTAATAAGAAAAGTCGATCCGAATCTAGAGATTTTAAGAAAGTTGGAAATACTAAAAGAGCTTATAAAACAAAAGAAAATCTTGGAGAATATAAGGAAATTGAGTAATTTGCCTGAAGAAGAATTGATTTCTTTTGCGAAAGAAAAGTATGGAATGGATGAAGTATGCTTAAAATTCATCCTTGAAAATTTAAATAAGGAAAAGGTTATAGATTATAAACCAGCTATACTCAAGCTTATAGAAAGCTTGGACAAGGGTGAAGGTGTGGAAATAGGTAAGATATTCGAATTATCAAACTTGCCAGAGAATGAAATAGAAAAAGCTATAGATGAATTGTTAAGCTCCGGTGAACTCTTTGAGCCAAAACCTGGAGTTTTAAAGAGGGTGGGAAGTTGAATTACGAAGAACTTTTAGAGAAAGCTTATGAGCAAATGCCAGAAAAAGTTGAAAGTAAAGAAAGGTTCGAAGTTCCTGAGCCAGTAATAGAGATAAGCGGTAAAAAAACAATTCTTAGAAATTTTCTTCAGATAGCTTCTGTTTTAAGAAGAGACCAGAAACATTTCTCAACCTATCTTTTCAAGGAATTGGCAACTATGGGAAGTATTGAAGGGAATATGCTAGTCTTTCAAGGTAGGATTCCACCAGAACTTATAAGAAAAAAGATACTCGATTATGTAAATGAATTCGTTATATGTAAAGAGTGTAAAAATCCAGATACAAAATTAATTAAAGAAGGGAGACTTTACTTCATAAGATGTGAGGCTTGCGGTTGTAGATATCCTGTTAGGAAGATTTAATTTATTTTGAAAATTTCACAAGTTTAAATTATGAAAGCTCAAGTTTCTGTAGAGTATTTGATTATAGTAGGGATAGCTTTATTGCTTTTAACTCCTGTGATATTGTACGCTACTCAACTTCTTTTTTCATCAAAGAAGGAGTTAAGAATAAATTTGGCTGAAGATACGGTTGAAAGTTTAGCTGAGGCTGCTGACTGGGTCTATTCCTTAGGTCCACCTTCAAGGATGGAATTAACTATTTACATACCGGAGAAAGTAAATGAAATTTTGATTGAAAATCACACCATTTTAATGAGGCTAGAAGGTCATCCTTCACCCATTTCAACAACTACAAAAGCAAACGTTACTGGTAATATTCCGATAGAAAATGGTTATTACAAGGTTTGGGTAATTGCTGAAGAAAATTATGTAAATATTAGTGTGGTTGAATGAAAAGTCAGGTAAGTATAGAATTTTTAATTTTAATTTCCATTCTAATAGCGTTTGCTGGAATAGTCATCCTGGTAAATTCAAGCTTTCAACGGAATGTGAGAGAAGAAGAAATAGAAAGGGCTGCTCTTCAGGCTTGCGAAAAAATTAGTTTTGAAATAAACAATGCTGTCAGGTTTGGTGAAGGTTATAAAAGAAGCTTTTATCTTGAAGAAAAAATTGCTGGTTTAGATTATACGCTAAACCTAGAGAACTATACTATTATCATAGAGTTTGATGGCAAAAGAATAGAATGTAAAACTCTAGCTAAAGAAATAAATGGGAACTTAAAGAAAGGCTGGAATCTTATTCAAAATTTAAAGGGCGATATTTATGTCAGCTAAAGGTCAGGTTTTTTCTTCAGACTTTTTTGTAGGTTTGACTATCTTCTTGATAGGCTTATCTATTTTGATAATCTTTTGGAATTATACTAACTATAGGATTCAAGCAAAGAGAGCTATAGAAGATTTAAGCAGATTAGCGCTTTCTATCTCAAATGTTTTTTTCATTGAAGGAGAACCAAAATATTGGAGTCCTGAAAATGTTGTTATACTTGGCTTTTCAAACGAGGAAAGATTGAACTGGACCAAAATAAATTATATGAAAGGAATTGGCTATGAAAAAATTAGGGAAATGTTGGGTTGTCCCTATTTTTTTCAGCTTAGGTTAATCAATGCAACAAACGATTTTCTTATTTTTAATTTAACCAAAGAAGTTTCTAACGCAGAATTCATAGCAAAAGCTGAAAGATATGGGATACTAAACTCAAGCATAGTAAGGATTGAAGTGATTGTATGGAGATGAGAAAAGGTATAGTTTTCACCCTAGATGCAATCATAGCCCTTCTTATAATCTTACTTCTCTTAACAGGATTTTTATTTTTAAGAGAAAAATCCATGAGACCTGAAATAAAGTACGAAAGAATCAATTACTTGGCTAAGGATGTGTCGAGAATTTTGAGTGAATTGAAAATTGGCGAGGCAAAAAATTTTCCAACTATTAAAAAGCTCATTGAAGATGATGTCATTACAGAAAAAGACTTAAATTCAACCTTACTCGATCTAATAGGAAGTTTTTGGAGCTCTGGCAATTATACTCTAGCAAGGAATATAACTAAAGAAATTTTTGAAATTTTTGATGAATGCATGAGATTAGACATAGAGAATGAAACTGTTTTTTCTTCATGCAACGAAAGCGGAGAAAGTATGGCAGTGAATTCCATTATAGAATCTGGATATGAAATTGGTAAACCTATCTATGGTTATATCGCAAGAGCTTCTCTTGCTGGGATAAGAAGGAAAGTAACTTCAGCTTTCTTATATTTTGGTGGATATGTAGGTGAGGGAAATTTAACCTTTGTTTTATCTCTACCATCTTTTGATTCTATAGAGGAAGGTTATTTAGAATTGGGCGCTGGTAATAATTTTACCCTCTGGATAAATGGGAACTTTGCAGGAGAATACCAAAAGGGTTCTGCCGGAGGAGGAGAATTAAGGGCTGATAAGTTCATTTTATGCAACTCGACTTTCAATCCAAATATTTGTTCATTTTTCAAAGAGGGAAATAATACCATAGAAGTTAAGTTTTCTAGCAACGAGAGTAATTACATTGGAGGAGGTTTCTTAAGAGTAACCTATAATACTACTGAAATGAAAGGAAGTGAACTTACTAATTTTTATAGATTTCCTGGTATAACTGGTTTATTAAACCTCTATTCATCTTTCTACATACCAGGCTACTTAAATACAATGGAAATTTATTTGCACTACAAAAACAACTATACAACTTTTTTGACTATAGGAAATACTGAAGTTTTTAGGAATAATGAAAGTGGTGAACAAAAAATTCATATTTCTAACGAAACCCTTTCCTCCCTTTTAAATTATACTTCCCTAAGCAAAAAAACTATCCCAATTAGATTAGGGACAGAAAGTTCCATTTTACAAAAAGTTGGAAATGCTGATGTTATTTTAATTACAGATGTTTCAGGAAGCATGAGATGGAAGCTTAACGATTCTTCTACAGGAATCGAAAGAGATTGTGATGATCCTAACTTATATGAAGGAGATACCCAGAGAATAAGCCTAGCTAAATGCTTAGATAAGGAGTTTGTAGGCATAATTCTTAATACCTCAGGCAATAGGGTTGGTTTAATTGCCTATAGTGGAGAGGATAATAATATCCCAACTCTAGATGTAACTATAATCCAATCCTACCATAATCTTACTACCGACAAAAATGCACTTATAGCTCAAATAGACAATTACAATCCTAGCGGTGCTACTGGTATTTGTGGTGCTATAAGAAAAGCTATACTCATGCTTAAGGAACAAAGCAATGCCTCTAGAAAAAAATACATAATAGTTATGACAGATGGTTTACCAAATGTCCAATGCAATCCTGAGGATGAAGATGATTTGCAAGGCTGCATCCCATGCCAATGTAGCTATCCATACTTAAGAAAAATATGGTCTTGGCTTTTCTGTACAAGTAACCCTTCCTATCCTTATCCATGTTCAGGAGATGGTTGCCTTTATCTTTCCTGCAATGATTATGTAAGCGAAAGAGCAAAAGAAGATTCTATAAACGCTTCGTGTAGAGCAAGAGAAGAGCTAAATGCTACGGTTTACTCAATAGGCTTTGGTCCAATTTCTAATTGTCCTATAGCCAATTCTACTCTGCATGAAATTGCAGCATGCGGGAATGGAAAATATTATTCTAGTATGAATGCTACAGAGCTCAAAGAAATTTATAGAGAGATTGCAGAAGAAATAGTGAACATAAGCTATACTGCACAAAAAATTCTAGTAAAAGGTAACATAAGCAGAGAAAATGTACTTTACCCAGATTCTTATATTTACTTTAACTATACTCCTCTTGTTAAACCATATGAATATGGAGAATTTTCCTTAACCCTAAACACAAAGAGGTTTAAGGAATTTTCTGGAGATTCAATAGACATTCCCTATAAAATAGGTTGGATTAACATTTCAGAAGGAATAAAAGTAAGTGATTTAAAAGTTACTTCTTACTCTTCAGATTACTGGACAGATAGAGTTTACCTCAAAAATTCTACTGGGGAATGGATAAGAGTGTTTTGGCTTTCAGATTTTGGTAGTAACTACGCTAAGCTTGGTGATCCTTTCATAGTTCAAGTACCAATAGACCTTTTAACAAAAGGTAACAACTCAATAGGCGTAGGGACTGGTATAAGCGCAGAAAATGCAACGGGGGGTTCTCCAGATGATAGGATAATTTTTACCATTAGAATAAAGGGATTAGTTGGTTACGGAAATGTGTTTGAAACAAGGAAAGAAGCTGAAGCTGATGCAAAGAGCAGATTAATTCAGAAGCTCAATGAAACCCTAGGAGAATTTAGAGATTATGTTGAAATAGATTATGATAAAGATATTTACATTGATCCAAGAGTTATTCAAGGAATAAGATGGATGTACGGGCCTTCTCTTTTTAAACTTATAGCCTGGGAAAAATTCTAATTTATTTCTTAAACAAAAACTAAATTGAAATTGATGAAAATAGGTTCTATAAAATTGAACAAGTACCATCTTTTAACTCTAACTACCTTTGGTCTTTTCTTAGGTTTTTGGTTAGGTTATTTTGTTTTTGCCCAAGTTAGGATTAAAGTAATTTGCATGCCCTCTGGAAAAATTTTGATCGATAGGACAAGAAATCTCATGCATGAAGTCAGGCTAGATATAGATGTAAGCGAATGTAAATACATAAGCTTAATGATTAAAAAACCTACTATTCCTGAACTAATTTTTGGAAGCAAGAGTGAAGAAGGAAAATTTGAGACTCTAGCAAATGAAACGGTTGAAACTCCAGAGCTTGTAGGAGGGGGGATTCCGTCACCGCCCAAAAAATATTTCTGGATACCTGAAAAAGAAGAACCAAAGAATTCGACTAGAACATGGAAAGTAGAAGTTTTCGGCTTATGCTCAGCAGATATACCGGCAAATTCATCCTTCTTCTATACTTCAACCTCTTGCATAATTAAGGATATCTTACCTTATTACATAATCTTGGAAAAGAATGAGACTCATGTAAAAACAAGCTTTTACGAAAACATAGGATTTAACAAGACTTATAATCTAACTAATCCAACAGCTATTTTTAGAGTTTTTATTCGAGCCTTAGAAATAGAGGGAAAAATGGAGAGAATCGAAGCCTATGGAGCGTTAAGCGATTATTTCTCCCTAAAAGATTTTAAAACCGAAGAAAACTGGATAACAGCTCTCTTATTGATGAATCGAGAAATTTCGTTTAAGGACTGGAGCTCTCTAAGGATATACTTAAAAACTACTGAAAAAACTTATTATTTGGGTGATATTTGGTTCTATTTAGTGGTCAAATGAAAGGAATAATGTTTTCCTTTCTTTTAATCTCCATAGTTCTTTCAATCCTTGCCCTAATCTTTCTTTATGCCTATTTTTCTTCTCTCAAAGAAGAAGAAATTGCTACTAAAGTTAGGATAGAAGAAATGTACGCTCTTTATAAAGGAATAGAAAGAGACTTTGACCAAGCTATAGAAATAGTTATTCCTAGAGCTATTTCAGCATCTCTTAGCCATGTAATTATAAATGGCACACCTTTGGATAATGCCAGCAAGAGAATAACTGAGCTTTCGATGAACGGTACTCTTTATTCCATCCTCGAGCCCCTAATGGAAAATTCCACCTTTCCTTATTGGATAGAAAATATGGAAGAGCTAGCATCCCTAAGAGGATTCGTCCTAAACATAGATATAAGGAATCTAAAGATAGAACAGGCTGACAGTTGGAATTTATTAGTAGAGGCTAATTTAAGTATAAACCTTACTGAGAAAGATGGTATAGCTTCTTTAGAAAAAAATGTGGTTAAGAAAAAGTTTATTTCAATTATAAGCTTTGAAGATCCTCTCTATACACTAAAAACAAATGGAACATTGACTAATTCCATTTTTAAAAGTCCTTATTATGGAAATTTTACTCAACTAATTGCTGAAGGAGATGGAGGAAGTGGCTATACTTATGGAAATTCTTTAATCGTCTTCAAAGAAACTGTAAGCTCTTTACCAGAAGATAAAACTAAAATTTTAGTTACGGATGACATTTCTGGAATCGAGAATGAAGTTGAAAGTAAGTTTAAAGGTGTTGTGTGTGAGTGCAGCATAAGTAGTAGCTTATCCATACCCTATGTTGGGAATGTGAGCCAAGCGATGACGATTATTCCTAATGAGACGAATATACTCATAGATGGAGATAATGGAACAATTTGGTACATAGAAAATTTAAAGGATCACTTGAGAAATTCTTTGTATATACCAAGCTCAAAAGGTGCTAGCTTTCTCGAAAGGCTAGAAGGAAAATTAAGAACTCAAATTGGCGGCAGGATAGTTGGTATAGAAAGTTTGATAGATAAACGCTTAATAGAAAATCCTATTGAAGACAAACCTAGTATTGATTATATTTACTTTTCAAACGAATCTTATGCAGGTAATAGTAGTAGAATCAAAGGGTTTGAGGAAGAAAAGTTAGTAATAGATAAAGATAATCTCTTTGTTTATAATGTTTCTGAACTAACTCTCTAGCAAAATAAGAATTAAAACAACTAATTTTATAATAGGGAAAATGGCTAGGAAGAAAATTAAAAAAGAGAAAGATATCCTTCTTGAATTAGAAAAATTGAGAAAGGAGATTTTAAAAAAGGAGAAGAAAAAAACTGTGAAGAAAAAGGGAAAGGTTGAAAAGAAAAAAGTTAAGAAGGCTGAGATTAAAAAAGAGAGGCCTAAAAAAAGAGAAAGGGTAAGAGAAAGTACAGTAGAAGAAATAATGACAAGGTATGTTATAAAAGTTAAACCTGATGATAATTTAAGCTATGTAGTCCAACTTTTAGCAGAAAAAAATATTTCTGGCTTGCCAGTTGTAGAAGGAAATAAGTTTGTAGGCGTGATAAGCGAGTCTGATATAATCAGAGTAGTTGGTTCGAAGAGCTTGCTCGAATTGGATACTTTAGGCCTAAAAAAACTTAGGGATATAAAGGTTAGAGAAGCTATGAATAAAAAACCCATTGCAATTTATGTTAAATCAAAAGTTTCTAAAGCTGCTGATTTGATGAATAAGTACGATATTTCAAGATTGCCTGTAATAAATGAAAGAGGGGAATTAGTTGGTATAGTGACTAAGAAGGATATAATAAAAGGGATTTCAAAAGACTTTCTAGTTAGAGTTATTAAAGAACCTGAAAAGCTTGGTGTTGAATTCATAGAAACAGATCTGGATGAAATACTTAAAATTGTTGAAAGAGAAGGTTCTGTGAGCGTAGAGGAAATAAAAAAGAGATTAGAAATACCGGAAGAGAAAATAGAAGAATGGGGGAGAATCCTTGAGAAGCATAATTTGATAGAAGTTTATTATCCACCTGTTGGTAAGCCGATTTTTAAAAAGAAAGAGGTTAAGCTCAAATGAAAGATGAGAAAAAAAAGTTGGAAAAATATGTGGTAGAATGTGATAGAGTTAAAGCTGAGGTGAGCATAGAGAGAAGCCCAAAAGAATTGGTACCAATTTATGTTTTAAAAGTTCCTGAAATAGAAGCAGGAACTTTAGCTTTATTAGATCAAGTAAGAGAAAAGCTTCTCTCCAAAATTGCTATCAAAACCTCAGAACTTATAAATCCAAAAGCCTTGGAAGAGCTTAAGATAAAATTTTTTGATCAAGCTTTTGAAATTTTAAGGAAAGAATTGGTAGGGGTTCCGTTAGAAATTTGCGAATACTTGGCAGGTACTCTAGTACATGAAATGCTGGGACTGGGAAGAATAGAACTGTTACTTGCTGATGGAAATTTAGAAGATATAGTGATAAACAATGCTGAAGAACCTGTTTGGGTTTATCACAAAAAATACGGATGGCTTAAAACAAACATTTTCCTTGAGTCAGAAGCACAAATTCAAAATTATGCAGCAATAATCGGAAGAAAGGTTGGAAGACAGATAACAACTTTAAATCCTTTAATGGATGCTCATTTACCAAGTGGAGATAGAGTAAATGCAACTCTTTTCCCAATTTCAACCAAAGGAAACACTATAAGCATAAGATTATTCAGAAGAAAGCCATGGGTAATTACAGACCTGATTAAGAATAAAACTTTAAGCCTAGAGGTCGCTGCCTTGCTATGGTCTTCAATTCAATATGAAATGAACATGATAGTCTCTGGAGGTACTGCTTCAGGAAAAACAACTTTTTTAAACGTTTTAATGACCTTCATTCCACCAAACCAAAGGATAATAAGTATAGAGGATACGAGAGAAATTTGGCTCCCTCGATTTTTGCATTGGGTACCTTTAACCACAAGAGAACCAAATCCTGAAGGTAAAGGAGAAGTTTCAATGCTCGATTTGCTTGTAAACAGCTTGAGGATGAGACCTGATAGAATTATAGTTGGGGAAATAAGAAGAGGTGATCAAGCAGAAGTTTTGTTCGAAGCCATGCATACTGGGCACAGCGTTTATGCTACCTTACATGCAGATACAGCAGCCCAAACTTATAGAAGATTAATTAACCCTCCTATAAATGTTCCAGAAACTATGCTTGAGGCTTTGCATTTGATAGCTGTAATGTTTAGGGATAGAAGGAGAGGGATAAGAAGACTATTTCAATTAGCTGAAATAGTAGCAGGCCCTATGCAAATCATGAAGACTGGGATAAGAGTTTTATACAAATGGCTTCCTTCTGAGGATAAGATTGTTGAAAGGGAAAAAAGTATAAGGCTTGTAGAGGATCTGAAGATGCATACAGGGATGAGCGATCAAGAGTTTAAGAAAGATTTAGAAGAGAAAAAAGAAGTACTTAAGTGGATGATTAAAAATGAAATTAAAACTATAGATGGAGTTGGAAAGGTCGTAGTTGAATATTATACTGACCCTTCTCGTGTTTTAAACCTAGTTAAGAAGAATGCAAAGGCTACTGTACTAGTTCCTGAAGATTTGCTGAAAGGGTGAAAAATGAGGAGGATACCCTTCGTTCCATTTCCTCTTGAAAAATGCTTAAAGTTTGCTAGAAAGTTTAGGCTACTTGGAATTTCGATTAGAATTAGAAAATTCTTCCCTTTTCTTGGATTATCACTTTTTCAAGCAAACTTTCCTTTTGAAGATAGAGAGTATATAGCAATAGCACTCTTCGCCGGAATTTTTTGGTTTTTATTCCTTTCCTCTATCCTTGGCTTAATAGCTTTCTTAATTTCCCCACCTCCAAATTTTATATTTATAATTTTTTTAGCTTCTTTATCCCTTGGATTTCTTTCCTTCATTTACGTGATAATGTATCCAAGACTTTTGGTTATAAGAAGGATTAAAAATATAGAGAAAAATTTGTTGTTTGCTCTAAGACATTTGCTCGTTCAAGTAAAATCAGGTGTTACACTTTTCGATGGCATGGTTTCGGTTTCAAAAGCTGGCTATGGCTTAGTTTCAGAAGAATTTAATGAATGCGTAAGAAAAATTTCAACTGGCATACCAGATGTTGAGGCTTTGGAGGAAATAGGAAGAAGAAATCCTTCTCTTTATTTCAGAAGGTCCCTCTGGCAAATAACTAATGCTATACGCTCAGGTGCTGACATAGCTGACACGCTTGATAACATAGTCAGAAATTTAGCAAATGAGCAAAGGGTTATGATAAGGAAATACGGTTCTCAGCTTAATCCTTTAGCTTTCCTCTACATGATGTTTGGAATAATAATACCTAGCTTAGGGATAACTTTGATGATTATTCTCTCCTCATTCTCAGGTTTCGTAATTCAACCAATTTTCTTCTGGCTCATCTTAATTTTCATCATAATCTTCAAGTTTAACTTTTTAGGTTTAGTTAAGAGCAGGAGACCATCGGTAGAGATCTATGTATAAGTTTGTTTATTCGATAATGCCGAAGAATTATAAGAATTGGCTAGAAGCTCATATAGGATACTGCGACTTGAAAATAGAGCCTGAAAAGCTTTTTGGTTCGCTTTTATTCCTTGGAGCCTTAATAAGCATTTCAATCTCTCTCTTACTATTTCTCTTAAAATTCCTCTCTTTTTTCTACTTTATTTTCTCTTTTCTCTTGCTTTTCTTAATATGCGAGATAATTTTTCACGGCTTATTTGTTTTCACTGCAGATAGCAGAGCGAATTATGTAGAAGAAATTTTGCCAGATGCTCTCCAAATAATTTCTTCAAACATGAGGGCTGGGCTAACGCATGATAAAGCCATTCTAACTTCAGCAAGGCCTGAATTCGGGCCTTTAGAAAAAGAATTGAGGAATGCGGCAAAAGAAACGCTTTCTGGAAAGCCTTTGGAAGAGGCTTTGAGGAACATGACCAAGAAAATAAAGTCAAAGCTTTTAGAAAGGACTGTTTACTTGCTCATAGAAGGTATGGAAAAGGGTGGGAGCATTACAGCCTTGCTCGAAAGCATAGCTACGGACATAAGGCAGGTAAGAATTCTTAAGAGAGAGATTAAGTCTTACGTGATGATGTATGGTATTTTTATTTTCTTTGCAGCATGCATAGGAGCTCCTCTACTCTATTCAGTTTCCATATTTTTGGTTGAAACCATGAGTAGGTTTGGAGGAGGTATAGAGCTGGAAGAATTGCCTCAAGCTCAAGTTAAGCTTCCACTGGGTACTATAAAAATTTCAGAAATTAGTCCAGAATTCTTGAGCTTGTACTCTTACCTTGCAATAGGAATAACAACTTTCTTCGGAAGCTTGCTTATTGGCTTGGTTCAAGAAGGGACAGAAAAAGCTGGATTGAAATTTTTACCAATATTTTTGCCTATAGGCTTCGGCGTCTTTCTAATATCTCAGATAGCTATAAGAGCGATATTTGCAGGCTTTATGTAAATATTTAAACTGTAAAAAATCCAAAATTTTATTAAGGAGGATAGTATGAGGAAAGGACAAACTGCCTTAGAGTATCTCATGACCTATGGATGGGCAATTCTAATAGTAATAATCGTAGTAGCTGCACTGTATGCTCTAGGACTAACAAAACCGTGCAGGTGGACAGGGACCCAAATAAGAGAATTTGCTGATTTCAAAGTAGATAACCCAAAATTCCAAACAGGAGCATCTCCCAAGTTATCATTCGATCTCTCATATATCAAACCCACTTCAGCCAAATTAGTCTCTATAAATGTTAGTGGCTCTGGAACAGGGAGTTTCGATGGAAAAGGGGCACCTTTAAATTCTACTCCAGTAAGATATACCATAGACCTTTCTAATGTGAACATAGGAAGTGGGGATTGTTATTCGGTTGATGTGGCAATTTACTACAATGTTTCAGTAGCTGGAGGGAAATACGAAACATTCACCACAGCAGGAAAAATCTCAGGAGTCGCATCATAGAAAAGCAAACTTTTCCATTTTTTGTTTTTCCTTATTCTTTAAAATATTTTTTACCCTAAATTTTATTGAGTCTTATGTTTTGGGGGAAGGTTTTTTATACAAAGTATGATATAGTTGTTGCTATTTGTGACGAGAATTTAATAGATAGAGAAATAAGGACCAAGGATAAGCTTAAGGTTAAAATAAGCAAAAGCTTTTACGGAGGGCAACTGATAAATGAAGCACAAGCTGTAAAGCTTATGCGAAGAGCTACCATAGGAAATTTGATCGGCAAAAGAATAGTTGAATTGGCAGAAAAAAACGGTTTTATAGAGAAGGAAAACATTATTTTAATTAATGGTATTCCTCATGCCCAGTTCGTTAAGCTCTAAAAAAGCCCAGTTTTTTATTATGTCTGCTGTCGTAATAGTTATGTTTGCTTTCTTAATAAGCAGGATGACTGAACCTACTTCCATCCCAGATACTTCTTCAGTAGCCATAATGGATGAGCCCTTCATTTTTAACAACATAGTCGAGAAAGCAAGAGAAACTGTGGAAAAAAGCAAGGATTGCGAGGATTTAAAGTTTAGCTTAGAAGAATATAAAACTTTTGCAGAAGAATTTGTTCAGTCCAAGAATTATCTGTTAACCTTTAACTATACCTTAAACCTTACTAATTGTCCAACGAATGCTACAGTAAACTTCAACTACATAATCCTTCAATCTCCAAGAATCACTATAACCAAATCGTTTACCCAGACAAAATCATTTTAATAAAGAGATTTCTTCCTTGGTTAGTTTTAGCGAATTAACAACCTGGCCTTTTATTTTACTGTTTTTAACCATAATCTTCAAGAACGGGAGAAACTCTTTTCTAACCTTTCTTGTAGAGCAATGAAACTCTTTAGACAATTTTTTAAGCAGCTCCCCCATAGCTTTTCTCTCTAACTTTGTTCCTCCTAGTATAGCGAGCTTATCAGGATACTGATATCTAGTAAATTTCCTATACATTTCTTTCTTTGCAGTAGCTATGCCAGCGGTCATCAAATCTATCATATACCCTTTTAACTTCCAGTTTTGCCTCGAGGATACCCAACTTCTAAACAAATCTGCCTTACTCAAAATTTCGAAAGCTTTAGCTATTTCTTCTGGTTTTTCATATTCTTTAGTTATATTGTTTTCAATCCACCAAAAAATTTCATCAGGATCCTTATCAACATTCCTTATTGAAAGCTTTGCTGCTAATGCACTTTTTGTCTTAAAAATTAGCTTTAAAGCATCAAAAATGCTAATTTCTTTTTCCCTATAGCTTAAAGTTTTCAAATCTTCTAGCTTTATTTCATTCTTCCCTCTCGCAACAGTTTCCAAATCGATTATGGCAGCTCTCAAATCTCCTTTGCTTAGCTTTGCCAATTCTCTCAAGACTTTTCTATCAGCTTTGATTCTCTCTTTCTTGCAAATCTCAGCAAGCCTCTTTTCTATATCCCAAACAGGAATTTTTTTGAACTCAACTAAGATACAATATTCTCTCAAGCTTCTAAGCTTTTGTTCATAAGGATCATTAGCTGTTAAAATTATTGGGAAACGAGATTCCTTAATTATTTTGATTATTTCACCTACTCCACCATAATCCTCTCTTCCCGCAATCCCATCTATTTCATCTATCAAAAAAATTTTTCCTCTTTTAAACAGGCTTTGCTGTTGCATCGACCTGCCTAAAACTTCCCTTATTTGAGTTGCTGACCTATAATCGCTTGCATTCAACTGAATTAAATCTAAGTTATTCTCGCTAGCATAAGCTTCAACTAAAGCTGTTTTACCAACGCCTGGCATTCCATAGAAGAGTAATGCTTTAGATCCCGGTTTCCAATTTTTTATCCATTTTAAGAATTTTTCTACTGCTTCTTTTTGATCAACAAATTCCTTTAAATTTTTTGGTTTGTATTTTATCGTCCACATGCTTTCACTTAATAATTAGTTCATTAGAAATAAAATAAACAAACTATTTCTTTAAACTTTTCCCAAATAGCAGGAAATGCGCGAGCAAAGCTTCTAACTGAATTAGCTCATTTCCTCCCTCGCTAATCCTAAACTCATATTCTCCACACTTTTCAACCAAATGAACTTTTGCCTCCTCACTAATACTCAAAGAATAAATCTGTCTATGGATTTCAGCAATTATATCACTACCAGCCAAACCTTGCTTCAAGAGCATATCTTGCAATTTTTTTCTCGCATCTTCAAACTTTCCCTTTAAAGCTAGCTCAAGCATAGCTTTCACATCTGCGGGCTTTGCTCTTGAAGCAACATCATAGATAACATCTTCAGTTATCTTTGTTTGCAAAGCTGAAGCTGCTTGCAATAAATTAGCTACCCTTCTCAAATCGCCTTCAGCAATATAGATTATCGCTTTTATCGCATCTTGTGTAATTTTTAGTTTTTCTTGCTTCACTATTCTCTCAATAAACTTTTTAACATCTTCGTCGCTCATCGCTTTAAACCTGAAAACTGCGCATCTTGATTGAATAGGGTCAATAATCTTGCTAGAATAATTGCAGATTAGGATGAAACGAGAAACATTAGTATAATTTTCCATTGTTCTACGCAAAGCTTGTTGAGCCTCTGGAGTCAAAGCATCTGCCTCATCCAGAATTATAATTTTATAAGGAACTTCTCCAATAGCTTTGGTTCTTGCGAAATTTTTTACCTGACCTCTAATTACGTCTATCCCACGAGCATCACTCGCATTGAGCTCAAGCACATTCCTTCTCCATTCTTTTCCATATAACTCTCTAGCAATACATAAAGCTATAGTTGTTTTCCCTGTTCCTGCAGGACCAGCAAAGAGCATATGAGGAATATTTTTCTCTTTAACAAAAGCTTTCACTCTTTCTACTACATGCTTTTGATTTATAACTTCATTCAATTTCTGCGGCCTATATTTCTCTGCCCAAACAGCTAATTCCATGCTATCACGATATAAATATTTTAAACTTGTAGCTCTAATAAATTTAAGCGTGAATTACATGAAAGTAAAACTACCAAGGAAAGAAAATAAGAATATAGAATTTAAGGAAAGACTTATTCCTAGCGTTCATTTGAAGGAAGAGAGAAAGCAGCAATTGGCTAGTCAAATGAAGTTTAGGCTTGAAAAGGGAAAAGGTGTTGCTGTTTATATAATTGGAGTTAAAGAAAGTGGAGAAGTAAAAGGTTTAAATGATTTAGAATTCCAAGAAACTTTAAACATTTTAAAAATAATAGCTGCTGAAAATAATGCAAGAATAGAGAAAGTTGAGAAATTTAGAGAAGATGGAAAGCTTATAGGAAGGATAATTGTTAAACGAGTGTTTAGAACTAAGGCAAAAGAAAATCTAATAATAGGTGTTGCTGGTCATGTTTCTCATGGAAAGTCCACTCTTATCGCAACCTTAATAACAGGAAGACCTGATGAGAATGGTAATGCATGGCTTTATTTGAATGTTTTACCTCATGAAATTGAAAGAGGTTTATCAGCTGACTTACATTTTACTCTTTTCGGTTTTAAGAATTCTAAGCCGTTGCATTTAAAAAATCCTTTAGACAAGAAAGAAAGGGCAAGAATAGTTGAGAAAGCAGACAAGCTAATTAGTTTTGTCGATACAGTAGGTCATGAACCATGGCTTAGAACTACTATTCGTGGCTTGGTAGGACAAAATTTGGATTATGGATTGCTTGTAATTGCTGCCGATGACGGAATCACGCATATAACCAGAGAACATTTAGGTATTTTACTTGCTATGAATCTACCGATAATAATTTGTATAACAAAGATTGATAGAACAAGTCAAAAAAGAAGAGAAGAAGTTTTAAGCAATATCGAAAATCTGATCAAGTTTGTTGGAAGAATTCCTTTCAAGATTAAAGATGAAAAGGATTTAGGCGTAGTTATAGATAAAATCGATGCTCTAGTTCCCATAATAGAGACATCTGCCGTAACTTTCGAAGGATTTGATATTTTGACCAAATTGCTTAACTTATTACCAGAAAGAAAGAGAGACGTGGAAAAACCATTTTTAATGTTTATAGACAGGATCTATAAAGTCCAAGGTGTTGGCACAGTTGTTTCAGGAACTATAAAGCAAGGGAAAATAAAAGCAGGCTCTTACTTGCTTTTAGGGCCGCTTGCTTCTGGAGAGTTTAAAAAAGTTAAAGCTGCAAGCATTCAAACTCATTACTATCCTTTAGAGGAAGCTGATGCAGGATTAATAGTTGGTATAGGAGTTAAAGGAGTTAAGCATGAAGAAGTTAAGAGAGGTATGATTTTATGCGACCCTTCAATTCAGCCAAAAGCTGTTAGAAGTTTTGAGGCAGAAGTTTTAGTTTTAACTCATCCTACTAGAATAGCTTCTGGGTATGAACCTGTCCTTCACTTTTTTACCGCTTCCCAAAGCGCAAAATTAGAATGTCTGGATAAAAAATATTTAAAAGCTGGGGAAAGCGGAAAAGTCAAATTTACTTTCAAATACTTCCCATGCTTTGTTCAAGAAGGAGATAAATTTGTTTTTAGGGAAGGAAAAACCAAAGGTATTGGAACTGTAACCAAAATCATTCAATAACTTTCACTTCATAATGCTTGCATTTTGGACAAAGATATCCAACTACTTTATCTCCTTTATAAATGAATTTCATTTTAGTTCCGCAAAGAGGGCATCTCTTCCCAAGCAGAAAAATTAGCATATAAATTGCTATTATCACAGGGCCAATAATACCAAAAATTACGAGCAAATGCTTTATCAAATCTACTTCCATTAATTAAAAATTGTTTTATTTTTATATTAAAGCTGCAGTTCCACCAGCATGCCATGATAAGCGTGGCCTAATTTGAACTAAAAATATTTTCTCTAAGTTATCATCCAATATTATTGATGCACCTATCCATCTTGGTATTAGGTTAATGTATTTCCATAATTCTTCCTGCATATAGGTTTGCATTACAGCATGCAAAGCCTCTATATCAGCCTTTGAAGTTAACCTATGACTTATTACCAAATCACATTGGCTTAAAATATCTTGATGTATCTTATTCGGCATTTGGGTTATTACAACCAAGCTTACTCCGGGTTCCCTTCCTTGCTTTGCTATAGTTAGTAAAGGAGCTAAAGAAACACTTTTTTCAATTCCACAGAAGTTATGGGCCTCGTCTATCACTAACCAAACCATTGGAAATGATTTTTCAACTTCTCTACCCTCTAATTTTGCTAATTCTTCTTCCTTTCTTGCTATCAATCTTCTTTGATAAATTTTTCTTGCTAGGATGGCTACTATTAGATTCCTTACACTCCATGCCTCAGTAGCTCTTAAATGAGAAACATCAACTATCGTAATATTTCCAGGCATGATTATATCATCTATGTTAACTCCTTGAGTCCCAAAAACACCCCATTGATTAGCAACGCTTAGCATATTTTCCAAAGCATTCCTTACTTCTTTGCTAGTTTCCTCATCATCCCTTATTTTAATTATCAGATCTTCTATCGTAAACTCTTCCTTTTGTTCTGCCAATTCATTCAAATTTTTTTCTAAAGCTATGGCAAGAGGCTCAGTTCTTTTTAAATTAAAAGCTAAGCTCCATTCTTCAGCTGAGAATTCATAAGGAGCTATAGAAATTCCACCATCTATTGGTATCCCTGCCTTTTTAAATTCTTCAACTTGCTTAAAAGGTACAAAAATTTTAACATTTTTAAAACCTTTTGGTTCAAGCTTCCATTGCTTCAACAGATCCTTTTGTTGCTCGTTTGGTAATTTTAAACTCCAAAAAATTCCCATGGTATCTATTATTACAACAGCTAAATTTTCTCTGAATTCTTCTGGTAAAGAAGCTATCTCCTCAACAATAACACCAGCCACATAGCTTTTCCCAGTTCCTCTTTTTCCACAAATCAAAATGACATGAGGTCTTAGCAAATCAATAAAAACTTTAGTTGTTAAATGAGCTTCCTCTCCTTTACCAACTATATGCTTACCTATATAACCAACGCATTTCTCCCCATATTTCTCTAAATCCTCTCTCGTTCTCCCAACGATTACCATATATTAAATTTTTAATTTCTAATCAAATATTAAGGGGCAGTCGTCTAGCTACGGTAAGCTAGAATGGTCTAGGACGCCACCCTGGGGAAGAACTGAACGGTGGTAATCCTGGGTTCAAATCCCAGCTGCCCCACCTTTTTTAAATGATTAAGGATAATTATTTTGAAGAGGGGACGTCGTCTAGCTTGGTCTAGGATCGGGCCTTACTTGAATAGAAAAACTATTTGAGGGCCAATGGGAGGCTCAGACCTGGGTTCAAATCCCAGCGTCCCCATTTTAAACCCATCTAAAAACTTTTCTTCCGTAGAAAATTTCTGGTAAGATTAGCAAGCCTGAGCATGCGACCGTTAAAACTAGAGCCCAATCAGTCAAGCTTAAAGGAACTGTTTCGAACATTATTTCAAACACTGGGGTATAAACAAGTAAGACTGTTAGAATCGCGGAAGCGAAAACCGAAGCAACTAAATACTTGTTTGAGAAGAAAGGGAGTCTAAAAACGCTTTTCTTGTCTGACCTGCAATTCCAAACGATTATGAGCTCCCTAAAAGTAGCTTGGAGGAATGCCATGGTTCTAGCTTTTCTTAATCCTTCGTTGAAAACCCAATAAGCTAATCCAAAAACTAGCAAGGTTCCGAAGTATTGGGTTAAGAATGAAACGATGATTTGCAAAATCCTTCCATGCAATATACCTTCTTTTGGATCCCTAGGCTTTTGCTTCATCACATCCTCTAAGGGAGGATCGAAGCTTAAAGCTAAGGCTGGACCTCCATCAGTTACTAGATTAGTCCATAAAATCATAGCAGCAGTGAAAGGTAAAGGCAAACCAAGCAAAGCAAAAGTCCCAACTACAGCCAATTCATCAAAATTACATCTCATCAAAAAGAATGAAAATTTCCTTATATTTTCATAGATTATCCTTCCTTGCTTTACAGCTTCCACAATAGTAGCAAAGTTATCATCAGCCAAAATCATATCGCTTGCTTCTTTTGCTACATCCGTCCCAGTAATTCCCATCGCAATTCCAATATCTGCGTGCTTTAAAGCTGGGGCATCGTTGACACCATCCCCTGTCATCGCAACTACATGCCCTTTTTTCTTTAAAGCTTTTACAATCCTAAGCTTATGATGGGGATAAACTCTCGCATAAACCTCAACTCTTTCAACAATTTCCTCGAATTCTTCATCGCTAAGCTTGTCCAATTCTTCGCCAGTTAAAACTAATCCGTCTTTTAAAATTCCTATCTCCCTTGCAATAGCTATGGCTGTAAGCTTATGGTCTCCGGTTATCATTACCGTTTTAATCCCAGCTTCTTGGCAAAGCTTGTTAGCTTCTATCGCCTCGGCTCTAGGAGGATCTATCATTCCAACTATTCCAAGAAAAACCAAATTGCTTTCTATTTCTTCTTCCTTCATACTTTCAGAAAAACTTGAAAGTTTTTTGTAAGCGAATGCTAAATTCCTTAAAGCTTCGCTAGCTAACTCATCATTAACTTCTAAAATCCTTTTCTTTTCAGCTTCGCTCAATTCTTTTTCTTTTCCATCCTTCAAAATTTTGGAGCATCTTTCAATTACAACTTCAGGAGCTCCTTTAACACAAACCAAAAATTCTTTTCCTATTGAATTTATAGTCGTCATAAGCTTTCTTTCGCTGCTGAAAGGAATCTCGTAAACTCTTTTATAACTATAATCTATTCCAGCTTTTTCAGCAGCAACTATTAAGGCTCCTTCAGTAGTATCACCAATTATTTTCCATTTATTTTCCTCTTGCACCAATTTTGAATTGTTACAAAGTGCACCAATTCTCAAGAGCAAGGAAAGATGTTCATCTTGTTTGGCACTAATTTTATTTCCATTTTCATAGAATTCTCCTTTTGGTTCGTAGCCTGTTCCTGTAACTTTAACCATTCTTCCATTCAAGTAAATTTTTCTCACAGTCATCTCTCCTTTGGTTAAAGTACCGGTCTTATCGCTGCAAATTACAGTAACTGAACCTAAAGTTTCAACTGAAGATAATCTTCTTATTATTGCATTCCTCTTTGCCAAATCTCTAGCTCCTAAAGCTAGAGTAATGGTTACTATTGCAGGTAAACCCTCTGGAACTGCAGAAACTGCTAGAGCAACGCTTATCATGAAAAAGTTTAGAACAGTAGCTTTAGAAAATTCACCGAGCACTAAGCTTCTTGCTACACCAACTACAAAAATTACTGCACAAGCTATTACTATAAAAATCCCAAGCTTCTTGGCAAATTTTCTAAGCTTAACTTTTAAAGGAGGTTCTTCTTCTTTAATTTCCCTAACCAGTCCAGCAATTTTTCCAAACTCTGTTTTCATTCCTGTAGCTGTAACGACAAACTTCCCTCTTCCATAGATTACATAAGTTCCCATGAAAACCATGTTCTTCCTTTCAGTCAAAGGAATTTCAGCATCAACTTTCTCGCTAGTTTTTCTTATCGGAACAGATTCTCCAGTTAGAACAGCCTCATCGACCTTTAGCTCAAAAGCCTCTATTAACCTACCATCTGCAGGAATCCTATCTCCAGATTCTAATAAAACTATATCTCCAGGAACTAATTCTCTTGCATCGACAACTTTTTCCTTTCCATTTCTCAAAACCCTAGCTTTTGGCGCAGCATACTTCTGCATGGCTTCCAAAGCTTTCTCAGACTTATACTCTTGAGTAAAACCAATTATAGCATTCAAAGCAACTATTGCTGAAATTGTTAAAGCATCAACCCTTTCCCCAAAGAAGAAAGAAATTAGGATTGCTGTTATGAGCATTAGGACAAAAACATCCTTAAATTGGTTCAAAAAAATTTTGAAAGGGGTTGCCCTTTTTTTCTTTGCCAATTCGTTGAACCCAAATTTTTTTAACCTTGCTCTTACTTCTTCTTCGCTTAAACCCTCCAAGCTTGTATTCAATCCTTTTAAAACTTCTTCTGTTTCTAAAGAATACCAAGCTTTTTCCATATATTTAATAATTTGTCGGTTTTAGAAGATTAGTGTTTCTTTAACTTTTAATAAGCTATTTTGGAAAAATTTCTTTACAACCTTAGTAGTTAATTTCTCTTCTGCCTCACCTTCTCGAGTGCTATAAGTATATGGAAATTTTGGAAGCAAAAGCTATTCGGTGGTTGGATGCAAAGATATGGGAGGAATGAGAGTAGGTTGAGTAAAATTAGAAAAGCTCTTGGGAAGTATATACCAAAACCTGGTTTGGCCGGTATAGCAGGAGGAATAATAGGGTCTGGAGTCGGTTCTTCTGTTGGTTTTATAGGAGCCAGTGCTCGCTACCTTCTAAGTCAAGCTACTTATCTCATGAATGGTGGTGGGATGGATGTATTATTCAAAGCATACGAGCAAGGGATTAGAACTGCAGGAGAATGGGGATTGATAGGGGGTTTGGGTGGGATGATCTTTTTCGCAAAGTTTAGGGATTATGTGCTCGACTTTTTTGGTTTAAAGGAATAAGGAGGTGAGAGAATGAGTGAGTTGAAAATAACTAAAGGATACGTGCTTGCTGGATTGGGAGGACTGGTAACAGGAATTGTAGTTACTCTGGGGATTACAAAATGGTTGCCAGAATATCAGGAAAGAGTGGCAAGAAGGCAAGGTGCTATAATGGCCGAAGAATTTGCAAAGAGGACAGGAATCGAATATAAGCAAGGGAATCCTTCAGAAATCTATTCGATAAGGGATGCTATCGAAGCCATAAACGCAAGGTTGGATGATTTGGAAAGACGATTAAGAGACTATAGGGGTGCTAACATGTGAACGAGAAGAAAGGCTTTGAGGCTTTAACTTATGCTTTATTCAAAAGCTTGAACGAATTCAAGAATGCTTTGGAGGCTTATGAGGCAGGAAAGGTCGAAGAAACTTTAGAAGAAGGCGTTCTATGGAATCAAATAAGCGGAACTTTAAACGAAGTCATTTCAAAGTACAATCTTTCTCCAGATAGCTTTATAGACCTTCTATTTCCACCCCAATACAAACCTTTAGCAAAAGTTATAAAAAGGATGAGGATAGACCAAGTCATCGATTTGGTTGCAGAGGTTGCTAAGGAGTATGCGAAAGATGAGGATGGGAATTATAGAAGCTTGGAAGAAACCCTAACCAGAGTTGCCGGAAGAAGAATGCTCAGAAAAATATTCGGTGGTTGAATTGGATTTGATTAGCAACTACCTTAGGCTTTACTCTAAATGGAATGAAATTAAAAGGGATAAGTATTACGTTAGAGATTACTTAAGCAAACATCCTGATGAATTAAGAAAGCATTTGGAAGAAGTAGAAGCTTATGAGGATGAGCTGTTAAAAACACCACTTCCTGAGGAAGAAAAAGGAATTCTTTTAGCTAGAGTAAGGGATTATAAAAAAGATTTGACTAATTCTCCTTCCGGATATGCTTTGAACGATCCCTTTCCTATTCTCTTCTTCCTTACTGCTTTAAGCTTAGGAGCTGTTTCAGTCCTTGCTGGGGAAGTCTATGCTGAGAAAAATAAAAAGGCTAGAGAAAGAGGGCTGAGAGAAGGTTTTGCTAAAAAGTTGGAGGAGATCTTAAGGAGGATGGGAAATGAAAAAGTATGAACTTAAAATTCATCTTTTAAACTTAGTCTTATTCTTAGTCGATCCTGTCGGAAGCTTTAATAATTTAAAAAATTTCTACGGAGAAATTGTTCGAGAAAAGTTGGAAAATTTTTCAAGATTTTTGAGGAGGTATGAAAAGGATGAGCTATGCTCATCAGTTTGAAGTCTTGCTCGCTGAATTGTACACGAGGAAGGGGTTCAGAGTAGAATTGAATAAAACTTTGGTAGGAAGGAGTGGGGCAAAGCATGAGTTTGACGGATATTGCGTTAAAGGAAAATATAGGAAGAAAGTTTTGGTTTTCGAGGCAAAGTATTCTCTAAATGGCTCTCCTGTAAGGTTAGACGATTTTTCTCGATTTTTGACTGCTGTAGATGATTGCAGAATCCCTGAAGCACATTTGATAACCAATTCTTATTTTTCCGACAACATTCTAAGCCTTGCTTTAACCTATAACATCAAGCTCATAGATGGAAAGCAATTGAAAAAAGAATTGGAAAAATATCAGCTCGATAGGGTTATAATCAGGAACGATTTAATGAATAATGTAGTTCTTCCGTTAGCAAAATTTGCCTTAGATCGAATAGATAACTCAAAAACCTTAAGCAAGATTTTATTGCCAAAGCCGCAAAATCGAATTCTGTACTTAGATTTAAACCCATACTCGGAATTCTATCAGGCTTTAAACAAAAAGTTTGAAGAGCAGCATACAGAACTAAAACCTCGACAAAAAGAAAATCCAATCGAAAAATTATTAGTTAGCGAAAGGCCGAGCATAAGCTTTTCAGATATAGGAGGGTTGGAAGAAGTTAAGAATGAGTTGAGAATTTCCATAGTTTATCCTACTCTCTATAAAAGTTTGTACGAAAAGTTTGACATAAAACCCGGGAATATCCTTTTGTATGGTCCCCCTGGATGTGGAAAAACTTTGCTTGCTAAGGCAGTAGCTAATGAAGCAAAAAGCAAGTTTATAGCACCAAGGGTTAGCGACCTAATTAAACGCTATTCAGCAAATTCTCTTAGAGTAATTTCATCGATTTTTGATTATGCAAGGGAAAAAGAGGATAATTGTATAATTTTTCTCGATGAACTGGATGTTTACATGAAAAGAGGGGGCTCTTCTTATGATGAGAGAATAAAGAATGAGTTTTTGCAACAGTTGGATGGTATAAACTCTGAAAGAAAATTTTCTCTGTTAGGAGCTACCAACAAACCCTGGCTTTTAGACCCAGCTATAAGGAGGCCTGGGAGGTTTGATGAAAGAATATTCGTCCCTCCTCCAGACTACGAGGCCAGAAAAGAGATTTTAAGGATTCATATGAGAGATTTGATTGCTACGCAAATGGTAGAGAGCGTTGATGATTTGATAGAAAGGATTGCTGAAAGGACTGAAGGATGGAGCGGTGCTGATTTGAAATTACTAGTTGAAAAATCGAAGAAAAAGAATTTATTGGATTTGATTAGAGGGAGAAAAAGAAAATTAACCCAAAAGGATTTTGAAAAAATTCTAGAAAAGCAAAAGCCATCTACCCAAGCATGGTTTGCCGAAGCTATAAGAGCTTGTAAGAGGTATGGGGAAGAAGAATTGCTTAAGGAAATTGAAGAAACAGGATTAAAAATTAAAATTTAAAGATTTTATTTTGAACCATGGTAGCATACATCTATCCTTCCAAAAAGATGAAAAATGCAAACTCTGTCGGTTTATTGAAAAAACTATGGGAAATTCGTGAATATTATTCTAGCAAATTAGATGATGCTGAATACTTTTCCGTATCCTATACAGAATGGAAAAGCGGAAAGAAAAAATATCTAAAAGAATTTAAGCAAATTGCAAAAAGTATAATGACACTGGATAAGTCAGAAGCTCCTAGTATTAAAGGGAAGATAAATCATTTAGAAGATTTGGTTAGAGAAATCGAAGATTCTGAAAACTCCTCGCTTATGCGAACGATCAAGATATCTTCGAGTATATTTTTCCTAGTCGATTTTTGTGATTATTTGGCAAAAACCCTGATTAGGTATCATAAGAGAAAGAAAAGCAAGTAATTAATTACTCACTACCTTGGTTGTCCTAAACTGATTTATAAAAAATTCTTTCCATAATCAAACATGAAACTAAAAGTTTCTGATTCTGAATACTATACTTTAAGAAAAAGGATAGACGATAGCGGCATATATTTCATGCTCTCTCCTTACTCTTGCATGAACCCTTTATCACTTTATTTAGATAAGCTTAAAAAAGAAGTTTCAATCTATCTTAGGAATGAATTGCTTTACAAGGGAGCTCTAGACCTTTCTATTCTTAAAGAAGAATTGGAAAGAATAAACAAGCTAAATGCTGTTGAAAAAGCTACCTTGCTTAATCTTCTATCCAATTATCCAGAGATAAGAGGCTATGCAGTCGGTAGAATAAGCCCGATCGATAGGTTAATCTTTTCTCTAGCTTATGAAAGCTCGGAAGAACTCAAAAAACTTTTGGAAGAAAGCATGAAATCGACGGATTTCGAGAAATTACTCTATTTGCTTAAAGATATACTTGAAACGCTTCCTCAACCTTTAAGAGAACCTATGCTCAAGAAACTCAAGTCTTACTTGCCGAAGAAAGAGAAAAAGCTGGAAAAACCGTTGATCAAGAAAAAGAAGAGAAAGAAGAAGAAAGTGGTAGTCTATGCCTGAACTTTTTAAAGAAATCTTAAAGTTCATTCCAAGAAAAGATAAGGAGGAGTTTAAAGTTTTACCAAACCTCTATGAAATAGAGTTGAGGGAAACAAAAAAGGAATTGGTAGAAAGCTTGTATGAGCTTAAGGATGAGCTCCATCCTGAGTTTCTTTTTAGCTCAGGTCAAGAAGGGACTTTGAACGATTTAAACTGGCTCCTAGAGCGTAAAAAAGATTTGGAAGAAGGAGAGAAAGATGCTTACTTTAAATTCAGGTACAAGCTTCAAAACCTTTCCAATACTTTTGCCGAAATGCTATTCGGAGAATTTGTTGACCAGCCTTTTGAAAGCGAACTAATTTATTCTATAATTTCTTCTAGCCTTAGAAAAATGGGGATTAAGAGCTATTTGAGGAACGAGGAAGAAAAAGAATTGGAGCTCGATTTGTCTCCGATAGGAAAAGGTAAAGTGGGATACAAGCTTACTCCTTGGATTTCTGGGATAGAAAAGAACGCAGGAAAAGTTTTAGACGAGTATTATTTGGAGAATAAATTGAAAGTGGAAATCGGGCTTAAGCCCTCGGTTTTTAGGTCTCTTTCTAGCGGAATAACCACACCTACTCATGAAATTCTTCACCACGTTTCAAACTTGTACAACTCGGATGCTTTTTCCCTAGCTGTTTCCAAAGCTTTTGACGAATCGTTCAAAGACTTACCGATTTTCAGGATTTTTCGAGATAGGGGAATTCTCTTTGGTTCAATAGATAAAAAATTGAGGGAAAAACTTGAGCAAAAAGGAATTGACGTAAGAGGGAAAGATCTAACGAATCCTTTTGTTTTTTGGGAAATCGTTAGAAGGCATGGAATAGAAATTTCAGACATTTCGAAAATTCCGTTGAGCAAACTTTATGAATCATGCTTTAGCTATATTTCTAAATCGTTGCCCTTCAAGATTTTGGAAGAAGGAATAGCCTCTTACCTTTCGATAGAAAACGCTTGCATAGAAAATGTTCCAAAAGAATTCGCTGGCCTAGAGAATTCTCTTAAGAGTTTGGTTAAGTTCGGGGCTAAGCTAAGGAAATTAGAGTATTTGGAAAGAGGGATTGGCTTTTACACAGGAGAAAAACTTTCTGCTCCTTATTATTTACCAGAATTTCAAGTTTATCCCTTAGCTTACCTTTATGTTGCTCAGCAAGTCGACCTTCATAAGCCAAAAGGAATTAAGTGGTATCTTGATTTTTTGAGGAACAATTACTTAAGAAGAGGGATAACTATTCCTCCGAAGCGATTTGTTAAGAAGAAAAGATTAGAGGAAGTTTCTCCGCAAGTAGCCCGAGAAAGGAGATTGCAAGCTATGGTGGATGAGATTAATCAAAACATTCAAAATTATAGGAAAAGGTTGAATGAGATAGATAGACTTTTAAAGGAATATAGGAATCAGTTAAATCAAATTAGAAGATTAGAAAATCGTTCATTCAACTCAAGAAACTATAGGCTGAGAAATTTCATTAGAATCGAAAATGATAAAACGCTAAGGAATGTTATTTGGTTGGCAGCTGGTACCCTTAGCATTTACGCTTTTACAAAATTCTTAGATAGGTATCTTTCTAGCTGAACATAAACCTAATAATAAGTTCTTAAACTTTTAAGCTTTCTCGACTAACTTCTTCAACTTCTCGAAATCGACTGGCCTCGAATTCCTCCATATGTGCTTAACAAAAGTATCGATTATCCTGGTAAAACCTTCATCCTTCGACCAGATTGAAGTAAAAACTGGGTTTCTTCTACTAGAATTTTTATCCAGCCTTAGCAAAACCTCTTTTCCATCTACGTCTATTAAGCTAGGGTATTTGCCAGATCTTAAAACTCTTATCTTAACTCCATTGTCATGGTACCACTTAGCTCTATAGTAATTTGTCTCGTCTATACCTTTGGAAGCTATGGTTTTAATTTCAACTCCTCTTTTAATGCAAGCTTTCACTGCTTTTGCTAGCCTTGAAGACCAAGAAAAGTACTTACTCATAACAAAAACATAGTTCTCAGCATGCTCGAACATTTCAGTAGCCTTATTCATGAAAACCTTCCATCCTCTTTCCCTAGAAGCCCAAATTCCCTCGAAAACTTTAGTTCCTCTCGAGTTTAAAGAAGTGACAAGCTCCTCGATTTTCTCCTTCATTTCCTTAATCTTTCTTTCTTGAGCTTCTAAAAAATTTCTCAATACAACTTGAGGGGAAATTGGTTTAAACTCTTTTGGCCTTACTTCATAAACTTCAACCAAATTTTTTTCAGCTAACCTATCCAAAACTTCATAAATCTTTGATTGAGGAATTCTTGCAAGCTTGCATATTTCGCTAGCTTTTGAATGTCCAAGCAGTAAAAGGGCATAGTAAGCTTTTGCTTCATACTCACTCAAGCCAAAATTCTTTAACATTTCTTCTATCTCTTCTCTATTCATCGGCTCACGATTAATTATTTGATGCGCGAAAATTTTTAATTTTTAACCCCTTCGGTGGTAAAATGAGCTTAAAACACCAAAAATCAATTTAAGACTTATGGATGAAGATGCAAAAGAAGCGAGAAAAATTTACAATACCTATGGAAAATTTTTTGTTAAGAAAGAAGAGAAAAATCCTGACAGAAAAAAGATTTCACAAATAATCATTTCTGTGATTAATGATTCGAGAGAAAAGAAAATTTTGGATGCTGGCTGTGGCACGGGAAAAGAATGTGAATTGCTAGCAAAGAGAGGCGCAAAAGTTGTTGGAATAGATGTCAGCGAATTTATGATTAAATTAGCTAGAAAGAGATGTAAAAATCTAGGAGTAAAATTTTTCCTCAGAGATATGGAAAGGACAGGATTCGAAAGGGAAAGTTTTGACCTAGTCCTTTCGGTTTTTTCTCTTATGTATAAGAAAAACTTGAAAGCTGTTTTAAAAGAATTCAGAAGAATTTTAAAGAAAGATGGAGAACTTTTAGTAGTAGTCCCTCATCCTATAGAGAGAATGGTGAGACATACAAAAAATTACTTCAAGAGAGGCAAGTTTCTGAAAATAAACGGAAATATTAGATATTTTAACTACCACTGGACCTTAGAAGATTATCTGAATACTATAATTTCTCAAGAATTTAAGATTGAAGAGATTAAGGAACTAGGTTCTTCTAGCTTAGAGGAAAACTATTATCCTCACTACTTGGTAATCAAGGCCAAAGCTATTTAACTATTCGCTTCCCTTGCTCCCAAGTTTCCCACTCTATCTTACACTCTTTACACTTTAGAACATTAAAAGCTTTGAAGTAGCTTGCAAAACCTGTGCTTGTATCACTTTTTGCATGAGTGAATTGGTCAAGCTTATAGCCATGTTCATGACAAACCGCTCTTCCGCAAACTATACAAATTCCTCTTGCCTCCTTCTCACAAAACCAGCATTTCATGCTCTATTTTTAAGAAAAGGTAGCTTATAAATTTAACCCAAAACTTCCTCATAAACTTTCAAAGTTTGTTCGGCTATCCTATCCCAGTTGAAAACTTTTTCTGCAGCATTCCTTCCATTCTTTCCCATCCATTTTGCTTTCTCCGGATTTCTCAAAATTTCTTTTATGCCCCAGGCTATAGAATTAGGAGCTTGATAAACTCTCAAGCCAGTCACATCGTGCCAAATTAGTTCGCCAGCTCCTGTTCCATGAGTTGCTATTACAGGCTTATAGCAGCTCCAACCTTCTAAAACAACTATTCCAAATGGCTCATTCCTGCTAGGTACAACTATGCATTCAGCTGCCTTCATAATCTTGGTTTTCCAGTCATTTGGGATATAACCAGTAAATCTAACTGCATGCCATAAATTTAGCTCGCCTACCCTTTTCTCAAGCTGTGGTTTCATGTAGCCATCGCCCACAAAAACAAATTTTGCATTAGGAAAATCTTTTAGAACATCTGGAATAGCCTCTATCAATAAATCAGGTCCTTTTTGAACGGTCATCCTACCTACATAAACTATCATCGGATCAAGAGGAGCAAATCCAAAGTATTGTTTTACATCTTTCCATGCATCAATAAATCCATCAAAATTCCTTGCCCAAACTCCATTTGGTATGACTCTCATCTTCCAATCAGGAACTCTATAGATTCGCATAACCTCATTTTTCATCGCATTAGAACAAACTATAACCCTATCAGCTACATAAGTCCCGAACCATTCTATATTTCTTATATCTTGAGCTGCTCCATCATGAAAATGATTACCATCTCTTCCGTACTGGGTTGAATGTAAAGTAAAAATCACTTTTTTATTCCTCGCTCTTTTTATTTCATCCAAAGCATTCACAACATGCCAATCATGACCATGAATTATATCAAAATGACCTGCTACATTTTCAGTTTCAAAAAAGAAATGGGCCATTGATTTACACATGTTATTGGTCATTTCATAGATGAAGTTGGAATTAAAAGCAAAAGGACAGCGATGATAATGCACGCCATCTATAACCTCATAGATCTTTTGGTTTGGCCCAATCCTCGTAAAAACATGAACCTCATTTCCTTTTCTTTCTAAAGCAGCAGCCAGCTCAGTTACATGAACAGCTAACCCACCAACAGGCAAAGAATGCAAGGATTCCCAAGAAAATAAAGCTATCCTCATTCTAAAACCTAATTAAAAATTAATTTTGATTTTTCTTATAAATATTTCTTCTCTAATTCAGAAATTTTTTTGTTTGCAAGCTCTATAGTTTTTTCTCCTTGTTTAAACCAGAACTCAATATTCCAATAAACATAGCATGAAGTCTCAGAAATTAGTAAAAGCCTTCTAACTTCTTTCAATTCTTCTATTTCTCCAACCTTTTCCAAGATTTTTCTTTCAAGCTCGTGAAATCTCTTGCTCAACTCATAAACTTTTTTAACCATCTCTAATCTTCTTGAACCCTTTAGCCAAAGTTCATGTCCATCTATCCATGAAGCTCCTAGAGTCTTAAGCTTGATTTCACTTTCTGGCCTGATTTCTCCCCTCTTTTCATAAAACTCGTGTAGAAATTCAGAAATTGTTAAGGAACCAAATTCTCTTCCAACATAATTTTTGAATAAAGGCTCAAAAGTTAAAGGAAAGAATTCATTCATCATCACATTCCCGTTTTCCCCATCGCTGGCAGGAACTATCAAAGCAGGTTTGTTAAATTTTGAAAAGATTTGAATTGCTTCCTTAACTTTTTTGCATACTTCTCCAGCTAAGCAACCAGCTTGCTGGTCTATGAAATAGGAAGGTGTTCTAAAAATTACTGGAATTGATTGATCTTTTATTTTAAGCAAATGAGGCATGCAAGCTATTCTTATTCGTTCCTCATAGCTAAGCTTCTCATAATTCTCAACAGCTTGTAAAGGTAGGAAAAGCCATTCTATTTCTTCCTCATTTAAAACTTTTATCAATTTCTCGAGCTTATCTTCAAACCCTGGAACTCCAAGTTCTGGCAGCCAAAATCCTTTTACTCTCTCCAAAGCTTTCTTCCCAAATAATTTTTTAAAAACCTGCTTCCACTCTTCTATTTGCATCTTCCAATCTTGCTCAGGAGTTGCGGGAAAATAGCAATGAGAATAGGCTGTTGCAACAAACTCTATAGAATCTGGAAATTTTTCCAAAACTTCTTTAAAAAATTTTATTATATCTCCAACCTTCTCTCCCTCAACTTCTATATCCAAAACTTTCCTTTTTGCTAAGTCAGCCAAACTTTCAAGCAAAACTCCAGAATAATCAAGCATAATTTTTGCTTGATAACCTTCTTCCCTAAGCTTTTTTACATACTTAGCAGGATTTTTGTAAGCTCTTGCCATTAATTTTGCGTCCCAAACCTCTTTTGAATCTTTAGATAAAAGCATTTTTTCCAAGTTGCTTACCAGCTTATTATCAAGCCAGATTAATGGCTGGTGCATGTGAAGCCAAGGAACATAAAAAGCTTTCATATTTTTAATTTTCCGAAAAACAAAATTTAAATATGAAAATAAACTTTGGATTTGATTTCAAGCAAATAAAAGATGGTTTATTCTTCGATTTCAAGAAAGAAATTCCAAACTGGAAAAGATATGCTTCTGAATTAATAAAAGACAGAGTTATACTTGATTTAGAAAATGCTAAAAAAATGGTTGAAGCTTGTGGAGATTTTATCGTCTATGAACTCTACCAACTTTGGAAAGCTGTAGAAAAATTCAAGAAACTCTATGAAAAAACCAAAATAGTTTCAGATGTCACTATTCTTAACCATGGTATATTTTCACTTTCAAATAAAGGTGAACTTTTTTCAACCTATGGACATGCTCATGAGGCTGAAGTAGGGGAAGCACATTATGTTCTAAAGAATAAATGCTTCCTCATACTTTCCGATAAAAAAACTTACGAAACTTTTATCATTGAACTTAGAGAAGGTGATTTTGTCTATATTCATCCCAGATTTTTACATAGAACTACAAGTTTTAAAAAAGATTGTCTTTTTATAACATTTGCTCCAGAAAAAGCTGGGCATAACTATCTTGCTGTTAAAGGAAAAGGATTCCCTTTTCATTTATTCTATGACAAAAAGAAAGATAAGTTTGAGATTAGAAAAAATGAGAGGTATAAGGGAGGTGAATATAAGCTTATAAAAAAGATCAAAAAGAAATTAAATCCGTTGAATCTTCTAGAAAAAAATCCTGAAAAGCTGAAAGATATGTTAGAGGATCCAGAAAAGTATGAAAAAATTTATTTTACAGGAGAATAAATTTGATAGTATGAAACCAGAAGAAATCTTTGGGGTAAACGCAGGAAAAGTCTGGCATGTTCTAAAGGAAAAAGGAGCTTTATCGGCAAGCGCAATAGCCAAGCAAGCTAAGCTTAAACTGAATGAAGTCTTTGGAGCCTTAGGATGGTTAGGAAGAGAAGGGAAAATAGAAATAATCAAAGATAAAAAAGGGTTGCTTTATAAACTAACTGAGTAAAGGAGCTCTAATAAGTTTATACTCCTTTTTATGCTCGCTTTCATATTTTATTTCAACTTTTCTTCCCTTCCTTTTAAAGGTTAAATTGACCCAATCATCTCCTATTTTCTTCCTTCTTTTAATTTTCATTCCATCTAGCAAGCAGGGAGAAACTATAAGCTTATTTTCCAAAGCATTAACTTTAATTCCAAGCATGCACTCATCTATAGCTCTAATAGCTAAAGAGCTCCATGCTTGCAAACAAGCTCCTTCCTCCAGCTTATTTCCTTTTAGAAGCATAGAACTTCCATTTTCTGAGTTCCATGCTTCATCTATTGCAGAGATACAGTTTTTATTCAATCTCTTAAATAAAATTCTCAAATAATTTAGTCCTTTCTTAACATTCCCGTATTTAAATTCTATTCCTGCAAACAAAGCAATTAACCATGCCCAGCTTGAACCAGTATGATAGCCTGCAGGATTATAAATATTTTCATTTTTTGAAATAGTTCTTATACCAAACTTTGAAGTGAATTCATCGCTTTCTATTCTTTTAATTGATTCACCATAATTTCTTGAAATCCCAAAGAATAGAGGGAAAATTACATTCGCAGTTTTTTCTTTGAATTTTTTTCCATTCAAAATTCTATCAAAATAAAATTTATCCTTCTCATTCCAAAATTCTTTTTCAAAATTTTTTTCTAGCTTTAAAGCCTCTTCCTTTATCTTCTTAGGATCTTTTCCCAAAATTTCAAGGAGCTTTGCTCCACATTTTAAAGCATGAATCCAAAAGGCTTGAATCTCTAAAACTTTTCCTCTCCTCTCTAAGCTATCCATCCAAGTTTCTTTTTCTTCACTATTAACAAAACCATTCTTATCTTTTTTACTCCTATAGAAATCAAATACTTTTTCCAAATTCCTTTCGATTTCGTTTAAAAATAGAACATCCCCTGAATTCATTACATAATGATAAAGAGCGATAAGTGTAAGAGGGGTAGAATCAGCCGAGTTATATCTTGTTTCACCATTCAAAAAAATTATATTAGGAATTTGTCCGTCCTTTGACTGAAATTTAAAAAGTGTTCTTAAAGCATTTTTTGCGGCCTCAAAATTTCCATAATCTATTATAGCTGGTAAAACCCAGGCTAAATCCCTTCCCCAAAATTGTAAAAACCAAGGATAGCCTGCAAAATAACCAAAACCGAAGCTTGAATTAAAGGCAAGCTTCTCCAAGCTTATTACACTAGATTCAAAAAGCTTATCAAGAAAATCTAAGTTAGATTCGAATCTTGCCATGTTCTTAATTTTAGCCAACTTTTTTTCTTTTTCTAAATAACTAAAAGAAAAAGAATTTATCTCATTCTCAAAATTTTTTAAAGCATTAAGTTCATTAGCCCCAGGGGCTAAGATGAAAAAAGCCTCTTGACTCGATTCTGGGCCAAGATAAAAGCTAATCTTGTAAATACCAGGAATAAAAATTCTTTGCTTTTCTCCACCTGGATAATGCTCTTTATATTCTTCTTTAGAGTCTAAGCAACCAAAAGGAAAGCTACCAAAAGCCATCGAACCTTTCTCTGAATTTATGACAAACTTATTCTCCAAGCATTTGGTTGAATAACTTCTCTCATGCCAGTTTTCATTCCAATCTTTAATGTTTACTCCCATTTCTAAAAACAAATCGATTTTTCTTCTTTCTGAGGAATTGTTTTTAACAGTAATAACACAAATTAAAGAGCCTGTGGTTTCAGATAAGTATAAAAATTCCTTTGCGTCCAAATCAGCCAAGCAAAAATTATGGGAAGCAGAAATTTCATTATATTCAAAACTCTTACAATTAGCTGGGGAAAGCCACTCATCATTTAGTTTAAAAGCAAAATAGTCTAAAAATTTAATTCCGTCAAACCAAAAACCACACCACTTATTTTTAAACCCGGTATCGCAGAATCGGTAGAAGAATGAATTTTTTCCTGTTAGGATATAGGATTTAGATTTTAAATCCTTAGCTAAAACCAATTCCATAATTTTTCTTAGTTTTCTTCGATAGAAAAATTTATTTATAAGACTTGAAATTAATTAAAAAGAGAGAAATGGCTTCCATAACTTTAAACTTCCAGGTTCATCAGCCTTTTAGGCTTGCTACTTTTCAGCCAAATGGAAATATATCTGCTAAAGAAATCTTTAACCATTATTTTAACCATGGCCTAGACAAATGGATTTTTGATAGAGTTTGCAACAGATGCTATTTTCCAACAAATCAAATAATTCTTGAACTTATAGATAACTTTAAGAAAGAGAAGAAAAAGTTTAAAGTAAGTTATTCTATTACCGGCGTTTTCTTGGAGTTATGTGAAAGATATAACAAAGATTTGCTTGAGAGCTTTAAGCAATTGGTTGAAACAAAGTGCGTTGAGCTAATAGGCGAAACTTATTATCATTCTCTGGCAAGCTTGTTTGAAGATAAAGGCGAATTCATAGAGCAAGTCAACATGCATAGACAAGTTATGAAAGACTTGTTTAATTTCACCCCCAAAGTTTTTGTTAACACAGAAATGATTTACAACAATGTGATAGCCAAAATCGTTGAAGATTTAGGCTTTAAAGCAATTTTTACTGAAGGGACAGAAAGAATTCTAGGATGGAGAAGTCCAAATTATGTTTATATAAGGAAGTATTGCTTCCCAAACGATCCTAGACCTGAAAAAAGAATAAGAGTTCTTTTAAGAAATTATAGGCTAAGCGATGATATCGGCTATCGCTTTTCAGCAAAAGATTGGAATGAATGGCCTTTGACTGCTGATAAATTTGCTGCATGGCTTGCTGCAACTCCTGGTCAGTGTATAAATTTGTATATGGATTATGAAACTTTTGGGGAACATCAATGGCCAGAATCTGGAATATTTTGGTTCCTAAGAGCTTTACCAAGAGAAGTTTTGAAATATGAGAATTTGGAATTTTGCTTGCCTAGCGAGATAATTCAAAAATATGAACCTGCTGGAGAAATAGATGTTTTTGAGTTAAGTACAGTCTCTTGGGCGGATATGGAAAGAGATGTTTCCGCCTGGCTTGGTAATAGAATGCAACAAGTTTGCTTTGAGGAAATAAAGAATTTAGAGAAAGCTGTTAAAAGGCTTGGAGATACTCAACTGCTCAGGATATGGAGGTTATTGCAAATAAGCGACCATTTATATTACTGCTGCACTAAATGGTGGAAAGATGGTGATGTGCATAAATACTTTTCTTGCTTTCCTACCCCTCAAGATGGGTTTGTGAATTTAATGAGCATAATTTCAGATTTTAAGGCAAGAGTTTTTACAGAATTGGCAAAAAGATAAAAAGACTTTTAAAATTTAAGCTAATTATTTATGTTACATGGTCAAAAAATTCATTTTAAATTTTTTAAAAATTAGCAGAGCAAACATTCAAATCGCTTCATTACCAACAGCAGTCTTAGGCATACTCTTAGGGATTACTAGTTTAGAAATGCTTCTTAGCCAATATATTCTTGCTTACATAGTTCTATTCTTTACCATACTAACCTTCTCCTGCAATTTAAATTGCCTTTGTGATTTGAAAGTAGATGGGAAGTACAAAACTTATTTGAGTAATGCGGTAAAATCGATGGGAATTAAAAATGTTAAGATAATTTTAGTTTTGGAACTCCTCTTAATTTCTTTTTTAATTGCATATCTATTTCAAGGAGGTTACTTTATCACAGCACTACTTTCAATCCTAGGCTTATTTTTTGGTATATCCTATTCGATGGAACCTCTTAGGATTAAAAAAAGAGGTATACTTAGCCCAGTTCCTGTGCTCGTTGGTCTCTATACCCTACCCATTCTAGCAGGCTGGTTTCTTTTTAATTATTCATTACCTCTTCACTTTTTACTCTTTGTTGCCGGATATGCTCTGATGAACGAAGGTTTTACCTTGGTAAATACTTGTGAAGATTATTCTGAAGATAGGGAAGAGGGGATAAAAACATGGGCCCATGTTTTTGGACTGAAAAAAACTTTATTGCTAGCATTTCTTTTTTCAACCGCAGGTTTTCTTTGCTTGGCACCTTTTTTATTCGGGGCTAAATCACTTTCAAGCATTTCTTATCTGATGCTCATTATTCTATCTTTAGGTATATCTCATGCATCTAAAGAAGTTTATCTTGTTAATAAGGGGAAAGATTTGGAAGAAGCAGCTAAAAAATACGCTCCAAAGATGCGAATTTGGTTTATGATGACCAGATATCCACTACTCTTTACTGCACTATCCCTTTTCCTTTGATTTTTTGATTATTTTTAAAAGCTTCTTAGTAGCTGTTCTCAAAATTAAGGATAAATGGTAGCTTGAGAGGGTTACAACACCCCATGCCAATATCATAAGAAGGGGTGGGAGTTGTTGACCATGAGGATAGGACCAAATTTCTCTTGAGATACCATACCATTCTACTAAAAATCCTAAAATTGCGCCAGAAGTGAAAATAAAAATATCTCTCTTAAACTTTCCCATCAAAACACTGAGCACTATTATACCTCCAAAAATCATAAACCCAATAGAATCTAGGGTTATGTAAAATCCTGAGGATACTTGATAACCTGTGAATGATTTTTTATAAGAAATTAAGAAGAGGGAGAAAAAGAAGGCTATTAACAAAATAATTGTAATCAAAAATCTTTTAACCATATTTAATTTTTGTTCACAAAAATTTTTATATCATTCAGGAAATTCTACCTTACCTAGTTTTAGTAAGTGTTGCCTAAGGTTTATGCAGGTATTGTACAAGTTGAAGCATGTACATATTCCTCCTACAGGCCTTTTAAGTGGATTTATTCTTGTAGAAGTAAATAAAGCTCCATGCTCCTTATAAATCTTGCATAAATCTAATGCTTCTTTTTTATCTAACTCTATCCAATCATTCCAGAATTTTTTAACAAAAGGAGCAAGACCGCCCTTTTCAAAGCAATAATGTATACTTGGCCTTACCATTTTCTTCAATTTCTCGATACTATCTTCATCCCAACTGAAATAAAACTCTTTTCTTCCATCATAAAGCTCTTTTATACTATAATCTTGACAAGAACAATAAGTTATCACTATTTCTTCAGCATTTTCTATCAAAGATTCCATTTCTTTAAAAGAAAGTATTTGGTGAGATAGAGTAAAATTGCTTAAAATCCTACCAATAGAATAATGAAATTTATTTTTCAAGAAAAAATCTTGTATACTCCTAAGCATACTTACTGCTTTTTCTCTTTTTTCAGGTGTGTTAACCAGGATATATAGAGCTTCTATGAGAAATCTTTCTGATTTCATTTTTCCCTTCATTTATAGAAAGTTAACATTTAAATTTTTATTTCTAGAAAAGCCGAGTATTTGATTATGATATACGATGTAATAATAGTAGGGGCGGGTCCTGCAGGAGGAATGACAGCTAGAATCCTTTCTAAGAAAGGGTATTCTGTTTTAGTTATAGATAAAAAAAAGAAAGTGGGGTACCCTATTCAATGTGGTGAAGTGATAAGCAAGTTTGGCTTAAAAAACAGTAAATTAAAACCATGTAAAGAATGGGTTAAAAAAAAGCATAAAGGTATTAAAATTTTTGTCCCGGATGGTAACTTCTTTTTTTCCTTCACTAAATCCTACTCAATAGACCGTGCTAAATTTGACCAGTGGCTAATTAAAGAAGCGATTGACTATGGGTGCAAACTTCTTTTAAAAACAAATGCAAGCGGAATTAGAAAGAAAAAATTGTGGCATGTAAAAACGGACAGAGGAATCTTCAAATCTCATATTTTAGTAGGAGCAGACGGTCCAGAAGCTAATATAGCATCTTGGCTTAATCTCTTAAGAAAAAAAGAATTTGTTACAGCTATTCAATATAAATTTAAATCATCCAGCTTCCCAGAAAATGAATTTTTGTGTATGTTTCTAAATGCCAGATTCAAAAACGGGTATGCATGGGTATTTCCTAGAGGAGATGAATTTAATGTAGGTGTTGGTGGGATTGGAAATATTGGAAAATGGTTGGATGATTTTTGTAAATCCAATGGCTTTGACCTTAATAAAAAAATATCTGTGAATGCTGGAATTATACCAAAAAACTATACATTAAAAAATTTTGTAAAACAATCTGCTCTAATTGTTGGTGATGCTGCAGGTTTAACCAATCCCCTATTTGGAGGGGGTATCCATGCTGCTTTATTTAGTGGTAAACTAGCTGGAGAAACCATTTGTAAAACTTTTGAGTTTGATGATATTTCCTTGTTGAAAGAATATGAGGATAAACTTAGAAACAGTCCTTTTTGCAATCCCATTCTTAAAAAAGCTGGTGAGATATTTTATTCATTCAAGAATGAAGAATTAAATTTTATTGGATATGTTTATAGCGAGAAAGATTGGAGAAAAGTTTCTTACCTTGAAATATTCCTAAAATTCCTTTTAAAACCTAAGTTCTTTCTTAAAATTAAAGATTTTTGGATTGTGAAAAAGGGGATAGAATTGAGTGAAAAAACGATTTAATTTTTAGGGTTTTGCTAAAATAGTTATTATAAAAGAAATAACCCCTAATAATGGAAAAACAAAGAAAAATTTGTTTATGGGATTAATCGAACCATAAGCAAAGTATCCAAAAAAGAAAGAAGATGTAAGGAGAATTGTAAGGAAAATTCTGGGGAATTTTCTAAGCTTATACCAAAGAAAAACCAAAAGTGATAGGATAGTAGAAAGAGTTGTTACATAGATATTCTTTAAATATAAGGATAGGAAAGGAGAGAAAGATAAGCATATAAATGCTATATCCTTTTTCAGTTTAGAGGGTTCTTGGAGTAAGAAAAAAGCTAAAAATGGGAAAAAGGAAGTAGAAAATTTGAGAAGTTGGGAAAAAGGTTTAGGAGACTGGTAAAAGGAAAGGAATACCCCAAGTGCATAGAAGATTGTTAATGGGATGAGAAAGATTATGATTTTTCTTGGAATTTTTAACTTCTTCCTATTAAAGATAAAAATTAAGAGAGAAGACCCTGTAAACAGAAAATAATACCATTCATAGGCAAAGGGCAACGCTTTAAGTTGCCATACTATATCGAAGTTTGCTAAGAGAGGGAGAGGATGAATTACTAGCAAGTATCCAGGAATATTTAAAAAAATGTAGAAAAGGGAAGTTCTTTTTATTGAGTGAGATTTTATATAAACATACACCAGAGCCAAAATAACAGCTATATATTCTATTACAAGTCCTGGCGATACACCAGCTTGAATAAAATATAAGGGCGGGAATAAGAGGGTTAAATCAACCTTATTCAAAAAAACAAATTCATAAGAAAATCGGGAACAACCACCGAAGAATAAATAGTCTATTATAGGAGGGGAAATAAAGATAGGCCAGAATAATATCGTAGCATTCCATACTTTTTTGATCCTTTCTTTCGAAAAGATTGAAACTAAGAAAGTACATCCAAAGAAGGCGGCAAGGGAGGTCATTATATCATTTTCATTAAGAGACCAAATGCTGATATTACCAGTAAAACAAATTTCTTCTACATAGGCTCTTACTATACCTATTATCACAACTAGCCAAAAAATTGAAAAAATACTGAACCTTTCCTTTTCAAGGGAAGCTATCAGCTTCTGAATTCTTGAAATAAATTGCATAATTTAGTTTTCAAAAATTTAAGTTAAATTTTTATTGATGAGTAACTTTGTAAAAACCTTTAAAAAAGGCCTTTCAGTTGAAGGGCACATACTATGAACAATCCCATGACTATGAGCATAACTAACCTATAATTTTCAGTTTTGAAAAAAAGGAGGGAAGAGAAGAATCCTCCTAAAATGAAGAGAAAGAATATTTTTTGAAAAAGCAAGATAGGTGGAAGGAAAGAGAGAAATAAGAGAGATGAAACTACCTTTTTCCCCTCTTCTTTTCCTAGCAAAGTAAATATCGTTTTAACTCCAGCTTTTTTATCAGCCTCGTAGCTCTCCAAATCTCTTATTAAAGTACCTATAGAAACACTAAAGAAAATAACTAAAAAGAGAATTGCATAATTATATAGCTCGCAAGGGAGCATACCTATCATTAATGAAATCACACTACCTATAGCAATGAAACAAGAGGTTAAGGGATATCTTCTAAGTCTTAAAGGAGGCACAGAATAAATGGTTCCTAGAAAAAGTGCAAGCAAAATTAAAAGTGTTACCATCATTGAAGGAAAAAAGGAGAAAACTATAGCTATTAATCCCATCGTAATACCGAGTTTAAGGTATTCCTCTTTTTCGATTAGCTTAAGCAGAAACGGATTTTCATTCTTAGCAAGTTTATCTATTTCCAGATCATAAATATTGTTTAAAACTACAGTATATTCCCAAGCAAAGAAAACAGCTAGTACTTTAAATAGAATGAAAAAGTCGAGATTGTTTGTAAGATAAGCACCCAACAATGCAAGCAAAATACCATAAAAAGCCCTTAGTAATTTCATTCCTTTTACCCATACCTTTAACCTGTTCATATTTTTCATACTAAGTTTTAAACTTTTAAATTTGAGAAAAAAACTTACTGTCGAAGAGAATATAGCTTTTTTCGACAGAAAATTCTTGACTTGGCTATTCCCTCTTCTTCCATCTCTTTCAGGTACTCGTTACACCTCGTTCTCGACAGTTTAAGTATTTTGCTTAGTTGCTCAGAAGTCAACTCTCCATATTTTTTAAGGATTAGTTTAATTGCTTCTTTTGTTCTTGTCGACACACTTCTCGACTGAAACTTGATACCACGAGAAATCATTTCCTCAATCTCTCTAATCTTTGAATTCAATTTTTCGATTTTTTCGTTCAAGAGCTTAATTTTTTCAAACTCTAAAGCTAGATGAGCGTATTGCATGTCAAGCCTCTTAATTATATTTTCGACACTTTCTTCCTGAGTTTTCTTGTTCAAAAAACCTTTCAACATCATAATAATTTTGAACTTTTTGGTATTTTAAAGTAACTTTCGACAATTTTTTTAACCTTCGAAGTGTCGGAACTTTCGAAATTTTTGTTAAAGCTTAGGTTTATCACCGTCGACAAACATTTTCTTTATTAAGATCTATACAGATCTGTTGTACGCTAGCGTACAAAGTGTTTTTGAATGAACGGAAAAAACCCTAGAAAGCTAATACTAGATGCTTTAAGAGAGCATCCAGAAGGTTTAACTATAGTTTCCTTAGCTAAAATTACAGGTTTGCACAGGCATACCTCCTCAAAATACTTGCACGAATTAGTGGGAGCTGGTATAGTCAGACAGAGGAAAGTAGGTTCTGCAAGACTTTGCTATTTGAAGAAAAAAATCGACAGTAAAGAGAAAGAAGAAAAGGTTCTTAAAGAATTAGAGAAAAAATGGGGGGTTGGGAGAAAATCTCAAGTAAAGCTTATAACAACCATCTTGCTCTTAAGCCTTCTCTCTGTTTCTTCTCTTGCTATAGCTTCCAACCTCTTAAACGAGACGCTTAATACCAGCTTTACAGGTGCAGAAATTGTCCCAAATTTAACTCTAGAGGGAAATTCAAGCTTAGAACCTACAAACGAAAGTGGAACTTTGACTAACGAAAGTCTAAATGAAACTTTTGAACCAGCTTTGTCGAATGAAACAATAATTCCTAGCGAATCGAACGAAACTATTGAAAGTGCTCAAAATACGTCTTCAACTTACAATGTACCAATTTATTCAAACTTCGGTTCAAATACAACAGAAGCTTTGAAAGGTGATGCTGTCGAATTCTATTCTTTCTGGGAGGATAACAACGGTCTAGATAAATGGATTTTTAGCTGGAACGCCTCCGGAAGCTGGGAAAATGAAACCCATAGCTTTATCGCAAGCTATGATGAGGAGACAAAGGTATTAACAAGAGAAGGATGGAAATACTTTAAGGATTTGAGCTTCGATGACTATATTGCAACGCTTAAAAATGGAAAAATAGAGTGGCAGAAACCATTGAGAATAGTTTCATCGTTTTATAGGGGCACTGTCTATAGGATTAATGGCAGAATAAACCTAGTAGTCACAGAAGGTCATAAACTTTATGCTAAAATAGAAAGCCCGCTTGCTCATACATTCAATAGGATTAAAGAACTTATTTTTGGAAGGAATTTAGATGAATTCCGTTTCATTAGTGTAGAAGAAGCTTATAAGCTTGCGAAGAAGGGTTATATAATAACTTTCTTGGACGGGGATCTTAAACCAGTTTCTGTTAAGAAAATAGAAAAAGAGACCTACGAAGGAAAAATATTTGATTTAACAGTTCCAAATCATGTAATTTTAGTCAAGGAGTATGGAAAGGGGGTTTGGTCTAGCAACCTAAATATAGCCTCAGGATGGAGTAACATAACAAAAGTTGTTGGCTCTACCGGAACCATAGCTTATCGTTTCTACGCTTCTAATTTGATAGGAAATTGGAGATCTACAGAAATCAAGTTCATCGAAGTAAAGGAGAAGAATGTTACTCCTCCAACTTCTGAAGAATCTCCTTTATCCTCAACTTTCACGAGCCAAACAAGTTTTCTGACAGTTCAAACAGATAAAAAGGACTATCTTGTAACTGAGCGTGTGAATGTTTCAGGGAGTGTTGTAGTAAACAATGAAAGTGCTAACGGAACACTCTCCCTTGAGGTTCTCTCTGCTAATCAAACAGTTTACTCATCGAATGTAGAAGTTGTAGAAGGTCTTTACCATCACTTAATAAACAAGACTTTTGGAGAAGGTAATTATGCAATTAAGGTTTATTTTGATAATCTAGAAAACCAAACCAATTTCCAAGTCTTAAGGATAGAAACTAACCTAAACTTAACGGTTGAAGGGGGTATCGGAAAAGTTGTTCTTTCATCAAATGGAGAAAGACTGGAAAATAAAACTATCAAGTTTTACCTTAACAGTTCATTCGTGGGAGAAAATGTTACAAATTTAGAGGGTAAATGCTCATTCAACTTTAGAGAATTGAATGTTTCTGGAAATTACTTGGTTACAGCCAGTTTCGAAGGAGATGAGGAGTACGCTCCTTCTAATGCGACTGTCTTAGCATTCATCAAACCAAAAGGACCTTGGATGGATGTATGGATAGAATCTCCTTCAGAACTTGTAAGAAGCGACTCGCTAATAACTATAACTTCCTATCTCAGCTTTTCTGGTGTAACGAATGTTAGCCTGAACACGAGTTTACCCGAAGATTTTATAGTTAAAGAAAGTTTTGAAAGTTGTGATTCTGAAACTTGCTTCAATACCTTTAGAGTTTCTACGATAAACGCCTCCCTAGGAGAAAAGAAGATTATAGCGATTGGAAATTCTACCGAACTCAACATTTCAAAAGAGAAAATTGTGAAAATTTTTGCTAATTCTTTCTTGATAGTCTCTCTTGAAAACACAACCTATTTCAGGAATGAAAGCTTAAGGGCCATAGCTACATTGCTTATGGATAATTCTACTCCTTTAGTCAACAAAACTATAAAGGTTTATGTAAATGATATACTAGTTGCCGAAAACCTAACAAATTCACAAGGTAAAGCCGCTTTCAACATATCTCTTTCGCAATTTACTGCTGGAAATTACTCCTTAAAGTTTGAATTTGATGGGAGTATATACATTCTACCTTCCTCTAGAGAATTTAATCTAACTATTAAAGAATGGCCTTTCCTTTTCCTATCTCTCGACAAAAAAGAGTACTTCTTTAACGAAACAATTCGTTTAAACGGAACCACAAATTGTAAAGAAGTATCAATTGACATTTTTTCCCCATCTGATGAGCTTGTTTACTCAACAAAAGTTTTTAACAAAACCTTTTTATTAGAAATTCAAGCTTTATTCGCTGAAAATGGCACCTATCTAGTTCTTGGAAAGGCAGACTCTATTGAGAATTTTACTGCTTTTAATTTAACGGTAAACGTAACTGATAAGCAAGCTCCTTTAATCTATGATGAGGAATTAAGCACAGATTTTCTTTACATAGGTGAAACCCTTAACCTTTCAGCAAGAGTAGAGGATAACATAAAAGTTAAACAGGTATTGTTTGAAGTCGAATCACCGAACGAAACATTTAACCTAACCACAAACAAGATTGGAGAAAAATATGTGGCAATTTTTTCATCCCAACTAGAAGGAAATTATACGTGGAGAAGAACATTTGCAGGAGACATTTTTGGTAACTTTAATGTTTCTATGCCTAATAAATCATTCAAAATAGTTAAGCCGCTAATTTTCATAGAAAACTTATCCTATCCCAAAAAACTAAACCTAAGTCAAGAATTTTCTGTCAATTTTACTTTAAAGAGTACGCTAGCATTCATTAATCTTACAATAAATTATACAGGTTTTGAGTTTTTAAATGCTCAGGTTGACGAGCAAGTTTTTGAAAATTCGAGCTTTCCTTTAGAGTTTACTTCTCCCGATGAAAGCAAGGAAGTTAAACTGAATTTTTCAGCTCAAGCTTGTGGTTTAGGAGAAATTTCGATCCTTGCTCAGGGTTATAGAGCTAAGCTTGAAGAATTAATCAAAATTCTTGTTATCTGCGAGGATGTGAAAATAAACACAGAAGAAATACAGGATGAAGCCATAGTAGGTGTTCCAGTAAGATGGAGGAAAATAGTAAGAGTCACAACACCTTCTTATATGGAAGAATATAACGCTACCTTCAACATTACTCCATTGGCTTTTAATATTACTATAGAAAAAAATGAAACTCCAATAGTTAGGTTAAATTCAACTTACTTCCTCATAACCCGTATCCCTTCAGAAAGCTTCAAGGAATATATCGTAAGCTATTCAACCCCAGCCCCTATTAAGGAAGAAGAGATAATTTTTGACAGTGGTTGGAAGAAAATAGTAAATGTCTCTGCCCCCTTGCATTATACGAATATAAGAGTAAGGACTAAAATCCCAGAAGGAATAGAAGACTTCGACCTTGAAGTAAGCTTGTTTAACTATAGCCTTAACTATACGCTTTTGGATACGGATGAAGACGAAATTCCTGATACTTTAGAATGGATCATACCATCTCTTTCCTCTGTAACTCATGTAATTTCAACCTACGCTTGCACTTGGATGGAGAGTGAAGAATTCGGATGGGTTTTAAATTGTTATGTCCCAAATCCAGAATTTTATGTAGAAAGTGATGAAAGAGGAATAAAAATAGCATTTTCTCCAGAGAAACTTAATGCAACAAATCCTCTACCTTTAAGCTCTAGTTTATTTGCTATTTTCAAAGATTTTCTCAAGAAAAGTAATGAATGTCTAGAATGGAGGGAAGAAGAATTATCACTGGAATTCCTAGAAGTAGATGAAATTAAACCAGGAGTTTACAGAGTAAAGTTAGATCTAAGAGGATCTTTTAGATTAAGTCCCTACAAGATACATTTGACCAACGGTATTCATGAAAGAGATATTATAATTAAGCAGGGGCTCATTGTTGTTAACTCGGAAAGGGATAGATATTATCCAGGTGAAAGTGTTAAGCTTTTATTTGCTGTTGTCGATGATGAAGGAAAGCCAGTTTCAGGAGCTGATATAAAACTAACTATAGAATCTCCCTCGGGAAAACATTACTACCTTTCAACAAAAGATGGAAGCATAAAAGAAGGGAAGGTAGGAACTTATTATGCTTTCTTCAATGAAACATTGGAAGTTGGTAATTACTCCTTATTTGCTGTTGTTAAAGGAAAGGACACAAACAGCTACATTTATTCTAATTTTGTTGTAGAAAAGAACATAAGCTTCCAATTCATAAGAGCTACACCCATAAGAATAGACCCATTACTACCTCCTTTCTTCTCCAGCATGAAAGTTGTTTCCTTCGAGAATATTTCTAACTTTACTTTGCAAGAAATTTTGCCAACAGATTTTGAAATTTTAAATACGTCCGGTATTTTAGACGAAACCTCTAATAGCAAAGTAATTTCTTGGAACTTATCTAATGGAAGCTCTGTTCAGTATACTTTTAAGACACCAGTGAAATATCCTTATCTTTACGAGATTAGAGCAAGAATTGTTTACGATAGTAGGATTTATGAAGAAGCAAGAAGATGGCTTCTACTTACGGACCCTCCAGCAAGCGATGAATATTGCTTATGGTTCGAAGAACCACTATCTGGACATGCAGCGACTGGTAGTGGAAACGATTATTACTTCACTCCTGAGGGTAGGTGTAGAGAAGATACTATAAATTGTTATATAAACGAAATATGGATTCATGCCTGGGCATCAATTAGCTCACAAAGTGGTGCTACTGGAGGTATCCATTACGTTAGCTTTTCTGATGGTTCTACCACAAGATATCCATGGTGTAGGAATGTTGATAATGGACAGGAATGTGAAGCTTATACTTGTGTCAGCGGTGGAACAAATAGATTAGCAACATCTTGTGGAGGTAGTGCATGTGATACAGGAACTTATCCTGGTGCATGTGATGTACCATCAGGAACTTACACTGAGAGTGATTTTCCATTTACTATACATCTCCAATCATCTGGAAATGGAGGTGGAATGGCATCGTATAAAATAAACTATACTTGGTGTGGAAAAGATACAAGACCTCATTTTATTAGTCCTCATGCAGTTCCTCAATCTGATAGTTGGGGTGTGAGGAGAAGTTTTAATGTCCAAGTTTATGATAAACAGGGAGATAGTATAAAAGTTTACTTATGGCATAGACCCTATGGTTCGACAACATGGATCTTAGCAAATCAAACAAACTGGCTTTCTAGCTGTTCTCAATCCTCACCATGTACCGTAAACCTTACTTACACCTATACATGCACTGACAGAGCCCAATCAAATGTATGGGAATGGTTCTTTAATGCTACAGATGACTCAACCGATTGTAATGGAGGTGGATGCACGAGAAATCAGACATGGAATTTTGAGCCAGAGGATTATCCCATAATGACAATTACTTTAGAGAAAAATAAGGATGCTATAACACTGATTACACCCAATGCCGATGCAACAATTAACAGGAGTGCTTCAAAAACTCAATTCATACTTCATGTCCAAGACACAACTTTAAACCAACCTGCTGATGGAGCTACCGGTAAATTTAACATGTCCATTTATTCTTATAATCAAATTGGCCAATGGCCTGTTTCCACTAACTCTACAGGATATTTTGTGCAAGAATTTAGCCATTATGACTGGTGTAGTGATACGAGCAAGTACTATTTAGGAACCCACAAGTGGCAAATGGGAGTTAAAGATGATGTATGCTGGGAAGATAATGCAACTAGTGAGATGGATTTCTTCCTCAAGGGTTCTTTAACTAATCAAATCCTACTTCCTGATGGTTCAACCAATTATACCCAAGATTCCTCTATACCATTAAAAGGAACAGTAACCGATGATTGTGGAAATACTATAACTGATGCTACTGTTTACTTTAATCTTACCCACGGCACTTATACTTACTCAACCCAAGTTTTCTATTCAGCTGAACAGGGGGCTTATTACAAGGAAATAACCTTACCTTCTGGAGCACCTACAGGATGGTACAATGTTACCATGACTTCTAATAAATCAAAACACTGGGATGGTTACGACTTTAAGGAAAATGCATTCTATCTTAAGTTTGCTCCAGTTCTTAATAATCCAACTGTAACACCTTCATCTGGTGGATGGGGTATAGAGAGAAACTTTACTATAAATGTTACTGATAATGCGGGAGATACGGATACAGTCTATCTTTGGGAAGAAGTTCCAGCTGGCTCAGGAAATTGGGTTCAAATAGGTCAGCCAAAGCAATGTACAAATTGTGATGGAACAATTCTATGGTGGACAAAGAATTATACATGCTCAGATCTTGCTAATCCTTCGCGCAACTTCAAGTTTAATGTTACAGATACGGAGGGGAATGCAAGAGAAACTACTCCTCAAGCGTTCAGTATTTCAAAAGATAGTATAGTTATTGAATATGTTTCAGGAAATGAAACTACTGCAACACCTTTAACACCAGCAGAATTTATTTTAAAAGCAAAAGATCTAGATTATCCAACTGAAGAAATAACCGAAGACCTTTATATAAAGTTTAACGTTACAACAACAAGCTATGAGGGTCCTGAAAAGTATGTGGGAAATAATAAAACGAATTCTTCTGGTCATGTTTACTTCTACTTCCTTCCGGACCAAGATTTCACGACAGGAACTAGAAGATGGTATGGCTATGTAGACACTATACTTTCAAGCTGCTATGCATACAACCGCTCTGACAATTTCACGGTTTATGTTAACGTAAACTGGCCGCCAAAGCATGCGAATGAAAGTGTTAATGGAGTAACGGAAGGTGCTTCAGCAGGCTGGGCAACTCTTTGGAACTTTTCAATTGAAGTAATGGATGGAGAAGGCGATGATTTAAACATTACTTTGTATGTAGACACTGGATCTGGATGGAAAGAAATCAATAAAACTCAATGCTTAGCCTGTTCAAATTGGAAAAGAATAGATTTTACTGCAAGATTTAGCTGCTCAGATATAACCCCAGTTGCTAAGTATAAGTTTAGAATTGAAGATAATTCTTCAAACGTTAATGAAACTGCAGAGCATCAGTTTGAAATAACTAAAGAAAAGGTTTACCTAGAATACATTTACGGTAATAATTCGATCGCAAATAGAAGAGGAAATCAAGTAGACCTATTAGAATTTAGAGTTAAAGATGAAAATTCAAGCTATCTGGCAAATTTTGCAGTCAAGTTTTATGTAACTATCGATGGATCAACTTATTATTCTGATTCAAACTTTGAGAATTTGACCGATTCAGATGGATATGTAAAACTTTACTTTAACCCTACTTGTAGCGGAGATTATGAAGGTGCACCCAAATTCCAAGTTGGTCAGCAGCAATGGAAAGTTGTTGTTAATGATTCAATGCTTAACTGCTATTTCTCGAACGATTCTTCTGATTACATCCCAACCTATCTAACTGTAAAAGGAGATATAATCTTAGATTTTGTTAAGCCTGATGGAAGCGTTAATTACACGCAAGAGGATGTGATAAGCTTCTTGGGTGCAACTACAGATGATTGTGGTGATGCGTTAACAGCGAATGTAAGATATTTTGCAAATCATTCAACTCAAGATTTTGAATGCACACCAGTTTCGCAAGTAGGTTCAAACGCTTTCACTTGCGACTGGGAGACTAACATAACTACACCAATGGGTTGGTATAATACAACTATGATGGCAGAAAAGGAATACCATTATCCAAACCAAACTGCTGATTATGGAGAAAATGGTTTATTCTATCTTTATCCGATTTATAAGCTTGAAAATCCGCAGGTTGTTCCAACTTCCCATGGCTGGGGATATAGGAATTGGAATTTCAGCGTGATTGCATCAAGCGGTGATACTAATCCTAATGATGTGAAGATCTTGCTAGCAAAAACTTCGCCCACAGGCTTTACCGAATGTAGCGATTGTGTTAATCAAACTCCAGTGACTTGCAAATATCCTGATTGCCTGAACAAACAAATTTATTGGTACAAGAATTTCACCTATCAGGATATAGGAACTTGGTTCTTTAAGTTTGAGTTAGCTACAGAATCGACCTCTGGTTATGACAGCTTTACTTTAACCAAAGATAATGTAAGCATCGAATACGGAGATCAAGGAAATAATTCTTTAGCAAGCTTAAGCCAAGCTGTCAATCTATCTGTTAAAGTTTATGACTTGATAGCACAAACTTATAATTTAACTCCAAGCGCAAAAGTAACCTTTGAATTATTGCATGCTAATTATCCTGAAGGTAAAAAGGTTATAGGAAATGCTTACACAGATTCTGCCGGCTACGCAACCTTAGAATTCCAACCAACTTGTGAATATGTTAATGGAAATCAAGAATGGCGTGCTTATATAGCTAGCGATGACCCTGCTTATAATTACAACATTAGCGAGAATTTCACCATAACTTTAGATTTAACCGGCTGTCAGGCAACTCCTTCGATTGAATTTTATTATCATCCTAACGAAACCTTACAATACAAAAACTTTACTATCAAGGCAACGATAACAAGCTATGTAGCAGACTCGAGCGAAGTCTATGCCGAATTGATTGCACCCTCAGAATGGCAAGTTGATAATAGAGTTAAATACTTAGGAGGTGTTGCTCAAGGTTCTACAAAAGATGTTACCTGGCTTGTAAACGCAACTACTTCTGGTAGATTTAACCTAACGATTAAAGTTAACAATTCATTCGGAATAGAGGATTCTGTTTCATTCTTTGTTAAAAATTATGAATACTATCAAGCAAGCCCATCCAGCTCATTACCTTTAACAGTTTCGCCCGATGAGCATCAAGATTTAGCATTTAATTGCCTAGCTGCAGATTATAGACTAACTTCATTTACAATGGGAATGAATTCAAGTGCTGGAAGTGAAGTTAGAATTTACATTTATAACTCAACTCAATTTGTTGAGATAGTAAACTATCTTCCAGTTTCTGGGGATGTGACAGAGGATATTCGATTGATTAAACAATTCCTTTCACCGAATGGAACTGGACATTGCTTGCTTAGAATAGAAAACCTAGGAGAAAATGAGGTGCAAATAAATTCTGCGACCATGAAAGCGTATCTTGAAAGAAAGGCAAAAGTTGTTGATATAGTTCCTTCTGTAAGCGAAAGTGAAACTTATAGTTTAGATTTAGCAGATAATTACCTAAATGTTACTGTAAAAATTTTCAATTCTCTGGCTCAGACGATAAACGCAGACCTTTGGGTTAATCTGACAGATGAAAGTAACAATGTGGTAAACTACACTCATAAAACAGTTTCTTTGGCACAAGGAGCTATAACCAGCGAAGCTATCGAAAACATAAATGTTAGTGGCTGGTCTGCTGGAACTTATTACATAAAAGCTTATATTTTCTATGATGGAAATTCAAGCCAGTTAATAGAGAGTATAGTAAGGAAGAATGTAAGTTATGAGACAAGATATAATCCATACATTTGTCCTTCAACTACCGAAAGCCTGAAAGTTTTGATACCTCATGCTTATCAAGATAAGGTTACTTATAATGTTAGCTTAGAAGTTCCTTCTGGATGGAGTTACTCTCCAGCCTACATTTTAATAAATGCTGATGAAGAAAAAACTTATGAAGCTAAATTTAATTTAACCTCTTCTAGCTCAGAAGAAACAGCTAACCTAAATGTTTCAATTGTATACCAATTACCTCATAAGCAAGCTACAACAAAACAAAACATAAGCCTGACTAATGCTAACCAAGGAGTTATTGAAGTAATAAGAGAAACTCCACGCTACATAGGAGCAAGCAAAGTTTTTGAAAGCAAGCTAATAGTTCACAACAAGGGATGTGCTCCAGTAAATAATTTGACTTTACAAGAAAACATTAAGCCTGGGTGGACTCCGGCAAACCCAGGAATAGAAGGAGATATTCAGCTGGTTTCAACAAGCGTCAACCTAGAGAATAATCTAATAACATGGCAACTTGGAAGTATTGGCATTAATAAATATGCTGTTCTATCCTATCAGATAAAAGCACCTGTTAGCAACGCTGAAGAGGGTTATGCTCGGTGGAACTTAACTTATGATGGTAATAAACAATTACGAGAATTTGAAAACTATAAATTCTATACAGCAAATTATTCGGGTGAATCTCATCTAGAGTTTAATTTGATAGCCATTCAAAGAGAAACCTATCCCTGGGAGGAACCTAGAAGCATCCAGCCAAACATGACCTACAACTTCAGCTTGAAAGTTACTAACATAGGGGATGTAACAAGCGGTAATTGGAGCGTCGAATTGTTCATTCCATCGACTTGCGAAATAATTAATGCTTATGATGGAGGCGTAATAAACGCTACTAAAAATTCAATAGCATGGAACATTTCTGGATTAGCAAGCAGGAGCTCCATTTACTTGAACTTTACTTTGAACTGTTCTCAAACTGGAAAACAGTTGTTTAGAGTAGAAGCATTAAACGATACAAGAAATGAAATCTCCTATAGCGATAGCACTTCTTATAGTTGCTCAGGAAGCGATTGCACTAGCCAAGTAACGCATATATTTAACGATCCTTCTTTGCCCTATGAAAAAATTTCAAACATTAATCTAACCATACTCTACAATTTCTCTTCATCAAACTTAACCATAGGTGAAGGCTACGTTTACTTGCTAGACGATTCAGATAATTATGCTTATACTTGGCAAAACTATAGCCTAGCAAATTACAATGGCAAAGCTATCGTCGTTTATTATCCATCTATCAACTTTGTTTCAAAAGCAAGAAAAATGGAGTTGCATGCATATGCTGACGGTATTCAGTCTGAATTTGCAAATGTTACGATTAGCCAGATAAATTATACTTGGAGTTATGGTAAGTTGTTTAACGAAAGTCAAGAGTTGTTTGTTAAGGTAAAAGTTTATACCTATACTCCTTTGCTTGAGAATGCTACTCTTTATATAAATGGGGATTCTTCTAGAAGCGTAGGAGGGTGGGGAGAGGAGTTTAACTTTAGCGTAAAAGTAAGGGATAGGTTTGGGAGGAATGTAACTGTTTACCTATGGCATAAGAAGACTGGAGGAACTTATAGCTTAGTCGATTCTTGGACTTGTATAGATTGCTTGCAATGGGAAGAGCATAACTTTACTTATGATTACTTGCCAAGCGATATAGGAGCATGGCATTTCAAGTTCAATGCAAGTAATGCAGACGGAAATTCTGAATTGGATGGAAAGGATTATAGCGTGGAGAAGGATGATGTAAACGTTTATAACATAACACCATCTCCCAATTCCATAGTTAATAGGTCTGCTGCGGTTACCACATTTTCTGTAAGAGTTTGGGATAGAGACAATAAAACCTATCCAACCGGTAGCTTTGGTAAGATATGGCTAGATGCTTTCACTTATGGGAGCTATGAATCTTCCCCACCTCTACTAACATCAAACGATGGATGGATTAACAGGACTATGCGTGGAGGTACAGGAGCTGATAAGAATGTTTATTGGTGTAGTGATGAAAATAAGTGGTATTTAGGATTGCATAGCTGGTATGGTGGAACTAGCGGAGATTCTTACGTTAAGGATAATGTTACTTCTGTGTTAAACTTTACCCTAAAAGGAGATTTGTACAATGAGCTGCTTGAACCAATAGGTCAAAACTTCACTCGTGGCGATATGATAACCTTGAAAGCAAAAGTAACAGACGATTGTGGTAATGATAGAACAGTAGATTCGACCATAATAATAAGCATAAGGCATGACAATTTTGAGAAGAATTGCACTGCTGACATTACAGGCACTTGTCAAATTCAAACAAACTCGAGCTTTCCTTACGGTTGGTACAATGTTAGCATTTACTCGAATAAAACTGGATATTGGGATGGTTATGCTTTCAATGAAAGTGTTTTCTTCTTGAGGAGCAAAATCTTATTGGATAATCCATTAAAACTTCCTCAAGGAAATCAGCCTTGGGGTAAGTCTCCATTCAACTTTACTATAGAGGTCACCAACCCTGATAATACTTTCACAACTGTTTATCTTTGGTTATGGAATGAAACTCATGGATGGGTACAAGCATACCAATGGCAAGGTAATTATCCGACTAAAACTTCACTCTATCATGAGAAGAACCTTACTTGGAATAACATAGGTCAGTGGAAATTTATCTTCAATGCAAGCTCTTTGAGCGGTTATATTAACAATACTTATTCTGAATCAAGCTGGATAGTTCAGCATACTTTCAACATCACTAAAGAACCCATAGAAATTCGCAATTTTGGTAATAATGCTTCTACAGTAAATAGAAGCTCTGGTTTTATCAGGCTAAGCGCTAAAGTTTGGGATTTGGTGCTAGATAGGAATGTTTTGAATGAAACCCAACCTGGAATACCTAACATAACCTTAGATCAAATAACTTTCTACATCTACAATGAAAGTGATTGGCTAGCTAATGAAGCTGAAGAATCCGCTAATTCAACAGACTATTATCGTGATTTCAACCCAGGCTGCGAATATCCAGCTGGCGAGCATAAATGGAGAGTCAATGTGAGCAATTCTCCTTATTACACGGATAACTCAAGCTATCCATATGCTACTTTAACAGTTAAGGTTTATGCAGATTTGATTCCGAAGATAGAGCAACCCATTGGAGCTAACTTTACTCAGGGAGATTCCATCTTATTGAGGGGTAATGTAACTGAGGATTGCTCAAGGAATGTTACCGGATTAACGACTATTTACTTTAATTTAACCCATTTAGCAAGCGGTAATGTAAGCCAATGTGTTGCTCAAGAAGAAGGTTTAGGATGGTATAATTGTACTTGGGATTCTAGCTCTCAACCAGTTGGATGGTATGAGGTTAAATTCTATGCAGAAGAAAATTATTACAATCCAGGATCTGATACCACTCAATTCTACTTAAGCTCTACTCCACTCCTAGAAGCTCCTTCAGTTATTTCCTCAACTGGCAAGAGTGGATGGGGAGCTTCACCTTATTATTACAAGGTTAACGTGAGCGATGAAGATAACGATACGGTAACCGTTTACTTCTGGCTAAACTCTTCTCAAACAGGCTGGCAATGGGTGCTCGTTAATCAAACTCAAGTAAGCAATACAGTTCAAGAGCAGGAAGTAATCTTTCCTGTTGAGTATACTCAAGATAATATAACAACTTGGTATTTCAAGTTTAATGCTACAGACCAGCATGATAATCAAGCAGAAACTTCTGTTCAGTTCCACACAGTAACCAAGGATAGCATTAAAATAGAACTTGCTGGAGGAAATAATTCAGAAGTTATGAGAGAGGGCACTAACTGGGTTGAATTAGCAGTTAGAGTTTATGACTTCGATGCAATGAGTTATATAACTTCTATCCCATCCGAAAACCTGCACTTCTGGATTTGGAACGGTTCTGGTTGGATTGAAGAATTAGAATCTGTTAACACAACTCATTACTACTTGCAATTTGAACCGGGTTGCAATTATGAAGCTGGTTTGCAAGACTGGGTTGTTAACGTAACCAATAGCCAAGGATGGTACGATAACACTAGCGAGCAATTCAAAGTTTCTGTAATAGGAACTCTAAGCGTCTATCTTACCCAACCAGACGGAAGCATTAACTATACAAGAGGAGACCAAATTGGACTAAGGGGTAACCTGACAGATGACTGCCTCAAAAATGTTACTCAAACAAACGTATACTTTAACTTAACTCATGCTAGCGGATGGTGGAGATGTCCTTCTTCTGGGTATGCGAACGATGAAGGAAATGGATATTATAATTGCACCTGGGATTCTTCAGGAAAACCTGCAGGATGGTATAATGTTACAATAGTAGCAGAGAAAGGCTATCATATAAACGATAGTTACACACTTGAAAATGCTTTCTACCTTAAAGTAATTCCAACCCTTAAACAAGCTAACGTAACTCCGAGAAGCGAAGGATGGAGCAGAACGTTTAACTTCACTGTAAATGTAACTGATGATTCAGATACGGTAACAGTTTGGTTGTGGAGATCAACTTCCTTGACAGGACCTTGGTACCAAGTTGGTTCCCCACAACAAATAGTGAATCCAAGTGGGACAATAGTCTATTGGACAGAAAGCTATTCTTGCTCTGACATTGGCATTTGGTACTTTAAGTTCAATGCTACGGATACAGAAGGGAATAGTTATGAAACAAGCGTTGCGGAAGGAGATTATGTGAACGATGATAATAGTTTTACTGTAGAAAAAGATGATGTTAGCTTCACTCTAATAAGCGGAGATGGTGATACAGTAACAAAAGAGCAGCCAACTACTTTTATTCTAGCATTAAACGATACAGATTCTTCTGGATTGATAACAGAAACAGCAAAGGTTAATGTAGAAGTTACCTTAAACAACTCCAACATTTGGCTCACTGAAGCGAGCGAAGCTCAAACGAATTCTTCTGGCTACCTTAATTATCAATTCTATGGAAGCTGTAAGTATGACCCAGGATGGCAAAAATGGAGGGTTAAGGTAAGCGATGCAGACTCTTGCTATCAATCAAGCTATAGTAGCGAATATACAGTTTATCTTGATATCGCTTGCCCAGAATTTAATGTTACCCAAGTTTTTGCTCCTCAGGAAGTATTCCAGTACAAGCCTTTCGGCCTTAATGCTACTTTAAGGATTAAAGACAGAAATGCAACAAGCACAAACGTAACCTTACTTGCACCAAACTGGAATGTCAATCCAAGCAAAAACCAATACCTTGGAAAGATAAAAGTTGGCTTAGGTGAGACAAAATATGTTCCAGTTCATTGGGATATCAATGTAACTTCTTTAACTCAAAAATCTCCTTATTATAAGCTTAACGTAACAGCCAATACAAGCGATGAAATTCCACCAATAAACTATTACGAAGATTGGAATTCAACAACAGTAAAGGCCTATGAGTATGAAGAGTTAAACGTAAGCGAAGCAAGTAATGAAACTGATGTAACCGATAGAGTTACTAGCCAAGATGTAAGTCTAGGCACTTCAGCAGATAATTCAACGGTAGAAGTTTTGGTGATGCCTGGGAAGAAGCTTCGGGTTAAATTCAATTGTACTAGTGGAATAGGAAGATTGAATAGACTGAAATTATTCTGGGAAGCCAATGGTAGTACCACAGCAAGAATAGAAATTTGGAATGGAACCAAATGGAAGTTAAGATTCGAAGAATTTGAAGTTGGGGAGAATTTAAGTCTAACTAAAGTTGACTTTCTAAACGATGAGATAGGGTTGAGTAGCGAGAGCAAGTGTTTAATTCTCTTAGAAAATGAAGGTAACAAACCTTTGTATGTGGACAAAATATCCTTAGAAAGATATTTTGTAAGGAAGGTGAAGATTTCTGACATCCAATGGTCTAGCGAAGATGGCAATTTGTTTAATCTAACTGTTATAATAGCAAATCCATTCTCAGAAACTTATTCAGGCAATTTAACTTTAAATCTGACAGATGGAGAGCAAGTATTCTATTCAAGCACTCAGCAATTTTTGGAAATTTCTAGCGGAATAACCAAATCTTACTTCTACAATATCGACCTTTCTACGTTTGAAGAAAAAGTCTATTATTGGGTAGCAGAACTTAAACTGAATACAAGCGAGATAGATAAGCGAGTAGAAGAATTCGATTACCTCAAACCAAAGACTTATGTTTATGTAAACGAATACACTTGCCCAAACACGACAGAAGAAGTGATAGTAGATGTGATTAAAACTCTAGAGGAAGAAAGTGATATAAACATTAGCTTAGAAGTTCCTTCTGGATGGAGTTATGAGCCAAGCTATTACTACTTCCATGATCATAGAGAAAAAGAAATAAGCGTCAAGTTCAACTTGAACACCTCATCTTCAATCGAAAATGTTAGTATCAATGTTAGTATATTCACTAGCTATCCTGATTTAGAGTTAAACTTTACCCAAATCAAGCAAATAAACATATCAAACGCTATTCAACCAGTTATAGAAATAATAAGGGAAACTCCAACCTATGTAGCTCCAGATAAAGTTTTTGAATCTGCTTTGATCATTCACAACAAAGGATGTGCCGCTACTAATGAGCTTCTAACTCTGAAAGAGAACATAAGCTCTGGGTGGACCCCAGCAAACCCAACTTTATCAAGCAATCTTCAATTAGTATCAGCAAGCGTTGACTTAGAGAATAATGTTATAACCTGGGTTATTGGGTATATAGGAGTAAACGAATATGGGGTTGCAAGCTATCAAGTGAAATCCCCAACTTCTTCAAGCACAGAAGGTTATATGAACTGGGAACTCCAATATGCTGGAAGAATTCAAAAAGAGTATAAGAGACACTACCTTCAAACTTCGAACTATACAAGCGAAAGCCATCTTGAATATTCCTTGCTAGTAGAACAGAGAGAGGCCTATCCCTGGGAGGAACCTAGAAGCATCCAGCCAAACATGACCTACAACTTCAGCTTGAAAGTTACTAACATAGGGGATGTTAACGCTACTAACTGGACGATTTATCTACCGATACCTAGTTATTGTAATGTCACTTGGACTACAGGCGATTGGAACAAAACTGAAAGATTAATTAAATGGAATCTTTCTGAGCTACCCTCAAGATCAAGCGAGTATCTCAACTTTACTTTGAATTGTAGCTATGAAGGAAAGATAGTTTTAGAACCATTCGGGGTTAAAAACACTACTGGCTCAAGCTATTATGAAGATTCTGTTTCATATCTCTGCTCTAACCATAATTGCACGACTGAAGTTATGCACACATTCCAGCATCCTTCCATGCCCTATGAACGTTTAACATGGCTTGGCATTCAACACTTACATCATTTCACTGGATATAATGTTACAATAGGAGAAATGAGTATAGAAATAGCTAAAGATAGCGGAGAATATCAAACTATTCATCAACATTATGTTTTTGAACCATCTGAAGAAACCGTTTGGGCAAACGCGAGCATTATTCCAAACCTTCAAGATTCGTTTAAGTTAGCGACAAGAAAAATAAAAATATTTGGTCATACAGACGCGACAGCAAATCCTTTTGCTAACGTTTCTGTAACAAAACTTGCATACAGGTGGAATTATGGCAAAGTATTCAACGAAACTCAGGAATTGTTCGTTAAATCAAAAGTTTATACTTATGCGCCTTTGCTAGAAAATACAACTTTGTACATAAACGGTGTTGAAGCTTCAAGCGGTGGATGGGGAGAGAACTTTACTTTTAGCGTATGGGTAAGGGATAGGTTTGGGAGGAATGTTACTGTTTATGCATGGCATAGAGTAGTTGGGCAGGAATGGAAACCTATAGATAGCATGATTTGCATAAACTGCTTAAATTGGCAGCAAATAAACTTCAGCTATGACTATTCTTGCGCAAACATAACCACTTGGGAGTTTAAGTTCAACGCGAGCAATGCAGACGGAACTAAGGAAGAATATGGAGATACTTATATGGTTGAAAAAGATGATGTAGATGTAAGCACGATTTATCCGATGAACAACGATGTAGTTAATAGGTCTCAATCGACAGATTTTGTAATCTATGTTTGGGATAGGGATGCGCAACAAATAGCTCCAGAAGGTTCGAGAGGAAGAATCTATGTTTCGGCCTATACTTTTGATCAATGGGAAGATTTGGGAGTCGCTGACTATTGGTATACCAATGCTTCTGGTCATTTAGTAAGGACTTTCACCAATGAAAAATGGTGTTCAGATAAAACTAAGTACTATCTTGGCTTGCACCAATGGAAAGGAGGAACTGATGGAGCAACTTGCGTTAAGGATAATATCACCTCACCCATAAACTTCACTCTCATGGGTGAGTTAACTAATCACATAATCTATCCGATAAACTTGAACTTCAGCAAGGAATTAATTTCAAGCATTACAATCAAAGGGTATGTGCAAGATGATTGCGGAGATAACGTTACTAATGCTGATAAGGTTTACTTTAATCTAACTAATGGCGACTATACGTACACTTGCTCAGCGACGGTAGTTGGACAGGAATATCATTGTAACTTCCCAACAGCTTCAGCTCCTTTAGGCTGGTACAATATCACCATGTATTCTAGCAAGAGTTTGCACTGGAGTGGTTTAGCAAAAGTTGAAAGTGCGTTTTATTTGGCAAGTACCCCAAACCTAGAAAATCTGACAGTTTCACCTTATCCCTCTGGGCCCTGGGGGATTAGACCATTTAACTTTAGTGTGTTTGTAACTGATGAGGATAACGATACAGTAACAATAAGCCTTTGGTTAAGAAAAGATTTAGGTGTTTGGAATTTAGAGGATACACAACAATGCTCTCAATGTAATAACTTCGAGGCATTCTACCAAAGAAACTTTACTTGTAATGCTACTCTAAACGAAGTTGGAGATTGGTATTTCAAGTCTAATGCAACCGATATTTCCGGATTCGCTAATCAATCCTTAATCGTTTCGTTTAATGTTACAAGAGAACCTATTTCAATTAAACATTATGCAGGCAATGATTCGGTAATAAATAGAAATGATACGAAGCCAAATAATACAGCAAGATTAGCCATTCAGATAAGAGACTTTCTTTTAAATCAGAACGTAACAGTTATAGACACGAATAAAGTTAGATTTATTTTGAAAAATTCTTCAACCTATGAAATAACTTCAAGCCTTAACTCAACAGCTGAGTATTACTATATCGATTTCAACCCAGATTGTACTTATAATGTGGGAATATACTCATGGGAAGTTAATGTAAGCCAGGATAGTTGTTACGCTGATAATACCTCGAGCGAAACTTTGTTAATAAAAATAGTTGGAGATCTTAATCCTAAAGTAGTCTTCCCAGATGGCTCTAAGAATTTCACAGAGGGTGAAATAATAGAACTAGTAGGAAATCTTTCTGACGATTGTAATAATTTGGTAGGGGATGCTAAGGTATACTTCAATCTAACAAATCTTAGAACTAACGAATGGTACAGATGTCCTTCTTCAGGTTATGCAACCTTCAATGGAACTCATTACAATTGCAGTTGGGATTCAACTAACAAACCAGCAGGTTGGTATAGAATTGAAATCTATGCCGAAAGAGCTGACTATCACTCAGGTTATGACTATTTTGATAATGCATTTTTCCTTGTAACCCCAATTAGACTTATCGCTCCTTCGCTTAGCTTTCCTAATGATGGTTCTTGGGGAGAAGTACATAATTTTAGTGTTATAGTAGACCATTATGAAAGTGTAGAGGTTTGCTTACTTGAAGCAAGCAGTGAAACAGGACCTTATTCAATAACTGAATGTAGGTATATAGCAAATCCAACTAATAAGTTGGTAAACTTTACGAGAACCTATACCTGCGCAGACCAAGGAAGTGTTTTGTGGTATAAGTTTAATGCCTCAGAACCAGGAGTCCCTGAATCTTATTCAGAAACTTCTTCGAGTTACCATACCATCAAAAAAGATGATTTGGAAATTTTGTATGTAGAAGGAAATGAAAGTTATGTTAGAAGATACGGTGATGATCAGACTCTATTTATTATGTATTTAAACGATACAGATAGAAATGCCCCGGCTGTTTATAGCACTACCTATGACTCACCAAAACTCTATTTTGCTGTGTTTAACGGAACAGATTTTATTGATGCAGGCCCTACCTCTGAGCAAAGTTGGAACAAAACAAATTCAAGTGGATACGTCAAATATTACTTTAATCCAGATTGTAGATTTGAGGTTGGAAAGCAAGAATGGTATGCTTATATAAAAACAGTTGATTCATGTTATAAAGCGGTAAATTCTTCTGAGTATAATGTTTCGATAGTGGGTTTGCTCACTCCTAACATAACTTATCCGGATGGAAACGAATTTGTAAGGTTGAACTTTCTCTACATTAATTTAACAACTCATGTGGTTGATGAATGCTCTCTGCACAATATAACTTCAGCAAACGTTAACTACACTATTAAGAGCATAGCTTTCGGTAACCAATTCTATTGTAATGAAACAATAAACTTAAACAATGGAACTTATGTTTGTGAATGGAATGCTACTGAAGCTCCTGAGGGTTGGTATAACCTAACAACTTTTGCTTCGAATGCTAGTTATTATGATGATAATTCACAAACTAAACCTTACGCCTTTAGGATAATCCAGCAATGGGTACCTCCTGTTCTAGAGGACGAAACTGTTTTACCCGAAGAAGACTGGGGATGGGGAGAGAATTTTACCTTTAAAGTTAATGTAAGTGATTTAAATGGAGAAAATGTAAACGTGAGCTTCTGGTTATCTCCTGATAACCAAACCTGGCAATTCATAGATTCGCAAATTTGCCATGATTGTGGACAAAAAACTGAGCTAACTTTCTGGTATAAAGGATTTAGTTGTAGCGATATGCCTACCTATTACTTTAAGTTTAATGCAACCGATGCCCATAACGCTACAGATAGAGCAGGGATAGCATTTAGTTTGGATAAAGATGATGTTGAAATCATACATCTACAAGGCAATGGTAGCACTATAAATAGAGGAGATATAATTCTCCTTAAAGTTTTAGTCAATGATACAGATAATAAAACTTTAGTTCCCGCTAATGTTAAGACTCGATTCTGGATAACTTATGATACTCAAAACTTTGATTCAGGGACTCTCAATTATACTCAAAGCGATGCAACTTCTAGCTACTATTTCAATTCAAACTGCTCTTATTCAGCTGGCCCACAATACTGGAAGGTAGGTGTTGTTGATAACACATGTTATAAGGATACAAACTCAACAAATTATACTTTAACGATTATTGGTTGGTTAAGGAATTTGTTAACCTATCCCACTGGAAATGAGATTTACTATCCTAATGAGAATGTAAGTATAGAGGGGAATGTAAGTGACGAATGTGAATTAGGCATATCAGACGCTCAAGTTAACTTTACAATAGCTCATGAATCTTACTCTAAGTCTTGTGAGGCATCTCCTTTAGGAAATAACTACTACAATTGCTCAATAAACCTTACGAATGCTGTAGGAGGATATTATTCTGTAAGGATGAATTCTTCAAGGAATTATTACAATTTCAATTCTACTTTATTTTCTAATAGATTTTTTGTCGAAGTTTGGCCTAGAGTTGAAAATCCAAGTGTTACTCCACATGATCAAGTTTGGGGACAGACAATAACGTTCAAAGCTTATGTAAGCGACGACGATGATTTGGTTAATGTAAGCTTCTACATAAGACCTTTAGGTGAGACTCTTTGGACTCTGAGAGATAGTTTTAATGTTACAGATCCTGTTAATTACCTAGCTCAATTTAACGAATATTTCCTAGCCACAGAAATAGGTAAGTATGAATGGAAGATAAGGGTTACGGATAAATTAGGAAACTATAATGAAACCCCAATTCTAACTTTCAACGTAACCAAAAGAACCCTAGAAATTCAGTACGTTGCAGGTAATGAAACAGATGTTGATAGAAGGAACAATGTCACTTACTTAGCTGTAAGAGTTGTTGATACTACAGATCCTTCTTCAACTATAAGCGGAGTTACAGCAAGGTTTTATGTGACTACCGATGGAAATAATTATATATCTGCTGGGACTGTTGGAATTTCTAATAATATAGCGAACTTTACCTTTAATCCAGATTGTACTTATTACCCAGGGAAGCAGAAATGGTTTGCTGGTGTTGACGAAAGTGATAGGTATTATGCTGCTAATCAAACAAGCTTCCAGTTTGTAAATATTTGGACCCAACTAAACCTTACAATTTCAAAACCAGAGGGAGAAGCTTATGGTATCGGTGAAGATGTGCTTGCTAAAACAGAAGCTTTTGATGAATGTTTGGCTTATTATGGCTATTTAAGTGGAGCTTCTGTAAGCTTCAAAGCTTGGCAAGGTTCTTCTTATCTTTTACCAGAATATGCACAAGCTAATGATTTAGGAAACGGAAGCTATACTTATACTTATTCAACGGTTGGTGCTTCTCCAGGATTTTATAATCTAAGTGCAAACGCTACAAAACCCTATTACTATCCAATTAACGTAACAAGAATTAATGCTTTTGAGTTATGGTACAGACCAGAAATTTACGATGCAAATGTAACCCCGAGAATAGAGGGATGGGGTTATAATTTTAGTATAAACATGAGTTTTAGAGATTATGATCCTAAAGATACGGTAAACATAAGCTTATGGAAATCTTATGACAATCAAACTTGGTATTATGTTGATTCTCAACTTTGCACAGATTGTACTTCCTTCAGGGAAATAAGATTTTTTGAAAGATTTTCTTGTGAAGATTATCTTAATGGACCTATACTTTACCTTAAAATTAGAGCAGAAGATTCTCACAACTTGGTCAAAGAAGTTTTTCCACCTAATATCACCTTAGAAAAAGATGACATTCAGTTTGTAGTAATTCAAGGTTCTGGTATCTCGATTAATAGAGAAGGAGCAACATATGGAACCTTCAAAGTACTTGTGAATGATACAGATCACGAATCGCCAGTGGAGGCTGGTGTAGTTGGTACTTACTACTTCTCTTACCAAGCATCACCTCTAATCTATGATTCAGGTCATCAGGTTCAGACCGATTCGAACGGTTACTTAGCTTATGATTTCGATCCCAACTGTACATATCAAACTGGAACTCAGTACTGGTATGTTGAAATAGTTAATGATGCATGCTACAAAGATGAATCTCTACAACCCCCAGAATATTCCTTGCAGAATTATCTAGTTATTGGTCAGCTCAAGAATAACTTAGAATTACCCATTTACAATTCAGTTTTCAATGTCACAGACCAAATCTTGATAAGGTTTAATGTTTCAACTGATTGTGAAGTTGAAGGTCTGATAAATGATTCTACCATTCAAGAGGTTGCTTTAATTGATCCATATTCACAAGAAAGCGGTTGTGGTGCAATTAACAATGAGGGAGATGGTTGGTACAATTGTACTTGGGATTCTACTGGAAAGGATGAAGGTTACTATTCTATAAGAATTACTTCTTCAAGGACAGACTACAACTCCAACACAACCCTATATCAAAAATGGTTCTGGCTAGAGAATCTTAACTCAACAGCTGAGAATGCGACTGTTTACGCTTACAACTATTCTACCAACCAATGGCAAGTAGTTACTCAACCAACAGGTTGGTCATCCAAATTCAATTATACTATTGACATCTACGACCCAGAAGGAGATACAATTACTTGTAACCTTTACATAAAAAGAAACTCTACAAACGAATGGGAACTAGCAGGCTCAGATATCCTTACAGGATCTCCAGGAGTTCCTACTAAAGGAACTTGCTCTGTAATTTATCAATCCTTTACCTGTTCTGACATAGGAATCAATAGCTTCAAGTGGGAAATTAAAAATGGTGAGCCTTCTAATTACTATAACACAACACCAATTCAACTTCCAGAACTAAGAGAATCCTTAGCAAGAATAAGCTTGATAGAAGGAAACAACAGTTATGTTAATAGGAGTGATGTAGAATTAGGAAACACAATAAGGCTAGGAGTTAATGTATTCGATGTTGAAAAAAATGCATACGCCCAAAACATTAATGTTAGCTTCTGGGTAACTCACGATAATCTTAACTATCAGTTTGACTTATTAAACCAAACAGATTCTCAGGGAAATTCAAGCTACTATTTCAATCCAAATTGCAGTTATTCAGTTGGACAACAATACTGGAAAGCAGGAATTACAGATGCTTGTTACCAAGATGTTAATAGTAGTGAGTTTGCGGTGAATGTAGTTGGAAGTATTTTAAATGATATTCTTCAGCCAAGCAGCGAAAAATATTTGAGAGGAGATAATATAACCATAAGAATTCACACTTACGATGATTGCTCTGTGAATTTAACCGGCTTTTCTAAAATGAATTTCACTTACAAATCCCAACAAACAGGGGAAGAATTTGTTTGCGAACCTATAAACTTCGAAGAGCCTGGCTACTACAGTTGTACGTTTAATACTTCTTCCCTGCCAACTCAATGGTATGATGTAACCTCCTTCTTGCAGAAAGATGATTATAATGATAATTCAACAACAAAATACCAAGCTTTCTGGGTTGAAACTATTCCTTTGTTAGTTGGAGAAGATGCGATAAGCGAGCAAGAAATTAATGAGGGGACCAATAATTTAGGAGGTTGGGGTGAGAATTGGTGGTTCGTGGTTAATGCCACAGATTATGACTATGATACACTAACGGTTTGCTCTTACTACAGAAGAGTTGGTGATACTGCTTGGATTTTGCATGGGTGTAATTCTAGTGTAAGCGGAACCAATGTGAAAGTCCAATTTTCAAAAACATGGGCGACGGGAAGCTATATAGGAGATTGGGAACTCTTCTTTAACGTAAGTGATGATGATGGTAATGTTGCCAATACTTCAATAGTTACATTTACGATAGAGAAAGATGATATAGCAATCCAACTATTGGAAGGGAATAATAGTGTTGTAAACAGAAGTGCTTCTTTAGGAGAACCTTTACAAAACGTTACCTTCAAGGTTAAAGTTATAGATACGGATAAAAACGCTGCTGTAGGAGGAGCTAAGGTTAGATTTTACATTACTACGAATAACACTAATTTTGTTGCTCATCCAACCCCACCTAGCTACTTTACAACAGGAACTGGTAACGAATTGGGAAATGTTAGCTATCAGTTCTATCCAGACTGTAGCTATCAAGTAGGTCCCCAGAAATGGAAAGTTGGGACTGTAGGGAATGATTGGTATAAAGATGTTAATTCAACAAATTACTCCTTTACAATTATAACTCAAGCTTTAGAAGCTTATGTTTCAGAACCTACAGGAGGAACATCCTTTGTTAGAGGAGAAGATGACATTCTGCTCAGGGGTTGGTTAGAGGATGATTGTGGATTGATCCCGAATGGAAATGGAGAATTTCACATAGTCAAAGGAACTACAGACATAGAATGCACTCCTGTAACAGATGAAGGGAATGGGTATTATTCCTGCACAATCCTTGCTACTGACACAGCAGGATGGCCTAATAGCTATCTAGGTTATTGGAATGTTACTTTCAACGGAAGCAAAATTTACTACAATTCAAGTTCTGTTTGGACAGAAGAGAATGCTTTTGTTTTAGTTACAAAACCACAAATAACCTCTTACTCAGCTGTTTCAGAAGAAGGTTCAACAACTGGAGGATGGGGAGAAACCTGGCAATTTAGTTTTACTCTAACAGATGATGATTTAGCGATTATTCCTAGAGAAGATGAAGTAAATGTTAGTTTATGGGTTAACTTGGCTTCTGGATGGAAATTATTGAATTCAACGATTTGCACAGCAAGTCCGTGCAGCTATACTTTTATCCAAGAAGATGATTTTGCATGTCAAGATGTAGGAACAAGAGAATGGAATTTGACAGCAACAGACTTTTATGGATATAGTTACAATACTTCTGATACAATTACTATCGCAAAAGACGATGTCCAGATAATTGCTGAACCAGCTTTGTCCGATAGCGAAGTTGATAGGGAGTTTACTGATAAAGCTAAGTTCGTCGCAACACTTATCGATTTGGATAGGGATACTTCAGTTGGTTCTGGTGTCGAAACCAAACTTAAGGTTACTTGGAACGGAAGTGAATACTTAATCTGGCTTACTAACTATACTGAAGCAGACTCCAAAGTTAGATTTTACTTTGACCCAAATTGTAGCTTTACTGTAGGATCCCAATATTGGAGAATCGCAACCATAGGAGAATCCTGTTACAAAGATGCAGAAAGTGATTCTGTTCTCTTTACCATTTATGGACAACTTAAAGTCAACCTTACTTATCCAGAATATGACTCAACCTTCCAGACAACAACTCTCATTCCGATAAATGGAAGTGTTTATTCAGATTGCTCCCAAGAAGGTTTGTTAAATGAGACTACAGTTAACATAAATCTGAGATCTCCTTTGGATGTTATTGAAGAATGCTATCCTGTTACAGATTTAGGAAATGGTTATTACAACTGTACTTGGGATTCTACTCTAAAGACACCAGGATATTGGGATATAAGGATGAATGCAACTAGAAACTATTACCATAAAAACTCAACTTGGTATGACAACTGGTTCTATTTACAAAATGCTCCACCCACTTACACGATAATACCTGTTTCTCCAAATGAAGGAGGGTGGGGCACAACTTATAACTATTCGATTTCAATCGATGATCCTGACAACGATGATGTCACTTGTACCCTTTACATTTCGACAGATGGAGGTAGCTATTTTGAATCTCAAACCCCGATTACAATAACCGGAGGCCATGGTCTATGTTCATGGCTAATTAACTTTACCTGCTCTGACATAGGAACTGATAATTATTACTATTTTGTTTTAGATGATGGGTATAATACAGTTAATACCGAAACTTCACAAGGACCAAACATAACCAAAGATACCTTACAAATAAGTATTGTAAGCGGAGATGGGAAAGAAGTTAATAGAAATTCTGGAACTTTAACCCTAAAGGTTTATGTGTATGACCAGGATAAAGGAAGTGCGGTTGCAGATAATACACCAGTTAAGTTCAACATAACTTACGATGGAAGTAATTATTTGACAGCAGCTGAAGTTAATACGAGCTTAGGCTATGCAGCTTATGATTTCTCTCCAGATTGTACTTATCAAGTTGGGTATCAAAACTGGACAACCTTTATAGAAGGTCAAACATGTTATTTTGACGTATACTCTGACACATGGAATCTAACTATTAAAGGAAGCTTGTCAACTCAAGTAATTCAACCATTGAATGCAGAAGAATTTTATCGTGGAGAAAATGTTTCCATAAGGTTTAACATAAGCGAGGATTGTAACAATTTAATCGACCCAGACTACCTAAATATTTCAGTTAAGAGTACTTACACTAACGATATCTTCTACTTGCAACATGTTCAAGAAAGCTTAGGCTATTACAATACAACCTTCAATTCAAGCGGAAAGTCGCCTCGGTATTATGATATTAGAGTTTATGCTGAGAAGCAATTCTATAATTTGGTAGATTATACAGAAACAAATGCATTCTGGATAGAAACTTTACCAACAATTCAATTAATATCAACAAGCGTCGAGTCAGAACAAGGAGGGAATATAGGTGGATGGGGGGAGACTTGGACTTTCAGAGTTAATGTTACGGATGAAGACTTAGATCAAGTTCAAGTATGGTTCTACGAGAGACCTGGAGGTGGAAGCTGGAGCGTGAAACCACCGATTACCGGAAAAAGCAAAGCTGCTGGTGTTGAAAGTGCAATAATAGAATTCACTACATCATTTGTATGCGATGATTTACTTACTAACGCTACGCATGAATTCTTCTTTAATGGTACTGATGATTATTCGACTGTTACTCCAGCTAGCTCTCAGAAGGATTATGCTGAATCTTCCGTAGGAAGCTTTAGTTTGGAAAGGGATGACATAAGCATAAGTTTGATTTTCGGGAATAATGCAATCCTTAATAGGAGTAATGTTACCAATGGTGAAAGGGTTCCGCTGAAAGTACAAATTCAAGATTTAGATACGGGTAACCCTGTTGCTTACAATGATTTAGGTCAATTCTGGGTTACTTATGATGGAAGTAATTATAGGAAAGATTTAGAACTAAATACGATAGAACCAAATGGATATATTACTGATAACTTCCCATCTTCAGATAGATGTTTGTATGATATAGGACCTCAAAAATGGAAGGTCTTCTTTGGACAAAGCTGCTATAAGCCAACTTGGAGCACTCCCGCAAACCCAGCATGGAACTTAACCTTGATAACAACACCGTTGGAAGTTAGCTTAATCAAACCAAATGGTGAAAGCTATAGGAAGGGTATAGATACTGTAGATTATCTAGGTTATGTTTACGATGATTGTGGTGGAGTAGCATCAGCTTTAGTTGACCTTAAAGCCAAACAGGGTGCAACTACTCATTCGGCTCAAGCCTTTACCAATGCGAGCGGTTATGTAACTTATTCCTTCGATCCTTCAACCTGGACTTTAGGATATTATAACGCTACCATAAATGCTTCTAAGACTTATTACAATAGTTCAGATGTGTTGCTTAAAGAGAATGCATTTGTTTTGGTTACTCAACCAACTATAAGTGCTTTAACTATAACAACCCAAGATTCTTTTGGAAGTTCTGTTAATCCTTATGGCTGGGGAGAAACTTGGATATTCGATATAGATCTGTATGATGAAGATCAAGGAACATTTAGTTTTGAAAAACTTAACGTTAGCTTATGGAGTAATACTACAAATGGCTGGAAATTGTTAAACTCAAGCATTTGTTCTGCTCCTGATTGTAAGATTACTAAAACCATCACTTACAAGAATACATTCACTTGCTCTGATATGGGAACTAGAATTTTCAATGTTACCGCAACAGACTATTGGAATTACACAGTTTCAACAACTCAACAACAACAAATAATTAAAGATGATGTCGTTCTTTATGCAACAACAACTCCAAGCGAAGTTGACAGAGAAGATGAAACAGTTTTACTGCAAGCCCAAGTTTATGATAGGGATAGAGGAGAATATGTTGGAAGTGGAGTTGATGGTACAATTAGAATAACCTATGATAATGCGAACTATGGTCCGCCTATCGCTTTAACTACTGATAGTTCAGGTTATCTAAGCTATAATTTCAATCCAAATTGCAGTTACTCAGTAGGTATACAAAATTGGAGAATGGATGTGGGTGATGAATGTTATACTTCTAGTGCAATCAGCGGATACACAGTTCAATCGATAACCATTCGTGGCCAATTGAAGAATAATTTGTTGGTACCTGTTTATAATTCTGTATTCAATGTTACTGATCAGATTTTGATTAGGTTTAATACTACTAGTGATTGTTTGAATGAAGGTTTAATAGCTAATGCTAGCGTTAGTATTGAGTTAAGAAGTCCTTTGGGTAATTGGGAGGGTTGTACTCCAGCTTATAATGAGTATGATGGATGGTATAATTGTACTTGGGATTCTACTGCTAAGAAAGAAGGATATTGGAGTATTAGGTTGAATGCAAGCAAGGAGTACTACAACTTTAATTCTTCACTCTATAACAATTGGTTCTGGCTAGAGAATGTGAACGCTACAAGCGAGAATGTTAGCGTTTATGTTTATAATTATGTATTAGGTGACTGGGAAGAATTAAGCTTTGATGAGTATAAAGGATGGTCAAGCTACTTTAACTTTACGATCGATATCTATGACCAAGAAGGAGATACAATAACTTGTAATTTATACATAAGCAAGGATGATGGAATAACTTGGGAGAAAGTAGGAAGTTATACCATAACAGGAACCCCTGGTACACCTACTAAAGGAACTTGCTGGGTTCCTTACCAAGGTTTCACTTGCAGCGATATAGGTAATGATAATTGGTTTAAGTGGGAGATAAAGAATGGGGAGCCGGCTAATTATTACAATACAACTCCAATCAATGCACCTAAGTTGAAAGAAAGCGAAGCAGTTATAGCTCTAATCCAAGGTAATAACTCAATAGTTAATAGGAGTATTGGTGCTGTATTACTTTCAGTTAACATTTTCGATGTGGAGAAGAATTCTACAGTTGAAGGTGTTGATGTAAGCTTCTGGGTTACTCATGATGGTTCTAATTATCAGCTAGATATAATAAATCAAACGGATAGCTTAGGGAATGCAACCTATTATTTCGATCCAAATTGCAGTTATTCGGTAGGTTTACAAAATTGGAAAGCTGGAATAACGGATGCTTGCTACATAGACAAAAACATAAGTGACTCTACACTTACAATTATTGGAGACCTAAAACCTGTTATAACTCAACCTAGAGGAGGGAAATACTTAAGAGGAAATTATCCAGATGGACAAAATGTATTGCTAAGAGGTTATGTTGTTGATGACTGCAATGTTTTTGTTCAGGATGCAAGCGTTAACTTCTCTTCGATTCAAGGAAATGATGTGAAATATTGTAACCCTGTATTGAATGAAGGAAGCGGTTATTACAATTGTACAATCAATACTTCAAGCTTTTCTGCCAAGGGTTGGGATGTAAGGTTTAATGTAAGCAAAGAATATTACAACTCTAATGAAACCATAGACCAATTCCAAATTTGGGAAAAAGGGTATTGGGTTGAAACTAAGCCAATCCTAACTACAGACTTTTATGTGATAAGCTATGACTCGCAACAGAATGTTGGAGATGGTGGTTGGGGAGAAACTTGGTACTTTAGGGTTAATGTTACAGATGAGGATGATGATATCTTAGAAGTTAAACTCTGGGTTAACTCTAGCTTAGTGGAAGGAGATTGGGCTCAACCATTGCCAATCCCGATGACAAATTCAAGCGTTCAAGGTGTTAATGTAACAGTTACATTTAAAATAGAAGGATGGCCAACTTACAGTAATCCTGGATTAGGAACACATGTTTTCAAGTTTAATGTAAGTGAAGTAAAAGATGTATTTGGGAATACGACTAAAGATTTTGTTAACAATACTTTTGAGGTAGGAAATGGAAGTTTTGTTATAGGGAAAGATGATTTGCTTCTAATTCATGCAGAAGGTAATGAAACAAGCGTTTACAGAGCTGACGATAGTTATCAGAAGCTAAGCGTTAAAACTTACGATATAGATAAAGGAATCGATGTCATAGCTGGTATTTTAAGCTCTAATGTAAGAATATGGGTAACTAAAGATGGTTCAACTTATTCAGAAGTACCTGCTATTTTCTCAAGCGGCTTTATAAATACTTCTGCTGGAGAATTTGATCCTGACTGTAGCTATGAAGTTGGACCACAGAAATGGAAAGCTGGTGTTTTGTATTCAGAAGCTTACAAGGCTTCTAATTCAAGTGAATTCTCAATAAACATAACTACACTTCCTCTCCAAATAGAATTGTTGGAGCCATTAAACGCTAAACTATTCCTTAAGGGTATAGAAGACGTACCTGTAAGAGTTAATGTAACTGACGAATGCGGAGGTGTAAGTAATGCAAGCGTCACCATTAAATCTCAACAATTGGGTGCAAGTCCTTCAGAGAAAGATTGCGTGCAAGATCAAAGTCCACCAGGTCAGATAGTTGAAGAATCTCCTGGAATTTATAAGTGTGTTTTCAGGGCAGATACTACTGCTCAACCAGAACCAACATGGCTCTATGGTTATACAAACATTTCAATCAAAGCTGAAAAAGAGTATTATAATGCAAGTGAAACTAATTTGACTATAAACTCATACTATCTTGCTTCAAAGCCTGTTATTACCTTAGGAACTGTTTATACAGATACTGGTTCGGCAGGATGGGGAGATAATTGGCACTTCCCATTCAGCGTTGAAGATGAAGATTACAATGCTCAACTAGGTTCTACTATAAACGTTTACTTCTGGCTTAATCTAACTGGAGAATGGGAATTAGCTGATCAAAAAGTTTGTGTTCCAGCTGTTGGAAATTGTACTAATATAGAATTCTATCCGATTACTTTTACTTGCAACAGAACTTATAGCGATATAGGAAGTAAGATGTATAAAATAAACGCAAGCGATAACTTCAACTATACGGATGAAAAATCAAGTTCTATAACAATTACAAAAGACCAAGCGGATGTAGCTGATGTAGACTGGTCGAAAACTCAAATTACAAGACCTGGTGATGATAGCGCTTGGTTTGCTGCTAAGTTCTATGACACTATAAAAGGAACGGAAATAGACTTTGCTGACGTAAACGGAAGTATTTATATAACAACAGATGGCTTGAACTTCTTGTTTGACAAGAAATTAGTAACTCAAACTAACGGCTACTTTAATTATACCTTTGATCCAAATTGTACTTTTGATGTTGGTATTCAGTACTGGAAGATTGACCTAGAAGATGCTTGTTACTTTACAGCAACCACAGGAAATCAACAAATTACTTTAATAGGGCAATTGATGAATTTCTTAGTTGAACCTGAAGAAGATAGTGTAATCCCTGTTGGAAATGTTATTAATGTTACTGGTTTAATTCAAGGAGAGTGCGGAGAAAATGTTAGTTCAGCAAATGTTTCGTTCGAAGAAATTTCTTCAATAGGAGAAATTAGACTAATTGAACCTTATCCAGCGAACGAGAAAGGTAATGGATTGTACTATTCAACCTGGAATACAAGCTTCCATAAAGGAGGTTATTATGATATAAGAGTTAACTCATCGAGAGATTATTACTATTCGAACTCGACTATCTTCGAAGATTGGATTTATCTAAATAACACCCCACCAATAGCAGAAAATGAAAGCGTTTATCCTGAAGTTGGAGGATGGGGAGAAACCTTTACATTTAGAGTAGATATAGATGATGCTCAATTCGATAACGTGACTTGCAAATTGTTTACCTATACCTCAAAGGGTTGGGTTTATAGAGGTAATGACACTGTTTACAATGGAAAAGGAACATGTGAAGTAAACGTTAGTAATTTTGAATGTAGTGAAATAAATACGAGCTTGGTTTACTTCAAATGGCAAATCGATGATGGAACAAACATATTTAATACTAGCAACATACCCGCTCCAAGCATAATAAAAGATGATGTAGTAATCTATTACATTTCAGGGAATAATTCTAAGGTTAATAGGTCTGATAGCGATATAGGAAATACTATTTTGCTTGTACTAGGAGTTAATGACACAGATAGAAATGTTCCAGCTTATAATGCTACAGTAACCTTCTATGTAACCAAAGATGGAAGCACTTTCCTAGCGCAAACTAATAAAACAAACTCTTCTGGATACGTAACCTATTACTTCAATCCAGACTGTAATTATTATCCTGGGTTGCAGAAATGGAAAGGGAGTGTGACTGATGCTTGCTTTATTCAACAAAATACAACAAACTACACTTTAGAAATATATGGAGATTTCGTCTATTATCCAAGTGGATATAGACAAGGAGATTATACAGATGATACAGTCTTACGCTCAGAAGAAAATGTAACTTTGGATGCAGGCTATCCTGGAATTGCTGAAGAGGTAGCAATAAAGGATGACTGTGGTGGTGAGATAGACCCAGCTATAATAACCATGGAAGCTGTCCATAATGAGACGGGTAAAAGTTATAGTTGTACAGAAATAACAAACCCTGCAACAGGAGTTTATAGATGTAACAGAAATACTTTTGACATGAAGGCAAGATGGTACGATGTAAGGATAAACGTTTCAGGTCCATACTTCATCAATAGGTCTATAACAAGAACAAAAGAATTCTTCATAGAAACAAAACCAGTTTTATCTAATCTCTCTGTAATATCTGCTCAAGGTAGTGAGGTTGGAGGATGGGGAGAAAGGTTCTACTTCAATGTTACAGTAACAGATGAGGATTATGATTTTGTCAATTTAACTTTATACGTAAGAAGGTATGGTTCAACTAGTTGGATTCAAGCAAATAAAACGAATTTAGATTCTCCAGTTATAAACAAAACTGTAACCCTAAGCTGGACAAGAGGGAGCTGTGAAGCAAGCAGAGACGATCCTTATCCACATATTTGGGAATTCAAGTTTAATGCAACAGATGATCCTAACAGTCCATTGCTTTATGGAGAATTGTACGAAACTACTATCGAACCAAAGAATTTCACCTTAGAAAAGGATGATGTAAGTTTGCAATTGGTTAGCGGGGATAACGAATGGGTTTGGAGAAATGGAAGTGCTTACATAAACTTAACTCTAAAGGTTATAGATGCGGACTCAGGAAATCTTGCAGGTTATGGAGTAAATGGAAGCTTTTGGGTAACTAAGGATGGTAATATTTTTGCTAGCCAAAAGATTACAGAAACAGACCTAGAAAGTAACTTGATTTATAAATTCCCGCTAGAGTTACCTCCTGGGCAAACAAGATGTGACTTCAAAACAGGTGTTCAAAAGTGGTTTGGCGGAGTTTATAATGATGTTTGTTATAAGGATAAGAACTCAACCAATTATACTCTAACAATTAAATCCCTATTGCTACCTTCAATCGTCTATCCAGATGGGGAAGGATACTTAAGAGGTGATCTTGTATCCATAAATGGAAGCTTACATGACGAATGTGAAGCTGTTGAAGGTGCAACTGTTGTTTATACGTTCATACCTCAAGTGGGTTCTCCTTATCAGTGCACTATAGCAGATAATGATGGCTGGGATGAAGGACAAGGATGGTATAATTGTACGAAAAGCACAGCAGGAAAGCCAAAAGGATGGTATAATGTTAGTATGGATGTAAGCAAAGATTATTATGCTAGCAACTCCACACTAAAGGTAAAGGCATTCTTCCTTGGAGATAAACCTTCTTTAAGCAACCCAAGAGTTGACCACTCATTCGGAGGTTGGGGAGAACTCTATACCTTTACAGTTACTTTCACAGATGCCGACCTAAATATAAATAATCTAAGCTTATGGAAGAGCTATGACAATATAACTTGGTATTTGGTTGAGTCGAAGAGCGTTCAAGGAATAAGCGTAGACGTTACGTTTAAACATAGATTTACATGCGAAGATTATGCTAGACAATCTCCTTATCTCTACTACAAATTCAATACAACAGATCCTTTCAACTTCACTGACGAAACAATTTCTAAAAATATTACTTTGGAAAGAGATGATGTAAGCTTGAGCATAAATCCAGCCAGCAATTCAAGTGTAAGAAGGATAGGGAATAATCAGGCATTCCTAGAATTTATAATTTATGATTCAGATAATGGAGCTTATGTTACCGGAGCCAACGGAACCATTTGGGTTACTGAAGATGGATCAACTTATACGCTAGCATATAACTGTACTTCCTTGAACGGTCATTGTAACGCTTACCATGACCCAACTTGCGATACTATAGCTGGAAAACAATACTGGATTGGTGGAACTGTAGAAAAAGATGGATTTAGCTGTTATAAGATTGTTAACACATCAAACGTTACTTTAACAGTTTATGGTCAATTGAACGTTTCACTTATTCATCCATTAACAGGAACTATAATCAATAGGGGGATTAAAACTACTTTGAATGCCAGCGTAAGCGATGATTGTAATCAGCAAATAGCAGATGCAACCATAAACTGGTATAATTCTAGTTGGCATCTCTTAGCAAGTGGTTATAATACTCTATGGGATGTCCCAGAGAATTACAAGCTTGGTAGCGAAATAATTTATGCGAACGCTTCAAGGGAATATTATGACTCTAATAGCAACAGTAGCTTAGTTTACATATATGGATGGAGCGAATTAGATTCTATTTCTCCATCCAATGGAACAAGTTCTTCAGCAGGTGTGCCAATAACAATTACCTGTCATGTAAGAGATAGTAACACTACTCAATCTATAGCTAATTATTCGGTTAAATTCCTAAAGAATGGTGAACTATTAGGAATAAGATTAACAAATGCTGATGGATATGCAAGTCTTACTTGGTATACAAGCGGAGAAGCTGCTGGATGGTACAATTTAACTTGTGCAATAGAGGATAATTCAACTCTTTATTATAATACTTCAATTTCGCAGATAGAAACTTGGATTAGGTTATCAAGACCGCTAATAATCGACAAAATAGTGAGCCAATATGCTTGGATTTATAGAAATGATACATTCAGTCCTCATGCAACTAATATAAGCGTTCATGTTAAAGATGCAGGAATAGGGGATGCGGATAATGCAAACGTTAGCTTCTATAATTCAACTCATTTCTTGGATAGCTGCTTAACAAATTCAAGCGGTTGGTGCTCTTTAATCAACTTTAATGTAGCTGACACATGGATACCAGGCCCGTATACATTTTACATAAATGCAACTCGACCACAAAATGAGGATTCAGATACAAACACAACTATCATAACAATAAAAGGAATTCTCAATTTGACCATAATAGAGCCTGTAAATGGAAGTTATTACTCTAAATCACAATCAATTCCTCTGAAGGCAAATGGTACTAGCGAGAATGGAGAAAGTTTTGCAGAGTTAAATCCAAGTGTTAAGTGGTATAACGAGACTGCACAGATTGCTGAAGGAATGGAAACTTTCTTGGCTCAATCAATAGTTGCTGAACAAAAGACAGGACCGCATCAAATAATGGCAGTCGCAACCCTACCCTACTACGATGATGGAATAGATAATGTAAGCATAATCATAACAAGCTTAGCAGATGTAATTTGGATTTCGCCTACAGGAATAGTTCCCTATCCAAATACTTTTGCACCAACCTGTAAAGTTGAAGATAGCGTGTCCAAGGCTGGAATTTCTGATTATACTGTCAACTTCTCTTACAAGTGGGAGCCTTCTACTGAATACATATTCAATGGGAGTTATCAGACTAATGTCACTGGTTATGCAAGCTATAACTTTACTCCAGAACAAAAAGGAAATATTACATTCAAATGCAAGATAGGTGATAATGTTACCCAATACTATTCAGCAAATATAAAAGAAGCTACAGAAACTATTTGGGTTAAAGATATAGAACCTCCCAAGATTTATAATACCTCGCTCTTACCCAATTCAAGCATAGAAGCAAACTTAAACTCAACAAACATTACTGCAACTATAATAGATAATTATCGGGTAGTCTCCGCATGGGCAAATATAACCATGCCAAATGGCACACCAGTAATACTTCCGATGTCTAACATTACTGTACCCGAAGAAAGCTTTGGTTTCTTCAAAGCAACCTATAGAGCAATTTATACTCCACCAATAGGAGGAACCTATAATGTTACGGTATACGCAAAGGATGCTGGACCAGAATATAACATCAACAGTACTTTTGTAGGTACTTTAAGCGTTTGGGGTAAGATTTCTGGCTTAGTTAAACAAGAACCTCAAGAAATAGTAGCCTATGGTATAACACAAACCCAAAGCTTTACGTTTGAAGTAAACGTTACGTTCATTAACCTTGGACCAGCTACTGCTTATTCGGTTAATCTAACTCATCAAGAAGAACCTATTGGTTCTCTGGTTTATAACGAAACTAGAAAAGAATGTGGAACTCTTTACGCTGGCCAATCTTGTAATTGGACCTTTAGAGTTACCGTACCAGCTAAAACAGCACCCCAGCTAATAAGAACTTATGTTATCTCAACTTGGAGAAATCCTGATCTTTCAATAGATTATGCTTCAAACTTAACTTCAATAACTGTCTCTTCAAACCCAGTGGTAGAAATTACTCCAAAGAGTATAAACAAGACGGCACCTCATGATGCAACAACTTATGTTGGGAATGTAACAACCATAGCCTCTGGAAATGATGAACTTAGGGATGTTGAGTTGAGTGCAGTAGGAGGAAATCTTGCAATAGATTGTCCTCTATGTGTTTTGACTATTAATCCAAGCGAAACTGGCTTATTACTCGCTGGAGAAAGCATGCTCTCCCATATTTACATAACCATACCTGCTGGTCAATCTCCAGGCATATATTGGACTAAGATAAGAGCAAGTACAAGCAATGCTGGATTTGATGAAATGCTTTTGAATATAAGCATACCTTTGAATACTTCTTGGCTAAGAGAGCCAGAAACATTTGGAACAGTTCTCTTGCCTTTGAATACAAGTGGTACTATAGGAAATATAACTGTAAAGAACATAGGAAATGTTAAGATACCGTTCGAAATTCTAAAGCAAGGAAATGGTAGTATCTTTATTTCAGCTTATCCTGCAGGAGTTCCTCAAACTAGAGCATTTGATCTAGAGAAACAGATTTCAAGAAATGTTACCGTAGATTACAGTGTTCCTGCAAATGCTATAGAGGGAATTTATACAGTAAAAATAGTAATAAGAAACGTAACTTTTGCAAATCCACCTGAAAGAATTACAAACATTACCTTAAATGTAACGGACATCCCACCAATTATTACTGATGTTTTGATCAAACCGCTTGTATTCGAAATTGGTTATGAAAATGTGACAGTTCAAGCAAAGATAACAGATAACTTTGCTGTTGATAAAGCATGGATAAATGTAACCCTACCGAACGGTTCCACCTACATTCAATTCATGGAGAAGTTTGCAGGAGATATTTATAACACAACTTATATAAGTCTCATGGAAGGTATTCACTTGATTAGAATATGTGCAAACGATACTCGTTCCTTACAAGCTTGTACTTCACCAACAGCTGTAGAAGGTTCGGCAACAACCTGGCTAGAAATATTGCCGAATGTTTCAGTAATAACGGCAGATGATATAACAATCGAGTATGGTCAGAACTTCACGATTAATATTACTCTAAACAATACTGGCGGTTCAAGAGCTTTCGATTCTAACCTAACCATAAATTCTTCTAGCAATGTAAGTGCTACACCGGACTTCTTCAAATTTGGTACTATTCTTAAGTGGACTTCTAAATCTAACCTAACCAAAATAATAATCCCAAACGGTACTAAAGCAGGAATTTACTACATAAACCTGACTGCAAGATGGAGAAATCTTAACAATACCTATAATTCAAGCAGGAAGAGCATCTTAATAAATGTTACGCCAAATCCAAAGCTTAGAGTTTTAGAAGATAATATAACCAAGATAATTCCTGGTGGAAGTATAGGAAATGCAAGCTTTACCTTGAAATCTATAGGAAATGAGAATGTAACAAATGTAAGCATAACGTGTAAGAGTGGGAAAGTATGTGAAGACTTTAACGTTTCGTTTAAACCAAGTAATTTCACTTTGATTCCGATTGGGGAGACGAGAAAGGTTAATGTAAGCATTAAAGTTCCAACTAACTATCAAACAGGGACCTGGAATGGAAGTATAGAAATAAGTTGGAATGGTAAAGCAGCTTACCTACCAATTTACATAAGCGTCCCTGTTAACATCTCTTGGGAACATGTGGAAAAAGAAATTCATAGAAGTGTTTTACAAAATGATACTGGCTACTTTGGAAGTTTAACTATCATAAATACAGGAAATGCTGAGATAAACTTGAGTTTGGTAGTTAATGGAACGATTAAATCTTACTTAAGATTGAGTGAAAGTGAAATTACTTTACCATATGCTGGTCAAAAGACGGTTTATATAAACTATTCGTCTCCAGATATACCCTATGATACAAACTATACAGGAACTATAATAAGCAATATTACAGGTGCATTAAGAGAAAATGCTTCTGTTAAAATGCAAACAACTTTTGTAAGCATGTTTGTTAGTGTCTACAAGGTTAAAATAGTTTATCCGACAAAAGTCCAACCCTTAACAGGAATACTTCCAAACGACACTGTTGAAGCAAAGGTAAACATAAGTGCAAACTCAAGTTATGTAACTCAAAACGTAAGCTTTAACGTTTCTATATTCAATTCCACTATTTCAAAATTCGCAAACATTAGCCTAGCTTTCTACAACAGTACAGAAAAATTGTGGAGAGTTAGATTTATAGCTCCTGACCTAGCTATAGCTAGAGTTTATAGCTTGAATATAACTGCTACTTATAACGGAACAAGGGTATTGGTTAGGAGTGATGTAGAAGAGGATTCAATAGTTTATAAGGACAACGTACCACCCCTCATAACCTTAATAATACCTGTAAGAATACCTGCAAACTCTACGGTAAACATAAGGGCGAGTATAGTAGAAGCAGGTGGAATAAAGAATGTGAGCGGAACTATTAAATACCCTGACAATTCAACTGAAAAAATTACTTTAACTTTTGTTTCAAAAGCCGATGATACTTACTTATACGAATTCAACTTCTCGAATACCTCTCAATTGGGCAATTATACTATAAATGTAACTGCTTGTGACCTTTCAGGAAATTGTGCTCTTGAAACTAAAACTTTTGAGATTTACCCGACAGTTATATTTAGTGGGTATGCAAAGAATGTTGAACTTTTGGGCGAACCTCCAATCAATCTTAATTTCACATTCTTTGACGTGGGTACAAACATAACTAGGTTCGATTTTGGTCCAAACCTAACTACTGGTTATTACAATGAAACTATAGATGCAAAATCATATGATTTAAAAATCCAGCTTAAAGAATTTGGATTTACTCATAGAATAGAAATGTACAATTTGAGCTTAACTCAAAACTACTTCAACCCGATAATATTTGGAGAGATTCCTCCAGTAAGAATGACTAGTAGTGCAATTAAATCAATTTATGTTTACACGATTCTCAAACCATCTTACTCAATTTTATACATAAACTTTTCAGATTGTGTTGAAGGTGGGTGCAATGTTCCTATTTATGACCCAACTAGGATAGGAATTTACAAGTATGGAGGAAATTGGACTTCAAAGATAACAACCGCTCAAAACAACCTATGGGTAAGAATTACAAATCCGAACAGAGATAACAGTGATAACTCAGTTAACTTATCAGCATTCTATGTAAAAGCCAATTTAACTGATTTAACTGGTGCCTACATAATAGCTGAATTTATTTGTGGAAACGGGGAATGTGAAAGTGAATATGGAGAATCGACTAATAATTGCCCAACCGACTGTCCTACATTACCACCTGCGCCCACTCCAGTAATTCCTCCCGCAGCAGGTGCTGCACCCTCCATCACCTTGCCGGCAATTCCTGCCATACCTCCTGGAGTTGGGCCTGGTGGGGCAAACGTTACTCTAGCTCCTGTAGAAATTAAGTCAACTTTATTAGAAACTACTCTAGTACCAGGAGAAGAAAAATTGTTCTCCATCCATGTAACCAATAATCTCGACAAAACTATCAGCGTAAGAATAACCGTAGAAGGTCCTGCATTTCAACTCCTAACCATTCAAAAGCCTGTGTTTAACGTAGGTCCAAAAGATTTGGGAACAACAGCTATAAGAGCTTATGCTCCAGTAACCATAGCACCCGGAATTTATACTGGTGACATAGTAGTTAAAGCTGGTGATGTAGAGGATAGAATACCGGTAACCATTACTGTTAAATCCGTTCTAGAGCCATTGCTAGACGTAAAGGTAACTGCACTTTCAAAAGCTGTAAATCCTGGACAAAATCTAACTTTTGAAGTTAAGCTAATAAACATGGGTCAAACCGAGAAAATTGAGGATATAACAGTAACCTACACCATAAGATCCTTGTACGATCCAAGTAAGGTAATAACAACGAGCAAGGAAACTAAAGCAGTAAGGACAGTTTTAACTTATAGAGAGAGTATTCAAATTCCAAAGGATACGCCAGAAGGTAAGTATCTGATAGAAGTGAATGCAACCTATTGGTATGGAACTAAGTATGCAACTGCTTCAGACAATTTTGATGTAACTGTTTTGCCATTGCCGCTATTTATCTTAAGAACTATTTTCATGCATTGGTTAACTTACATAATCTTGTTCGTTGGCATTCCTTCCATTATAATAGGAATGAAATGGATAGCTGCTTATAGAGCTGCTAAAGCTGCTAAAGCAAGGTATATTGCTCCTGTAGAATTTAAGAAATTGCCTCAGCCTGGGCCCAATTCAATAGAGGTTGGAAAAATAGCTGAAACTAATGTTAAAGCTTACCTTGACTTGTCTCAACTAATAATGCATTCTATAGCTGCGGGTGGTACTGGATCTGGTAAAACTGTCTCTGCAATGGTTTGTGCAGAAGAACTGCTAAAGAGAAAGATTCCTGTAATAGTATTTGACCCAACTGCTCAATGGACTGGTTTCATGAAACCATGCAGACTCAAGGCTATGCTTGACCTCTATCCAAAGTTTGGATTGAAACCAACTGATGCAAGAGGATTCAAGACTAACATAGTACTGGTTGAGGACCCAGATATGCCAATAGATATTAAGAAGTACATGAGACCTGGAGAAATCACCGTGTTCGTGATGAACAGACTCAAACCAGAGCAGCTCGACAGATTTGTCAGAAGAAGCATTCAAGCCATATTCGACATGAGACCTCCTGAATCTAAAGAAATTAAGCTGTTGTTAGTATACGATGAGGTTCACAGGCTGTTGCCAAAATATGGAGGGAAGGGAGGTTATGTAGCCATAGAAAGAGCTTGCAGAGAATTCAGAAAGTGGGGAATTGGTCTATTCTTAATTTCACAAGTTTTACTAGATTTCAAGGGAGCAATAAGAGCAAATATCGCAAACGAAATCCAGCTAAGAACCAAGTATGAAGGAGATATAGGAAGGGTTAAATCGAAGTATGGTGCTGACTATGCTTCTAAGGTTACTAAGCTTACCATAGGAACTGGACTGTTCCAGAACCCAGAGTATAACTATGGAAAACCATGGTTCATTAGCTTCAGGCCATTGCTACACTCACCATTCGCTCTAACAGACGATGAAATTAATCAATATGTGAAACTAAATAAGAAAATAGAGGAGTTCGAGAAGAAAATAGAGGAGTTGAAGAAAAAGAAGATCGACACTTATGATATAGAGATCGAGCTTAACATAGCTAAGGATAAGATTAAGACAGGTGCATTCAGAATGGCAGAAACTTACTTAGAATCGATAGAAAAGAGGATTGAGAGGTTGGGTGGTTAAAATAGCGAGAAAAAAAAGGAGGAAAGTTAAGAAAAAGAGGAAAGAAGTTAAAGAAGATCTAATGAAGGAAAAAAGAGACTTGGAGGAAATGATAGGTTATCTTGAAGATGAGTACAGGAAGGCCAATATTTCGGAGAAAAGTTATCGAGAGTTGAAAGAAAAGTATTTGAAGAGATTGAAAGAGATAGAGAAAAAAATTGGGGGAAGTAAGCTTAAATTAAAGCAAAAAGTTGAGGAAGAGGAGAAAGAAGTTGAAAGTAGAGAGGAAGTTAGAAAAGAGGGAGGAGTTGAAACAAAAAAGGATGAGAAGAAAGAAGTTAAAGAGGAGGAAAAATCTGAAGAAGCAAGTGAAGAGAAAACTGTTGGAGAGATGATTGCAGAAGAACTAGCTCAAGCAAAAATTGAAGAGGAGAAAGCAAAACCTGTTGAGAGTAAGGAAGAAAAAAAAGAGGAGAAACCTAAAATCGGATTCTTTCAAAGAATTTTTGGGAGGAAGAAAAAAGAAGAAAGCGAGTCTCCTTATGGGACCCAAGCTGAATCTGTATATGAAGTTCAAACTCAACCTGTAGCTCCCACTGAAACTTATGAAGAAAAAGAGGGGGTAAAAAGCGATGCGATGGTAGAAATCGAGAAATTAAAGCTTATGATCGATACAATTAGGGAAGCTAAGCAAGCAACAGATGAGACTATAAGAACGCTTTCTGAGAATATTGGGGAATTGAGGTCTATGGTTTTCCAAACAGACGCGAGCTTGAGAGAAGCTATGGTAAAAATGGAAAAGATCGAGGATGAAATTTCGGAAATAAAACCTCAGCAAATAAACAAGAAGTTCAGAGAGTTTAACGATATAATAGAAAAGCATCAACTAACTCTTGAAAAGCTCGAGAGGAAGTCTCAGGATCTAGCTGAAAAAATAAACAAAGTCTATGAGATTCTTAAATCTATAGGGAGTATTGAAAACTTGATGAAAGTTACAAGAGATGTGCAAAAGAGAGTAGATGAGGTAAAGGAAGCAGTAAGGTATATAGAGAGAGTTGGAGCTAAAACAGAAAGGATATTCATAGATTTGAGCAAAAGTTTGGATGAGTTTGTGGTCTATAAGGCTAAGCAAGATGAGATTGATGAAAGCTTAAAAGAATTGATTAAGAGCGTTGATGCATTAAATACAAAGTTAGAAAGTTATGTGAGTAAGAAAGATTTGGATGTTATAAGAGAGGATTTGATTGAAATTAGAAAAAGGTTGGATGAAATAGATAAAGTTTTACCCTTACTCCAAACAAAGCTTCCAGAGACTATAATTAGCCTGAAAAGAGAAAGGGAAAATATCCTCTTATTCCTAGAATCTTTGAAAGAGCAGTTTAGAGAGAAGAGGATAAGCAAAGAAGAATATGAAAACGTTAAAAGAGCTAACGAGAAGAAGCTTAAAGAGATAGAGGAAAAGTTAAAGGAAGAATGGAAAAAATTGGAGAAGTTTGTTGGTGGTGCAGAAAAAGAGGAAGTTAAAGAAGAGGAAAAGAAAGTTGAAGAGATGGTTGAAAGTAAGGAAGAAGAAAAGAAAGAAGAGGTTGAGAAAAAAGTTGAGAGTAAAGAAGAGGAAAAGAAACTGAAGGAAAGAACTGAAAAACCAATTGAAGAGAGCAAGGAAGAAGCTGCTAAAGAAGTGAAAGGAAGAACTGAAAGAAGTGCCGAAGAAGTGGAGGAAGTTAAAAAGGAAGAAGTTAAGAAATCTAAGGAGGTTGTACCTGAGAAAGAAAAGGAAAAGAAACTGAAGGAAAAATTAAAGGAAGAGATAAAGAAAATTGAGAGAAAGAGAAAGGCTAAAGAGAAGAAAAGAAGAAAAAAAGTTAAGAGAAAAGCTAAAGAAAGCCAAATCGAAAGGAAAAAGAAATTGTTGAACGAACTTAAAAAATTAAAAGTTTAAATTCGGTTTGCTTCCATTAATTTTTTTGTCTCGTTGATTATTTTTATCAATTTACTCAACTCCACGTTTATCTTTTTTCTTAGTTGATTCTTCTCCTTTACTAACCTTGCTTTATTCTTCTTATAAACTTCCTTTGAAATTTTTCCAGCAGAAAAAAGTTTTTCATTCTCGTTTGCATGTAATATCACATCTTCAAGCTCCTCTTGAAGCAATTTTATTTGGGAAGAAGAAGCTACTATTTCTTTCATGAATTCTTCTATTGAACTCAAATCGATTTTTTTAATTACCTCCATATAAAAACCTAAGCTTTTTGAGCTTTAATCTCCTTTTCAGCTTTTTTAAGCAATTCTAATCCTTCTTTAACTAGCTGATTAATTTTCTTTATCCTTAAAGCACTCTCCTTTTTCAACCTTTTTTCATTAGACTCAAAAACTTCTCTTGAAATCTTCCCTTTTTGGTATTCAAGGGAATTTTTATCTATTAAGGAAAGCAAATTTTCTAGTTCATCTTGAAGCAGGTGTATCTCCGAAGAAATCTCGAAAATTCTTTTGCTAGCTTCTTGAATTTGCTCGAGCTTTATTTTTTTCATAATTAAATTTTTAAATTTTTTGCTTAAAAATTTGAAAGAGATTTAAGCTTTAAAGTTATTCTCAGTAATGGTGATCTAATGAAAAAAGAGATCTTAAACATAGTTTTAATAAATTTACTTGTATTTTGCGCTTTGATCTACATCCATGAAATTTCTCATTTGAGTATCGCCTTTTGCTTAGGGTGCAAAACAGGAAGATCTATAGCTTTTGACCTCTCTTCTTTCTCAAGCTACACTGAACTCTACTGTCATCAAGGGAAAAACTTAATGGTATACTTAGGGGGATTATTAATTAGCATGATCTTTGGCTTGCTATTTATTTTCCTAGACAAGCCTACAAAAAACATCAGCTTTTTAATCCTCGGTTTTTCTTTGACTCTAAGCTCTTTGGATTTAGCCTTAGCTTTTAATGAAGAGGTCTTTTACTTTTCTCTTTTTGGAGGTTTACTCCTCATAGCAGTTGGAGAGTACTCAATCGCTTCCCATTCCTTAGAAAATTCGAGCAAAACCATATATTTCCAAAATAAAAATTTTTTATTGAATGAAAGGTAAGCTGGAAATTAAATTTTACAAGGCTGTTTTAGATAATTTGAAAGATGCGGTAATATTCTGCAATCCTTTTGGTGTATGCATTTATGCGAACAAAGCTGCTGAAAAGCTCACAGGCTATAAGATTAAAGAAATGATTGGAAAAAATCTAAGGAGAATAATTTTGAAGAAATACTGGCCGCTTTGCGAAAAAATGAATTTAATCGTGTCACTCAAAGGAAAAACTCCTATCTTTGAGGTTGAGATAAAGAGAAAAGATGGGAGAATAGTGCCAGTAGAAACTTATGGAAAACTTATTCGAAAAGATTCTGAGATTTTTGGCCTCCTGATTTTTTTAAGGAATATAAGTGAGAGAAAAAAGTTACTAGAGAGTATTCTTGCAGCAAAAAAGATTAATGAAGAAATAGTTAAAAGAGCTCCTTTCGGCGTTTTTGTAATAAATAGGAAAGGTCTGATAGAGTATGTCAACCCTGCGATGCTCAGGATTGCTGGAATAAGTAAAGAGAAATTTTTAGGAATAAACGTATTTAAACTACCTACTTATGTTAAAATTGGAATTTCAAAAAAGATTAGAAAAGCGTTTAAAGGAAAAGCATTTTCTTTAGGCCCGATAGAGTATGTTTCTTTTTATGGAAGAAAGAGAACGGTTAGAAAGTTCATAGGTCTACCTCTAAAAAATGAACTAGGAAAGATAGAAAAGGTAATGATTTTCGTAGAGGATTTAACTAAGATTGAGGAAATTGAAGAAAAATTGAGAAAATCGGAGAAAAAATTCAGGACTATTGTTGAAGAGGCGAGGGATGGTATATGTATTATTCAAGATAAAAAGGTAAAATTTGTCAATAGAGCTCTTGCTCGAATACTGGGTTATAGAAAAAGTGAATTGGTTGGAAGAAACTTCCTTAAATTATTTCCAAAAGAACTTAGAAAGAAAATAGAAGAGAATTATGAAAAAAGATTAAGAGGAGAAAAAGTACCCCACAGGTATGAAGCAAAATTGCTTAGAAAAGATGGAAGGGAAATTTTTGTCGAGATAAGTGCTTTCATTCACGAGTATGAGGGCAAACCAGCCGATTACGGAATCCTTAGAGATATCACTGAAAGAAAAAGAATGGAAGAAGAGTTGAGAAAATCTGAGGAAAGATTTAGAAATCTTTTTGAGAATGCTGTTGACCCTATTGTTTTGTTGGATAGGAGAGGAAAAATTATAATGGCGAACAAAAAAGTTGAAGAAATGACTGGATACAAAAGAAAAGAATTAATAGGAGAGCATTTTGCAAGAGCAGGATTATTAACGAGAAAGAGTATTTTGATAACTCTTAAGAATTTTGCAGCAAGGTTGATGGGAGGGGAAATAAAGCCGTATGAAATTGAAATCATAAGAAAAGATGGAAGAATTCTGTATGTTGAGATAAATGCATCTGCTATAAAAGAAGATGGTAAAATTATTGGAGATTTAGTCATATTTAGAGATATCACTGAAAGAAAAAGACTAGAGGAGGAGTTGAGAAAATCGCATGAGAAGTTAAAAAGGGCATTTGAAGAGCTTAAAGAGTTAGATAGAAAAAAAGATGAATTCATTTCTATGGCAGCTCATGAGCTTAAAACACCTCTAGCCGCGATTTCCGGATTTTCTCAGCTATTAAAGTCCGAAGGTATAATTTCCGATAAAGAAAAGAGAGAAAAATATCTGGAAATAATCGAGAAAGAGACTAAAAGATTGGCAAGACTAGTAGATGATATGCTAGACCTTTCGAGGATAGATTTAGGAACTATTAAGCTGGAAATAGGAAAAGTTAATTTGTATAAGTTAGTCGGAAGGATTAAAGAAGAGGTTGAAGAAGAAGTAAAAAAGAAAGACCTGAAGCTTGTTCTCAAGCTAGAAAAAAATCTTCCTGTTATTAAAACAGACGAAGATAAACTGCATAGAATAATATTAAACTTAGTTACGAATGCCATAAAATACACGCCCAAAGGAAAAATAACTATTCATGCCTCGAGAAAAGATGATTTTATTCAATTCTGCGTGGAAGATACAGGAATAGGTATACCTGAGAAGTTTCAAGAAAAAATATTCGAAAGATTTTTCCAAATAGAATCACCTTACACAAGAGCTCACAAGGGCTCTGGATTGGGTCTATCGATCTGCAAAGAGTTGGTTGAGCTACTAGGAGGAAAAATTTGGGTTGAAAGTAAAGTCGGAAAGGGAAGTAAGTTTTACTTTACTCTACCAATAAAATTCAAGAAGAGCTAGGTCTTTCTATAGAAGCCAAAGAAAATCCTATCAACAGAAAAACTAGAGAGATATTAAAAATGGTAAACCAAACAAAGTAGAGGGAAGTTAAATGCCAAGGCGACCATGCCATATAAGTTATTCCTAATAAAATAAATCCGTAGCTGAGATATTTTGGAGAAAGTAGTCTATTCTTTTTACCATACCAAAGGAATAGAATGCCAACACAAAAAGAAAAGGGGGTGAGCAGAAAATAGAGAAAACCGTACATCGTAAATTCTATCGAATTCTTTACACCGCTGAAAAATAAGCCGTAGAAGAACCAGGAGTAGCTTGCTAAACCCAAAAGAAAAGTTGAAACCAGAGAAAATTTTTTTCTCTCGAAAAGTGTTTTTGAAAGAGCAAGATAAATTCCACTAATCCAAATTATTTTGAATTGTCTCCAGAGAAGGAAAATACCTGGCTTCCTCATATCTGCAAACCAAAAACCCAAAGATTGGAAAATCATTCCAAGAAATAGGAAAGAATAAAAAAAGAAAGAAAGTGAGTAAGTCAGAAAAATCTCGCTCCTACTTTCCAAATAAATTCTCAAATTTCTGTGAGCAATAAGAAGTAAAAGGATAAAAGCTTGAAGGGATAAAACTAGTAGATTTAAATTTTCGATATATACCTCAGGCATTAGGGGCTTACTAAAAAGTAGAAAAATTCCAAGTAAGTATAAGCAACTTACTAATATTATCAAAATGTTTTTTAACTCTTCCACTTATTTCTCCTTCCTTAAGCTTTTTTACAGGAAAAATTAATTTCTCGACTTTCTTCCCGAGTATTAAACTCCTATACTTTCTATATAGGGGTTTCAATTTTTCTTCCGCAAGCTTTTCGCCAATTACTTCTGAAAGAAAATACTTGCATTGGTCGAGAAATTCTTTTGGGTAAAGCTTTGGGTTTTCAAATGTATCTAAAACTTTAGTCGCATCTTCCCCAAGCAATTCAAGGAATATTTGTTTAACATCTTCGTACAACCCCATTAATTAAAAAGTATATAAAGCAAAATATAAATTTTTCTAAAAGTTTTTAAAATTTTAATTTAAAATCCCAAATTTAAAATGTGAAGAAAAAAGTAATGATAGTAGATGATGAAGAATCGATGGTAGAGCTTGTCAAGAGCATTCTTGAAAAAGAAGGTTTTGATATAATAGTAGCTTATAGCGGAAAGGAATGCCTGGAGAAATTGAAGAAAGTAAAACCAGACTTGATTCTGATGGATTTGATGATGCCAGGGATGACAGGAAAAGAAGCTACCAAAAAAATAAGGGAGAATCCAAAAACAAAGGATTTGAAGATAGTTTTTCTTACGGTGGCAAGATTATCAGAAGTTGGAAAGGAAGAGCTGGAAAAGCTTAAGGTTCTGGATTATATAACAAAACCTTTTGATATTCAGAATCTAGTTAAAAGAGTTAAAAAAGCAATGAAGTGAAACAAATGAAGCTTTCTTCTATCGAAAAGAAAGTACTTAGCGATATTTGGGTTTTAAGCACAAAAAATAGTGTTGAAGCTCTCTCTCAAATGATAAGAAAAGAAGTTAAGATCTTGTCTTGCTCTATAAAAAGAATATGGATAAACCAAGTTCCAAGATTTTTAAATCCAAAAGAAATTTCATTTACCCTAATCTATACAAAAATGTTTGGGAGCTTGAATGGCGTTATCCTTTTAGCATCAAGTTTAAAGGATATACTTAAGTTAGCTGACTTATTGTTACACAAGAAAATAGGTTATTACAAGGCACTGAGTGACGAAAATTTACCTGTTTTGCTAGAGCTTGCAAACATTTTACAAGGTTATTACATTTCTTCTTTAGTTAAGCTTTTTGGTGCTGAACTCAGGTGGACTTCTCCTTCTATTTCAGTAAATGCATACAGGGCAATAGAAGAATTTGATTTTGGACCGATTTACATTCAAAAAATCTATGTGCATATGTTTAATGCAAAAATAAAAGTCAGAAAAGAAAGGATAAAATTTCAAATAGTTCTCCTTTTTAAGGATGAAGAGATTAGAAAAATCCTTGAAATGGCTGAAAAAAGGGTTAGAATTGTTTGAAGCTAAAAATAAACTTAGAATAACCAAATATTAAATTATGAGAAAATTGCTAGTCTATGTTCTTCTTTCGATTACTCTTACTTTTCTAACTCTTCTAGCTTATTACTTCAGCTTTAGAATTACTGGAAGATTTGTTGGCTTTGGTCAAGCTCAAAGTAATTTCGAATGGTGGAACATTTCTTGGCACTATAGGTTTAAGCTTGAGATTAATTCGACAAAGTATGAAAGAAAAGATTGGCCCATTGAGATTAAGATTAACTTTACTGATTTATTGCCTTCTGGAACTTTTGATGAAAATTCTACAAGAGTAATAGAGTATGATGAGAATGGAAATGTTCTCTATGAACTACCAAGTCAGTTTGACAAGGATGATAATTTTAATCCTTCAAGCAATGCTATAGGAACGCTGGTATTTTTAATGAACGGTACTACTCAAGCAAACCAAAAAAGAATTTTCTTCGTTTACTATGATACTCTGGAGAATGGTGCTAAGGAAAAGCCCAACTATCCTACAAACCTAAGTTATTCTTGGAATGGAGAAGAGTTTAATGTAAATACTTCAGATTTTTCTTTTTGGGTAGATACTTTAAGAGGGGAGGACACCTCTGGCCTATATAGGGCAAAGGGACCGATAAATGACATCTGGTTTATACCTTCTGAAAATGAAAGGACGATAGAGTATATGCAATACTCAAATGGTACTCATAACTTTAGTTTTGATTTTAGGAATAATGCAACTCTAAAATACTCAGGAGCTGTAAGGCTTGTTGTCGAGCAAAAAGGATACGAAACTTTTTGGGATTCTGGGGAAAAAACTAATACTGGATTTGTTGTTAAGAGGTATATTTTTTACAATTTTCCGGAAAATCCATGGATAAAAATTGAAACTAACTTTACTAATATTGGAAATAATGAAATAGTTAGGAATTCGACTTTTGCTGGAGCAATAGGAATAGATGCTGTAAGAGCATTCGGCTCAGATTGGCAATCAAATTTTGGAAATACTTCTCAACCAGGTTGGTGGTATGCTTCAGATGTCTTTAATAGTTTTCATACAGGAATTATTCAATTTAACCAAACTGGTACTTCAAATTTCTGGGTCCCAAACAGTAGCTCAAGAAATAAAATCGGTATACAACTAAACGAAACGACAATACAACCTGGAAGTTCCGTAATTGAAACAGCAGTCCTCCATTTCAAGGACAATGGAGGAGATTATACTTTAGTTAGGGATTTAAGGAATAAATTAGCTAATCCTGTAATAATTATTACCTCTCTTCCTGAAAAATGGTATGTAAGCATAGTTCCACAAACCAACGCTACTATTTATAACAGGAATGAGACCATTCTAATAACTGCAAATATTTCGAGTGATCCTTATAATCTTACAAAACATGTAAACGCAACTCTAGATATGGGAACTTCTTCTCAAGAGGATGATCAAACAATAATTTTGTATGATGATGGGACTCATGGTGATGAAATAGCTGGAAATAAGGTTTTCACGAATACTTTTGTGTTAGCAAATGATGCTACCGTTGGTATCTGGACAATTAATTTTACCACTTACACAGAAAATTATGAACTTCTCAATTTTACTATTCTTAACTTCAACGTTACTGACGTACTTAATGTTACTCTTACTATAAGAAACAAAAAACCTATGGTTGGTTCAATTGTGATAGCTGATATTTATGTTAAGAATTTTAGACAAGATGGCTGGATTGTAGGAGCAACTATAAATTGTAGTTATGATTCTACAGAAGTGGTTAATAAAATAGATTATAATAACGGGACTTATTCTGTAAATTTCACTGCTCCTCTTCAAGAAGGAACTTATATCTTAACTTGCAATGTTACAAAAAATGGTAATTTTGGGAATGATACAGATACGTTTACAACTGAGCCTGGAAAAACTAATATGAGCATAAAAGTTGAGCCAGAGAATCCAATAGTTTCAAACATAACCTTATATCAGAGTGAAAGTTTTGAAATAGCAGCTAATGCCACAAACATAGGAAATGGTACTGCTTATTCTTCGAACATAAGCTTAGAGCTTTTGGATGGCTGGCAAGCTAATAGCACTTTAGAAGAATGCGGGGATATAGACAAAAATAGTTATTGTTCAAAGGCTTTTGAAATAACAGTACCAAATGGAACTCTTCCAGGGAATTATACATTTAATGTTTCGGTAACTTGGAAGAATCCTGATGGAAGTATAGATTCTAATAAAACTCAGGTAAATGTTACTGTAAAACCTAACCCAAAAATAGATGTTGAAGAAGTAAAAGTTAGTGGAGAAGGAGCAGATGGTACTTGGAATATAATTGGTAACTTTACCGTCTCTTCCATAGGGAATGATCAACTAATAAACATTACTTTCTCTTGTATTTCCGGCGAAGCTTGTACTTACTTTAGCGTTGAATTTATTCCTGAAAATATTTCAAGCCTACTCATCGGTTCAAAAAAGAGTGTTTCTATTAATGTTAGTGTTCCATTAAGCTATGCTGCTGGAATTTATAATGGAAGTGTAAATGTTTCTGCTGAAAATGATGGATGGGATACTTTTGAAATTGAGGTGATTGTACCTGCTAAAACAAATGTTTCTGTAACTCCTAGCATCCAAAGTTATGTTGCAGGCAATATAAGCCAGACTACTAGCGAAAGTTTTGAATTTCAAGTAAATGCTACGAATATAGGAAACAGTAGTGCAAGGTTTGTCAACCTAAGTTTAAGTTTACCTACTGCTTGGATATCTAATTCTAGCTTTGAAGATTGTGGTAATTTAACCAAAGGAAAAACTTGTATAAAAGGCTTTAGTGTAACCATTCCAGCAAAAACTTCACCAGGAAATTATTATGTGTATGTTAAAGCGAATTGGACTCAACCAGATAATTCTCTAGGAACAAATCAGACTTTTATAACAGTAACTGTAGTCTCAAATCCGTTGATTAATGTTAGCGAGACTAACATTACAGGAACGATTCCTGATGGGTCAGAAGACTATTTAGGTAACTTTACTATTCTTTCAATGGGAAATGATGCATTGCAAAATATCACTTTTAATTGCATCTCTGGCGAAGTATGTCAGAATTTCATCGTAGAATTCATTCCTCCTAATATTTCTATCATTCCTGCAGGAAGTAATCAAAGTATTTCTATTAATGTTAGTGTTCCTTTAGGGTATGGAGCGGGAGTTTACAATGGAAGTGTGAATATTTCTTCAAGCAATGATGGATGGAATTGGTTTGAAGTTGAGGTGATTGTACCTGCTAATAGAACATGGGACATGCATCCAACCTATTGCCAAAGGTCTGAAACTCCACCCGAAGGTTTGGTTTGTGAAGTGAACGTAACCAACTTAGGAAATACTTACATCAACTTCACTATCTCACCTGAAGAAGGAAATTATACCAAGGTAAGTGAAACTAGTTTTTCTGTAAATGCCCATAGCTCTCATATTTTCTCTGTAACCTATAATGTTACAGGAGTTCCTCCAGGCATATACAATTCAACTTTTGTAGTAGATGCTGTAGAAGATGCAAGCCCAGATAACAAAACTCTAGTTGTGAGCTTGCTTCCATTTGTTGAACCTATAGTTGAAGTGGAAATAAAACCAAATAAAACTGAGCAATTAAGCTCTATAGAATTTTTTGTTAATGCAACAGACCGTTCAGGAACTGGAATGGCTTGGGTAAAGTTAAATATTACTCTACCAAATGGAACCGTTCAACCCTATGAGATGGTTAAGACTTATGAAAGCGGGAATTTAACTAGCTGGTACTTCAAGTACAAAGCTGGAAACACAAGCCAAAGAGGGAGGTACAATGTAAGCATTTATGCAAGGGATAATGTAGGAAATATTGGAATTAAGGATTCAAGTTTTGTAATTTATTATAAGTTTAATATTCTAGTTTCTACACTTTCTGATAGGTATTACCAAGGAGACCAAGGATCTATTTATTATAGCGTTAGAGACCTAAATGATGAAGGAGTAGCAAACGTTAGCGTAGAATTCATGATAGAAGATCCAAACGGAAACATTACTTATTACTCTTCATACAAAACAAACTCTGATGGAACAATCTATCCATTACCAAGCTTTATTCTAGCTTCTGATGCTCCTCTAGGAACTTACACTCTGATCTCAACCTCAAGCTATTTTGATGATGTAGCAAACGAGACTTTTTCTATTCTTAAAAATCATAGTTTTGAAGTTCTTTCAAGAACAGTTACAGTTACTGGCTTATTCGCTGATATAGAGACTGCGGTAGTATGGTATCCTGATAACCTCATGAAATTTGGGATTTTAACCTATAATGGAGAAGGAAAGCCTGTTGATGCTGATTTTATTAACTTAACTGTTTACAGACCTGATGGTTTGCTTTACTTTACTGATACGATTGCTAACATGGAAAAAGAGATGACAGGTTTCTACACTTATGAACGGTCTATGTCAGCAGATTCTCCAAGTGGTATGTATTTAGCTGTGGTTAACGCTACCCAAGGAGAATTCCAGACTCTTAAACTTAAAGCATTTAGAGTTGCAAGAGGAGGTCCTTACGACTTATGGATTGACCTATTGGAAAATGAGGTTAGGCAAGGTGATTACCTAGATTTTAACATAAGGATAGAGAATAAGGGGGAGGTTTCCCAAGATGTGTTTCTTGAATGGTGGGTTTCTGGGATAAATGAAACCTATTACTATGAATCTGGATGGTTCTATACCCCCGCTCTTTCCAACCAAACTATAACCAAACAAGCCTATATTTTCACTACTCAGCCTCAAGGAACTTACACGCTTACTGTTAAAATGACTTATGATAATGTTCAACCACCTTTAATTGCGAATAAAACTTTCACAGTTTTAGCAAAAGAAGTAATACCTCCTAACATTACTATACCAACCCTTCCTCCAGTAACACCCACCATTACCTATACCTATCCTACTTACGTGCCAACAGCTGCAGCAGTAGCACCAGCTCCAACAGCAGAGTTAGCTGCTGAAATTAGAATAATAAGCTATAGAGAGAATATAAGCGTGGTTAGAGGAGCCTCAAAAGTTGAAAGTGTGATAGTAAAGAATATAGGAGAAGTTGAGCTTGAAAACGTAACTTTCCTAATTTTCGGAATTCCTATAACCTGGTATAATATAACGCCAGAAACTATTAGATATCTACCTCCAGGAAACAGCACAGTCTTTCTCATAACTTTTAACATACCAGCTAATGCCAATCTGGGTGAGCATAGAATAACCCTAACGGTTTTCTCAGGCGTGGTAAGCGATCAAAAATATGCTGTAATAACTGTGTTCAAGTCTTTAGAAGAACTTTTGAGGGATGAGATAAGCAAGCTCAAATCTGAATTGGCTTTGCTTGAGCAAGATGTTAAAAAAGCTGAAAAAGAAGGAAAAGATGTATCTCTTGTAATGCCTCTTATAGAAGATATAAGAATTCAGATAGAACTGGCTGAAGATAATTTAAAGAACAACAAGCTTGAGGATGCTTTAGAAAATGTAAGGATAGCTAGAAATCTAATAGATAGAGCTAGAGATTTGCTAAGCAAGCTTCAAGTTAAAAAAGCTGCAGTTAAGCCTGTGTTTCCAATTTGGCTAATGGCACTAATTTTAGCTTTCTCCATCTTAATACCAATAGCGATTCTTCTAACCCGAAAGAAGATGCCTGCTTTAAGACCTTACATAGTTCCTTTAGGTAGGGTTGCCGAAAAAGTTAAGGAGAAGAAGGAAGCTAAAGAAGAGCTCGTGAGAGAAAGAGAAAGATTATTGAGGATGTTAGAAGTTTTAGAGAAAGAGAAAGAAGAAGGAATAATAAGCCTTGCAGCTTACAAAGAAATGAAGAAAAATATAGAAGAGAAGCTTAAGCGAGTAGAAAAGAAACTTAAGTAGTTATTTTCTTTCTCTTTCCACCAAAAAATTAAAAGCTTGCATAGGATGTTCTATTTTCCCTCTTTTAATCTCCTTCTTTATGTCAAACAGCAAATTCACTATTTCTTCCCTTTCTCTTTTCTTTCTAACTTTTATTTTTTTGAGTAAGTAAGCTGAAAAGATTAGCAAGAAACCAAAGATTAGAACATAAGTTAGTTCAGAAGCTGAGAAGGGTAAGACAAGACTTGCTGTTGGAAAACTTATTGAAGGAAATTGAAATGCCGACTCTTCTTGAGTTTGAGAGATAGTCGTGAAATTAGTACTTAAAACAGTGAACCCTATAGTCTGTTTTTTTTCTATGCTATCGTACTTCGCACTGAAAGTTAGGCTTAGAGTTGTTGGAGTAGCATTTGGTGGAATTCTAAACTTCACAGGAATTTTAAACTCTTCGCCAACTTTGATTAAGCTTATTTGCTCAGGAATTTCAAAGTATTCTTCTGGAATTCCAGAAATTGAAATAGAAATGTTTGATAAATCAACCTGACCCGTATTGATAAGGGAAAACTCGACTATCCTTTCATCTCCCTGAGGTATTTTAATTACATCTGGTAAAACTAGTGAAAGTTCTCTTTTTTTCACAACTTTAAAGGTTAGGTTAGCATTAGAAGCTAAATAAGTGTTCTTTTTTGCTTCTACAAGAATTTGATACACACCTTCAATGGATGGGGCTAAAAATTCTATGCTAAATATTCCTGCCGAATCAGAATAAGTTGTTTCATTCATACCTGGCATGGAAATGGATATCAAAGCATTCGAAACCAATTTTTTCTCCTCATCCCTTACCACACCCCTTAGCTTTACCAATTCTCCTGGTGCATAAACTTCTTTCTCAAGAGTTAATTGTAAATTCAAGGATTTTCTTTCTCCTACAACATAGGCTGATAAACTAGAGGTTTCAAGAGTTACCACATTTTTTACTGTATCTATGTCTGCTGAAACTTGAGTCCACCCACTATTACATAATTTTTTCCCCATATTCCAATCGCTACATTTAAAGACGACTAAATTCTTCTCGTTAATTATCTTGCTCTCATCATAGTTCATTTCTAGCTTAGCAGAAGAATAAGGCAAAGAAGTTTCAAAAACAAAAAGACCAGCACTTCTTATTCCTTCTATATCCATGCTCAAGAAATAATACCTAACTGGATCTTCAAAACTTTCTAAATCAACTCCGTAAAGAAAAAGCTTTGATTGAGGGAAATCAAACTCGATATCATAAGTCCCTGGAGCTATGTAGCCTGAATAATACCCAGAGGAATCCGTTGAAATCCTTTTCTTTTCCGTTCCATCAACTAGAAATATTATAGTAACTTTAATTCCCTTGTTATTCAAATCTAAGAATTTTCCTGAGATAGGTATAACATAGCTTATGCTTTCTCTTATGGTTTTAGAATAATTTTTGTAATTAAAATCGATCTCAAGCTCGTAATTCCCCGGAGAAAGCTCTGGTAAAGGAAACTCAAAATCAAAATGGTCCCCAGAAGCTGTTAAAGAAACTTTGTCCTTATCTATAGTAACAGAACCTACCTTAAATTCGAAGTAGTCTTTGGAGAGGATTATAGTTTCATCCTTTTCTGACGCAGAGAGAGAAATTTTAAGAACATCGTTTGGCATGACTTCTCTTTTGTTTATGGAAAGAAGTTTAAGCTCTAAAGGTTCCCTAACTTCTAAATCTTTCTTGAAAACGATTTTCTTTTCAGGATAAGAAGGAATGTTTACCACAGCTTCCAAGAGAAGCTCATAAAAGCCTTTAGTTCTGGGTAAATCAAATCTTATTACCCACAAGCTTTCAAGCGGAAATGATACTTTTTCCCATGTTGAGCCGCTTAGCTTAAGGTTAAAAGTTAGATAGTTATCCAAAGGCTTACCATCCTTTTTGACCAAAACCCTAATCTCAGAAAATTCGCTTGGATCCAGATAAACAGGAGACTTAAAATAGGTAATGGAAGCTTCCAACTTAGAGACGTTAAAAGTTTTGAAAGTTGAATTGGTTTCGTTTAGCTCATTTTTACAGAATACGCTAAAGTTATAGAGAGATGGTATAGTAAAGAATGAGAAAGGTTTAATTTCATAAGTCCAAATACCATCCTCAAACACAAAAGTTTTATTCTTATCCCAGGCTACTGGATAGGTCATCGACCCAAAAACTGTTACATTCCTCCCTTCTGTATCAGAACAATTGACTTTAATTAGGAGCGAATCACACTCATCGCTCACACACAAAACATTTTCTGGTTCCGGCTCGACTTTTTCTATTAAAGGAAATGCGTAAGTTTTAGTTAAATTTAGTAAGAGAGTTAAACATAAGATTAGCATAACTCTTTTCATCTTCTTAACCTCCAGAATAGATTTTTAACCCTCGAACCAAATCCTGGTTTGTAATTAAACCCAAGCAACCTGGCTGCAATTTTTTTAAACTCCAGAGCTGTTTTTGAGTAAGGATTGAGAAAGACCAATGGATATCTCTTGTATATACTTTTGATTATATTCTTATCTTCAGGTATCACACCAAAAACGGGAAGTTCGCAAACTTTTTCTATTTCTTGTATCCTTAGCTGATGTTTGTCCTTCCTATACCTGTTAACTATTATCCCTAAAGGCTTTACATTCGACTCCTTGCATGCTTCTATAAGCTTAAGTACATTGGTTAAAGAGGGTATTTCTGGCAAAGTAACCAATATCACTTCCTTGCAAACCTTCAAAACCTTCTTAGCATTGGTTTCCAATCCTGGAGGGGAATCTACTATTAGAATAGAATCCTCGAAATAGGGTAGGCTTAAAAACTTTGGCAAGCTTGAAATATCAACAGGATTTATTGAAAGTGATGCTGGAATTATTCTTAAACCTGAAGAATGAATGTAAATTGCGTTTAGAATACTTTTGTTGTCCTTGATCACATCGTTTAGAGTCACAGGAAAATAATACATTCCTAGTTGCAAGCCTAAGCCTGACATCTTAAGGTCAGCATCTATTGCTATCGCATTTTTTCCAAAGAAAGTTAGGGCTGCAGTTAGATTTATTGCAACTACCGTTTTTCCTACTCCTCCCTTTCCAGAAACTATTCCTATAATCCTTGGTTTTTTAACCTCTATTGGTTTTCTAGGTAAGATGTAAACCTTTGATTTACCTACTTCAAAAAGCTCAAGCTTTCCTTGTTGCCTTAAAGACTCGAGATAAGCAGCAGCTACATCCTTTCTTATACCTAGGGTGCTAGCAACCTGTGAAACAGACATCAAGTTATCTTTCAACAACTCCAAAATTCTTTGTTCTAAGCTAGCTTCCACGTTGTATTATTTGATTTTTTTACATAAATATTTCAGCCATATGGTTTACATATGTAGACTATATGTTAGAAGTTAAGGATTAAGCTAAGCTTATCATAAATCATGTGCAAATATTTTAGAAGACCTTTTTCTTTCTTAAGCTCAAAGGTTTTAGAAAAATAATACTTACCATCCTCCGTAAAAACATTCAGCTTCACTTGACTTTCCATCCAAACGGTTGGAATGTACCTAATTTTCACTTCAGTATTCTTATTTGCTTTTAACTCTCTAAGCTTGATTTGCTCGAAAATCCAGCCCTGGATATAATCTGAAGGTACTACTATAACATTTTTTAGGGTTTCATTAGCCCTAATCTCAAACCTTATGTGATCCTCATAAGTCCTAAAGTTTTTGATTTGGAATAGATCCTTAGAAGATTTTACATATTCTATGCTCAGATTTTTACTTTCCTCTACAATTTCATTCCCGAAATAAACTCTAAGCCTTGCTGTAAGATTTTTTGCCTTGCTCGGAGAATACCAGTATATTTCAAAAGTTTTTCTCTCTCCTGGCATCAAAGGCTTTTCCTCAGACCAGCCTGAAAAGATTAGCTCGCTTCTATTCAAAATATCTAGCCTTGCTCTTGCTTTGTACGCAACACTTCCTGTATTGTAGAATTCTGTACTTGCTTTAACTATATTATTCATCCTTTCGAAAGAGAAAAAGCTTATTTTTCCGTCTAGCTTCATCTTAACCTCTATCTCTATCACAGCTGCTGAAGAAATGGCTATAAAAATAATTAGAGCTAAAAGCAAGGGCAAAAATTTCATGTTCTCACAAGAATATTTCTAAAATATTAAACCTTGGTTTTTTAATTATGATATCAATCTCTCCTGTATAATTACCTGGCTTGGTTGAATTGGTCGTGTTTAAAAATATGTCAATTTCTGCTGTTTCATTGGGGACAAGAATGAAATTATTTTTACTAAAAGTTACTAGAGGCTTGATATCACCGTAAGCCCTTAGATTAACTCTAACCTTATAATCTTCTGAGTTAAAAATCTTTAGATGCCTCGTCCCAAAATTTCCTCCAGTTGGAATAATTCCAAAGTTTAAGTTCCAGGGGTCTGTCACAAAACCTAGCAGCATACCTTCTTCTTTTGATTCAACAACTTCAACGTTTGAAGGATATCTTACTCTTTCATAAACGAAGAAAAGGCTTGAATAAATCTCGAAAGTCTGGTTTTTAACGTATTCTCTTGGATAAGAATGATAGGCTATTGCAGTAACTGCTATGCCAAAAGCTATAGCAAAAGAAAGAAGCAAAAAGTTTAAATGTTTTTCCCTAAATTTCAATTTTTTAATCTTCATGGAACCACTTGTACACCAATATACTAATTAGGACGAAAAATATTAATACTATTAGCCAGAGTGGAATTACAAAGGGCTTTGCTGGCTTAACTACTGCTGCAGCAATTTTTGGCTGGATAAAAACTGTTGAATTTTTTTCTGTACAATCAGTTAAATAATCGACTCTTGCGTGCACAAAAAGCTCATTATCTTTAATTTTTGAAAGTGGTAGGAAAGAAGAAAGAATTACTTTTTCCCCTGGTTTTACTTTTTTTGTACCCGAAGAGAGAGTTGCTATTAAAGTATGATTTTTATCATAAACTTCTATTTTGCTTGCTCTTGCAGAAATTGTTACAGTACCTGTATTCAAAAAGTGAACTTGAATTTCTGCATTAGTTCCAGAAGTTCTTACAGTAATATCTAGAATTTTTCCTTCTCTGATAGCATTTCCTTCAACATTAAATATTAACATTACTGGAGTAACCGTAGCAATTTGAACACCTATTTGGCCTAGAGAGGTGGTTGGTAAATAAGGTCGGGGTGTTATTTTGATTAAATGGTAGCCGGGTTCTGCATTTTCTGGAATGTTTAGCAAAAAGTTTACTTCTCTCCAAGCTCTTATACCCTTTATTATTTCTTCAGCTCCTGGTTTAAGTTCTATGGGATTTGAAAAGGGTTGGACCCAGCTAGAGGGATTTTCTTCAGAATAGTTCAATAAATAATTTTTTCTGTTGGTAAGGGAGAAAAATTCTGGCATTCCTTCCGAAGATTCTAGATTAACTAAAATTGTGGAATTGGATGGTGTAAGCACATTAAAAGCAACCATTCGAGAAGAACCTCTTGAAATTCTTCCTAAATCGATTACTGAAGGGGAAACTCCGATTATATAATTTTGAGCATAAGCCCTAAAATCGAAGAGAATTAGGAATAAGAAGAAAAAAAAGATCATTTTTTTCATAAATTAATTATTGTCGGAGTAAAATTTAAAATCCGTATGGCAGAATAGTGAAAGACTTAAGGATAAATATATCTTCTAAATACCAAAATATAATTATGGAAAAAGCTGTACTTGGTTTTTTGGTTGCAGTAATAATAGCAATTCTAATATCTTTTACAAGAACTCCTCTTAAACCAGCTGAAGCAGCAACTTCTAATCAAACTAATGTTACAGTAGAAATTGCAAACATAACCAAAATTACGGTTGCACCGACAAACTTAACTTGGTATGGTGTAAATACTAATAGCACAGGAGGAGTTAAATACTTAGATATAAAGAACTCTGGTTCCTGGAATATTACTTCAGTTTATGCATACGTAGATACCTTGACCAAGGAGCAAACAAATCCAATACCTACAGGTGTTGCATCAAGCTATGCCTCCACTGGTTTACTAGTAATGAATGCCTCTACTACAAGTGGCGTCTTCTATTATGTGGGTAGATTGGATTGGAATATTACTCCAGTAGGTAATGGGACAAAAGTTGATGGACCACCAGGCTCTAATGGTCAAGCTAATAGCTGGGGCTATTTCAGAAGATATGATGGAGATTTTCTGTGGAATATTTCGTTAGGAAGTGGCGTATACATTAATGCTACCCATGGATGTAACTCAACAGGAACTACATTCATGATTGAAACAGAGGCTGATGATGGTAGACCGTCTACACGACAACCAGACCAGGCAGCAACTTACGATACTTCGATTGCAGACTGGGGCATATTTTATTTTGGAAGTAATGAAGGACCTCTATCAAATCACTGTGTTGCAATTCACAGAAATTGTACAAAGATATTCATTTATAAATATGATAAAAGATCTGGCTTTAGGGAATGCGATCAAGCTACCTTCCTGAGAAATACAGTACTCACACCTGGTTCTCAATTTACAGTACATACAGACGTATGGGTACCTTACGGAATTCCAGCAGGCTGGTTAAAATCGGGCTGGCTGACTCTAGAAGCTTGGGGAGTGTAAGAAAATAAAAATAACAAGACAAGTAACTCTGTGCATTTTTTACTTATTTTTTTCAATTTATACTTTCTTTTCAAAATAAAAATTATGGAAAAAAACCTACTAATCTTACTTATTTTTTCCATTCTCTTAATTCTTCTGTTTTTTCTCCCAGAAAGAGTAACTTTTTTAGCAGTCCGAGGAAATGTTTCTGTTAATGTTACTCCTGTATTGAAGGGGAGGATTTTCCTAGGATACAAAGAACACCTAAACTTTTCTGAAATTCAGAGAATAAACGCAGAATTTTTTAACGAAGGTAGCTTACCCTTAAAGGAAAAGTTAGAAATAAAGATTTATTACAATTATGAAGGTAAACTGCAACTCATGGGCAGCTATTATGATGCAGAATTTAATTTGAAACCAGGAGAAAGAAGAAGCTATCAAATCTCATTCTTACCTCCTTACATAGGAACCTATTACATTAAAGCAAGAGCTCCCTATGATGGAAAAACTGCTCAAATCTGGGGAGCCTTTTTAGTAGTTTATTATCCCCCACCACCTCCACCACCTCAAATCATCATACCTCCTCCAGCTTTGCCCCCTCCTCCAACTGCACCTCCACCAGAAATAGGAATAGCAAGAGTTGAATTAGAATATCCTGAAAAAATTGAATTAGTACAAGGAGAATCAGCTATATTTCATGTTTTAGTCAAGAATGTTGGAGATGTTACACTCTATAACCTAAGATTTTCGACTTATACGATAAATCAATTAACTGTAGATATAACCCCTCCGCAACTCTTTAAGCTTAGTCCAAATGAAACAGCAATTTTCATTTTTTCCTTAGAAGCTCCTCAAAACATTTCAGCAGGAATATATCCATTTGAATTTGAATTAATAAGCGATAAGCTGAGGGAAAGGGGAAGCGTAGCCCTAGAAATAAAAGAGAAAAAAGTTGTTCCTATTGAAGAAGAGCTCTACAAGCAAATAGTTTATTACGAGTATTTAATATCAGAAACCCAAGCAGAAATAGATGCTGCAACTTTGGAAGGAATAGATACATCTTTAGCTCAAATTGCTTTGAATAAAGCTAAGATAAGCCTGCAGGATGCAAAAAGGTATTATTATCAGAAGAACTATGCTGAATGTGAAGAAAAGCTTTTGGATGTGAAAAAATACATTCAGGAAGCTGTTTTACAACTCTCGCTTGCAAAGATTAGGGTTTATGTAGTTCCTGCTTACTATCCAATTTGGGTTTTAATATTCGCAATTCTCTTAGGAATTCTATTCTTAATCTTGCTTTTCTTCTTGAGAAAAATGAGGAAAAAGGAGGAAAGACCAAAGCTTTTAAGAAGGTTTACCGAAGCATAAACTTAAAATTTCCGAAGCTAAAAATTTTAATTAATGGGACTTTTTACTCCGTTCATGTACGAGAATAAAAAAGGGCAAAAGTTTTGGTTGCATGCAAAACAAAGGGGAAAGGTTACTCTTTATTATTTCTCAAGGAATCCTGCAGGAGCACTCAAAAGCCTGCCAAAAGGTTTTGAAGTTGTTGAAAATCCTCACACAGGAATGCCTTACTTGAGAAAGAAAAAAGCTTCAGGCTTCCTAGGAATTTTTGGTAAAAAAACTAAGGAGGAAAAGAAAGAAGAAAGTTAAGGAAATATTATTTAAATTAATTTTCTCATTTATTTATAGTGAGAGTTTGGGCAGGGTTATAGGAATTGTTTCTGGAAAGGGTGGAGTAGGAAAAACAACTCTTGCGATAAATTTAGGTACTGTTTTAGCTCAACATTTTAAGAAAGATGTAACTCTAATAGACTGTAACGTAACAACTTCTCATCTAGGTTTGTATTTAGGCATGTATTACTGTCCCTTAACCCTAAACAAGGTCTTGAGAGGGGATATAAGCATAGAAGAAGCTATTTATGATCATTTCAGCGGAGTAAAAGTCATTCCAGCTTCACTTTCACTTGCTGACCTAGAAGGAATAGATATGATTAATTTGAGAGAGAAGGTTAGAGAAATAGCAGATAAAAGTGATATAATCCTCTTGGACGCAAGCCCAGGCTTAGGAAGAGAAGCAATAGCTTGCTTAAAGGCTTGCGATGAGGTAATATTTGTAACCACGCCTTTTGTTCCAGCTATTATGGATATAATAAGATGTCAGGAAGTGTTAAATGAAATTGGGGTAAGGCCTATAGGAATAGTTTTGAATCAAGTTAACAAGGAAAGATATGAGATGACACCAAAGGAAATTGAACAATTAACAAGGCTACCTGTAATTGCAACCATACCTTATGATAAGAATGTGAAAAAAAGTCTGGCAGCAAAAACACCTGTCGTAATTTATAAGCCGAAATCGAAAGCGAGCAAGGAGTTCTTCAAATTAGGAGCTGCTCTAATAGGAGAAGAATATGAATCTCGAAGCTTTTTATCAAAAATTATCAAAAAAATAAAGTCAAGATTAAAGAAAAAGAAGGAAGAAGAGTTGTTATTCCCTCAACCTCTCTAAATTTTTTCCCACCTTTTCTTCAATTTTTCCTCTACTAGAGGTAAAGTTGTATATTCCATAGCTTCTAAGCTTAATCTATGGGCTTCAAATGGTCCATGCTTCCTTAAATAATCTGCTATTTCATTAGCTTTTTGTCTTGCTCTATCAAAAGCTGGGTCATCGAATAGGTCAACAGGCCCTTCTAATTTTCCTTTATTCAGCTGAAATCCTAAAGCAATTACTCTTGGTGGACCATCAAAGCGAGTGGGATGAGCATCTTTTAAGCTTACTGGCATGAAAGGACCCCAATGGGAGCCTCGCATCCATCCCTCTACCAAATAGGGAAATGCAAAAGGTTCTAAAACTTCTCCTACAGCAGGAAAGCCCGATTGACATCTGACTATGCATGCAGGATCGTCTTTGCCAACATACTTACCTGCTATCAGACTTAGCCTTTCAGTCGAGCTCACTGCAGCTATTTCTCCATCCGAATTCCTCGTCACGCTTTTTATGCAATACCTTCCTGGCGTTCCAATATATAAGAGTAAATCATACATCTCTTGAGGACAAACAAATTTTATTTTCTTGTGTTCGAAAACATCATGAACCTCAAAAGTAAATCCATCGTGCAACTTTGAGTCTATGATTAAACCTGCTGTATTGAAAGGGTCTGCGAATATTTTGAACAGAGGAAAATTCCATGCTCCTGGCTCAGTCTTATCTGCCATAAAACAAACTATTGGCTCGCTCTTTCTCTCTTCAAAGCTAATCTCGCAAACTCCTGGCCCCATTCCTTTTACGTTACCAGAAAAGGCTGTTTTAAGCAAATCTTGACCTGCTCCATATAGCTTTAAAGATTTTGCAAGATTTGCACATTCCATGAAAGTATCGAAGGCTAGCTTATGGATCTCTGGATTATCTATGAATTTATCGTGCGTCATTATAAGTTCCAAATCATCTCCGCAGTTAGTAACAAAAAAGTCTATTAGTAAATTTTCTTCCTTAGCTTTTTCCAAGCATTCTCTTGCTTTTTCAAGAATTTCTTCAGGAACTCTTCCATGCCCAACCAAAGAACCTACATCTGCTTTAATCAAGGAGACTGTAACTTTCATATTAAATTATTTAGGGTTTATTTAAATTAATCGTTTAGCTTAAAAATTAATTTAGCCAAAGCTAAAAAGAAATCATGAAGTTACCGCTACTTTTAATAAACTTTAAATGTTATGAAGAGGCTACAGGGGGAAAAGCTCTAAAGTTAGCAAAAACATGTGAAAAGGTTTCTAAGAAGTATCGCGTAAACATAGGAGTTGCTCCTCAATTCATCGACCTTTATGAAATTGTCCGAAAAGTGAAAATTCCGGTTTTCTCTCAGCATATGGATCCTATAGAATGGGGTGCTTATACTGGACATGTATCTCCACTGGCTTTGAAGAAAATAGGGGTAAAAGGAAGTCTGATAAATCATTCGGAAAGGAAACTTTCTCTTAGAGAGATAAGGGAATGTATAGAAATAGCAAGAAAATACAAGCTAACTTCTGTAGTTTGCGCCGATAGCTTGATGAGAGGAAAAGCAATAGCAAGGTTTAATCCAGATTTTATAGCATACGAAGATCCTTTTCTAATCGGGACAGGAAAAGCAATCTCAAGGGTAAAGCCAGAAAGTGTGAAAAATTTTGTGAGTAGCATAGAAAAAATTAATCCAAGAGTAAAGGTTTTATGCGGAGCAGGAATTACAAGCGGGGAAGATGTGAGAAAAGCTTTAGAGTTAGGGACAAAGGGTATACTAGTTGCTTCGGGTGTAGTAAAGGTAAAGAATCCAAGAAAAGTTTTAGAAGAATTTGCAAAGGCTATTTAATTTTCTTACATTTTTCAAAAATTTTCATTTTTAGAATAGAAGTTAAAATATCTCTCCTATTTTTTTCTAACAAGCGAATAAATTCCTCAAAAGCCTTGGGATCATTTTTAATTTTAACCACAAGCTCCTTTTCGAGCTGAGTTTTATTCATCTTTAAGATAAGAAGTTTAACCAAATTTTTAAGAAAATTTTCAAGATTTTTGACTCTTCCCCTTAAATCTTTGAACTCCTCTGAAATTCTTTCCATTTCTCTTGCCAGCTCTTCAAATTTAGCTTCTTCCATCAACTAATAGGAAGAGAGTTAAGTATTAATCTTTTACTGTTCAGTTTAAATTAAAGGTGAAATGTATGGTAATGCCAGAATCTGAAAGAAGGAAATTGGAAGGAAGTAGTGAAACTAATGAGAAAACTTTAGAAAGTATGATAGAAGTTGCGAAAGAGAATGAAGAAGTGAGAGGAAAAATAACAGAAATGCTTCTAGAAAATATGGATAAGGAAGAATTCAAGAAAAAGCTTATAGAAGAAGCTTTGAAGGATAAGGAGCTAAGGGATAAAATAATGCTAGAAATAATCAGAAAGTTATAGCCTAGTAAATTATGTCAAAGTACTTGAACTCACCCTTGTACTCTTCTTTTTCTATTTCGCAGTTTAAAACTTTAGCTAGTGGAGGGCCTCTTTTTAAAAATCTTATAAATTCTTCCATGGTATCTTTATCTCCTTCTGCAACAACTTCAACTCTTCCGTCTTTTAAATTCCTAACCCAGCCTTTGATCTCAAGCTGCTTGGCCTTTTGCTGAGTATAAAATCTGAAGTTTACCCCTTGGACTAAACCAGAAATGAAAGCATGGATCCTAACTTTTTCCATATTCGAAAAATGAAGATAAGTATTTAAATTTCTAATTTTTTAGAACCTCACGTATGGCATATACTTATTTTCCAAAAAGTAAATCTCTCCTTGAAATTTTAAAAAGAATAGAAAAAATAGAGGGGAAAATTTTTGAAATCGAGAAAGAAATCAAGAAATTACCAAAATTCTCGCTCGAAAAAACTCTAGAAATCTACTGTCCCGTATGTAAAAATTACCATAAAGTTCCTTATGTTCCGGGTACCCATGCATTATGCGATGTTCACGATCGTTATGGTTATAGCTATAGCTACGTAGTTAACATAATCGAAGAAGGAAAGATTTTTACAGAGAGAGTTTACTTAATGAAAAAACAAAAATAATTATTTAAATTTTTGTGCTGACCTTTTAAGTGCTTCTATCCCAGGCATTGGTTTACCAGAAAGAAAGGTTATTAGAGCCCCTCCTCCCACAGAAACATAAGAAAACTTATTCTTCTCAATTTTTAATCTTTCTATCGCTACGCTGGTGTCTCCTCCTCCTATTAGAGTAGTTGCATCAGAATCGGCAACCTTTTCCAAAATTTCTTTTGTAGCTATTTCAAAACCCTTTTGTTCAAACTTTCCCAAAGGACCTTTAACTATTATGCTCCTAAACTCATCTATGTAGCTTTTGTAATCGTCTATCGTCTTACTTCCTATATCTAAAATGCAGGCATTAGAAGGAATGTTTTCTACATTTTCCTCTTTTCTTTCTCCTTCAGCTTCAAAGGCAACATCGCTAGGCAAAACAATCTCCTTTTCATAATTTTCTACCAAAAATCTAGCGTCATCCAAAAGCTCTAAATAACCTTTTTTCTCCAAAACTTCCAAGCTACCAGAACCTATCTCAAAACCTTTTGCAAAAAGGAAGAGATTGGCTAGCAGACCTCCTGTCAAAACCTTCTCTATACTTTCAGGCTTTGTCTCAAACATATGCTTTAAAACTGAAATGCAGTCATCTACCTTTGCCCCTCCCATTATCCATGCATTTATACCCAAAGGATTCATCGCTTTTCTTATTTCCTCGATTTCTTTCTCTATCACTCTACCAGCAATCATAGGCTTAACCAAAGCAAAGCCTACTACGCTTGAATGGCTTCGATGGGCTACAGAAAAAGCGTCCAGCACATAATAATCTATCAGAGGAGAGAGGAATTTTACTAGAGAGGAGTTTGCATGTTCTTCCATGCTTTTATTAACAGCCTCATCTTCTAAAAATCTAACATTATCGAGCAAAAGAATTTCTCCAGACTTAAGGTTTAAAATTTCTTCTTTAGTTTTCTCTCCAATAACTTCGTTTACAAATTTCACCTCATGGTTTAGCAATTTAGACAAAATTTTTGCGTGCTGCTCCAAAGGAATAAAATCTTTTTCACCTTTTCTAGATTGATGAGCAATTAAAACTATTTTAGCATTCTTTTCAAACAACTCCTTTATGGTTTCTGAATGTGCGTAAAATCTTTGGTTTATTTCAACTTCTCCCTTTTCATTCAAATCCGAATTTAAATCTATTCTGACTGCAAGAGTTTTATTGTTTAAATCAAAATCATCTAAAGTTAAAAACTCTTTCTCCATTTTTTCCCCTATTTAGAAATAAACTTGAATAAATCAACTAGTCTACAAGAATAGCCCCACTCATTGTCATACCATCCCAAAACTTTTACAAAATTGTTTTTTTCACCTAAAACCATAGTACCTAAGCCATCTATTATGCAGGAATGTGGATTATCTATTATATCAACCGAAACTATAGGATCTTCTGTATATTCTAATATTCCTTTAAGCTCGTTTCCTGCAGATCTTTTATAAGCTTCGTTTACCTCTTCTTTTGTAACTTCTCTTTCTAGCTCAGCAACCAAATCTGTTATGGAAGCATCTGCTACAGGAACTCTCAAAGCAATACCATTCAGCTTTCCTTTTAATTCAGGAATAACTATTCCTATAGCTTTTGCTGCTCCAGTAGTGGTTGGTATGATCGATAGAGCAGCTGCCCTACCTCTTCTTGGGTCTTTTCTATGAGGTAAATCTAAAATTCTTTGGTCGTTTGTATAGGCATGGCAAGTTGTCATAAATCCTCTCTTCACTCCAAAATTTTCCATTAAAACTTTAACCATTGGAGCTAAGCAATTGGTGGTGCAAGAAGCCATGGATATTATGTTGTGATTTTCTTTATCGTAAATTTTTTCATTCACACCAAGAACGATAGTTACATCAGGTTCTTTTGCTGGAGCAGAGATTATAACTTTTTTTGCCCCAGCTTTCAAATGTTTTTCCGCATCAGCTCTAGCTGTGAACCTACCAGTAGATTCTAAAACAAAGTCTATTTCCAAATCTTTCCATGGTAACTTTTCAGGATCTGGCTCAGAAATAACCTTTATTTCTTTACTATTAACTATTAAGGCATCTTCCTTCCAACTTATTTCAGCATCTAAGATGCCATGCACAGAATCGTATTTCAACAAATAAGCAAGATTTTTTGGCTCAGTCAAATCATTAACAGCAACTATCTCAAAATTTTTTAGAAATTCCTCATCTTTTAATGCTGCTCTAAAGAAATTTCTTCCTATCCTTCCAAACCCATTTATCGCTATCCTCATACCATCACCTATATATTCATTTAAGCTTCGGTAATATTATTTTTTAAATATGTGCATGGCAAAAATTGGAGAAATAATTAAAATAGAGGGGAAAGAGGCTTTGGCTAAATTTGGAAAAGAAGTTTCAAGGGTAAATATTTCTTTACTTAAGGATGTAAAAGTAAAGGATAAAATCATTTGTTCTGGAAAAGTTGCAGTAGAAAAGCTTGAAGATTAGATTTTTTCGCAGGCATAGAAAAAATGAATTCTTACCCTATCTCCAACTTTTGGGTTATCGATAAAATCTAGTCTAACTTCTCTGTATTTCTTCCCTATCTTCACCTTTGCATATTTTTTTCTCAACTCCACAATCATTCCCTCTTTAATCTTACACAGCTCAAAAATTTTCTTATACTTCTTTTTCCGCATTCCAAGGACTTTTTCATGCAGGCTTAAAAAATAATTCCTAATAATTTCCTCATCTATTACCACTTCCCCTTTATCTTTTTTTCCTAGCTTCTTCAGAAAGTAAAAAGCAAAAGGAACTAATTTTTCCAACTTTCTTTCTATCTTGCTGTTTAACTTTTCTTTTCCTTGAGCGATTAGCCTAAGTTTTTTGAGCAAAGTTGGAGAAATGATTTTGTAAAATTCGTCTGCCCAAGGTTTTTCAAGTTCTCTAGCAAGTTTTTCATTTTTGTACCAAAATTCTATGCATGGATATGCATATTTAAGAAAAAAAGCTGGATTAACTATTCTATACTTCACTCTTCCCAAAGTCTCTTCCACAATTTATTAAGTTCTTTAAGTCCACTAATAACTTTTTTATCTTCAATAGTCCTGATGGCAAACCTAGCTCCATTTACTCTTTTTCCATGAGTTGTAAAATACTCTTCATCGCTTAGCTCTCTTACATAACTAGTGTCAATTTTTCCCTCTCTTAGACCATCTGGATACCAAATTAAAACTTTTCCTTCTTCGATCTTTCCAAGCTGAACTGTACAATCATAGACATGTTGGACTAAATCTTGAAATGGTTTTCTGTCTACAAGCTCAGGATTAGCTTTTTTAATTCTGTTTAATTCTTTTATTAAAGTTTGATTATGAGAATTTTCATCCATACTTTCAAAGTAGTACACTACATTTCTTTGGCCTGTCAATATCTTTTTCACAAGAGTTGGGTATGGTCGAAGATCATAAAGCGACAATTCAAGAGATTTGTTATCTTTAATGGCTTTTTGGAATTTTTGCCTGAGAGTTTTTAAGTAAGAATTGAAAGGAGTGTATCTAGGATGTTCACAAGTAATTATATACTTTAATCCCTCTGGGGGAACCAAGACTCTAATTTCTCTTGTCAATTCAGGAATAAAATATTCTATAGAGCCCATCTTTCATCCCAACTTAAAATGATTTTAATTCTAAACCATAAATACTTAACGATGAAAATCTATGTTTTTGGTAATCCGATTCTAAGAAAAGATAGTCTTGCGCTGAGGGTAGCAAAAAGATTAAGAAAAAAGTTTCCAGTGATAGAGTTTAAGGAGTTTGATACAGTAGAGGATTTAGAAGGTGAAATTTTATATGTAATGGATGTTGCTGAAGGTATAAAAGAAGTTAAACTTATTGAGAATTTAGATTTAGTAGAAACGAGAAAAATTTTTTCTTTGCATGATTATGATTTAAGCTATGAGCTTAAGCTTTTAAAAAAGATTGGTAAAATTAAAAAAGTTTTTCTTATATGCATTCCTGCTGGAATGAAAGAGGATGAAGCGATAAAGCAAGTTGAGAATCAAATCCATCTTATTCTCAAGAAGTGACTTGCACAGCTAAAGCATGGATCATAAGCCCTTATGAGCATCTCTATCAAATGCTGAATTTCATGCTTATCCTTATCCAAATTTTCTTGGATAAGGTCTCTTATATCCAACTCCATTTGAATCTGATTTTGAGCTGTTGGAATGACTAGATTGGAAAATTTAACTTTTCCTTCTTCCTCCAAATAAATCATATGGTACAAAGTCCCTCTAGGAGCTTCTACCACACCTATACCTTCTCCTTCTCTAGGTTTAATCGGTGGTATCTTTTCTTCTTTAAACTCAACACTTTCGAGTATTTTGATCGATGCATCTATCGAATGTAAAATCTCTATGGCTTGGGCTAGATTATTATCAAAAATGTTATTAGAAGGGAATTTCTTAAGATATTTTGCCGCATCCCTTTTTGTATCCTCGTCTAGAGCAATTGAATTGAGGTTTATTCTTGCCAGCGCTCCAACCCTATAAGGCTTTCCCGTAAATTGGAATGCTGTTGATTGAGAATAAGGTATGATGACCCTATTCACAAAATCCCAGTATTTCTCCTCTGGGATACAAATTCCCTCAGAACTTCTTATCTCCCCTTCCAAAAAATTAAAGCTTGGAGTGCAGAGAGCTACATAGATTGTTTCTCTGGAAAATTCTAAGTCTGAATTATAAAAGATCTCAAGCAAGTTGAAAACTTTTTCTCTCACAGCCTTAAGTTCATTCAAAACTTTTTTTATTTCTTCTTTTTTAGGAATTTTAAGAAAACCGCCTATTCTAGAGAAAATTGGATGAATGGCTCTTCCTCCTACTAGCTTGCTCAAAAGGTTTCCTGCAGTCTTTACTTCAAAAGCCTCTTTAACTAGCTCGGGTTTTTCATCTGCAAGCTCCAGGATAGAATCCTTTCCAAAAAGGTCAGGCAAAGAGAGAAAATATAAATGCATGGCATGATCTCTTATTATTAAACCGAAGGTCAAAAGTTTTCTTAAAATTATAGTTTGTTGAGAAACTTTTATGCCCAAAGCTCTTTCTATAGCTTCAGTCGAAGCCATGAGATGTGCAATACTACAAGTTCCACAAATTCTTGAAAGGAAGTTAGGAACCTCAGAAAATTTCTTTCCTCTAACGCCTTGAGTGAAAAATCGCTTGTTTTCATCGACTCTAAGCCTAACTTCCTTCACTTCTCCTCTTCTCACTTTTACATCCAGGCTTGCATGACCTTCAGTTTTGCTTATATTTTTAATCGTTAAATCAAAGCCGTGATGCATCATTTAACACCAAATTCCTTCAAATACTTTTCCATAACTTCTATGAATTTTTCTTCTTGCATAGGACATCCTGGAATTGAATCGTCTGCCTTTACTAGCTCGCTGACAGCAGATACTTTTTCTTTATGACCAAATTTTTCAACTATTGGTTTAATCTCTCTTGTCCTTTCTTCATCGAAGAAATTCCTTAGATTCGAAGGACTTCCGCTTATCGCGCAATTTCCCATCAAAACGAGTTTTTTAGTATTTTCTCTTATTAACTTGATTTTTTCCACTTCTTCAAAAGTCGAAATAGCTCCTTCAACAAATGCTATATCAAGATCTTTGATTTCGCTTTTAGATTGAAGTAACCTAAAATGTTTAAACTCTAAATAATCTTTCCACTCGAAAAATTTTTTATTTAAAATTTCAAGAAAGACCATGCTACATCCTTCATCACAAGTAAAAGAAAAAATTCCAATCTTAATTTTCTTCGGCATTTTATCTAAAATAATAATACTTTGGCACGTTAATATTGTTTTATGAGAGTTTTTGAGGTTAAGTCAACTATTCTTAAGAAAATTTATAAGAAAAGAGATAAGTGGTGTCATAAGTATGACTTTGGCCATTTGTTAGTAATAGGCGGCTCTAAACATTATTCAGGTTCTCCAGCCTTTAACGCTTTAGCTGCTTTAAGAGCTGGAGTAGATTTAGTTACTATAGTTGCACCTGAAAGAGCAGCTAATATAATAGCAAGTTTTTCTCCAGATTTGATAGCTTATCCTTTGAGAGGAGATTATTTAGGCAAAAAGCATTTAAAAGAGCTTTTTGGGTTTAGTAAAAACAAAGATGCTGTAGTAATTGGAGGTGGATTAACAAGAAGAAAAGAAGTTTTGGAAACCATAATTAGATACTTAGAGAAAATTAAATTACCTGCAGTAATAGACGCTGACGCGATTCATGCTGTAGCAAGGGAAAAGAAAATTTTAAAAGAAAGAAAATTTGTTCTGACTCCTCATTCACGTGAATTTGAGATTCTTACGGGAATTAAATTAACTTCTAATGTTGATCAAAGAATTAAAGCAGTTAAAGAGGCTGCTTATAGATTAAAAGTAACAATTTTATTGAAAGGGCATGTGGATGTAATTTCTGATGGAAAAAGAATTGCTTTAAACAAAAGTGGTTCAGTTTACATGACTAAAGGAGGTTTGGGAGATACTCTAGCAGGAATTTGTGGAGCTTTATTAGCAAGAAAAATCGATTGCTTTACTTCAGCTTGCGCAGCAGCTTACATGAACGGAAAAGCAGGGGAGTTAGCAGCTAGAAAATATGGAGAAGGAATGATGGCGAGCGATTTGATTAAGGAAATCCCAAGAGTAATTAAAGTTTAACTTTTCTCAAACAATTTCTTAATTCTCTCTTCCCCATTTATTTCCTGAATTATCTTACTTACTTGAGGGGGAACTAACCTTTTCCATTTCTTCCCTTTTGCGATTTTTTCTCTTATCTTAGTCCCATTGTATTTGTTTGGTTCTAAAAAATCTGGTTTTATTACCTCTTTTATTCCTTCGAAACATTTTTTAACCCATTCACTTCCTGTAATTACTACATCAAATTTTATTTTTTCCACTAAACTTCTTGCCCATTCTTCATCGCTTATCTTATCTTCAGCGTCTATTATTTTAACCCTTTTTCCCAAGCAAGCCCTTATCATTCTCTTTCTTTCTTCAAAAGAAAATGGATTTGTTTTTGTATTTGCCTTGTCTGCACTTCCTATTGCAATTATTATTTCATCAAATTTTTTCATAGCTTGTTTTATTGCATGCAAGTGACCCTTATGAAAAGGTTGGAACCTTCCAATGAATAATGCCTTCATAGGCTCACTACTTTTATATTCGGTTTTGCTTAAATTAAAAATATGAAAGAAGCTTCGATTGTACCTTATGATTGCATAGTAGTTGGAGCCGGTCCTGCAGGAATTACTGCAAGCATTTATCTTGCAAGAAAGAATTTAGATATCTTAGTTTTAACTTTAGACATTGGCGGACAAGCAAAGCTTTCTACTGATGTTGAAAATTATACTGGCTTTACCATGATACCTGGAAGTGAACTAGTTAAAAGATTTGAAGAGCATTTGAATGCTTTTAAGGTAAAAGTTATTAATGAAAGAGTAAAGGCTGTGAAAAAAGAAAATGAATTGTTCAAGGTTGAAACTCAAGGAAATGTTTACTGGGCAAAAAGTGTGATAATTGCTTCTGGTAAAAAGCCAAGAAGCTTAAACGTTCCAGGAGAAGAAAAATTGGTTGGAAAAGGTGTTATCTATAGTACTTTATTCAATGCTCCTTTCTTCAAGGACAAGCCGGTAGCTGTTGTAGGAGGAGGAAATTCAGCTATGCAAGCAATTCTTGAACTTTCAAAGGTTACTCAAAAGATTTATGTAATAAACATAGCTCAGGATTTGACAGGAGATGAAATTTTAAAGGAAAAAATTAAAAAAATGAGTTTTGTAAAAATTTTCAACAATTGTAAAGTTGTGGAAATAAAAGGGGAAAATAGAGTTGAGGGAATAGAAGTTGAAAATGTAAAAACTAAAGAGAGATTTAGTTTGGAAGTGAGAGGCGTAATTGTTCTAATAGGTTTAGTTCCTAGTCTGGATTTTGAATTACCAAAAGAGTTGAAAATAAATGAAAGGAATGAAATAGATGTAGACCAAAATTGTTGCACGAATATTCCTGGTTTATTTGCTGCTGGAGATATAACCGATGTGAAATGGAAGCAGATAATAATTGCTGCAGGCGAAGGAGCAAAAGCTGCTTTGTCTGCTTATGAGTATTTGATGAGTAAGAAAGAATTTGTGGATGGAAAGTTTTAAAAAATCCTAGATTAAGTAACTAAAATATTTAAAAGCCTATAGAAAATTTAGTTGATTGGATGAAATCTAAACTTCTCAGAAAAGAATTAATTGAAGCAAGAGAATATCAGCTTAAAATAGCTGAAAAAGCAAAGAGACAAAATACTCTAGTTGTTTTACCTACTGGAATGGGAAAAACTATAATTGCAGTTTTAGTTGGAGTTCATAGATTAGAGAAATTTCCTGATGGCAAAATTCTTATAATGGCCCCTACTCGACCTTTAAATGCTCAACATAAAAAAACTTTTGAAAAATTCACAAGAATCAAGCCAGAAGATATAGTTTTAATCACAGGAAAAATCAAGCCAAAAGAGAGAAAAAAAATGTATCAAAAAGCAAAGGTTATAACTGCAACTCCTCAATGTATAAAAAACGATTTGGAAAAAGGAAGACTAAGCTTAGAAGATTTTTCTTTCATAACCTTTGATGAGGCTCATAGATGCGTAAAAGATTATGCCTATACCTTTATCGCAAAAAAGTACATGGAGCAAGCTAAGAATCCTTTGATTCTTGGTTTAACAGCTTCTCCAGGAGGAACTTATGAAAGGATAGATGAAATAAAGAGAAATTTATTTATAAAAGCTGTTGAAATAAGAACAGAACTAGATAAAGATGTTAAACCTTGGGTTAAGCCAGTAAAAAGAGAATGGATTTATGTTGAATTCCCTCCTGAGTTTAAGAAAATTAAAGTTTTGTTGGAAGAAAAATTTAAAGAAAGTTTGATTTGGCTAAAAGAGCATGGCTTTCTTCATTCCTCGAGAATAACTAAGAAAAATTTGCTGGCTTTGCAAGAAAGGCTTTCAACTAAAATGTTAGAAGCTGGGAGAGACTATTCTTTGATGTGGGCGATGATAAGGATAGCTGAAGCTATTAAAATTGAGCATGCTTTGGAGTTGCTAGAAACTCAAGGAATTTCTGCTTTGCATGAATATTTGAAGAAGCTAGAGAAAAGCAGGAGAAGAACTGATAAAGAGCTCTTTAAGGATCCTAGGGTAAGAGAAGCTTTTAGAACTGTAGAAGAAATGCATGAAAAAGGTTTTGAGCATCCTAAGCTTGAAAAATTGAAGAATATAGTTAAGGATTTGGTTAGGGAAAAAGAGGTAAAGATAATGATATTTGCAAATTATAGAGATACGGTTGAAAAAATAAAAAACATGCTTAACGAAGAAGGGATTTCTACTGAGATTTTAATCGGGCAAGCAATCAAGAAAGGAAAAGGTTTAAGCCAGAAAAAGCAATTAGAAATTCTTAGAAGATTTAAATCTGGAGAGTTTCCTGTGCTGTGTGGTACTCAAATAATTGAAGAAGGTATAGATGTTCCTGCTGTTAACTATGCAATTTTTTATGAAGCAGTACCCAGCGAGATAAGGGCTATCCAAAGGAGAGGAAGAGTAGGAAGACAAATGTTTGGAAAAGTAATATTTCTTTTGACTAAAGGAACAAGAGATGAGGCGTATTATTGGGCAGCTTTCCACAAAGAAAGAAAAATGAAAGGAATTCTTTATGATTTAAAGGAAAGGACTAGTAAAAAAACTCTATTAGATTGGTTGAAATAATGGAATTCCAGAAAATTTTGAAGCCAAGAAGAAAAGTTGTAATAATTTGCGATTATAGAGAAAAAGAGGTAATTTTCCATCTAAAAGAATTAGGAGCTCTAATAAACGAGCAAGCCTTAGAAATAGGAGATTTTATTTGTTCAGAGAGGGTTGGTATAGAAAGAAAAAGCTATAACGATTTTGTTAATTCTGTAATAAATGGGAGAGTATTCGAACAAGCTAAAAATCTAAAATGTTTTAAAAAACCATTGATAATTATCGAAGGATATTCAACAAGAAAAATAAACGATAACGCTTTAAAAGCAGCGATAGCCACTCTTTTAATCGATTTCAACATACCAGTTTTAAGAACAACCAATCCAAAAGATACGGCAAGAATAATTTACTGGATAGCAAAGAAAGAGCAAATAGAAACTAAGAAAGAAATTGGTATTAAAATCGGTAAAAAGCCTAAAGAGATTAAGGAGTTACAAGAGTTTATCATTTGTAGCTTGCCTGGAATTTCAAGAGTTTTGGGAAGAAGATTGTTAGAAAAATTTGGGAGTTTGGAAAAAGTTTTTACTGCTAGCGAAAGAGAATTGGCCAAGGTAAGAGGTATAAGCAAAAATTTAGCTAAAAAAATTAGGAAGATATTAACTTCAAAATGGGTGATAAGCTGAAAAAATCAATAATAGTTGGAATAGATGTAGGAACCACAACCGGCATAGCTATTCTAGATACTAGAGGTAATTTAATCCTTCTATCCAGTAAAAAGTATAAAAATAAGAATGAATTGATTAAGGAGATTTTAAGGTATGGAAAACCTGTAATAGTAGCAAGCGATGTAAACCCAGCGCCGAAGAATATAGAAAGAATAGCTAAGAGCTTTGGGGCAAAACTTTTCTACCCTGAAAAAAGCTTAACCAATTTAGAAAAAGAGAAGATTATAAAGAAATTTAAGGAAATGATCAAGAGTTCTCATCAAAAAGATGCTTTGGCCGCTTGTTTAAAAGCTTTTAAAAAATATCGAAGTTTATTCCTCAAAATTGATGAAATTTCAAAAAAGATGGATGCCGAAAAATTTTTCGATGAAATAGTTTCAAAAGTTATTGAGAAGAAAAGCGAGAGTATAGTTGATGTTATAAGGGAGATAAAGAGTGCAAAAAGCTAAGAAGAAAATTTTAGAAAGGAGAAAAAAATTGCTTGCAATTTTAATTTTCTTGATAAAATTGAATCTTTTTGTTATACCCCTTTACGTTTTGCTTTGGCTCGACTTTTCTCTGCCCTTGCTTCAAAATTTTTTGGCAAACTCTCTTGCATCAACCCTTTCTTTTTTTAAATACCCAGCGGTTTCAAAAGAAAAATACATTTTCATTTTTTTAAATGAAGCAAATTCTTATCAAATAATTCCTTTTGAAATTTCGATGGATTGCACAGGATGGAAATCTATGTATTTGATGGTGGCGCTTGTTTTCTCAACATCTTTTAACTTAAGAAGAAACCTTAAGTTTTTAGCAATAGCTCTCCCCTTTCTTTTCTCCTTAAATTTTCTAAGAATTTTTTCAACTTTGATTATTGCATTCAAGCTTGGGTCTCAATACTTTGAAGTTATTCATACTTTTTTCTGGAGAGAATGTATGGTAGCTGCTGTAATTCTAATCTGGTATTTCTGGCTGAGAAAAATAAAATATAGTTTAAAAGATAATTTAATTTTGGTAGAGAAAATTGTTGGGTCAAGACTTGGCTCATAGGATAGATAAACTCGAGAAAAAAGTTGAAAAGTTAGAGAAAGACAAGAAAGATCTGGAAGAAGTTTCTAGGAATCTTCTAAAATACTTGGAAAAAATGAAAGAATTACTTAAAAACTTCGCGACTAAAGAAGAACTTGAGAAAGAGGTTAAAGAATTAAAAAGTGTAAAAGAAGAGATTAAAAAATTCTTGAAAGGTTTGGAGAGTTTTGAAAAAGTTATAAGAGAGAATTCTAAAGAAATCAAAAAAATTAAAAAAGATGAAAAGAAAAGAGATGAGGAAGGAGAAAAAAGAATAATGGAGATTTTTAAAGTAATAGAAACTCTTTCAAAAAATGTCGATAGAAGTTTCAAAGAAATCGAAGAACTTAGGTCAGCTTTTAGAAAAGAGGGAGAAAATCTTAGAAAAGAAGTGAATGAAATTCCAAAGAAAGTTGATAGAATCTTGGAAGAATTTTCAAAGAAGATTGAAGAGAAAATTAAGGCACAAAACGAAAAACTTTCAGAAATGGAAAAAAATTATAAGGAAATGCTTTCAGCAAAGGCGTTTATCGAGAAAAAAGTTGAGGAAATGACTAAGAAAGCCAAAGATTTTGAACTTTCCGTTGAAAAGAGGATAACTTATTTTGTCAAATGTTATGAAGATTTGAAGAAATTAGCGGAAGAAATGGAAAAAATTCCAGAAAGAAATAGTTCCATAATTTCTGACTTTGAAGAAAGATTGAATTCATTTGAAAAAGAATTTAAAGAAGTTTTAGAGAAAAAAGATGTTGAAGAAAAATACGCAGGAGAGCTCAAAGTAATTCAAGATCAGATTCAAGCAATTTCTAGAAAATTAAATGAAGTTGAAGATAGAATTTTCTCGATAGAAAATGAATGGAGAGAAGAGGCAGAGAATCTGAAAACTTCACTTGAAAAAGAACTTTCTGACTCAAGAAAACTTTATGTGGATGCTAGATTTAATGAAATGGTTGAAAGAATAGTTGACCTGGAAAGTAAAGTTCTTGCAATAGAAAAGTTGATAGAAGAAATTAGAAATTCTCAACCAGTAGTGATAGAATAGGTTTATAAATTTTGAAAGGAGAATTAAGTTATGGCTTATACTCTAATAATCGCAGAAAAACCAGATGCTGCTAGAAGAATTGCTGAAGCTTTAGCAGACAAAAAACCAAAAAAAGTAGAAAAATATGGCGCTCCTTTCTATGAATTTACGGTTAATGGAAAAAAACATATTTGCGTTCCAGCGGTTGGACATTTATTTTCTTTAACTCCGGTAAAAAATGGAAATGGTTGGACCTATCCTGTTTTTGATTTTGAATGGATCCCCACTTACAAAAAAAGAGATACTTCATGGACTGAAAAGTATTTCAAGAATATAAAAGAGCTTGCCAAAAATGCTAGCGAATTTATAAATGCAGCAGATGTTGATACCGAAGGAGAAGTTTTACTCTATAATATTCTAAGGTTTATTTGTAATGTAAAAGATGCGAAAAGAATGAAATTCTCGACCTTGACGAAAGATGAATTGAGAGAGGCATATAAAAATCTTTCTCCTCATCTTTTGTTTCCCATGTTAGAAAGTGGACTAACAAGACATGCATTAGACGCTCTTTGGGGCTTTAATTTAACCAGAGCTTTAACTCTAGCTCTCAAAAATCATTCTAGGAAAGCGTTCACCATTTTATCTACAGGTAGAGTTCAGGGGCCTACTCTTTCTCTTTTACTCAAGAGGGAATTGGAGATTAGGAAATTTGTGCCAAAACCATTTTGGCAATTAGAGCTTCATTGCAAAATAAATGGAAACAAGATAGTTGCCTTGCATGAAAAGGACAAATTCTGGAAAAAAGAGGAAGTTGAAAAAGTTTTAAAAATTTGTGAAGGAAAGGATGGGGCAGTAGAAAGCATAAAGAAGAGGAAATACAAACAAAAACCTCCAGCTCCGTTTAATACAACAGACTTGCAAGCTGAGGCTTACGCTCTTTTCAAATTTTCACCCGCCCAAACTTTAAGTATTGCAGAAAGCTTATACCAAAAAGGATACATAAGTTATCCACGAAGCTCGAGCCAAAAATTACCTCCAAGTATAAATTATGAAAAAATCCTAAAGAGCTTGGCTAAAATACCAAAGTATAAAGAATTTGTAAAAAAGCTTCTAGCAAAAAAAGAGCTTAAACCTCATGAAGGTAAAAAAGTAGATCCTGCGCATCCTGCTGTTTATGCAACCCATGAAGTTCCGGATTTGAGTAAGCTTACTCCTCAACAAAGAAAGATTTATGATTTGATTGCTAGGAGAACCCTAGCAACTTTTGGTGAAGATGCATTGAGAGAAAGTATGAATGTAAGAATAAATGTAAATGGCCAGATTTTTGTGACTAGCGGAAAAAGAACTCTTGAGTCAGGATGGACTGAAATATATTCTCCCTATCTTAAGTTTGAAGAACAAATATTACCAGAGCTAAAAGTTGGACAAAAAGTTAAAGTTTTGCAACTCAAGCTACTTTCAAAACAAACTCAGCCACCAGGAAGATATTCGCAGGGAAGTATAATTAAAGAAATGGAAAAGCGTGGATTGGGAACTAGAGCAACTAGAGCAGAGATTTTGCAAACTTTGTATGATAGGGGGTATGTTAAGGGAAAGAGCATTCAAGTTACTAAGCTGGGAGAAACTGTGGTAAAAGTTTTGGAAAAATTCTGTCCTACTATATTGAGTGAAAAACTTACCAGACATTTTGAGAAAGAAATGGAGGAAGTCTTCAATGGAAAAAAGAAGAAGGAAAAAGTTATAGAAGAAGCGAAGAAAGTTTTGAAAAAGGTTTTGAGTGAGTTCAAGCGAAACGAGAAAAAAATTGGGAGGAAATTACTAGAAGGTCTTTTGGTTGCCAGAAGAGAAGCAAGGAGAATAGGAAAGTGTCCTAAATGTGGTGGGGAGCTAAGGATAATAAGGTCTAAAAAAACTAAGCTATTTTTCGTTGGCTGTAGCAATTATCCAAAGTGTACAAATTCTTATCCCTTACCAAGGAATGCAAGAATAGAAGTTACGGGAAAGATTTGCGAAAAATGTAATACTCCTATAATAAGAGTTTATAGAAAGGGCAAAAGGCCTTTTCAGATGTGTTTGAGCGTAGATTGCGAAACTAAAAAGGATTGGAATAAAAATAAAAAAATGATTAAGCTAGAAAACAAATTAAATTAAAGATGGTAGTGGGCATCCTAATTCAAGGAGTATTACTCATTATATTCTTAGCTATACTCTCTTTTTCAAGCGATTTAACTGTTAGAAATGCAGAAAAAATTGCTAGAATAACTAGGCTTGGAGAAATGATGTTTGGATTTTTACTTTTAGCTGTAGCAACTTCTTTACCAGAAGCTGTAGTAACCTTTTCTGCTGTGTCAGAAGATGCGATAGGTATATCCATAGGAAACTTACTAGGTTCTAACATAGTAAACTTATCTTTAATACTTGGTCTAATGGCTTTATTCAAGCCTGTAGTAATCGTGAAAAAAAGCTTGAAAAATATCTCTACAATTCTTTTCCTCACTTCTGCAATTCCAGTATTGCTTTTAAATGTTTCCTTCCCAACTAGGCTTGTTGGTTTCTTCCTAATCATCACATTCTTCTATTTTTCCTTCTATCTAACAAAAAGAAGAGTAAGTTTATTGAAAAAAGAGTTTATTTGGAAGGCAAGCTTTACAAGATTTCTCCTTCTTTTTTGCTTTGGTTTGGGCCTTGTAATAATAAGCTCGAGGATAGTTATAGTTCTTGCTTCAAATTTGGCCACACAATTAAAAATTCCTGAATCTTTCATAGGAGCTACTTTAATAGCACTAGGGACTTCTCTTCCAGAACTTTCCCTTTCTTTTTCAGCCCTAAGAAGGAAAAAAATTTCCTTACTTGTTGGAAATCTTATAGGATCTAATTTCGCAAATTTATCCTTACTTTTAGGTTTACTTCTCTTAATTACAGGATTTTCGATTACAAGCTTTGGTGTGTTTTCGACTCTTGTGATTAACCTTTTAATCCTAAACATAGTCCTTTGGATTTTCTTTGGAAGGGAAAAATTAGAAAGATTTGAAGGTTTGACTTTAATTTTACTTTATGTATTTTTCTTAGCAAGTATGCTGGGAATAGGGATTACTATTTAAAAAAGAAAGGTAAAATTTAATTATGGAATATGTTGGACTTAGAGAGATTTTAACTCAGTTCTACAATTCTTTCATTAACTTTCTTCCTCGGTTAGGTGGAGCTATAGTTCTATTGATAATAGGTTGGGTTGTTGGTTCTTTGGTTGGGAGAGGTGTAAAAAAGATTTTGATAAGGTATAAAATTGACCAAAGAATAGGAAGAGGGAGGAGACCATTCTTCAGGCTAAGTGAAATATTTCCTTTACTAATTTCCTGGATAATTTATCTTGTATTTATTCAAGCTGCGCTGAGCGAAGAAGTTTTAGGAATACCTACCTTAGCAGAAATGATTGGGGCGATAATCTCTTTCCTTCCCGGGCTGCTGGAAGGTGTGATAATAGTAATAGTTGGGTATGCTTTAGCCGAATACATCAGAGAGCAAATAGGAAGAAGCAAGCTTGTATATTCAGAAATTATAGGAAATGTCTTATTCTTCTTCATCATTTACGTTTCCATAGCCCTAGCATTACCTCTCTGGGGGATTAATCCGTCTTTGGTTAACAACATACTGCTCATAATAATAGGTTCTGTCGGAGCTGGGCTGGCCATAGCAATAGGACTCGGACTTAAGGATATAGTTAGGGAGGAAGCAAAAAAATATCTTAAAAGAATTAAGAAGAAAAGAAAGGTATGAAATGAACTAAGTTTTCTTTTACCAGATTTCCAAAGTTATTTGCAGCTCTTTGAACTTCGCAAGTAATTTCATCGGTTATCTCCAAATCAACCGTACTTGCCTTTATGTCAGAAACAGTAATTCGGAAGCATTCGCTGTAACAACTTTCCCTTTCCCTCAGCTTACAGTATTCTATCTGGGAATTCTTCTTTATGCTAAGACTAACCCAATCGCTCGTGATGTTAAAAATTTCTAGGGAGAAATGCTTAAGTTCGTACTTTCCTTTACCAGCATTCATTATCATTTCAGAGAAGAATGCACTCTGGATTGCCTGGAATACAAGAACTGCTAAAATTGCCGAAATTATCGCAATCACAAGGTTCGAGCCTGGGATTTTCATTAATTATAATTTAAACTTCTAAAATTAAGTTAACAGATGTAAATTTCCTATTCTTACCTTTTCCAAACCAGACTCCTTAGCTGTTTTCAAGCATTCCTGAGCGAATTTTTCAGAAGTGAAGGGTAAATCGTGCATGAAAAAAGTTGGATAGAATGCAAGCAAGCTATAGGGAATTGAAGGGTCAAGCTTTGCAATAAACTCAGAAATTTTTCTTATCTCATCTAAAGAAATATAACCTGGGATTAAGAGTGTGCTAGCGTGCAAGAAAGGAATTTCTCTTTTCTTATGAAATTTTGCTAGAAATTTAAAATTCTTGTAGGTTTTTTTGTTTGAGGCCCCGCTTAACACAAAAGAAAGAATCTCATTCCAGCATTTCAAATCAAATTTTATGCAACCTCCTGATTCAAAAGAAAATCTAGCAAATTTTCTTAGTAAATTTTTGTTTAGGTTTCCATTGGTTTCTAAACAAATTCTTAAAATTCTTCCTTTTGAATTCTCTAGAGCAATCCTCGAAGTTTCTATTGTATGCAACATTTGAGGTCCAGGATCTCCTCCAAAGAAGCAGATACAACTAACTTTTTCATTAACCTTACTAGCTAATTCTTTTGCCGAAACTAAAGGACTTAAACTTTTGAGATTATCCCTAAAATGCCAGTTTTGACAAAAAAGGCAATTAAAGTTGCATGTACCATAAAAAACAGCTAGATTATAATATCCATATTCAGGACCTTTTTTATAAGCGTATTTTGGAAAACCTATGCCAGTACCGGCAGGACAAACCCAGGAAGCTACACAATTAGTTGGCAAAGCATCGTAGTACCATTCGCACAAACCTTTTTCTGGTGTACCAGCATACCTTATTAGCTTTCCATTTTTATTCTCAACCAAGCCACAAAAGCCTTTTTTTCCTTCAGGTATTCTGCATTCATTCCCACAAATCCCGCATTTAATTCCCTTTTTGCTTCTTGGGATTTTTTCTGGTAAATCAAACTCTTTTCTTGAAATAGCATGCTTTTTCATCGCTATTTTCTTCGCTTCTCTAGGAAATTTTTCAACACATTCTTTACACAAACCGATGAATGAAGAAATTTGAATCGATTCTTTTCCACAAATTTCGCATTTTCCCATAAGAAAAAGAAATTTTCTGGAATTAAAAAATTTCACACTTTTACATTAAGAGCTATCAATTCTTTCCTTCCTCTTTTTTTACGTCTAATTATATTCGAATGATTCAAAATTTTTAGCCACTTATATCCGTTCTGCTGAGATATTCTAAGATCCTTGAACATTTTTAGCCCATAGGTAGTTTTGTTTTTTAGTAGGTAGTCGATTATTTTGTAAAATCCAGAGTTTTTCTTGTAGAGAGGTGGTGCTTTTTTAAAATTAATTGGACCGAACACTCCTATGGGGAATATCTTGGTCAGAGAAATCAACGATCGGATCCTCATTAGATTGTTCTTGCTTGCGTTAATTCTTAGTACAAACTTTAACTTATCATCCTTTTTTCTAACACTAATCTTACTGGAAGTTATACTAAAGCATTTTAGAAGTTCTTTAACTCCCTCGAAAAACTTTCTCATATCATTTTTGTTTTCTTTCTTTGTCACCATTGTGAAGGTTATGTAAGAGATAACCGTACCTCCTACTTTCATGCATTTAGATTTTGGTTTAGAAAATTCTGAAAATAGCAACGACGAAAGGAAAGCGCCAACTACAGGAGGTTCCCTCTTGTTAAGCCACCAAGGTAGCTTGAGTCCATGCTCTATCTTTGAACCTTTAGGTACATCAAGCAAGAATAAGAGTTTGCAAAAATTTCTATCGTTCACTCGTAACTCAAAAACTTCTTTACCAGATTTGCTTTTTTTAATTTTTATTTCCCCCTTTACCTTTATCTTTGCAAGCTTCTCTTTCATGAGCTCTAAAACATACTTGTTTTTTTGCCATAGGCTCGCATGGTTAAGATTTTTATGCAAATGCCCATCTCCAAACACAAAACCAATGAAGTTTGCTAGGATGAGAAATTCTTCTGAAGTGTTTATCAAAGGAAGTAATCCTCTCTCCTTCATCCACTTTCTAAGCTTGCTATCGTTTATATCTTTTTCATCCAGAATCACTCTCGATGGAATGTTCTCATCCCTTATGATTCTGGGTAAGATAAGGAAGTCGAATTTTTTTGGGTTAAACCTCCTTACAAATTCGTACATTACATTTATCGGAGCTCCAGTGCAAGCATAAACATCCAGAATTAAAGAAGTTGTTTCTGGAAAGGTGTTTACAATTATGTGAGAGTCTGCAATAAGAGCAACAGCAGTTATTCCTTGACCCCCTCCTTCAAACTTTTTTATTAGAAAGTCTATCAATCTCATCCTCCCTTGAACTATCGAGGAAAGAATGGTAGAAGTTATGAATTTTTCATCTTGCAATTTTTTTGGGTCACATCCTAAGAATTGCGCATTTAGAGTTAAGTGAGAATTGAATGAAATTTTTGAATCAGAGAGTAGAAATCGGTCTAACCAAAATTCTTTAGGTTCAGAGTATGCTGCAGTAATATTTTTTCTCTTCATCTTCCGCGTTCATCCTTCAAGTTTCCCCCGAGCCTATAATTTAGGCCTAAATAAAATTAGTAAGCTAATACTTTTTATTCTTTTCGATTAAGACTAAAAATTTAAAGATTAAAAGGAAAATTTAAAAAATATGAAAAATAAGCTAGTGAACATCATCGGTCCTTCTGGAAAAACTTTATGGAAGATTTTGGACGAATGGGATTCTAGCCTGAGAGAGTTCATTAAAGTTATGAACAAAGCTTACAGAGAAGGAATGATTTCAGTCAAGGACAACAGAATTTTTGTAACAGAAAAATACAAGCATCTAATTCAGCCAAGGCTTAGGGTTAAAAGATGCGGAAGATGCAGAGGAAAGCTCATAGAATTCAGGGAGAAAAAGCTGCTAAAAAAATTCGTTGAAATTGTTAAAAACAGGCCTCATGTTAAAGTAGAATATTTTCAAGGATGGATTAGACCGATAGATTCGATAAGAAGGATAGCTCTGATGGACTATTGGGACGGAATTGCTGACAAGAACATAGTTTTAATAGGAGATGATGACCTAGAAAGTATTGCATTAGGGCTGACTAATTTACCAAAAAGAATCTTAGCCTTGGATATCGATGAAAATTTGCTGGATTACATAGAAAGGGTGAGCAAAAAGTTTAGGCTAAACATCGAAACTTTAGCTTATGATGTTTCAAACCCTTTACCGAAAAAACTTCTCAAAAAATTTGACATATTTAGCACGGAACCATTGGAAACCATTAGCGGTTGTTTAGCATTCCTCTCGAGAGGAGCTTCTTTGCTCAAAGGAAAAGATTGTACAGGATATTTTGGCCTAACTACTTTAGAATGTTCCTTCAAAAAATGGCAAAAAATCGAGAAAGAGTTAATTGGGATGGGATTTGTCATTACTGATATAATAAGAAATTTTTCGGAATATCCGATGAGCGATCCCGTAGGCGATAAGGAATACGAGAATACTTTAAAAAGGAAATTACCGTTTGAAATAAAGGGCGGTTCAACAACCAATTGGTATAAATCTTGGTTGTTCAGGATAAAAGCTATAGAAAAAATCAAACCAAAGTTTAAATGGAATGAAAGAGTTAAAATCGAAGTTAAAGATGAGGATGATATAACCTATCCTCATTAGCAAAACATTTAAATATTTAGGGTGTAAATAATCTAAACTATGAGAAAAAAGGAAGCGATTCTAATTTGCTTTTCCATAAACTCAGAGAAGTTTGAAAGCAGATACGAAAGAAATAAGTTTTTCAGATGTTTATATGGTTGGAAGCAAACCATAACTAAAGAGAAAAAAGTTTATGTTTATAGGAGAAGCGGACTGTTAGACGAGATTCCGCACATAAAAATCGATCAGAGTAGCTTTATCATCCCAGCTAGCAAAATCAAAAAAATGATTAAATTTTTAAGAGAGTGGGAAGACAAAGTTATTTGGAGAACATTTAAGGTATTGCTGGATAAAAATATTTTTGAGGAAGAAACATGGCTGAAAAAGAAGTTAAGTTAAAAGTTGGTGAGCTAACCGCTAGAGAAGAAGCTGGAAGGGGGATAGTTAGGATTGATTCTAGGGTTATGCAAGAGCTTGGGATTAGAGAAGGTGATGTAGTAGAGATTGAAGGAAAGAGGAAGACTGCTGCTATTGCGGTAAGGGCTTATCCTGCAGACGTTGGATTGAATTTGATAAGGATGGATGGGATAACTAGAAGGAATTGTGGTGCAGGAGTAGGGGAATACGTAAAAGTTAGAAAAGCAGAAGTTAAAGAAGCGAAAAAAGTTGTTCTGGCTCCTGCTCAGAAAGGAATAATAATCCATGTTTCTCCTAATTTAATTAAACAAAACATTTACATGAGGCCTGTGAGCAAAGGAGATATAATTATTCCTTCTCCTGTGATTAGGAAAAGCAGGAGAGGGGATTTGTTCGAAACTATGTTTGGCATGAGCTTCGAAGAATTCTTCCCGGAAGTTTTCCTTCCTTTCTCCGGAGAAACAAAGTTTATAGTTACTAGCACTGATCCAGCTGGAATAGTCAGAATAACTGATATCACTGAATTGGAAATTTTGCCTGAAGCACCAAAAGCTATACTAGAAGAAAGGAGAATTCCTGCTGTCACTTACGAAGATATAGGCGGATTAAAAGATGTAATCCAAAAAGTTAGAGAAATGATTGAACTACCCATAAGACATCCCGAGCTTTTTGAAAGGCTTGGTATAGAGCCTCCAAAGGGTGTTTTGCTCTATGGGCCCCCTGGGTGTGGAAAGACTTTACTTGCTAAAGCAGTAGCTAATGAATCGGGGGCTAACTTTTATTCTATAAGCGGGCCCGAAATAATGAGCAAATGGTATGGGGAATCTGAAAAGCGACTCAGGGATATATTCGAGGAAGCCGAGAAAAACGCTCCTTCCATAATTTTCATAGATGAAATCGATGCCATCGCTCCAAAAAGAGAGGAAGTTCATGGAGAAGTGGAGAAGAGAGTCGTTTCTCAGCTTCTAACTCTAATGGATGGTTTGAAGAAAAGAGGAAAGGTTATAGTTATAGCTGCGACCAACATACCGAATGCCATAGATCCTGCATTGAGAAGAGCTGGAAGGTTTGATAGGGAAATAGAAATTCCTGTACCAGATAGAAAAGGAAGGTTGGAGATATTCAAAATTCATACTAGGAATATGCCTTTGGATAAGGATGTTGATCTAAATTGGCTGGCTGATGTTACCCATGGATATGTAGGAGCAGACATCATGGCTGTTTGTAAGGAAGCTGCGATGAATGCTTTGAGGAGGGTATTGCCTGAGATAAAATGGAAGGAAGGTGGAGAATTGCCCAAGGATGTTCTGGAAAAGCTTGTAGTTAAGAAGGAAGATTTTGAGCATGCGTTGAGAGTTGTTGAGCCAAGCGGAATGAGAGAAGTTTTGGTTGAAATCCCAAAAGTTAAATGGGAAGATATCGGCGGCTTAGAAGAAGTAAAGCAAAAGCTTAAGGAAATGGTTGAATGGCCTTTGAAACATCCAGAAGCTTTTAAAAGACTTGGGATAAAACCTCCCAAAGGAATTTTGCTCTATGGGCCCCCTGGGTGTGGAAAGACTTTACTTGCTAAAGCAGTAGCTAATGAATCGGGGGCTAACTTCATCTCAGTCAAGGGCCCCGAAGTCTTAACCATGTGGGTAGGGGAAAGTGAGAGAAAGATAAGAGAGTTGTTCAAAAGAGCTAAGCAAGTCGCTCCTTCGATAATATTCTTCGATGAAATAGATGCTCTAGCTCCGAAGAGAGGAGTTTATTATGGAACAAGGGTTACAGAAACCATAGTTTCCCAGCTCCTAACAGAAATTTCTGGGTTGGAAGAGCTAAAAGATGTGGTAATAATAGCAGCAACCAACAGGCCTGATTTAATAGATCCTGCTTTGCTTAGGCCTGGGAGAATTGATAGGCTAGTCTTAGTTCCTGCTCCAGACGAGAAAGGAAGGTTAGAAATCCTAAAAGTTCATACAAGAAACATGCCTTTGGATAAGGATGTTGACCTGAAAGAATTGGCCAAAAAGACTGAAGGATTTAGCGGTGCCGATTTAGAAGCTTTATGTAGAGAAGCTGCGATGAATGCTTTGAGAGAAGATATAAACGCTAAAAAGGTTAAGCGCAAACATTTTGAAAAAGCCATGGAAAGGATAACCCCAAGCATCACTCCCGACATGATCAAGTATTATGAGAAGTTTGTGGAAAGGTCTAAGCGAATAAGGGAGATGGAAGAAGAGAAAGAAAAGCCTGCTTACATAGGTTAAAACTAATAATTCTTAAATCACAAATTATTAGTGAGAGTATGTTGGTCAAGGATGTTATGAAAAGGGAGGTTATAGCGATAAACCCGGATATAAGCATAAGAGAGGCTTCGAAAGTGATGAGTCAGCATAACATAGGTAGCTTGTTAGTTTTAGATGACGAAAAACTTGTCGGAATTTTAACGGAAAGAGATGTTTTAAACCTAGTAGCTAAAGGAGAAAATTTGGATGAAGTAAAAGTCAAGGATGTAATGTCAAGGGATGTAATAACCATAGAATCTGACAAAAAGATAGAGGATGCTGTTGATCTGATGCTCAAGCATAAGATAAAAAAATTGCCAGTTATGGAAAGCGGAAAGATAGTCGGAATAATCACGACGAGTGATATAATAGTTGCAGAACCGAAGCTTATAGAAGCTATTGCAAGCTTAATTTCTTTAAGGATACCGGGATATAGGGGAGGATAGAATGAAAGCAAGATGCTTTTGTCCCAAACATGGAAGGCTTTCTCTAGACGATATAATAATTAAAGCTGGTATTCCTGTATGCTCCAAATGTTCTTCTCCCTTAGAATTTTGCGAAGTTAGGCCAAGGTTTGATGTTAACGGAGGAAAAAAAGCTAAAAATTAGTAGGAATAAGACAAGATTAAAAATCCTTCTCTATCCCTTAAGAAGAGCGTATCCCCATCGTTATTCCAGATAGGGAAAGTGCTATTCCAAAACAAATCTTTCTTCGTATCCTCTCCAAATCCTGAATGAAGTATAAAACTGCTTTTTGCGTCTAGAACAAACTCAGGAAAAACATAAGTTTTGAAACTCCTGTCTTTGATCATCCAACCACTCAAGTTTATCGAAAAGTTGCATCTATTTTCAAAAACCACGTATTCGTCGTTAAGATTTTTACTGTCCTTACCCAAAGCATTAAAATGAAAATCTTTTATCCGAATACAATCTGCATAGGGCAAAGAAGACCTTTTCCATATTCCAAGCTCATGCCTTCTCGCAAATTTCTCTGCCTCCAAAATTTTTGAAGCATATTTTTTATCAGGAGGGACTATGTATGCGATTGCAAATCCTTCCTCAACCAATTTTAAATTGATAAACGTATTGTTAAGAAAAACGTACCTTAACAACCTTCCTAAGCTATCGGAACTGGAAACATCTCTTTCTAGAAAAACTCTTTTCCCTTCTACCAATTCCTTTAACCTTTCTCTCGCTTCCTCATAGAAAAATTGTCCTTTTTCTGGAGCATCGATTCCGAGCAATCTTATCCTTTTTCCGTTGGCCAATTCGAGCGTATCACCATCGATAACTCTAGCTACTGTAACAAGAGTTTTGACTGGAGACCTTTCCAAAAAAGTTAGTGGAACCAAAAGAATGAGCAAAAAAATTAGAAATTTAAGTTTCATAATTTTTCTTTTTATCCAGCGAGCTTTAAAGAAAATCTACCACCCAAAGAGTAAATTTTACTCGAATGCCTTTTCATTTTTCTTTCCAAATTTTTTAACAACTTCGGAAGCAAGCATCCCATCCAATTTTTCGACGCAATCTTTGCAAAGAGTGACAACTTTCTTTGAATCTTCATCTCCAACAGAAAAAACTAATTTTTCTCTCTTGCAAATATCGCATCTTCCAAAAAAAGTTGCTGAGATTTTGAGCTTCATAAAAGTATTTGGTAAAAATAGAATAAAAAGAAAAAAATTTATTGAAGTTGCGATATATTATAATTAGGAATTGTGGAGGTGTAAAGTTTGGCAAAGAAGAAGAAAAAGAAAGGTAAGAAAAAGAAAACAAAGAAAAAGAAGAAAAAGAAGAGATAAAAAATTTTAACTTTTTTTCTTTATTTTAAATTCTTCCCATTTTACTTTTTTATTTTCAACCAACTCCTTAATTCTTCTTTGAGTCTCGCTAAGTTTACTCTCTCCAGATTTAACTTCACAAAAAACTATTTGCTTGAGTTCTTTTTTTGCTAAACCGTCAAAAACTATGAAGTCTATGGGATCTCCCAACCATCTTATGTCGTGAGCGTCATAAGGAAAAATTTCAAGGAAAGGAACTAATTTCTCCAGAGCTTTTCCAGAAAGAATGCTTGCACTTCTCTTTATCGCATCAGCCCTTATCCTTTCCTCTTCCTTTTCCAAGAATTCTTTAACTTTTTGTTCAAATTTCAACTTCCATTCCCTATTCTTAAACCAGAAGTAAAGAAGTAGCGAAAAAAGGATTAAGATTATAATTTCTAGCATTTCGACTAGCATTCTATCGAATAATTTTTAGAAAAGGGAGAAGATTAAGTTAATTGCACCTAGAGAAATGAGTAGTACGAAGATTCCGCCCAAAAAGGAACCGAGAAATATTGCGAGAAAAGATTTCTTCCAATCTAAGCCCAAAAACCAGCTTAGAATGCTAGCCGTATAGGTTCCGCTGAAGGGAGAAGGCAAAAGCATGAGCAAAGTTATTCCAACTATCCCATACTTTTCAACATAAGGTTTTCCTTTTTCTCTTGCTTTCTCAACGTATTTTTTAACAAGCTTTATCCTCGAAAGAAATTTCCAGTAAAACATTTCTAGGATGAAAAATATCGGAAAGAAGAGAAAGGAATTGACTAGCAAGGAAACGGAGAAAGTAAAAATTGGGTCTAAACCCAAGGATAAACCTAGGGGGATTGCGCCTACCTGCTCAACTCCCGGAATTAAATTTGTAAAAACTACCAAAGCTGTTTGCTCTATCATCAATTAATTTATGAACAATTAACTTCTTAACTTTTCCTAATTTATGCTTTAAATTCAAAATTATAATTATGCTCGAAATTTTCAACTTACTAAGCTTTTGCCAGGAAATTATGAAAAATTTTAAGCTAGTTGGAATAGTAATAGGTACTTTTCTTTCGTCAAGCATTTTTCCACTACCTTCTGAAGCTGTTTTAGTATCGGCAGGACTTCTAGGAATTTCGCCCATATTAATAGCAATATTTGGTGGAATAGGCTCGAGCTTGGGCTCTATAGTCGGTTACTGGCTTGGAAAGGGAAGCAATTCGTTTCTTAAGAAGTATGGAAGGTATTTTTTGATAGATCCAAAAAATTTAAGGTTTGCGGAGAGTTGGTTTAAAAGATGGGGTAACCTATCTATTTTAATAGGAAGAATAATTCCCTTCATACCTTACAAAATTTTTTCTGTTGGCTGTGGCTTTGGAAGAATCAACTTCAAGAATTTTTTCGTATTTACCTTGATTGGTTCTATCCCAAGATGCTTTTTACTCTCTTACTTTGGATTTTTAATAGCTTTAACCAGAAACGTTTACTTAACTTTAGCAAGCTTCCTAGCTTTTCTCATCCTTCCATCTCTAATAGAAAAATCGCTCAAAAAATAGCCCCGGGCGGATTCGAACCGCCGTCCCCGGGTTTCTTTCATCTTGAATCAAAGCTTTGGTTTAGACCAAAGCCCGGGATCCTTGGCCGCTAGACGACGGGGCTATCAAAATTAATATCGAACGAGAATTTAAAAATTTTCATCTAGAGATTTTAGGGAGCAAGTTTATAACAGGTTCTAAGCCGCATTCATAGCTTCCATTAACTTGCTGACAAACGCTTATGTAAGAAGTACAAAGGTCTGCGATGAAGAAAGCGATGAGCAATATTATCAAGGCTATTATAACCTTCTTTAGGTTTTTATCTATCCCTCTAATTCTCTCATCCCCCTCTGGGTTATTGCTATGCAACTTTCTCCTATTACAGAAACATAAGTAATTAAACCTTTATCCTTTAAACTTTTTGTTATGGTTTCAAGCTTTCTATCCCCATTCTTGACTTTTTTCTTTAAGAAATCCTTTATCTCACTCTTCCTAGCTACCAGCTTCCTTGCCAATTCTTTCAAAACTTCTTTTTCGAGATTCGCCATTCAGACGACCAAAGCCCTTTTAAGCGCTAATGTTTTTTCTTTTCCAGACAAATACTCGACTATTTTTAAGGCAAACTCCAAAGCTGTCCCAGGCCCTTGGGATGTGATTACGTTCTTATCGACTATAACCTTTCCCTCCCTAGGATGGGGTAATAACCTTTCCATTCCAGGATAAATAGTAGCCTTTTTATCGTTGAGAATCCCAAGCTTAGCGAGTATAGAAGGAGAAGCACAAATAGCAGCTATTAGCTTATTCTTTTCATTCAATTTTTTTATTAGTTCAAGCAATCGCCTTGACCTTTCCAAATTTTTATATCCTGGGTCACCTCCGGGCAAGACGATACCATCGTACTCTTCAGGATCAACCTCATCTATCCTTTTTTCCGCCATAATCCTAACTCCAACCTTGCTTGTTATCATAGTACTAGGAATTCCAACTATATCCACTTCAATTCCAGCTCTTCTTAAAATATCAATAACAGTAAATGCTTCTATATCTTCAAACCCGTTTGCTAATGGAACTAAAACCTTCATCTAATTAAAATTTGGTTAAAGAAGCTTAAATATTGAATTTAAGGTCAAAAAAGAAAATTTAATTATGTTTGAACTTTCGAGCTTTTTCGTCTGGATGGTAAAAACTTTTTCCTATGCAGGAGTATTGGTAATAAGCTTTATTGGAACTTCAACTATTTTCATACCATTTCCTTTGGACGCTGTCATCTCCTTCGCTGCTTCTGGCTTAGGCTTAAACCCTCTTGGAGTAGGAATACTTGCAGGCGTTGGGGCTGCCGGAGGAGAATTAACAGGTTATTTGGTTGGCTTGGGAAGCAGAGAAATTATAAAGGAAAAAAAAGTTAATAGAAAAGTTGGCAAAACTGTAAGATTTCTGACTAATCTCTTTAAAAAATATGGATTCTGGATTTTGCCGATAGCCGCTTTCATACCCTTTCCTTTCGACATAATCGGAATTTCGGCAGGAATAGGAAATTATGACATAAAGAAGTTTTTTGTGGGAGTTTGTATCGGTAAGGTTGCAAGATGCATTCTAATAGCTTATGCAAGCTTTTTTGCCATACCTTATTTAGCTAGCTGGTTAGGGCTGATGTAATGTACAAGCAAGTCATAATCTTTAGAAAGGATTTGAAGCTTGGAAAAGGGAAAATAGCTGCTCATGCCGCCCATGCTTCCTTAGCTGCTGTCAAGCTTGTTAGTAAAAAGGTTCTTGAAAAATGGGAGAAAAAAGGAGCAAAAAAAATTGTTTTAAAAGTTAAGGATTTGAAAGAATTGAAAAAAATTTATAGGAAGACAAAAATGGCAAAATTGCCTTGTGTGTTAATTAGAGATGCTGGATTAACCCAAGTGAAGAAAGGGGAAGTAATTTGTTTGGCAATAGGGCCTGCCGAAGAGAAAAAGATAGACAGAATAACTGGAAAGCTTAAGCTACTTTAGCAAGCTATTCCTTCAAGCTTTTCACACATTAAGCTTTTAATTTCTTCTTTCGAGACAAGACCTTGATAAACTTCATCCTCTATCACTAAAGCAGGTGTTTCTGTAATGTTATAGGATTTGAGGAGAGTTTGAACTATCGGCAAATCTACTCCTGCATCTACAGTAAAAGTCAAGAGCTTTCCTCTGTATTTGCTTTTGAACTCGTCCAGTATTTTTCCCTGCTCCAAACAATCTTTGCATGGAATTGAATAGAAATAAAGAATTGGTAAGACATCTTCTTCACAAACCTCTTTTGTATTACTCTTTAATATCCATGTTCTTATTGCGAGTAAAGTATATTCCCTCTTAAGTTCTTGTAATTTCGGGTCTTGTCTATTTTCAAGTTTGATTAACTCATCTAAAATAGAGTATAAGCGTGAAGTTAGCTCATTGGTTAAAGAAGAAAGCATTTGACAACTTCCTTTCGCTTTTAAAGTAAGGAACATGTATTCTAGCTGAGCATTCTCCAAATCTTCTTTTAGTTCATCTATATTCTTTTCAACCTCGCTAAAAATGGTCGATTGAAGAAAATAGCCGGTAAAAATTCCAGCTAGATAAAGAATCAGAGAAAGAATGCCGGCAATCAGATAGACTTTTCTCAAACTTACCATTCTCCCATATTTTTATTAATTTTAAAAGTATTTATTCAATTGAATGCTAGTTGAAATTTTACTGACTTTGATAACTCTTGTGCTAATAATAATCTATTCTTCTTGGATTTTGTTAATAGTTTTACCAAGAAAAAAAGGATTGAGGAAAAAATTTTTTCCACCAATTTCAGTAGTAATTCCTGCACATAATGAAGAGGAAAATATAGAAGCTACTTTAGAAAGTGTGTTGAACGCTGAATATCCGAATGAGAAAGAAGTAATAGTTGTAGACGATGGTTCTAAGGATAGAACAGCGGAAATAGCAAAAAAAATTGCGAGAAAAAATCCTATGGTTAAGCTTATAAAAGGAAGGCATCAAGGAAAGGCAAAAGCACTAAACTTAGGGTTAAAAATTGCGAAAAATGAAATAATAGTTGCATTGGATGCTGACACAAAAATAGAAAGAGATGCTTTGATGAAAATCGTTCAACCGCTTGGAGAAAAAAAGGTTGGTGCCGTTGCTTCTGTCCTCAGAGCCCAAAGATCTAGAAAATTCTTGACTTGGCTTCAAGCTTTTGATTATGCAATAATCTCTGGCTGGAAAAGCATTTGCGAAAAGGCTAATGGCTTATGCATACTCCCAGGATTTTGTGCTTTTAGGAAAAGCGCGATAGAAAAAATTGGTGGTTTTAAGGGAGATACTCCTGTAGAAGATTATGACATTTGCTTTTATTTGAGGAAGGCTGGCTTTGAGATAAGAATGGCTGATGCAGTAGCTTATACAAGAGTTCCAGAAACTATAAGAGGATGGTTGAAACAAAGAGTTAGATGGATTAGAGGGACTTTACAAGTTGTGAGAAAGCATTACAAGTTTCTATTCAGTAGAAAGCATATTGGCGTCGGATTTTTCTCCGTACCGACTCAACTCTATTGGTATTTTCATTCCTTCCTTTACCTGCCTCTTGTTCTTTACCAAATCTTAAGCGGATACTTTAACTATTTTCTTGCTTATGGAAATGTAATTTCTTTAGAGGTTTTCAAGTATTTCTTTAATTGGTTCACTGTTTTTGGGATGGTTGAATTGATTTACAAAACCATGATAGGGGCTTATGCTTTAACTCCGTTGCTTCTTTTAACTATAGTAGTTTTTATCCTAAGCTTAAGCTTTAACTTCTATTCCCTCTTCAGATTCTCTGAGTTCAACATTTATAATTTAATAGCTTTTATCTTTTTCTTCCCTTATGTTCTAATAATTCTATTTGCCTACTGGATAGGGACCTTGCTAGAATTTTATGAAAGAAGAAATTTTTCCAAGTGGGAAAAATGCAAGTAATTATTTTTTACCAAAAAGCTTTTTGAAAAATTCTATTATCGAAATACTTCCAAACTTTGGTGTTCTAAACCAAGTATGTTTTTTCCCTAGCATGGCTTTGAAGAAAGCGATTGAGCCAACCAAAGAAAGACATAAACCTAAAGTTAAGGATGCAGGAAACAAGAATGAAATTTTCGATAATCTTTTTTCCCTATAAAGACCAACTAAGCCCAAAGCCAAAAATCCTGAAGTAAGAGCAAAGTAAGTGAAGAATTGAATTACATCGCTCAATCGAAGAGGTCTAGGTTCTCCTGTTATCCAAGCTAGCTGGCCGAAAAAAGTTGTTAGAACTACGAAAGGAGAAACTATCCAACCTAGGGTAATTAAAGTTATGATAATCCTCTGAGGTAAAGAAAAGCTTGAACTAAACCAAATCCTTTTCCAATAGTTTTTGAAAGCTGCAGTTACTCCATAAGCCCATCTCATTTGCTGTCTTAAAAAGCTTGAAAGCGTGAAAGGAACTTCCCCTGAAGCTTTAAGATTTGGTAGATAAATTTGTTTATAACCTGATTCTAAAATTCTTATGGATAAATCTGTATCCTCTGTTAAACTCTCTTCATTCCAGCCTCCTGCTTTTAACAGAACATCTTTTCTAATAGCTCCGCCGCTCCCACAAAAGAAAACTGTTCCAAACTTGTTTTTTAGATGTATCCAACAGTTGTAGTAAATCATTAGAAGCGAAGAAGCAAATTTTGTAATCACATTCTGGTCAGGATTTAAAAATCCCATTTTGGATTGAACAACTGCTATTTTTTCATCCTTGAAAAAAGGTTTTACTATTCTCTTCAAGAATTTTTTCCCAGGAACAAAGTCAGAATCGAAAATAACTATTATATCTCCTTTTGAATATTTTAAAGCATTATTCAAAGCTCCTGCCTTAAAACCTTTTCTTGTATTTCTTCTCACAA